>NZ_OZ245358.1:0-600000 GCF_965226395.1 Bacterioplanoides sp. | reverse complement strand
AAAGACTCCGACTTTAATAAAGCCACGCTGAAACGTGCACGTTAATCGTTTTTCAGCACCGATATTATAAAAAGTTACAGCAGTGAGCTTAGAGGAATGAGGTTGCAGAATGACATTAACGAATAAACTGTCGGCCTGGTTTATTCTGACATCCGTAGTCAGTACAGCGATGGCGGTGGATATCAGTGGTAATGTGGGCGCTGAGTGGCGTGAGTTTCCCAATGCCGGACAATACAATAATAACGACGTTGAACAGGCACGCCATCAGTTCAGCATCAGTGCTGAGCCTGAGTTTGCCTGGGAGACGGAAGATGGCAAACACCAGTTGGTGTTTAAAGCCTTTGGTCGTTTAGACAGTGAAGACGATGAACGCAGCCATGCGGATATTCGGGAAGCTTCCTGGTTGACGTATGGTGATGACTGGGAATTAAAAGCCGGTATCAGCAAAGTGTTCTGGGGCGTGACCGAATCTCAGCATCTGGTGGATATCGTCAACCAGACTGATTTTGTCGAAGCGCCGGATGGTGAAGAAAAGCTGGGGCAGCCAATGATAAAGCTGTCTCTGATACGGGATTGGGGCTTAATTGATGCCTTTATCCTGCCTGGCTTTCGTGAGCGTACCTTTGCCGGAGAAGACGGCCGTTTTCGTCTGCCTCTGGACATTGATACTGACGATGCTTTGTATCAGTCATCTGAGGAAGAGCAGCATATTGATGTGGCCCTTCGTTGGGCACACACCTTAGGTGATTACGATTTAGGTTTGTCTTATTTTAAAGGCACTAGTCGTGATCCTTTTTTTGTGCCCCAGTTGGATGAAACCTTCCAGCCCGACAGTCTGACACCCTTATATGTTCTGATAGATCAGGTGGGGTTTGACCTACAAGCCACGCTGGATTCCTGGTTATGGAAATTAGAAACCATTTACCGCAGTTTTGATGAAGATAAAATTGAATCAGATTACGGTAACCTGGGGGTTGAGGCCGAGAGCTTTACTGCTTTAACCGGAGGCTTTGAGTATACCTTTTATGATCTGGTAGAAACTGGCTGGGATCTGGGAGCGCTAACCGAATATCAGTACGACTCACGTGATGATGCCACTCAGGTGTTGGGTCAGAACGATGTATTTATGGGAGGGCGGTTGACGTTAAATGATGCTGAATCAACGGAAGTGTTGTTTGGTGTGAGTCAGGATCTGGATGACCAGGCCACTCGCAGTTTATTGCTGGAAGCCGAAACCCGGTTAGGTGACAGTATTAAGCTGAATGTTGAAGGCTTGTTGTTTCATTCAGCAACACCAGAGAACCTGAGTTACCGTTTTGTTCAGGACGATTATGTACAGGTTTCTCTGTATTATTACTACTAATAAACCCTACCCCCCTAAAAAAATTCCCCACGATATCGTGGGGAATTTTTTGTTCTGAAGTTACTGCTTTGGTTAAAAATACTACTCCGCCTGATGCTGCTTTAATCGCTGAGCAATGGCCGCAATCAGTGAACTATAAGCCTCTCCAGACGCTTCGTTAAATCCACCGGTTGGATCAAAAATATCACCCAGCTGATCGGCGATATCCGCAAGTTTAACTCCTTGTTGTAATAACCGACTACTTAACCGGGCAATGGCCGTTAAGCCGCTGTAATCCTGAGCATGAGTGGTATTGATCAGGATTTCATACGGCCGTTGTTGACCATCAGCCATCAACTGATCATTAATGGTGATAAAAGTGGTCTGTTGTTGGTTATAAATTTCATAGGTCTTTCCGTTTAATACCGCAGGGCGTGTTGGCATTTCCTGGTGCTGGCTAGCTGTTGGTTTCTCATCAGCTTGTTGATCGACCAGTTCAAACTTAACGATGCCATTGTTAATTTTAATCGTCATTCTGTTTCTCCTTAACCTAATCCGTCGCTTAAAGCTTGCCGTAATAGCCTTCTTTTAGTGCATCATACAAATTAGCTGCACTATGGATTTCACCTTCGTACTCAACCATGTCGTTACCTTTAACCTCAACCACGTCACCATTGTTTAAGGTAAAGCGATAGCGGGTATTTTCCAGATCTTCTTCTTTGACCAATACGCCCTGAAATACTTCCGGGTTAAAACGGAAGGTAGTGCAGCCTTTTAATCCTTGTTCATAGGCATAGCGATAAATGCCTTTAAAGTCTTCAAACGGGAAATCGGTAGGGACATTGGCGGTTTTTGAAATAGCCGAATCCACCCATTTTTGTGCGGCAGCCTGAATATTAACGTGCTGTTTCGGGGTCACACTGTCGGAGGTAATAAAATATTCCGGTAAGGTGTGTTGTTCGTCAAAAGGCATGGCGTTTGGGTTGACCAAAGCACGATAGGCCAATAATTCATAAGAAAAAACATCCACTTTTTCTTTGGTTTTACGACCCGGTTTAATAATGTTGCGGGCATAGTGATGAGCAAAGCTTGGCTCGATACCATTGCTGACGTTGTTGCCCAACGACAGACTGATGGTGCCGGTAGGGGCAATCGACATATGGTGAGTAAAGCGCGCCCCGGTTTTTGCCAGTTCATCAACCAGCTCGGGTGCCTGTTCCCGAATACGTTGCATATAACGGCTGTATTTAGCGTGTAATACTTTACCGGGCAAGGTATCACCGATCTGATAGCCATCTTTTTTTAACTCCGGGCGTTGTGCAAAATGTTCGGCTGTCAGGGTAAATATCTCTTCCATGACCGGCGCTGCCCCTTTTTCTTTTGCCAGCTCCAATGCCTGCTGCCAGCCAATTAGAGCCATTTGTCGGGTGACTTCTTCGGTAAAGCCCTGAGATTCTGCATCACCGTATTTCATGCCCAGCATGGTAATGGCCGAGCCTAAGCCCAGGTATCCCATACCATGGCGGCGTTTGCGTAATAACTCGTGTTCCTGAGCCGATAATGGTAAGCCATTAATATTCACCACATTGTCCAGCATTCGGGTAAAAATACTGACCACTTCTTTAAATAACGACCAGTTAAAAGAAGCTTCAGCTGTAAACGGATTATCAATAAAACGAGTCAGGTTAACCGAGCCTAATAAACAACCGCCATAAGCCGGTAGTGGCTGCTCACCACAAGAATTGGTGGCACGGATGTTTTCACAAAACCAGTTGTTGTTCATATCGTTAACCCGGTCAATCAGAATAAAACCGGGTTCGGCGTAGTCGTAAGTGGACGTCATAATCACATTCCACAGGGTTTTGGCCGAAATAGTACGGTAAATACGGCAGGCGACTTCACCATATTCGTTGTAAAAATAATCATCTTCCACAGGCCAGTATTTCCAGATGATATGTTGTGGGTCGGCCAGATCCAGCGGCTGACTTTGTTGTTCTTGTTGGCTGATCGGAAATACCAACGGCCATTCACTATCGCTGGCAACGGCATTCATAAATTCATCGGTAATCAATAACGACAAATTAAAATGGCGCAAGCGACCGTCTTCACGTTTGGCTTTAATAAACTCCAGCACATCCGGATGGCTGACATCCAGCGTGGCCATTTGTGCTCCCCGTTTACCACCGGCACAGGAAACATTGGCACACACCTTATCGAAAATATCCATAATCGCCAGTGGCCCGGCCGATTCGGCACCACTGCCGTGAACAAAGCTGCCCCGTGGCCGTAAGGTGGAAAATTCATAACCAATACCCGCACCGGATTTTAACGTCAGGCCCGCTTCCTGAACCTTGGCCAATACCTGGCTCATCGAATCTTCCAGATGATCGGATACCGTAGTATTCACCGTTGAGGCAGCGGCTTTATGTTGTGTCACTCCGGCATTGGCAATAATACGCCCGGCTGGAACAGCACCATGCTCCAGCGCCCAACGAAATTGTGGCAGCCATTGCTGCTGTAACTGCGGTGTTTTTTCTACTTCGGCAATAGCAAGGGCAACCCGCTCAAAGGTGTGTTGAATATCCGGCTCCAGAACCATTCCCTGTCTGTCTTTGAGGCAATATTTCTGTTCCCAGATATCGACCGAAGCATCTTGCAGCGGTACCTGATATTGGCCGGTTTTATTATTACGCTCAGTAATCGATGGTTCTGTTGAATTAATTAACACTTGATCATTCATAAGATGCTCCTGCTGGGAAATCCTGAAAAATTTTTGAATAACAACTGTGAGCACGATAAATGCCAATGTATTTTTATCGATTTTTATAATTTATTAATGCTATTTAATTAGAGGTAATGGATTGTTTTTCCAATTAAAAATGATTTTTTACTGGCATTTCATAAAAAATACTTAAAGTCAGAACTCTGGCGGCATTACTGAAACGGCAATTTTCCGGCAATCTTAAACCGCTTGCACAAGCGTATTCAGACTGATAAAAATCATCAGATTGGATAATAAAGGACGGCATTGTGGCTGAAGCGTTAAAAGACCAATATGGTCATGAAGTTATTCACTGGCTGGCGCAACAAATAAGAAACATTGATGCCGGTTTTCCAGCTGAATCATTTATTCAGCAGGCGATTGTAGGGTTTGATGAACTGGAATTGATGCCACGTGGCAAACATCTTGCTGTGGTTTTATCTAACTATTTGCCAGACGATTATCCACAGGCGGTGGATATTCTGGTGCGCTCCATGGGACCTAAACTAACGGATAGCCGCAGTTTTGGTATGTCGTCTTTTTATTATTTACCGCATAGCTTTTATATCAGTGAATACGGTCTGGAATACCCTCAGGAATCCATGGCAGCGATGTATCAGTTAACCCAGCGTTTTACCGCAGAGTTCTGTATCCGGCCGTTTCTGCTGAAGTATCCGGAGTTAATTCTGGCGCAATTAAAAGACTGGCTATCAGACCCTAGTGAACATGTACGTCGTTTGATTTCAGAAGGCACACGACCACGACTGCCCTGGGGCATCGCACTAAAACCCTTTAAACAAGATCCGTTGGCGGTTCTGGCCTTGCTGGAATGCCTCAAAGACGATAGCTCACTGTATGTTCGCCGCTCAGTTGCCAATAACCTCAATGACATTGGTAAAGACAACCTGGCCCTGTTATGTGACACCTGTAGCCGCTGGTTGGAAGGAGCGGATAACCGTTTAGAAGAAGCGGATAACAATCGACGCTGGCTGGTGAATCATGCGTTACGCTCTGCGATTAAACGGGCAGAGCCTCAGGCGCTGGCGGTATTAGGGTACGGCCCGGATATTGAGGTAGATATTCAGGTTGTGGATATTTCGCCACAGAAGGCAGTACAGGGAGATTCACTAACGCTGACGTTCCGGGTTAGCAATCTGAAATCAGAGCCACAACCTTTATTGGTGGATTGTGCAATTGATTATGTGAAAGCTAATGGCCAAACCCGGGCTAAGGTTTTTAAATTAAAAACCGTGGTGCTGGAGGCACAACAATCTCAGGAGTTTTCTAAAAAAGTCTCGCTAAAAAACATGAGTACCCGGAAACATTATTCCGGCCATCATAGCGTGCGGGCATTATTAAATGGGGTGAGTTATCACTTAGGTGGGTTTGATTTAACGGTTGATTAAATCGCTGAAATAACCAGACAAGCGGCTGTATTGACAGCCGCTTGTTCTTGATATCAGTTTTGGTCTTAGCTTTTTAATTGATCCGCAACTGGCAGTTCACGAATACGTTTACCACAGGCAGCATAAATTGCATTACATAATGCTGGCGCATAAACCGGGGTGGCCGGTTCACCAACACCAGCTGGCGGCTCATCACTTTCGATAATAGCCACTTCAACCTCTAACGGTACATCGGTAATCCGTGGCACCTGATAATCGTGGAAGTTACTTTGTTGCACACGGCCATCTTTAAAGGTGATACCACCACTCATAGCATTGGTAATACCATAAATGGAACCCCCCTGAGTCTGGTTAATTACAGTGTCGGTATTCACAACGGTACCTGCATCAATGGAAACCCAGGATTTAATAATCTTCAGGTCGCCTTTGTCAGATACTTCTACCTCGACCACGGTGGCAATATAGGTTAAGAAGCTACGATGAGCGGCAATACCTAAGCCACGACCTTTGGGCAACTTACGTCCCCAGCCAGAGATTTCCGCCACTTTTTCCACCGCTTTGCGTAAGCGTGCGGTATCCAGTGGGTAAACGGATTTATCACTCCAGTAGTTCAGGTATTCTGCCCCCTGAGTCGTAACGTCGATAATCCGGTCCGGGCCAATGGCTTTTAATAAATAGTCTTTAGGATCTTGTCCGGCTTTATGGGCTAATTCGTTAATAAACGATTGCACCGCAAAAGCGTGGAAATTATTTGATACCGAACGCATCCAGCCAATGCGGGTCATGGCCGGTGCTTCACCACGTTCCAGTTTTAAGTTCGGTGTATGAATCGGGTTATCGGTAAAACCTAAATCCATCTCAAAACTCATTGGTGCTTTAGCGCCAGCGGCAAAGGTGGAGGCAATTGGGCTGAACGCCGTGCGGTGCAAATAAGCTTCTACATCGCCGTTGTCGCTGAGCGAGGCTTCTACGTGCTGCGCGGATACCGCGTGGTAATAGCTGTGCTGGATATCGTCTTCACGAGTCCATTGCACACGAATTGGCAGGCCACTTTTCATCGATAAAAACGCCGCTTCGGCGGAGAAATCCGGTTTGGATTTACGGCCAAACGCGCCGCCTAATAAGGTGACGTTAACGTTAATTTTCGACTTATCCATGCCCACCATGGCTGCCACAATATCCATATCGGCTTGTGGGTTTTGTGTCGCCGACCAGACATCAACCCGATCCGGATAATACATGGCCGTGGCACAAGGTGGCTCCATCGGCGCTTGTGTCAGGTGTGGCATATAATAATCAGCTTTATGCACGTCTTTGGCTTTGGCTAACACGCTGCTGGCATCGCCCACTTCACGCACGTGTGCCTGAGGCTGATTAACGGTTTTTAATAAATCCTGTTTAAACTGATCAGACTGGTAAGCTTGGTTAGCGCCATCATCCCATTGTATGGTTAACGCTTTACGGCCCTGCAGGGCGGCCCAGGTATTTTCTGCAATAACGGCTACACCACCTTTGGGCAAAAACATGGGTGCACCTTCCGGTGTTGGCAGGGTAATTACAGCAATCACCCCCGGCACTTTACGGGCCGCTTTGTCATCCAGTGTTTTGATTTTGCCACCCACAACCGGAGGGCGTTCAATCACTGCCACTTTGGCTTCTGGCATAGCGGTATGTGAGTCACGAACGTCAGCGGCGTAATGCGCCTTACCGGTAACAATATCGTGCAGATCCACATGTGCCATGCCGGTATTGATGTAACGCCATTCGCTGCGTTTTTTCAGTGTCAGGCTATCGGCAGCTGGTGGTGTGATAGCAACCGCTTGTTCGGCTAATTCAGCAAACGACAGGGTTTTGCCCGAGCTGTGAATCACCTGACCTTGTTCTGCGTTACAGCTGGCGGCGTCTACACCCCAGTGTTTGGCTGCTGCCTGTTCCAGCATGTAACGTACGCTGGCACCCATTTCCCGCAGACGTTGCAGATTAAAACGAATACTGCGCGAACCATCGGTATTCTGGTCGCCATACGCCGGATCCCCTTTGGCCTGGATAACAACCACACTGTCCCAGGCGGCTTCCATTTCATCAGCAACAATCTGAGCTAATGCAGTACGCACATGCTGGCCCATTTCTGAACGGTGACAGGTAATTTCTACTTTGCCATCGGGGCGCAGGGCAACAAATAAATTGGCTGCTTTTGCATCGGCTGCTGAGGCACTTAACACACCTGCCTGAACCCGTGGTGCAGCGCCCATAAAATGGCTACCAACAATCAGTGCTGCAGTGGTGGATAGGCTGGATTTCAGAAACTGACGACGGTTTAAATCAAAAAAGCGGCTCATGCGGCACCTCCTTCTTTGCTATTGGTCATCTGAGAAGGGCTGCTGGCCATCTGAGCCGGATCAAAGGTTTGTACACCACCTGCGGCGGCAATATTCTTTGCGGCGGATTTAATGGCTTTATGAATACGTGGGTAAGTACCACAACGACAGATATTTCCCGCCATGGCCGAAACAATTTCATCGTCGTTGGGCGTTGGGTTGCTGTCCAGCAGACTGGCAGCCTGCATAATCTGGCCACACTGGCAAAAACCACACTGAGGCACCTGATGCTCAACCCAGGCTTGCTGTAGCGGGTGATCGCCGTCTTTGCTTAAGCCTTCGATGGTGGTGATGCTGCTGCCACTCACATCACCCAAGGGTAAAATACAGGCACGTTGAGCATTGCCATCCACATGAATGGTGCAGGCGCCACACAACGCCATGCCACAGCCGTACTTGGTGCCGGTCAGGTTGAGTTCATCGCGTAAATACCACAGCAGTGGTGTGCTTGGATCGCCGTCAAAACGGCGCTCCTTGCCATTAATCGTCAGCTTGATCATGGTTCTTACCTCAGCAGGAAATCTCGGTTATATCCGCATGGATCGAAGCCATGCGTCATTGTTGTCATTTTATTGTGAGTAATAGGGTAGGATCAGCCGCAGTATGGGTCAAAGAAAACCTGATTATATCGTTCTCTTTTTAAAGAATAGATTGTTGCAGCAGTGGAATTAGTTGGTTTAATCCGGGTTTTTGGCCTGATGCGCGGTAATAGCCGCATCTTTAATCAGTAGTCTTTCCAGGGTGGCGTATAAAAATACCGCACCTAATGTACCTACAATCGTCATAATAATACGCAGAGTTGTGAGGTAGACGGGTGACTGATCATTTAAGGATCCACATACCAAAGCCATCATCACCGATAAGGTAAACTGGTACACCATGGGTGGTTTTTTGCCGCTGATCATACGATTAGCCAAAAAAATACCGGCAATTAATGTCAGGAGAAATAACACCGATAAATGGCCAATAAAGCCAAATACGGTGAGAATAACCAAAGCAAGTCCACCTCCTACCAGAGTGGCATAACTGCGCTCCCGGGCTTCTTCAAACTGGTGTTCTTTGCACGGAAACATCAGGGTAAATACCGCGGTAATCACCAGCGTAATATTGGACTGATCCAGCAAGGTGTACATCCATCCCAATAACGCCATTAATACCGCCGCGCGTAACACCGCACGCTCCAATAAATAACCGTGTGAATCCGGCTGATATTCTTCAGGCAGAGGTTCGGTTGCCCGGGTGGGTAATAGCCAATACAGCAGTGGAATTAACACAAAAGTGGTGATGGCTGCTTCAACCATGGCTGTGTGTATAAAAGCCAATGCCAGGGTAGATTTTGCGCCGGACACCGACATCATGACAATGGCAATCAGAATAATCATGCCCAGTGGGCTGCCATTTTTTAAGGTGATGTAATACGCCAGTGCGGCAATATAAAACACCACTAATAAGGTCAGAATGGGCCTGACGTGTAAATAAGATAACAGCCAATAAAAAGCAGAAATCAGCACAATAATTAAAATTGGGCTGGAAACAGATTTTTTAACATCAAAAGCTTTGCGCATACCGCCCATTAAACTGATGATCAGTACCGGCATCATCAGTAACAGATCAGAATCAATCAATAAACCAACCATCAGCGATAAACTGCTGGCCAATGCCAGCCGTAAGGCAAAATAGGGGTCGTCGCTGGTTTTTGGGCGGGGAGCAATATACATCTTGGACTCTTAATACAAATAAGAGATATAGGACTGGATGCAAAAAATAATGCCGGAGATCCAGGCAACGATGTTGGAATCACCTTCGGCATAAATTAACGCGTTCACTTTACCACCGGCTTTAGCCGCTTCAGGCCATTGCTCCATACCACCGGTTAATTCAATATGCACCGGAATTTTTCGTGCAGGTTCAAACCATTGAGTAAAGGAGGGATTTTTCTGTAAGCCGTTGGCACTGCTACGACCCGGGTCAATACCCCAGGCAATGGCTTTTACTTCACCCTTAAAAATTTCACCGGGCACTGCGTCATAAGCAATATCCACTTTATCGCCAACACTGACATTGCCTAACTGGTTTTCACGTAAATCAACGGATATCCAGGCGCCGCGTGAATCAATAAAGGTTAATGCCGGATTTTTAGGAGCAACGTACTGGCCAATGGCCAGGCTGAGGTTGGTGATGACTCCTTGTGTTGGTGCGGTGACGGTGGCGTATTCCAGATCCAGCTGAGCTTTCTCCAGCGCCAGGCGTGAGGCCTGTACTTCCAGGTTGCGATCGTCATCGGCTCCTAAGGCCAGAATGGCACTTTCCAGCGACGCTTTGGCTTTTTCATAAGAAGCCTGTGCCGCTTTTAATTCCGCTTTGGCGTCGTCAGCACGAGCGGACGATAATAAATTACGGCGCGCCAGTGCCAGGGTACGGCTGGTGGAGGTTTTAATATTTTCAAGATTCACCAGCGCTTCGTTAACCGATGCCTGAGACGACAAAATGGCAGCAGAGTTGGCTTTGGTGGATTTAATCGCACTGGCCAGCTGATTCTCGGCTTGTTTTACCGCCAGCTGATACACCCGGTCGTCCAATGCAAACAAAGGCTGCCCGGGAGCAACCATGTCACCATCGTGTACAAATACCTGAGTCACCTGACCGGCAACCTTAGGCGATAACTGAGTCACATAAGCTTTAACAGCACCACGTGACGACGACGGTGCCATCCGGTCGGTCACTACATGCCAGAACAGCACCAGTAAAAATAACGAAAAAATAGTCAGGGAAAGTTTTTTAGCGCTCAGGTTCGAGTTGCTCATATTAATGTATCTCAGGCATCAGAGTCGTCTTCTCAGACCGCTCAGTTTAGCCTATTTATGCAGCAAAATGACGACTTGCCCTATGTTGATTCCAGCAACAGATTATCGTGTATATGCAACAACAGGCTGTTTAGTCGATTAACGGCCGGATGAATTGCTGAATGCTGGCAAACCCTGGACGCTGAGCCAATTGCTCGACACAACACTGATCTCTTAACGACATCAGTATCTGGACCAAATTATCCTGAGCGTTCAGCTGATTGGCGGGCAGGGTTAATAAATCATCTAGTAAACAACCGAGTGCCCGTACTTCAATTTTTTCCATATTGTTGCGCTGATTAGCAGGCAGTGTTTTGCAATCGGAGGCGGCACCAAAGTCGCCGAGCAGAATCTCATCCTGATCATTTACTAAGGTGTTATGGGCGTATAAATCGCCGTGGCTGACGCCTTGTTGATGCAGATGATGTGCAGCACTGGCAAAGTCTGAAATGATTTTAGCGATTTGTCCGCCACTAAACGCCACACCTTCAGCAAAGGTATCACGACTGCAGCTATCAAAATCCGGTGGGTTGCCTAAATTGTGATAACCGGCTGGAATTAACTCCATCACAATGCCCAATTGCTCGGGTTTTTCTGGGGCTGTTGGAGTTGCAGGGATCGCCGGGTCTTTGATTTCACCAATAGTTTTTACGATGTGTGGATGATGACCTGCGTCTAAACAACAATCCAGTTCGTCTTGTGGGTAACCGTCGCTGGTGACATTACCTTTGAATAATTTTACCGCAATGTCGGGTTCACCCAGATGTTCATGGGCTTGTTTCCAGTGACCACGATAAATAGTACCGGAAGCACCTTCCCCCAGTTTTTCATCCAGTTCCAGATCACTCAGGTGTACAAAAGGCACGGTTTTAGACTGGTGCTCAATCCCGGTAAATACCGAGCTGGAAAAAGGGTTGCCGGCAAACGCCAGCCAGCTCAGACGCGGCAGCTCAAATAACCAGTCCGGCAACTGCTGAAACCGGTTGGCCGACAGCCGGATCAGTTCCAGCTGATGACAGGCCGCCATAGAGTCGGGCAACGCAGTTAACTGATTACCGGCCAGCGCCAGCTTCTGCAAACGATACAGCTTGCCCATGGAATCAGGCAGCTTCGTCAGCTGGTTGCCGGTCAGAATCAACCAGCGAGTGTGCTCCGGAATGCTGTTTTCGGCAAATTCGGTTAACTGGTTATCTTTAAAGGCAATCATTTCCAGCACCGGACACTGGGCCAGTACCGCAGGAATATGAGTAAAGTGGTTATTGGTTAAAAACAGGATTTTTAATTTTTTCAGGCGTGCAAAGTCATCGGGTAAATCCGATAACTGGTTATTGCCCAGATCCAGAATTTCCAGTGTGTCAGCATGATCAAAGACCTCGCGTGGAAACTCGGTTAACTGTTGTTGGATCTGGAGACGTTTCATGGTTGCCTTGTTTACCTACTATTATCGAGAAAGTTTTATCAAGAAAGCCGCCATGATAAGGCAGATTGAGCGATTTAGGTAATGGGCGCTTTCCGCTAGAATAGGCCTGATCAATGAGGGGCGACTTTGAATACATCCGAAACACACACCGATGCGCAACTAACCGCAGAACTAACGCCAGAACAACAGGCCGTGGTTCAGCATCAGCAGGGTCATGCCAAGGTGATTGCGGTTGCTGGTGCCGGTAAAACCACCACCCTGACGCATTTTATTGCGGCGCGTTTACAGGATGGCGCGCAACCCCGGCGCATCTTGGTGATGATGTACAACAAGGCAGCTCAGCTGGATTTTGAAGCCAAGCTGCGGTCTTTATTACCCAATCAGCCGTTACCTGAGGTGCGCACGTTTCACTCGCTGGGGCTGCGTATTTATCAGCGCCTGATTCAGCAAGGACAACTGCCAGCATTCCAGCAGAAATTGTTGTCGGATGGCGAAACCGAAAATGTGGTCTGGCGGTTATTGCAACAGCTGGCAGATGACGATACTCGTCAGGAAATTCTGTCGCAAAAGAAAAAATGGGTTGAACCCGCCATGGCCTTTATTGATCTGGTAAAGGCGGGGTTAATGTCGGCTCAGGATGTGTTTGAAACATTGGATTTTCCACCGGCGTGCCGCATTTTTATCGACTGTTTTGCACAGTTTGAACAGTGGCGTAAACAGCAGGGCCGTATCAGTTTTAATGACATGATTTATGATCCGGTGATGTTTTTCCGCGCTAATCCGGATGCCGCGCACCAGTTTGGTGGGCATATGCAATGGATTCTGGTGGATGAATATCAGGATATTAATGAAATTCAGCAATACTTGCTGGAGCTGTTATACGGTGGCCGTGGTTCGGTAATGGTGATTGGTGATCCGGATCAGACCATTTATGAATTCCGTGGCTCTAAACCGGGATTTATTGTTGAACAGTTTGACCAGCGCTTCCGCTCTGCTGCCGGTGAAGCGGTAACCCGTTACGAATTACCCCATACCTTTCGTTATGGCCATGAAATTTCCTTACTGGCTAATCATCTGATCAGCCATAATCAGGAACGTGAGCCGGTATTGTGTTTATCCCATGCCAATACGTCAGCCAGTCGTAGCCAGTTGCACGCCGCGCGACACGAAGCAGCACTGATTTTAAAGTTGATTCAGAGCGAAGCGGAGTCCCGGCCACTGGAAGATATTGTGGTGATTAACCGCTTATGGGCTTTATGTGCCCCGATTGAATTGGGTTTATTACAAAAGAAAATCCCCTATCAATTACATAATTCGTTATCGGTATTGGATCGTTGGGAGCTGCATATTTTCTGGCTGTTGCTGGAAATCGCCGCAGGGAAATTTTCGCAGCGTGAAGTGCCACAACGTGAGCAAGCCTGGCTGCATATTCTGACCACGCCGTATCCTAAAATTAAACGCAGTGTGTTGGAGAAAATTGCTAAACAACTGGCTCTGGTTGATAAAGATTATGGCGAAGCCTTTGTTGCTGCCATTCCCAGCGAGCTGTCGAAATGGCAACGGGATCAGCTGGAAGATCGAGCGGCTGTTATTGCCAACGCCGAATATATTAATACGTCGGCCTACCGTATTATTCAGGATTATATTGATCAGACGGATTTGTACCAGGGTATTGAAGACAGTGCTTTTTCTGCCCAACAAATCGAAGATCGTCAGCAAACCATTAAAGCCTTTGTGGCCTTTATTCGTGACAGCCAACAAGTAGCTAAGCAGGCACACGACTATTTGCTGGAACTGAAACAACAGCGTTTACAGCAGGAGAATAATACCGGGGTACATCTTACCTCCATTCATAAAAGCAAAGGGCTGGAATGGCCGGTGGTGATTATCCCTGGACTCAATGCGCATTATTTCCCGTATAACCCGGAAGGGGAATTTACCACTCAGGCCAGTGAAGAAAGTGAACGGCGGTTATTGTATGTGGCCATGACCCGGGCAAAAAATACCCTGCATTTACTGACACCGGCCCAGGATATTCGTAAACAAAAAGACAAAAATAATCCTCAGGAAAAAATCAGTCGTTTTCAGCGGCAGGCTTCTATCGAACACAGTCAGAAGGTTGCCCGGGCGATTACCGATAACAAAGATGAACTGGTGCTGGAATCTGCTTGTGCACATTGGCTGATGGATTATTTACAGGCTGTTGGGTCGCCACTTAAATTAACCTTGTCTGAATCAAAGTTAGCGAAAACATCACAATCATATTCTGCTCATCACAATCCGGCCGACTATATTATTGATCGTAAATACCCGGAGCCGGAGAAGCAGCAACGAGTGCATCATCAGGTATTTGGTGGTGGTTATATTTTGTCGGAAGATGAGCGCTATCTGAAGGTGCGCTTTGATCATGAAGCTAAACTCAGAACCTTCGATCGGGAAAAAGCCGCTGATTTTTTACAATATGACAGTTAACGGGAAGTGATCGCATGATAAAAAAAGCAGGACGCTGGCTGGTTAACCGCTTGTGGGGCATGAGCCTCTCTTTGCTACTGATCATCGTTGCTACGGAATTGTTCTGGTACAACAGCACACCGGAGCAACGCCGCTATTGGTTAGAAATCAGCCCACGACCCTGGCTGGCGGATTATCTGGAATTACAGCAAAGCCAATTTATTACTCCGCAGTTATTGGAGTTAATTTTGACTCCTCCGCCACTTACCGCGACCTCAGAAGCAGTAACGGAGCGTGACACAATCAACACCTCTACCGCGCCTAGTCCAGCACACAGCCACTTAATTCCTTCTAACGTGAATCATAAACAGCCGGAGACAGCAGAAGAAAACCCTGGCAAGCGTGCTTTTGCTAACCGTACTTTTGTTAACACTGGGTTGCACCCCAGCAGCCAATGTGTGAAACCACCAACCCAGAAGATTACCGATGTAAAACCACAATCGATCTATCGTTGGACGGACAAAAACGGGCGGGTACATTTTGGTGAGCGATCACAGTCGGATAATGCTCATAACCTGAGTAAAACCTACGGGCGTCAAACCCAGGGCATCAAGCTCACCCTGGAATTTCAGGGTTGGCAAGGCAATAGCCAGCTGGAGAGTGAATTACATAAAGAAGCGTCGTTATTGTATCGGATTCTGACGCGTTATATCCCCAAAGCCCAGTGGCGTCAGATTAATCTGAATCTGGTGATTTTCCGCAATCAGGCGACGTTTGAAGCCTATAAACAGCAGCAACAGGCGAATGCCGGGTGGGTGGCGTATTACGATGGCCGCCGTAACCAGGCATTTCTGGCGGTGCAGCCAAACCATCAGACCACCATGCGTATCGCCCGTCATGAAATGACCCATGCCATGATGCTGGGCATGTTAGGCAGCACTCCGATCTGGATCAGTGAAGGAGTGGCACAATATCTGGAGCAGCTGAGCTGGCAACTCAGTTCGGCGCAAATAGAGGCGGATCAGTACGCCTTTGAACAGCTGTCAGCTGACGCAGCGCCTTATCAGTTTAAGACCATGGTTGGCATGAGCCATCGGCAGTTTAATGGTGAGAATCAACAGCAGAATTACACTCAGTCTGCCGCTATGATGCATTTTTTATTAGGCCATAAAGCAGGGCAGCAATGGCTGAGAAAAACGTTGGGATATTTTGCTCAGAACCCGTGTGGCGCTTATGACGCCCCTCGATTTTTTGCCCAGGCTTATCCGGGTGGTTTAGCGGCTGCCGCACAACGCTATCAGCAATGGCTCAGTGGCGCTGAATTTCGCACTCATTATTATTAAATTGTGAGTGCGAAATTCAGGTGTGAGAGATTAATTCTGGTTGTGAGCCGATTCGTATACCATGACCCGCCAGTTATGGTTCAGAGGGTCGGGTGCTTCGGTTGATGGGTTATCACGAGTCGGTTGTTCAATGTACAACCAGGCTGCCTTACCATCACCCATCGAAACAATCTCATCCAAACCACCCCAACCAAAGGTTGTGCCGTTATCTAATTTTAATTCCGTTGGGCCTGCAACGATATTGCCATCCAGATCCAGTTCTGCGAGGTAATAAGACATAGGCACTAACAGATCCAGACCGTTAATACGGCTCAGGCGGGTGTTGTAGCTATTGCTGTCCCGGTATTGCTCGCCATAGCAGAATTGTTTGGCATAACCCAGCAGCAGGCGGCCATTACCAAGATTCACCAACTGTGGGTCACTGTAAGAACAGGCTTGTGCGTCGTTGTCGGTCAGGCGTTTATTGTCGAAGGTAATATCACCATCGGCATTTAAATCCCACTCGTCACCAATCCATTTAACCCGCTCATCAGGGATGGGCTCTTGACCGTTGGTTTTTAATAAACCAATACGGGTGACCGAACGCATGTAATGTGCGACAGAGCGCGTGTGGCCGGTGTCTACACCCACTTCAGGCGAAACCTTTAAATCATGAATATTGAAGAAGGGAGTTACACCATTATAGGTTTGGCTCTCATCCGTCAGTGACATTAAATGATCCAGGTAACCATTATCGCAGTTCGGGGTTGAAGGAGTATTGGTATAGCAGTTAGCACCATATGCCTGTTCTGCGGGTAACGTTCCGTTCTCTTTGTCGTGTATATAGCCATCAAAAGCGCTTTTCGATGTGGGTTGACCGGCAACAAACGCCAGCATATTGGTGTTTTCATCCAATGCAACTAACGTGTGACCACCACCAATGGATTCATAGCTGTTGGTATTCTGCACTACGTGTACCCAGCGGCCACCCACTGTAGCTTTGCTGTTTTCGTCTTTAATGGCAATGTTACCCAGCTGGCTGTAAGGGCTGCCCCCCGCAGGGCCAAATAAGCTGTTTGGGATGTACCCAACATTTTCCCCAAGGTAGTTATGGTCAGTGGTACAGACCGCGGTGTATTCCTGTTTGAAGGGGTCGTAGGCAACCCGCGCGTGCAGTACATGGCCAATAGTACAGTCTTTACCCCAGCCACGGCCGCTACGACCACTGGCCCCTGAGCCAAACAAGTCATATTCCCAGATACCTTCGTTATCTTCAAAATCGCGTTTAATCACATTCAGTGAGCCAGAAACGTGGGAAGAGCCATCGTCAGCAAAATAACGGGTATTTTGGGCAAAAGCGTAGGTGCCCCAGCCACGGTCATCATCTTCGACATCGGTATACAATAAATTCATTGCGGTTTTAGCACCGGATCCGCCGGCTAATTTGGAAACAATAAAGCTGTCAAATTTATCATCCAGATTGACTGGCTCGGCATTGGCGTTCCATTCCAGCAACCAGATTTCATCGTTAGCCACATCGCGTTGGATATGGAATCTTTCTCTGAACTCGTCCATTTTTCCAGCAAAAGCCGGAGACTCGGCCAGTAAGGTGGAGAAGTGGCCAGAGCTCAGGTTTTTATAAACACTGTCGCTGTTAAATACGCCAGGGTAATGAGTATTTAAAGTTGGCAGTACAGTGCTGATAGGAATAATTTCTTCAAGGTAAGTCGGCTCTCTGAAATCAAAGCGCTCGAAATTCACTAATGCATTCGGCAAATCTCTGAGGAAATTTGCATTGCCCTGATAATTATTCGACTGTTTCAGGTGTACATCATCGCTTTCAGCCACCAGATCTTTCGTAGCGCTAAAGCAAGGATCCAGCTCTTTTTCTGGCTCGGTTTCACACAATAACGCTACACGTGAGCAGTCGGCATTCGCAGCAATACCGTGTGCCTGATGACACATGCCGTTGAGGGTGATTTCGTTACCGGTACGAAGATAACTCTGGCTGGCACTGTCGTATTGCATATGAAAAACAGAACCGACGTTATCTTCGATGCCATCACCGTCCTGTAATGTCATCGACACAAATAAGTTATCAACATTGTTGCCTTGATTATCCTGACTAACACAGTGCGCCCAGTGGGAGCGCATCGGAATAAAGATATCGTCTTTTTGATTTTCCCAACCCGTACGACCGTTGTAGCGTGAAGACTGAAATGTTTCACGGGCATTCGTCAGATTCTGTGGTAATTGTGTCGATGAAAAATGCAGCTGGCCCCAGTCATTGTTATTGCTGGATAAGGTCAATGTTTGGCCACTGGCGGGAATAATATCGCCTTGGGAGGCACCAACGGTATAAATAACCTGGCCACCACATTCGGTTTGTGTTGGTTCACCGGAACCCGGATTGTTTGGGTTTGTCGTATCGGAGCCGGGCGTGCCAGGGTCAGGGGTGGCTGAATCAGAGTCATCTGAGCGATCCGCCGTTGTTCCCCCTGTTGTTGAAGTAACACCATCGCTGGAACCTCCTCCACCTCCACCACTGCAAGCGGTGATGCTGGTGGTTATCAGCAGGGAAATAAACAAGGCATTAGGTATGGTCAGGTTCTTCATCCTTCACCCCTCTGGTTATTATGTTTTTATTGATAGTATTGTTTTTTCTGAGAAGGAGCATTAGAAGACGCGGACGGATGTTGATTTCTGTGATCTGTTTCTCTGATTATGAACAATTGTTTTTCATATCTTCACCGGCTGGTAACTAACAAGCTCTGTGATTCACCTCGTTCATTGTTATACTGGCGACTTCATGCAGCGTTGAATCAACAAGCGCTGTTTCTTACCCTCCCGGAAGAACCGGGCCAAGTGGATAGCTGATAATGACTATTGCACAACATAAAGTTGTAACCATTCACTATAAAGTAGTGGATGTGGATTCCGGCACTGTGATTGATTCGTCTGAAGGTGGCGAACCAATGACTTACCTGCACGGTGCTCAGAATATTATTCCGGGTCTGGAAAGTGCCTTAGATGGTAAGCAGATTGGTGACGAGTTTGATGTCACGGTTGCGCCGGAAGATGCTTACGGTGATTACAGCGAAGAGCGTATTCAAACCGTACCGTTAGAAGCCTTTGAAGGTGTTGAAAAGGTAGAGCCGGGTATGGCGTTTACAGCGGATACCGAACAAGGGCCGGTGAACCTGATTGTTACTGAAGTGACTGACGAAGAAGTGACAGTCGATGCCAACCACCCGCTGGCGGGCAAATCACTGCAATTCAGTGTAAAAGTCGAAGCCATTCGTGATGCTTCTGATGAAGAAGTTGCACACGGTCATGTGCATGGCCCGGATGGTCATCATCACTAAGTTGAGTGCGAGCTAATCTCACTGAGAGTGAGTCTGTTGATTTAATCGCAGATAAACCCTGAAAACCACGATCACCTGATCGTGGTTTTTTATTTCCAGAAATACATTCCATAACCAATCATAAAAGCTGGCACCGCGCTATAAAGTGTTGCGCTTAAGGCGGCTTTTGGTGCTAACGCAATTGCCGGAAATAGGGCATCGCCATCATTACTGATTGCATTGGCAACCTGAGCAGCAAGCGGCACGACACCATTCAGATACAAGGTTGTTAGTACAATTTGTGGGCCACAACCCGGCACAAACCCTAGCAGAATAGCGAATAAAATAACGCTGCCACCTAAGCTGCTGAACTGAGCCTGTAAATCCAGTGCGGTGAAATACACCAGCAGTTCGTAACATAAAAAACCGAGAATCACCCACACAGACACAAAGCTGGTTTCGGCCACCACGGTTTCTTTTAAGTATTTAATTTCTGATTTTACCGCAAACCGGGCAGACCAGGAATCCAGTGGTTGGCTGATCCAGATCGCAATACATAATAATGCGCCGGTAAATCCGATCCATTTCACCGGTTCAATAACTGCAAGAGCACCAAACCAGGCATTGGTATCAAATTGAAAAGCCTCTGCCAGGCCAAGCAGGGTTCCCGGAATCAGCATGAAAATAAAAAAATGGGTCAGATTAGAAGGCAGGCGCGGAATTTCATAATCCTCTGTTTCGACCGAGTCATAATCGGATTTCATATAATCCGGCCCGTGGAGGGTATTGATCAGATAGCCGAAAAGAATACCCGCCAGTAAGCTGATGCCATAAACCTGCAATGCCGTTTCGGGTTGTTGTGACAGTAATAAAAAAGCCGCATCCCCCATCGTGGCAATTAATACCGCTACTAATGCACCAAAACTCATTTGGCCATTAACAAACTGAGTGACCACAATAATGGCGCCACCACAACCGGGTAAGGCCCCCAGAAAAGCTGCAGCGGGCACCTGAAACAGACCTGGCTGATTCAGCACTCGGGTCAGGTCTGCTTTCAGATAACGATCCAGAAAATAAAAAACAGAAAGGGTGGCGGCAATAAAAATACTGACGCCAAGATAGGCATCGCTCAGAGTTGAAATAATCAGATCCAATAATTCGATATCAACCTGATATAAAAATAGCAGTGAAAATAAAATCAACAGCAGCAGAAAGTTGTCTTTATTCAGCTGAGCTAATAATGACGGTGGTTTAATCTGCCCCTGAGTGATGCCTATTTTCTTTAAGATCCAGGTGGTCACAGTTGAGCACCCGCATTTAAGTTACTCAGCAGGTGACTGACGAAGTCCAGATGAGCCAGGTTTTCGTTCATATTGCGGTACGACAAATCAAATACCTGATAGTCGTACTCCATAGCAATGTTGCAGATCTCGTTGTAAGCCTTAACCGAGAAAGCTTCAATATCACATAAATGTTGCAGCAGGTTCTGAGTGGTTAAAGGATGTTGCGGAGTGAAGGTAATATGAGAATGGTAAGCAGGAGGAGCCGTGAACACTGTGGCAGGTGCTAACTCAGTTTCAGATGTAAGCGCAGTATCAGACGTAAACGCAGTATCAGGTGTAAGCGCATGATGCGGTTCTGTTAAGCGCGTCAGGCAGGCATCAATTTCATCAAAGTGGCTTTTATCTTCGTGCAGTGCGGTATGGCATAAATCGAAGATATCCTGGCTGATACAATGGGATGAAGACAGAAAGTCCGTATAAAGTCGGTGTGTCTGGCGCTCATTGTCTGCGACAGACTGCAGCAGAGCAATCAGCTGTTGTGAGCGTTTTTCAAGCACAGGGTCATTCCTTACTTTGTTAATGATAATTATTATCATTTAAAGTATTGGATATGTAAACCCTGTGATTAGCGTATTAGCCTTCTTGTTTCATACCTTCCAGTACCTGACGTTTCAGTCGCTCCAGCTGGGTTTCGTTGAGTCCCAGGTAGTTAAGAATGGCGGGGGCAACGCGTTGCCATTCATAATTTTGTGGTGCCTGAGCAATAAAGCCACAAGAATGAGAAATCCGCTCAGATAGCTTGATCATGGCAAGCAGGTTCAGCAGTTCTTCATTACTGTTCTCTTTAAATTGCTGATTAATCCACTGGGTACTGTGATGGTTGCTGATTACGTCAACAGCAAGTTCATCAAGTAGCCAACGTTTGGCAAGCATGCCACTTACTTCGGCATGACTGATACCCAGATGGTGCTTTTCAAAGGCGCTGATGGCACCACTTTCATGGCGATAGGCCGATTTAATAATAATCCGGTAGCGACTGGTGTGGTTATACAACAGCGCCATACCAATATTGTGGAATAAGCCAATTTCATAGGCCTGATCACTGTCTGCCAGCTTTAATTCTTTGGCAATCAGAACATTGGCAACCGCAACACGGTTGGCTACATTCCAGACTTCTTCCGGAAAACTTTGTGTACTGGTGAAAAACGAAGCACGTAAAGAGCGTGCGGTTGCCAGACGAACAATTCGCTCATGACCAAGAAAGCGAACCGCCTCTTCGATATTGGCAATATTACGAACCAGATTAAAACAGGGTGCATTAATAGTATTAACCACTTCGGTGGCCAGTTGCTCCTGTTCAGCAATCATTTTGCCAATCGTATTGAGATCTGCCATCGAGCGACTGAGTGTTTCAATAATCGCCGGTGGTGCAGGGATATCGATTTTCCCTTGCAGGTTCTCTGGTTCGCTGGTTGCGGAGTTAGTTTCAGGTGTTTCTGACATAGCTTGCTCATCAAGATGGGGCAACGCCTATAACTATAGCCTTTTGTTACAGGATTGCCCGTTTTTACTCAGTTTCAGGAAGGCCTTTGCGCCTTCTGTTATTATGATCTTTTTAATAATGCATCTGAGTAATAACTATGATGAATATAATCGGTGTGGTGATTTTAATTGCACTGCTGATCTGGGGAATTCGCCGGGCGACAGGCGTTAAAAAACAAGCCGAAGAGAACAAAGCAAAAGCTGCAGAATTCTGGCAGCAAAATGGTCAGAAAGACGAGATTGAACAAACTCCCTCGGGGTTACAATATCAGGTACTACAAGCCGGAGATGGCCGCTCTCCGGCAGCCAACGACAAAGTCACGGTGCATTATCATGGTACCTTGATGGATGGCAGTGTGTTTGATAGTTCGGTGGATCGTGGCCAGCCCATCACGTTTGGGCTGAATCAGGTGATACCCGGCTGGACAGAGGGCTTACAGCTGATGAAAGAAGGCGGCAAAACCCGGTTGTTTATACCATCGGCACTGGCTTACGGCGACCGCGCTGTGGGGACTATCCCTCCGGGTTCATTACTGATTTTTGATGTTGAATTGATCGCGGTTCAATAATCGGTGACTGACTGCGGCTCAGACCTTGAGCCGCATTTTTGGCTTTCCCGCTATGTTTCAGTTGTCGCCTCAGGCAATACGGAACTGAGCGATATGCCCTTGTAGTTCATTGGACAGCTGCGAAAGTTGTTCACTGTTGGCCGCCACGGTATCGCAGGAATTGGCTGTGTCATCCGCCACCCTGGCAATGCTCACCAAATTCTGATTCATTTCTTCAGCCACCTGAGTTTGTTGCTCGGTTGCAGCAGCCACCTGAATCACAATATCACGCACATCATCGACTAAGGTCACAATCCGGGTGATCTCTTCACCGGCTGCATTAGCGTTATTCACACTGTCGGTGGCTCCTGTGCTGGAACGCTGCATCACACTCACGGCTTGTTTGGCACCATTCCGTAAACGCTCGTTCATATCGCGGATTTCCGTAGTGGACTCCTGAGTGCGCATCGCCAGCTGGCGCACTTCGTCAGCAACCACGGCAAAGCCCCGGCCGGAAGCACCGGCACGTGCGGCTTCAATAGCAGCATTTAATGCCAGTAAGTTGGTTTGTTCAGAAATGCTCTGAATTTGTTCCAATACATTAGCAATCTGTTCGGTATCGGATTCCAGTTCAACAATCACTTCACTGGCTTCGGTGATATTGGCCGCCAGTTGCTGAATCTGACCAATGGTATTGTCGACTTCCTGATTGCCCTGACTGGCTTTGGCATCGGCATTATCGGTGGCACGTGCGGCATTAGCGGCATTGGAAGCAATTTCCTGCACGGTTGAAGTCATTTCAGACATCGCGGTGGCCAGTTGATCAGTTTCCAGCGATTGTTGACGACTGCCCTGATTGGTTTGCTCAGCATTTGAGGATAACTGGCTGGCACTCTGTTTCAGCTGGGCAATGGAATCGGATAAATGACGGATTAATTCCTGAAACACATCCAGTGTCTGATCAATAGAGCGACCCATATGGCCGAGTTCATCACGGCTGTTAAGACGAATGCGCTGGGTCAGGTCTTTTTCACTGATCCCCTGCATCACTTGCTCAATATGTTGTAGTGGACGGGTGACAGAACGGATAACCAGGGTACTGAAAGCGATCAGCAGAGCACCAATAATCACAATCTGGATGGTAAAGCTGATCAGGCCCTCCATAAAGGCTTGTTCAATATCGTCAATCCAGACGCCGGTGCCAATCGACCAACCCCAGGGAGTGAACGCGCGGACATAACTTTGTTTCATTTCGGGCTTGGTTTCACCGGGTTTTGGCCAGCTGTAATAAAAGACGTCAGCCCCTCCGGGTTTGCGATCCACTTGCGCCATTTCAACAAAAATGCGTGTGCCATCACTGGTGGTCACGCCCGATACATCTTTGCCGACGCTGCTGCCACCACCGCCATTGGCAATCATGACTACATTTTTATCAACGATGAAAAAATACTCCCGCTGGCGGTAACGCATTTTCTCAATCATATCGATAGCTTGCTGCTGAGCTTGTTGTTTGCTGATTAATCCGGACTGACTGTATTGATATTGAGTGGCCAGAATACTGTGTGCAGAATCAATTAATGAACTCAGCTCCGACTGACGGGATTCGACCATGGTCTCCCGCCATTGCATCAGGCTGAGTAATTTTAATGATATTAATGCAACCAGAGATAAGCCAACTAATAAGCCTAAGCGTGCCCGCACAGACAGATTTTGCATGTGTGTTACCTGTTTAATAAAAGCAATAAAATATGTGTGTGGAGTATAGAGCTGGAATAGGCTTGTGCTTGGCTAATTACGCTATTTTTTAGTGTGATTACTTTAAGTTATGTATCTGTTTTTATAGGGTTTTATCAGCTGAAAAAAGTTTATTGATTTGCATCAGTTTCTCTACGGGGAGGTAATAAAAAGACTACGATGCACATATTCATGATCTACCTATTAATAGGTGTTTTTACCTATCACCGAAGCCACTGCTCCGGCAGTCCCTTGGTTTGAATCATCGCGGCAAAATCCATGGTCAGTGCAATCGCAACATGAACACCAACGCCACCCCAGATTGAACGTGACTTTAACGCCAGAATACCGAGGAAAAAGCCGAATAAAATAGCTCCTGTGGATTCCAGCCACAGCTTTGGAAAGTGCAGCATTAAATAGGGCAGGCACATTACTGCGACGGACAAGCTGCCCAATTGAGTACGTAAACCATTAACCAGGAAGCCACGAAAGAAAAATTCCACCGCAATAAACTGGGTTATATAAATACACTCCCACAGTAGTAAATCCAGCCAGCTGATATGTGCCAAATCATAAAATGGATAGTGATTGGCAAAATCACTGCGAAAGCTGGCCATGATGGCAAAGCCAATAATCGGTGTTGTTAATAACACATACCCCAGCCAATGTTTATGCACGTCTCCCCATTGCAGGCCATAGTCTTTTAAAGGTTGCTTCAGTATCAGCCGGATGGTCAGTAGCGGAATCAGAATAAAAGCCACCAAGTGCCAGAAGCCCCACCAGAGGTAGCCCCATAATTCGCGATAAGCACTGCTGTAATAAGCATTCAGCCATTGTTTATTGGGAATGGACAAGGCACTTTCCAGCATCGGAATCACGGTTTTTAAATTGCTCGAATACTTCAGGTAATGCAGCATCAGCAAACACACACAGGCAACCGCAATCACAACCCATGCCCGATTGGTTAACGTTTGTGGCGCAATTCCCTGGCGATCCTGGATAGCCTGGGTATCAATATCACGCACATGCGACCAGATTTGTTTCGGGTGTAACCAATACAGTGGGTTTTTAAAAGAATTCATTGTCGCTCTGGCTGATTGTCATGATTGAGGGGTTGCTGAATAGGTGCTGTTGAGTAGGTATTGCTGAGAAGGAATTGTGCGTGTCTCTGGCAATTGCCGCAAGCTGGATATGTAAGCTGGCAAGCGGAACACGTAAGTTCGCACGCAGACCCTGAGTTCTTTTGCCCCAGAGCATTCACATTTGCCTCAGGATCGTCAAAACTAAGCAGCGCTTTGATGAGAGACGAATAATGACAAACACTGCTGTACTGCCAGCCAGTCAGGCTGGCCTATACCGCGAGCCCGGTATACACGCCCACTATCTGGAATACCGGCTAGCCGGAGACAAAACAAATGACGATATTAAGCAGGCGTTGGCACAGGCACTGATTCCTGTCTCTGACTGTTATATTGCCATTGCTCTGGGGGCTGAAGCCTGGGATCGTTTACAACCACAATGGCGCCCTGCTGATCTGGCATCGTTTGCGACCGTTAGCGGCAAACATACCATGCCAGCTACACAGGGAGATGTGTTCTTCTGGGTACACGGTGAAGATCGTGGAGACGTGATGGCGACCATACTGCACGTTCAGCAACAGTTGCAGAACGTGGCTGAGGTCACACTGGATATCAGTGGTTTTAAAAACCAGGCTTCCCGTGATTTAACCGGTTTTATTGACGGTACCGCGAATCCGAAAGAAGAGAAGCGGATTGCGGCGGCACAAATACCGGCCGGTCAAGCCGGTGCTGGTGGCTGTTATGTGCTCAGTCAGAAATGGCAGCACAACCTCGCTTCCTTTCAGCAGCTGACGGTCAGGCAGCAGGAAGCGGTGATTGGCCGCACCAAAGAAGATGATGTGGAGCTGGAAGGGGAAGCGATGCCAGCCGATTCACACGTCAGCCGTACCGATGTGAAGGTAGATGGTGTGGCCATGAAAATTTACCGCCGCAGTACACCGTATTACCAGAGCACTGACGATAAAGGGCTGTACTTTCTCTGTTTTGCCAGCGAATTACGCCGTATTCAGATTCAGCTGGAGCGTATGGCCGGCGCAACGGAAGATGGTATCAGTGATCATTTGATGCAGTTTTCAACTCCGCTAACCGGCTCTTATTGGTTTATGCCTGCTGAAGCGGATTTATTACAACTGCTGAAGAGTTGCTGAATCCGGTTTTTACCGTTGAGCAACTCTGGCTGATGTACGGCGACCTTACTGCATCAGCCGCGTATTTCCTGCATTAGCCATGTAGCCTGATCAATATAATGCTCACCAAACAGCAGAGCATGGTTTAACACATGATACAGCTGGTAAATGGGCTTCCTTTTGGCCTGGCCGTCCTGGCTTGCAATCACACTGTGGTAACCGTCATAAAACTTTTTCGGAAAGCGGCCAAACAGCTCGGTCATCGCCAGATCGGTTTCACCATCGCCGTAGTAACTGGCCGGATCAAAAATCATGGGATAAGCCAGTGATTTATCGGGATTAAAGCCAATATTGCCCGACCATAAATCACCGTGCAGTAATGCTGCGGCTGGTTGATGGCCTGAGAGCTGCTGGTGACAGTGAGCGAGGCAATCATCTGTATTTTGAAAATGGATGTTTTTCTGTTGTAACTGCTGAATTAACGGTAGCAGGCGCTGTTTAACAAAAAAGTCAGCCCAGCTGCTGTTCCAGCGGTTGTCTTGTGCCGTCTGGCCGCAATAGGTGGTGATATCAAATCCATACCCCTGCTCAGAGGTGCACTGATGCATTTGTGCCAGTTGTTGTCCGGCACTGAACCAATCACCGTGCATCGCCATTGGCAAGTGTTGCAGAATCAGATAACTCAGCGTGTTGTTTTCACCTTCAAGCGTACCGCTGGTCAGCGGTGTGCAGGTGGCCAGAGTTTGAGTTTGGATAATACGCTGTAACGATTGTTGTTCGGCCTGAGATTGCGGATGATCTGCGAGCGGGCGGCACTTAATAAAATACGCCCCAGCGGCCGTTTGGACGGTTATCTGATTAGCCTCGCAATGGTAGCTATAACCGGAGACGTCTAATGCTTGCGGGAAAAGATGATGGTGAGCGACGGCGTGCTGCAGTATGTCCATAACCATTGAGCTTCCTACCTCTTCCTGGTCATATTGATGTGCCACCGACGTATTCATAAACAAGGCCTCGCTTTTTAACTCTCACTTCAGTGTAAGTCACAGTATTAGCAAAAACTGAGTGACACTTAGCAAATTGTTAAAAAAGCAGGCCTTTGACCGCTTTGAGGGGTCCTTAAAAATTTAGTGGAAAATCCAGTTCTCCCAGCTTTTGATACGCATAATCAAACCACGAACCAGATTCAGTAGATGTCGGTCGGTGGTGAAAATGGTGGCCATGGCATCAGTACCCACTGGCAGCTTCAGATCGGCTGCACGTTCATCGGTCATTTTAATCATCACCAGAACACGGCCCGGTGCACGATCGTAAGCGCCTTTGATCGGTTGGCCGCTGGCGGCTACCATGCCTTCTCCCATTGCCGGAACAACCCTTTGAACTTCGGCCGAGAAAACATGACCCGGTGCAGCAGTAATGGCGAGCTCGGCGGCTTCACCATTTTCCATTCCCTGTAAGGCTTGTTGTGGGAAAGATCCTAACCAGGATTGTTCGTTATGAACAAAAATCATCAGTTGACTGAAAGCCATCGGCATGACGAATTGGCCTGGTCTAACCAGCTCCTGAGTTACCATGCCATCGGCCGGAGCCACAATGGTGCAGTTAGCCAGATTAAATTCCGCTTCATCAACGGCTGCCATTAAACGCTCAACTTCAGCCTCTGCCCCCTGGCGGTCAAATTCTGTACCGGCGTTACGCTGGGCCAGTTTGGTGGCCTGATCCAGGCGAATTTTTGCCAGCTCAAGTTGTGCCTGAACCTGCTCTAAGCGGGAGCGATATAAAGTATCGTCAATTTTTAATAACACATCGCCTTTTTTTAGAGGAGTATTGGGTTCGGCAACCACTTCACTAACATGGCCTTGTACCAGCGCAATAATTGGTGTTACCGGGGCCGTCAGGCGTACATCTTTCGCCACCGGAGCATGCATGTTCAGTAGTAAGAAACCAAAAAAGTAGACCACAATCGGCACCAGAACCGCAGTAACAACTGTGTAATCATTGATGGGAATCAAACGGAATTTTTTAAATAACAACCAGCAGCCAAGGCCATAAATCGCAGTAATTAATTCAAGCATGGTTTAGCTTCCTTGTTGCTGGTGGTGTTGTGAATCAACAGATTGAGCTTGTGCCAGCTGAGCTTCCAGTTTTTCTATGCGCTCAGCCAGACCATCGTCACTGCGGTTTACATCCACCTGTAAACGCTTTTCCGGCAGGATGGCCCACAAGTACACCAGCGGCCATAACGCGTGCAGAGTAAATACACTGAGCCAACAGGCGACGTGAATAGCTGATTTATGAGGGTGATTGTTATTTTCGGCGATATGATGCGGAATGCCATGAAGCCAGACCAGTGCATAAATCACCATGGTGATGCCTAGCAGAAGGATGGCGAGTGCCACCCATTCAAATCCTGTGGTCATTGTTTGTTATCCCTGCTAATGAGTGGTAGATAAATTATAGTCAGAAGCGAGTATATCCCAGCGGCCTGCGAATGCGAGTTCGTTAACTTGTTAAAAGTTATCAAAAATAACGCTACCTCCAGTTGTAACAAAGTGAAACTATCTTTCATATTATGGCAATACATTATTTCCTTTTTAGAAATTAATGAGTGTGAAGTTTTGCCCAAATTGCAACAATTCAACTGAGAATATTGAATCACAGTGTGGGCTTGGCGGTTGGTACTTACTTACATCCTGATGCTTATAAGTGATCGCCGGATTTAACATCAGACAGGGGATGGCAGGGGGCTATTGGACTTAGCCATCGCAGAAAGGTAAAAAAGCGATACATATTTTAACAATAACGGTTGTTCACCAAAAGCCGGGATATTATGACCACCTTGATTGATGACAAACACTCACCATCGTTATCGCTGATCGGAAAAATACGGGAAAGTAAAAGCTGGAGCTGGCTGGCCGAAAGTCTGACCCAGGACAAACGCTTTTCTTACTATTTTGAGCCTCTGATTCAACTGCTGATTCCCAACTGGAGCAGCGTCTCCAGCCGTGCAGATATTCTGACATTACGCCACGAAACCAACGATGTCTTTACGCTGGTAATCCGGCCGCAAAAAAGCTGGGCCAGAGGCGGGTTTTCAGCTGGGCAACATCTGGATTTAATCACTGAAAAAGATGGCGTACGCAGTCACCGTACGTTCAGTATTTCTTCCTCGCCGGATTATTTGGATAAAACCGGCCTGATTGAATTAACCATTCGTGTGCAGGATCAGGGTGCTATCACTCCCTGGCTGAGAGAGCATTTTGCACAGGGGGGGCTGGCGAATATTTCAGCACCGTTTGGTGACTTTACACTGGAGAAGTTTACCGCTGATCATCACTCAGATGCTCCCTTACTGATGATTGCCGGAGGCAGTGGTATCACGCCGTTTCGCTCAATGTTGCAGCAAATGCAGGCAAGTAATGACACACGCCCGGTACAGCTGTTGTATTACGCGCGTAACAACGAGCAGTTTTTATTCCGCCATGAGTTCGAACGTTTATCAAAAGAACGGGAGAATGTGTCGCTAACACTGATGGATGGTGAGCAAGTAGGTCTGATGCAAAGCCAGCATTTACAGGAGCTGGCGCTGGATATTCAGCATCCACAATTACAAGTCATGATTTGTGGCCCAACCCCCATGATCCAGCTGGCCCGGCAGCTGACCGAAGCCACGGGTGTGGCACCAGAGCGCATTGCTTTTGAATACTTTGGCGCAGCACCCATTGATCAGATTGATGGCGTGGATGGCCAGCAGCATGTTTCCTGCACTACCTCCGGCAAGTATTTATTAAGTGACGCTGACCAACCTAAATCGTTATTAGAGCTGGCTGAAGACGCTGACCTGAAGCCGGTGAGTGGTTGCCGTATTGGTGTTTGTCACCAATGTATCTGCAAAAAACAAAGTGGTGTGGTGTATAACACCAAAACCCAACAATATTCGGATACCGGGCCGCAGGAAATTCAGCTGTGTGTCTCTGTGCCGGTGACCGATGTGGCATTAGAACTATAATTTCTGGAATTCTCACTATGACAACTTCGTTTGAACAGCGCCCGGATGAGGCGACGCTACTGGCGTTTCAGCAAGAATTGGATGCCATTCGTGATGAAGCCCTGGCCCGCCGTGGACAGCAGGATGCCGATTACATCCGTAATATGATTCGTTTACAGCGTGGCTGCGAAATAGGTGGTCGCATCCTGATGGTATTGGGGTTTATTCCTCCGTTTAACAGCTTGTGGTGGTTATTCTGGGGGATAGGTGTCGCGTTATTATCGTTGGCGAAAATCTTCGATAATATGGAAATTGGCCACAACGTGATGCATGGCCAATACGACTGGATGAATGACCCGCATATTAATTCCCGTCACTTTAACTGGGACATTGCTGCCGACAGTGATTCCTGGAAGCGTTACCACAACCATGAGCACCACACTTATACCAATATCATTGGTAAAGACCGTGATTTTGGTTATGGCCTGTTACGCTTGAGTGATGATATTCCATGGCGTCCAAAAAACCTGTATCAGTTTTTTACCTATCTGAACCTGAGTTTATTGTTTCAGTGGGGGGTGGCCTACCACGAGCTGGCGGCTGAGCGTATTTTCTTTGGTAAACGCAGAAGCGAAAGCCATTTGCCGATTAGCCGGGAACAACTGAAAAAAGATTTTTTCAGTAAAATTAATAAGCAGGTGTTTAAAGATTATGTTTTCTTCCCGCTATTACTGCTGCCATTTGGTTTAGCGACCGCAGGCTGGGTTTTGCTGGGCAATGTGATTGCTAATCTGGTACGTAATTTATGGACATCCACCATTATTTTCTGTGGTCATTTTACCGAAGAGGTTCACACCTTTGACGAAAATGACTGTAAAAATGAAACCCGCGGCCAATGGTATTATCGTCAGATTCTGGGATCGTCCAATTTGGAAGGTGCACGTTGGTTTCATATTCTCAGCGGTCACCTGAGCTGTCAGATTGAACATCATTTGTTCCCGGATGTTCCGGCGCGCCATTATGTATGGATGGCGGAGCGGGTGCAGCAGGTGTGTGATAAATACCACATACCTTACAATACCGGATCATTTGGGTATCAATACCTGACAGTTGTGAAGCGAGTGTTGCGTTACTCACTGCCGGGTAAAAAACAGCAGTCGAGCGGCACTCTATCGGCGAGCTGAATAACGTTCAGCTCAGCTTATTCAAGGTGAGTCTGAATGAAAAAACTCGTGTATGCCCTGTTGTTTGTAATCGCTGTTATTGCTGCTGTTCTGGCAGGTATGATGGCAAAAGGTGCGTTTGCTTTTGGTCAGTTTGATCACTCCGGCCCGGTTTTATACTGGGTCAATGCCTCTCCGGTTATAGGGGGGCTTTATGCCGGTGCTGCGGATGGCAGTGCCCCGGCCAAAAAAATTCTGTTTAATCCATTCAGTCCTGATGCTGTTGCAATTGATAAAGAAAATAAGCGAATTTATTTCACCAATATGAGGTTGATGGATGACGATAACGGTAATCTGATGAGTGCCGACATCCATAAGGGGGAATTGACCAATCTCACCTATATCGTGCCCGATGGGCTGGGAATACGGACTCCCAAGCAGCTGGCATTGGATAAAGTGAATCAGCAAGTTTATTTTGCTGACAGAGAAGGGCGGCGTATCTACCGTGTTCCGATGGCAGGTATTAAAAAAGCCTCTGAGCTTAAAGTGTTAGTCGATTTCACCAGTCTTCCTGAAAATCAACACCAGTTTGTTGGCGTGGCGGTTGATGAGTCCCACGAGCAGTTCTACTGGACTGATCGGTTTACCAATACCATATGGCGCGCTTCGGTTAATGCAGAGCGTATAATCACTCCTGCCAATGTGGCTGAACAAGCTAGCCAGATTGTGACTTATCAGCAAGGTATGTTGCTGGAAATCGATATTGATCACATCAACCGGCATTTGTATTTTACTGATCGTGGTGAAGGCAACGAATTTATTGGCGAAACATTGCCAGCCGGATTTATTGGAAGGATAGATCTGAATAATCTTGAGGCCGGATATGAAGTGATTGTTCCTGGGCTGTTAAAAGACCCGGTGGGGTTGTCGGTAAGTCCGGAAACAGGCTTTCTGTATTACAGCACCAGTGAAGATTGCCGGATTTTTCGCCGCTCAATGCGTGACGGCCAGATTACACAAATTCATCAAGGGCGACCGTTTTGTGAAGGCATGAAGTTTGTTAACTGGTAACTGATGGATAAATGAAAAAAGCCGGCTTAATACCGGCTTCTTTTATGTTCTCAGATAAATCAGAACAGATTCAGAACCAGAGCCGCTTGTTCGCAATGATCTTTTTTCTTCAGGTCATTTTTCTGTTTCGACTGTTCGGACTTGATCCAGGTATAACTGCTGGGAGAGCCTTTACAGATAATCAGACCCAGTACGTTATTCTTCGATTTCACGAATAAATTCATATTCACCAGGCCGCGGGTACGGGAGCGTAAATGAATTTTCTTCGGTGAAATAGTGTGCGAGCGTAAGCCATCTTTGGCGGTCACGTTCATACTTTGTCCGGCAGGTGCATTGACAAACACCGCATCATCACGGATTTCCAGACTGGTCCAGTTGGAATCCGTTTCAAATTCCAGTTCGTAGATTTTTTCTTCGGCCATGGCCTCAACCGAAGTGGCCAGTAACGCGGCTAACAGCAATTTTTTCATACAACCTTCCGTGGATTTTCCGGAGGTGGGTGAGTGGAAATTCCGGCCAATCAGGCGGCAGAATTTAAAGTAGTCATAGTTATATAGTTCATGATTCTTATATCGTCAAAGTCAGGCGCCAATAAACAGCGCCTGATTTAAGGAAGAGGTTGGTGATTAAAGGTGATTCTCGGCGTATTCGGCCAACACTGAACGGGGGGAGCCCTCCAGATGTACGGTGCCGCCCTGAGTGAAGTTTTTAAACCGCTCAATCAGGTAGGTCAGCCCTGAACTGATTGGATTCAGGTAAGGCGTGTCGATCTGAGCCAGATTACCAAGACACACCACTTTACTGCCCGCTCCTGCACGGGTGATAATGGTTTTGATCTGGTGTGGGGTCAGGTTCTGGCATTCATCAATCAGAATCAGGCTGTGCTGAAAGCTGCGGCCGCGAATGTAGTTCAGTGATTTAAACTGCAACGGCACTTTTTGCAGAATATAGTCGACGCTTGATGGTGAGTGTTCATCGTCACTGTGTAGCGCCTCTAAGTTATCGGTAATGGCTCCCAGCCAGGGCTCCATTTTTTCGGCTTCGGTGCCGGGCAGATAACCAATATCTTCATCCAGGCCACGGGTACTGCGGGTGGCAATAATGCGACGGAACTGGCTGGTGGCGACGGTCATCTCAATCGCTGCGGCCAGCGCCAGAATGGTTTTACCAGAGCCCGCCTGACCGGTGAGGGTAACCAGGTCGACATTAGGGTCGAGCAACAGATTCAGTGCTAACGCTTGTGGAATATCGCGCGGTTTCAGCCCCCAGGCATTCTGATTCAGCAGTTGTTCGGCGGGTAAATCCTGTAATACCGCGCTGGACTCTTCGAGTGCGACTACTTTGGCGACAAAGCCTTTTTCATCGAAGATAAAACGGTTGAGGTATAACTCCTCTGGCAGGTTGTTCAGGGGAATACGATGGTAAGTGCCGGTTTCATCGTGAAAGGTTTCCACCTCGCTCTGGCTGTCCCAGAACGAATCAATATAGCTGTGGTAACCGGTTTCCAGCAGTGATACATCATCCAGCAGCTGGTCGTTCTGATAATCCTGAGCGCCAACGCCACAACCCCGGGCTTTAAGACGCATATTGATGTCTTTGGTAATCAGTACCACGTCCCTACGTGGATATTTTTCCTGCAGGCCCACCAGGCTGTTGATGATTTTGTTGTCGTTAAGATCCGATGGCAGAGTGCGATTGGGCCCGGAAAAGGTATCCAGTAAAATAGAGAAGTGGCCCTGAGTGCCACCGTCTGGGCGGGTAATAGGAACCCCTTTGGCGATTTCGGTTGGGCTGGCATCACCAATGATGCGGTCGATCTGGCGAATGGCTTCACGGCAATCCGTGGCGATGGCAGCCTTACCCATTTTGAGTTTATCCAGCTCTTCCAGCACTGTCATAGGAATCACGACCTGATGTTCTTCAAAATTCAGCAATGCCTGAGGGTCGTGAATCAGCACATTGGTGTCGAGAACGTACAGCTTGGTTGCAGATTTTGTTGCGGCCATAAAGTGAGTCTCGTTTGTCCTTGAACTCAATTCACTATGTTGGCTTTCGAATGGCATTGCAAGTGTCTGTTTTGGCAGGGCCTTTTAACACTATTTTGATCACGCTGTTATGACTGAAAATCTTTCAATCAAGGCGCGAAGAGTGATGTTTAACGAGTTAAATGAATGATGAGCAACATAGAGTGAATGATTTTCAGTCATAACCCGAAGGGCTGGTGTCAGTTTTCCCTGAGCTGTGTTATTCGTTGCTTATTTAACTCGTTAAACCACGCTCCTCATGCCTTGCTCATGAAAAAACTGACAGCCAGCAGCAAAGATCTAAATAGTGTTAAAAGGCCCTAAGTTTTTTGTCGTGGTATTAGCGTTATAATTGCGCATTTTGAATGCACCGGAATCAACGATGATTACATTTGGCCTGATCATTAACCCCTATGCGGGCATTGGTGGCGCTGTTGGCTTAAAGGGCAGTGACCAGATGATAGACGAGGCGTTTCGTCGTGGTGCCCAGCAGAAAGCGATGGCACGCACTTATGATGCTCTGAAGGGCTTAACGGAACATCAACAGGGTTGTCGTTTTATTACCTGTCCGGGTGATATGGGTCAATCGGTACTGGATGAGTTGGATTTTGATTATGCGTTGCTGCCGATGCCGACCAAAGAGCAAACCAGCGCTGCGGATACTCAACAGGCCGTTACTCTTATGGCTGAGCAGCCATTGGATGTTTTGGTCTTTGCCGGGGGAGACGGTACCGCAAGGGATATCCTGGCAGCGCTGGATAAGTCGGATCGTAGTGATATTCCGGTACTGGGAATTCCGGCCGGCGTCAAAATCCACTCTGGTGTGTATGGCATCACGCCACAAGCCAGCGGCGAAGTATTACAAACCTTGTTGCAGGGTGGCTTAGTCGATATTAAAGAGTCGGAAGTCCGCGATCTGGATGAAGAGGCGTTTCGTCAGGATAAAGTGATTGCTCGTCATTATGGTGAGATGCGGGTGCCGCAGGTTGGCCATTTTGTGCAGGCAGTGAAGCAGGGCGGTGTGGAGTCGGAAGAATTAGTGCTGGCGGATATTGCTGCCTATATGCGCGAACAAATGGAAGATCAGCCACAAACACTGTTTCTGATAGGGTCCGGTAAAACCACTCAGGCGATTATGGAAGAGCTGGGATTAGACAACACTCTGTTGGGAGTTGATGCGGTTTTCTCCGATCAAAACGGTCATCCGGAGTTGCTGGCCAATGATCTCAACGAGCAGCAAATTCTGCAGCTGTTTGAACAGTATCCGATACGACAAGCGGTATTGAGTATTATGGGCGGCCAGGGGCATATCACTGGTCGTGGTAATCAGCAGTTCAGCGCTCAGGTGCTGAAGCAGCTGGGCAAGGCAAACATCTGTTTGGTCTCAACTAAAACCAAATTAACCGAACTGAATGGCCGCTCTCTGATTATGGACTCGGGGGATGCGGCATTAAATCAGGAGTGGGCTGGCACCATTGAGGTTATCACTGGCTATCGTGACAGCGTTGTCCAGCCTATCTCTTAAATAATACGACCGATATGGCATCAAAGGTTATGAAAACAGAACAAAAACCTTTTTCGGATTGTGGTTGTTGCTTGTATACATCTAATTACAATACATGAACAAAGGTTATACGCGATTGGTTACCAATTAGGATTACACTCCTTCACCAAGATTATGAGAGTTCTGCTGAATTTGTGAACGATTAAGTAGTTTTTATGATTAAGTCGTTGTTATGAAGTGTGTGTATTGCCAGTCTGACGTATTAAGTGCTGAACCGATAACCGTTTCCGGAATTGGCCCGGCCCACCGCCATTGTTATGAGAAAAGTCTGGTTGAACAGCGGGTGTTCCGTCATCTTAACTTACGGGCGTTGCCCGATGCTGATCTTCGTGAACTGATGGATATGGCGAAGATGGAATTAAATGTTCGTGAAGCCGATGTTCAGAGCGTGGACTTATGGCAGGAAGACGTACTGTTCTGTTGAGCCAAAACCACTCTCTTCTCTACCGAACGAGTACAAAAAATGCCCGCGCTGATTTCTCAGAGCGGGCATTTTTATAGCAGGCGCTTTTGCCGCAATTTTTCGCAAAGAGCGCAGCCGCATTAATTCAGCGGCTGGATAACACCTGCTGTTGTTTCTGCAGTTGTTGCTTCTGCTGTTGCAGAGCGGGTCATACCAATAAAGTCGAGCAGGATTTCACCGGCTTCCACCAGTACCGCATCCTCTTCTTCTTTTGATTTGTCTTCTGTCTCATTCGCTTCAGCCGTTTTAGCCTCATCCGACGTTTCGCTGGCCGCTTCTTCCTTTTTATTGGCCGGCTCTTCACTGTGTTCTTCATCGTCCAGGCTGTCCAATAATGGAAGCCCTTTTGCCTGACGACGATTATTTTCCAGTGCCAGGCGGCGATCATCGTTAGCCTGACGTTCTTCTTTTCGGGTTTTTTCGTTCAGAGAAACCTGAGTCTGATCACGTAATTCAGTGATTAACGCTTTTTGTTCGCGCATAAACAGGAAGTCCGGGTTATCACTGATTCGTTGCTGGTGTTTGTCTCGAAGTGACGGCACCAACTGAGTTAATACGCCAGACTGGCTGTGTTCAGCCGGACGAATGGTATCCCAGGGCAGAGCTTCGTCCAGTGCGCTCTCACCAATTTTGTCTTTATCAAATAACGACGGGAACAGAATGTCGGGAATCACTCCCTGATGCTGGGTGCTGTCACCGGATACCCGGTAAAACTTAGCCTGAGTGATTTTTAACTGGCCATGATGCAACGGACGTAACGACTGAACTGTGCCTTTACCAAAGGTCTGGCCACCAACCACTAAACCGCGGCCATAATCCTGAATGGCTCCGGCAAAAATCTCTGAGGCCGAGGCACTTAAACGATTAACCAGCACAGTGATCGGGCCATCGTATAACACGCCAGGGTCGCGATCTTGTAAGACTTCTACACGGCCACGGATGCTGCGTACCTGTACTACTGGCCCGGTTGGGATAAACAGACCCGTTAACGAAATGGCTTCTTCCAGAGAACCGCCACCGTTATTGCGCAAGTCAATCACCAGGCCTTCAACATCTTCCTTCTTCAGGTCCTGGATTAGCTTGGCGACATCGCGGGTCGTCGAGCGGTAGTCCGGTTTGTTTTCCATTCGCCCTTGGAAGTCGATGTAGAAGGTGGGAATATCAATCACACCAATTTTGCGGGTGGTTGGGTTTTTCGGGTCACCACTGTCGATATTAATGATTTCACTTTGTGCCGATTGCTCTTCCAGCTTTACTTCATCCCGCACAATGGAGATCACTTTGCTTTCACTGCCGTTACCGCTGGTAGGCAGAATCTCTAACCGCACTGTGGTGCCTTTAGGGCCACGAATCAGATCGACAACTTCATCCAGGCGCCAGCCAATCACATCAACAATGTCACCTTGTTCATTCTGACCCACACCAATAATTTTATCGGCCGGTTCCAGATTCTCAGCCTTATCAGCCGGGCCTGCCGGTACTAAACGTACCACTTTGGTGTGCTCGTCTTCGGTTTGTAAAACCGCACCAATGCCCTGCAACGACAGGCTCATATTGATGTTGAAGTTTTCGGTATTACGTGGGGAGAAATATTGCGTATGCGGATCAAATGAACGCGTCACTGCATTCATAAAGGTCTGATAGGCGTCTTCCGCTTTGGTCTGATGCACCCGGTTTAACTGGTTCTGATAGCGCTTGGTCAGTAATTCGATAATGTCGTCTTTTTCTTTACCAGCCAGTTTCAGGTTGAGCATGGAGTTTTTCAGGCGCTTCTTCCACAGGGCGTCCAGTTCGCGACTGGTGGTTGCCCACAAAGCATCTTCACGATCCAGCTCCAGCGTTTCATCGCCGTCAAAGGTGTAATTGGCGGCGTTATTGTTCAGTTCATTTAATAAGAACGACAAGCGCTCGGATACCCGTTGCTCATAGCGGTTAAACATCAGAAAGCCGGGTTGCATATCACCGCGGGCGAGAGCATCGTCCAGCTTGCTGCGGTATTTTTCAAATTCCTGGATATCTGATGCCAGAAAATAACTGCGGGTGCCGTCGATGTCGTCCAGCAGGATATCCAGTACCTTGGAGGATAAATCATCGTTCAGGCGGCGATGCTCATAGTGGCCGCTGAGCAGGTTATTCATAATCTGCTGGCTGGTAACGGCGTGCGTGCGGGTTGGCTCTAATGGCGCAAACGGTGTTCCCGGAGCAATGGTTTCAATGGAGCTGTGAGCGCATACTGAGGCCAGTGCCAGAGGAATCAGCAGCAGGTTCTTAGCCATCCTCGTTGTAGGCAGCCCCTTTTCAGACAGCTTTGAGGAAGGTGTCGATTGGGTAATCTGATGATACCAGTGGGAAATAAAACGCATAGAAATCGCCGCTTCTCGGTTGTTATGTCGACTTGTTGTTAACTGTCGCATTCTTTTTAACGTCATGTTTTTAACGTCGTATTGTACCAATCATAATGGGTCGTTATGATGCCGCACCCCTGATGCTACGGTATCTGAACTGGGCTGTCATCTTTGTGCCTGGGGCAGTACACATTGTTTACAAAGCCTTACATCGGGTAGGTCAATTTCAATAAGAATAGGCAGGAGTCTTGTGTGGCCAGAGTAAAACTCGAATTACCCGATGAATTTTCATTTGTGACAGAGCTGGATGTACGGGTATCGGATATTAATTATGGCAATCATGTTGGTAATGACCGCATGATCTCGTTATTGCATGAAGCCCGGTTACGCTTTTTACGCAGCCATGATTTTGGTGAGTTTAATGTGGGTGGCCTGGGGATTATGGTGTCGGATATTGTGGTTTCTTTTAAGGCTGAATCCTTTGTTGGTGAACATCTGACGTTTCATGTGGGTCTGACCGATTTTAATAAATATGGCTGCGACGTGATTTATCGGGTCGAAAACCATAATGAAGATAAAGTGGTGGCACTGGCCAAAACCGGTATTGTGTTTTTTGACTACGACGAGCGCAAAATTGCCCGTATTCCAAAAGTCTTTTATGAGCGTTGTGCGCCTGACTATCAGCAAGAAGAAGTCTGAGCTCTATTTCCCCTGTGATATACAAACTTCCCCGTGCTTTACAAACCGCACGGGGGAATAAACCAGCTCGGTCGTTAAAATAGCTCAGTCATTAAAATAGTTAGTAATAAAGTCGAGGAAAGCACGACTTTTGTTAGCCAGATAACGATTCTGAGGGAAAACCACCTTAATGGTACGCACCGGAATATCTGCTTCTTTAAATAATTGCACCAATTCACCACTTTCCAGGTGACGCTCGGCGATATAGGTTGGCAGAGCAGTAATGCCCATCCCTTTTAAACACGCTTCATACACCAGGTCAATATCATTAACGGTTAACTTACGCTCGATATTTTGTAGTGTGAAACCGTGGTCTTTTTCAAACTGACGCAGCCAGTTAACGCGGGCGTATTCGGCATTGGCAACTAACAGGATGCGGTGGTTATTAATGTCTTCAAAAGACTGAGGCGTGCCCCATTTTTTTAAGTATTCCGGCGAGGCACAAACGGCAATTTTTTGTTCTGCCACGGGTTTGGCAATTAAACGCGAATCTTCCAGTGTGCCAATACGCAACGCAAAATCGTAACCTTCTTTAACGATATCCACCGGTCGGTCAGAGATATGCAACTCAAAGCTGATATCCGGGTACAGCTCGGAAAAATCATTAAAAATACGTGCTAATTCGCGACGGCCAAAGTTTGACATGGCGGTGATGCGCAAGCGGCCACGTGGGGTAACATCAAAGTCGGTGACCAGTTTTTCCGCTTCGGTAATGGATTCGAGAATATTCTCACAATGCTGGTAGAACATTTGCCCGGCTTCGGTCGGGCTGACCGAACGGGTAGTGCGGTTTAATAAGCGAACCCCCAGCTTTTCTTCCAGGCTGCTGATCTGCTTGCTGACCGCGGAGGGCGTCACACCCAACGAGTCGGCTGCGGATGTGAAGTTGCGGGAACGAACAACGGAAACAAAGGTTTGCAGAGAATCGATGCGTGACATGATTATTAACTCATTTTGATTAATGACCCTAATAACTCCACTATATTGTATTTTGGGGAACTAATCGACTGGTTTTTTTGTAATCGCTTCACGAAACACGGGTGTCGTTTATTTACGCAGATTGATCAGTCCGGAGCTGATAATTAATGCCGCCCCCAGCCAAGTCGTCCATAACGGAATCTCATCCCAGAATAGCCAGCCCATTAAGGCACCATAAATCACGGCGCTGTAGGCATACACCCCCACACTGCCGGTGGGGGCAATCTTATAGGCTTTGGTGAGTGCCAGCTGGCCAAAAGTAGCAACCGCACCGATCAGAAACAGCAGCAACCAATAGGATGGCGGAACGGGTTGCCAGTTGGCCAGCGCGGCCGGAAAGGAGACGGTGGCGGCGATCACCCCAAAATAAAACACAATGCGCTGGCTGGGCTCCTGTGTCATCGACAATTTGCGAATGGTGACTTTTGCCAGTGCCGCAAGAAAAGCCCCCAATAAACCAATCAGTGCGGCATAGGTAAAGGCATCATCGCCACCGGGTCGCAAAATAAACGCCACTCCGGTAAAGCCAACGATCAGTGCCAGCAGACTGTGTTTACCTGATTTCTCCGACAGCCAGAGCCAGGCTATTAATGGCATAAATAACGGACTGGAGAGCTTAACCAGAAACGCCTCGGTTAGCGGCATATTGGCAATGGCCCAGAAGTAACAGTACATCGCCGTGACACCGACCAAACCACGCATCAGATGCCAGTGCCAGACGCGGGTCTTTAACAGCGATGGCCCCTGACGCAGCACCAGCGGGATCAGAATAATCAAACCGGCCAGGTTTCGGAAAAAGACAATCTGCTCGGTGGAGAGCTCATCGGAGACAAATTTAATCAGTGCACCCATGATGGCGAGCAGTGCTTCACCGCCGATCAGAAATAACGCGCCTAAACGAATGGCATCGCGTTGAGACAGGGGGGACGAGCTGGGCAAGATGGACTCCGGTTGATTCATCTCAAGCGAATCTTTTGTTGAACCTTTAAATTCACAAAAGCAGAGCTATATAAGAGGTAGGTAAGTAGTTAAGGCGCTGGATTATAAAGCAGGCAGGGTCATTGATGCACAGGAAGATATTAGCCGCACCCATCGCAAGGCACATCCCTGTGCCTGCGATGCGCCCGCAACATCCTGTTGCTGCTATGAATACCTTCCTGTACATCAGTTGCCTGCTGTTTATTCTAAATATTCAAAAAATTAAACTTTATTTGTTTTTACTTGAAAAAAACTAATCAGCCCGCAAATAGCTTAGTAACAATTAAGAATGCGATTAACAAAACGATTGGGTCACAAGATCGAGGAGTCATCTCATTATGCGTATGGATCGTTTAACCACCAGTTTACAAAACGCCCTGGCCGAGAGTCAGAGTCTGGCTCTGGGGCAGGATCACAACCAGATTGACAGCGTGCATGTACTGCTGGCGTTGCTGGAGCAAACCAACAGCTCCATCAAAGATGTGATTCGTCGTGCGGGTGTGAATGTCTCTGAATTAGAGCGTGCATTGCGCACGGTTCTGACCGATCAGCCAACCGTCAGTTCTCCGGACGGCAATATCCAACTGGCTCAGGAATTAGGGCGCTTATTAAATCTGGCGGATAAAGAAGCGCAAAAACGTGGCGATCAGTTTGTATCGAGTGAAATCTTCCTGCTGGTTGCGTTACAGGATAAAGGCGCGGCGGGTAAAGCACTGGCCGACGTCGGTTTAAAAGCTGAGCCCTTAGAAAAAGCCATCAAAGATATGCGCGGCGGCGAAGCGGTAAATGATGCTAACGCCGAAGATAACCGCCAGTCGCTGGATAAATATTGCATTGATCTGACCGAGCGTGCCGAAGAGGGCAAGCTGGATCCGGTCATTGGTCGTGATGATGAAATCCGCCGCACCGTGCAGGTATTACAGCGCCGTACCAAAAATAACCCGGTGTTGATTGGTCAGCCGGGGGTGGGTAAAACAGCCGTGGTTGAAGGCCTGGCGCAGCGTATTATCAACGGTGAAGTGCCGGAGAACCTGAAAAACAAACGTATTTTATCGCTCGATATGGGCGCTTTAGTGGCCGGTGCTAAGTACCGCGGTGAGTTTGAAGAGCGTTTAAAAGCGGTATTAAAAGACGTTGCCAAGCACGATGGCAGCATCATTCTGTTTGTCGATGAATTACATACCATGGTCGGCGCCGGTAAAGGCGACGGTGCGATGGATGCCGGTAATATGCTGAAACCTGCACTGGCGCGTGGTGAGCTGCATTGTGTCGGTGCCACCACACTGGATGAATACCGCGAATACATCGAAAAAGACGCCGCGCTGGAGCGTCGTTTCCAGAAAGTGCTGGTGGATGAGCCTTCCGAAGAAGACACCATTGCCATTCTGCGTGGCTTAAAAGAACGCTACGAAGTGCACCACGGGGTGCAGATTACCGACAGCGCCATTATTGCTGCGGCTAAGTTATCCCAGCGTTATATCACCGATCGTCAATTACCGGATAAAGCTATTGATCTGGTGGATGAAGCGGCGTCGGTGATTCGTATGGAAATTGATTCTAAGCCTCATGAAATGGACAAATTAGAACGCCGTTTAATTCAGTTAAAGATTGAACGCGAGGCGCTGAAAAAAGAGAAAGACGATGCCGCACGTAAGCGTCTGTCTGGCTTAAACGAAGAGATCAACAAAGCGGGCAGTGCTTATGTTGAGCTGGAAGAGGTGTGGAAGAAGGAAAAAGCCCTGCTGGAAGGCGCCTCCAAATCCAAAGAGCAGCTGGAACAAGCCAAGCTGGATTTAGACGCGGCACGCCGTAGCGGTGACTTGCAGCGTATGTCTGAGCTGCAATACGGCACCATTCCAGAGCTGGAGAAGCAGCTTGAATCCGCCAATGAAGCGGAAGCGGCCGGGGCGCAGGAATTCAGTCTGCTGCGTAATAAAGTAACCGAAGACGAAATTGCCGAAGTGGTATCGAAATGGACTGGCGTACCCGTGAGCAAAATGCTCGAAGGCGAGCGCGACAAACTCCTGCGTATGGAAGACGTGTTACACGATTCCGTGGTGGGGCAGCAGCAAGCAATTGCAGCAGTATCCAATGCGGTACGTCGCTCCCGTGCCGGACTGAGTGATCCCAATCGACCCAACGGCTCTTTCCTGTTTCTGGGCCCAACCGGGGTGGGTAAAACCGAATTGTGTAAGGCGTTAGCGACCTTCTTGTTCGACAGCAAAGACGCCATGGTGCGCATTGATATGTCGGAATATATGGAGAAGCACTCAGTTGCCCGTCTGATTGGTGCACCTCCGGGTTATGTCGGTTACGAAGAGGGCGGCTATTTAACTGAAGCCGTGCGCCGTAAGCCGTACTCAGTAATTCTGCTGGATGAGGTCGAAAAAGCACATCCGGATGTGTTCAATATCCTGTTGCAGGTATTGGATGACGGCCAGCTGACCGATGGACAGGGGCGTAAGGTTGATTTCAAAAACACGGTCTTGGTGATGACGTCCAACCTCGGTTCTGATGTGATTCAAACCCTGGCGGGTGCGTCGGCAGAAGACGGTATTGAGTCCAGTTATGAGGATATGCGCGAAGCCGTGATGGGGATTGTGGGTACACATTTCCGTCCGGAATTTATTAACCGTATCGACGAAGCGGTGGTGTTTCATCCACTGCAGAAAGAACAGATTCGTGGCATCGCTGAAATTCAGCTGCAGCTGTTGCATCAGCGTTTACGCGAGCGGGAATTATCGTTAGAGCTAACCGATGCTGCCATCAGTAAGCTGGTGGATGTGGGTTACGATCCAGTGTTTGGCGCACGACCATTAAAGCGTGCGATACAGCAATGGATTGAAAACCCGCTCGCCCAGCACATTCTCAGTGGCAAGTTTGTCGCCGGGCAAGTGATTAAAGGGGATGTGCAGGATGGTCAGCTTTGCTTTAACGGTTGATAAACCGGAGAAGCATGAACCGGCTCGGGAACAGGAACCACTTTCCGTTTCACCAGATCAATCCAGGCTGATAGCACGCTGATGCGTGCCGCCAACTCACCATTGTCTTTATAGAGATTACAAACCAATGTAATGGTTTTATCTGAGCCGGTTGGTTCGCCGGCTTCAATCTGGGCGGTGAGTACATCACTCAGATGCGCTTCGCGGAAATATTCGGTGGTCTCCTTAAACAGCACCGGACCAATCTGATGCTGCTTGCTCCATTCGTCGGTCAGGCCTAAGGATTCGAGAAACTTGATCCGCGCGTGGGCGGCCATATCGGCATAGGCGCTGTGACGCATATGTTTGTTGGCATCGCAGTCCGACCAGCGGACTTCAAACGTGGTGCTCAGTAATACCTGATCGGAATGAGGCTGACTCATAATCTTCGCTCTGTGGCCTGGCAAAGCGACGATTATGCGTGATGGCTGCTAAAAACGGAAAACCCACGAGTGGAACAATCTATTGCTCCACCAGCGGGTTTATTGCAAATCTTAGACGCTGAGGCTGTTAAGCCATGGCAACCGGGCGTGCCATATAACTCGCCTGGCTGCGGTAATTACGGCGATAAGCCGCGGGTGTTTCTCCGGTCCACTGCTTAAAGGCTCGTTCAAAACCACGTCGATCGGAAAAGCCCAGATCGAGTGCCAGTTGCTGTACATCGGCGGATTCCTGCTCCAGCGCCTGTTTAGCTTTTTCTAAGCGAACTTCTTTCACCAGGGTCGAAAACTGGCAGTCTTCTTCCTGTAAGCGGCGTGTCAGCGTACGGCTGCTGGTATTTAACAAGGCGGCAACCGCCGTTTTGGTGATCGCAACGGATTCCGGCCATTGATGTAACACATACATCACCTTACGGCTGAACGCCTGTAGATGGGTAAAGCGCGACAAACTCTCCTCCGCCTGCGCTTTCAGGGTATGTACCAGCATTGGATTGGCATACATCAATGGGGAGTCAAGATGTTTGCTGTCGGTTGAAATCCAGTTCTGGGGTTGGTTGTACTCAATCGGCACGCCAAAAAACGCTTCCAGTTTATGGCGGTAAGACGGTGGTGCACCACGGAAACCAACGCCGGTCAGGCGATAATAATTGCCACCAATGGCTTTGCAGATGCTGTGAATACCAGCAGCAACAAACTCAGCCCGGGCCTGATTGCCAAAATGCTGGCCGTCGGTGACATAAAACAGCACCTTCACGGATTCATGGCCAATGTAAAAATCGGGTGAACGGGAATCGCTGATCAGTGAGTAATAACGCCTCAGAATGGCCAGTACTTCGCGGCCGGTCTGGCAACTGCTCACCAGAAAACCTAACAGATAGAAGTTAGGCAACTCCAGCTGTTGACCGGCAGCAAGGCCAATCGCAGGTTCATCAATCAGATGGCTGCAATGCTCCAGCAAACGATCAAAGTCGTGGATGGAGATTCGCTGTGCAGCATTGATGGTATTGGCATTCAGTCCGATTGATTTCAGCAGCTCGCTGCTGACGTAGCCTTTACTTTCCAATAAGCGAAACAAAGGCTGTAAGGCCGCCGTTGCCATAGTATTGGGGGTACGTTGACTCATGATTGTGATGCTTTTGTTTTTATTTTTGGTATAGAAATAACCTACCACCAGATTTTGCAATAGGCCAGTCCCTGTCGTAATAATTGAAAAAACAGAGATTTTTCAATTTGTTAGTGTTGACAGTCTAATGTCTTATGCGTACTATGCGCAGCCTCTGACGCGGGGTGGAGCAGCCTGGTAGCTCGTCGGGCTCATAACCCGAAGGTCGTCGGTTCGAATCCGGCCCCCGCAACCAATTATATCTTTACTGCTCGATAATTGGTTTGTTCACAACATGTCAGACACAAAATTGCCGCGGGGTGGAGCAGCCTGGTAGCTCGTCGGGCTCATAACCCGAAGGTCGTCGGTTCGAATCCGGCCCCCGCAACCAATTGAAAAAGCCCGCTTTCATAGCGGGCTTTTTTTTGGCCTGTGAAAACTAGACGCAGTATCTTCACCGCTGTTAATGTATCGGCCATTCCCTTATTTTTCTTGTGGCCAGAAACATGTTCCACGACCCTACATTGGTGTACAGCCAGATTCATAGCCGTGATGCCAATATGGCAGCCCGTGCCTTGTTGGGCTGGAAACAGGAGTACGATCAGCTCGATGGTGGTGAGTTCTGCTCGTCACTGGAGCATATCTCAGGGGCTGGTATGCAGTTGTTCCGGGAATGTTTTAATTTGCCGGTCTCCCAATCGGCGAGTATGCCGGATAACTGCATCAGTGTGGTCGTACCACTGGATTTATCCGCCCAGGGGAATTCTGATCAGGCCCGTAATATCTGCGCTAACGGCATTACGCTGCTACCGTACGAAGGCGATGTTTTCTGGGTATGCGGTCAAACTTCCGATTATGTGGTGGTATCGCTGTCGGTTGATTTATTAAAGCAACTGTTATGCGATGGCGATCTTAATGCACTGATGCAGGCCCAGCGCTCCTATGCGTTTAATTTACCGGTCAAACATCTGCAGCAGTTACAGCGCTTATTATTATCCGTGCTGAATGATTATCGCCAAGGGTGTGTTACTGATCTGTTTTCGGCTGAATTGCAGCAGCGTTCGTTGCAACATGCGTTAGTGGGTTCTCTGCTGGATCTTTATGTGCATCAGCATGAATCGGGTAATAAAGAATGGCGGCCACTGGGAAACCAGCATCATTATATTGTGCGTGAGAGCATTGCTTATATCAGCCAGGATGAGAATCAAAGCGCCGGGGTGTTGGATATTTGTAAGGCCCTTAACGTGCCTCGACGCACGCTGAATTACAGCTTTGAACGGGTGACGGGCATGGCGCCATCGCGCTATTTACGCTCGTTACGCCTGAACCGGGCGCGGCGTGAAATTCTGGCTTCGTCTGAGCCGATCGGCACTATTGCCGAACGCTTTGGTTTTTCTCATGCTGGCTACTTTGGCAAAGAATATCGCCAGTTATTTGGTGAGTCCGCTTCGCAAACGCGTCAGTGGAGTTAAAGATACTTAACGCTTGCCATGCTGCTCTCTATACTGCTCTGCAAATACAAAAGCTGAAGTATCTTTCCATGTCACATTCTTCATTAAAAACACTATTAATCACCGGAGCCGGGAAGCGCCTGGGTAAATTATTAGCTGAGCATTATTTGCAAGCGGGTTATCGGGTGGTGGCCCATTTTAATAGTGTGAATGAATTACCCGAACATCCTAACCTGATAGCGTTACAGGCGAATTTATCGGATTCAGCGGCTGTTGCCCGCTTATGTGATGAACTGGTGCAGTACGGCCCTTATTCCGGTGTAATTCATAACGCTTCTTGTTTTGTGGCTGATGGTGTGGCCGCTCAGAACAACACTGACTTTCAGGATCATTTTCAGCAGCATTTTTCCGTGCATGTGTACGCGCCGATGATAATTACCGAAGCGTTAAACAATCATTGGGCGGAACCGGCGTGGATGACGGTGATCTCTGATATTTACAGCGACATCCCTAACGAGCGGTTTGCGGTGTATTGCGCTTCAAAAGCGGCCTTACAAAACTGGGCGCTGAGCATGGCACAGCGGTTATCACCTCAGGTGCGCACCAATATTATTCAGCCGGGCCCGATTCAGTTTTTACCTGAGCATTCCGAAGCTTATCGTGAAATGGTGTTATCACAATCACTGATTAAACAAGAGCTGGGCTACGGCGCAATTGTTGATGCCTGCGATTATTTAGCGACCAGCAAAGCGGGTGTGTGGCAATGTGATGCGGGTCGATGGTGGGCGCTTTGTTGCTAATCGTTATGACCAAACCTTTAATAGTTAATCGTTAACTGCCGTAGCTTAATTGCTTTAACCAAAGCTGCTGAACCTGCTGGTTATAGCTGTCTTCTGGTTTATTATGCAGGCAATCCTGCTCGTTATTACCCTGATATAAAATATCAATATCAATGGTGCGGTCTTTATTTTTACGAGCGGGGTTTTTGGCTTCTCGGCCCAATGCTATTTCGATTTTTTGCAACCGGATTTTTAATAAATTGGGTAATAAATCGCTGTCAAAAATAACCAACTGATTCATAAAGGCATGCTGGAAACTGTTTCCGACCGGAGCCGTTTCTAATGCTGGAGAAACTGAAATCACGCGACCTACATCATCCAGATGACGGATGGCGGCGGCGAGATTTTGTTGTGGATTGATATTGCTGCCCAGTCCCAGCAAATACATGAGGCGATACTCTTATTCTGATGATGGCTCTTTTTTACCAGAGCAGCCTGGCAGTGACAAATGCAAAATATGTAAAAACTGCTCTGTCTAAAGTCTGATTCTTAATGGATTTCTTCAGACCTCTGCTTGCAAGCCTGCACAAGATAATTTTTGGTTATAGATAACGAAACATTTCAGCACCCGCTGAGCGCTCTATTGAGCGACAAGACCATGGCATGTCAGGGAGGACATACCCATGCATTCTTATTTTATCGTTATCACATCCTTACTGTTTTTATTTTTGCCACTCTGGGCGACTTCCGGGCAGTTAGTGCCGTCACCGCTGATGCTGGCCAGCCATTACATCAGCGGCATTGATGTACGCAAATATTATGTCAGTGAAAAACTCGATGGTGTGCGTGCGTATTGGGATGGAAAGCAGCTGTACACCCGTAGTGGCCGGTTTATTTCTGCTCCCTTGTGGTTTGTGGCGCGGCTGCCAGAGACGCCTCTGGACGGTGAGCTCTGGCTGGGGCGCGGTCGGTTTGAGGAGATCAGTGGCCTGGTCCGGACGCAAAAAAGTGATCCGGATGATTGGCGAGAGGTTAAGTATATGGTGTATGACCTACCGGAGATGGTTGCACCATTTCATGAACGTTACTGGCTGTTGAAAACCTTGGTAGCAGAGCAGGGAACACCGTGGCTGAAAGCTTTAACTCAGAAAAAACTCAGCAGTGAAACCCAGCTTAAAGAACAGCTGCAACAAGTTGTGGCCGCCGGTGGTGAAGGTCTGATGTTGCGCCATGGACGTGCCTTGTATCAGGTTAAACGCAGTCAGGATCTGCTGAAATTAAAGCCACAGGATGATGCTGAGGCAACGGTGATTGATTATGTCGCTGGCGAAGGTAAGTATCGCGGCATGGTTGGTGCGCTACTGGTACGTGATTCGCAGGGGCGTGAATTTCGTTTAGGTTCGGGTTTAACGGATGCTCAGCGGAAAACGCCACCCGCCATTGGCACTCAGGTTACCTATTCCTATAACGGCTTAACCAATACCGGCTTACCCCGCTTCGCGCGTTTTGTTCGGGTACGTCCGCCTGAATAGCATCTGTTTTGAATAACGTCTGCCAGCCAATTAAACTGCTGCAATGACTCAGATTATTCAGCGCTCGCTGCCCGCTCAATGGCAGCTGCCGGGACTTTCGCCCACTCTACAACGTATTTACGCGGCCCGGGGAACCACCACATCAGACCAACTGGAATTACAGTTAACCCGACTGTTGCCCTGGCAATCGCTCACCGGCATTGACGCGGCGGTGGAGCTGTTAGTGCCTATTGTGACGGAACAGAAAAAATTATTAGTGGTTGGTGATTTTGATGTTGATGGTGCCACCAGTACCGCATTGGCGATTCGTGCTCTGGGTTTATTCGGGGCGCAGAATCTCGATTATCTGGTGCCTAACCGCTTTGACTTTGGTTATGGCTTATCGCCGGAGCTGGTGGAAGTCGCCGCTCAGCGCCAACCGGATCTGATTATGACAGTTGATAATGGCATTGCCTCGGTTGCTGGTGTGGCTGCGGCGCAGGCTTATGGCATCCCGGTGTTGGTCACGGATCATCATTTACCGGGCGATGAGCTGCCGGAGGCGGCCGCGATTGTAAACCCCAATCAACTGGGTTGTGAGTTTGCCTCAAAGGCGGCTTGTGGTTGTACCGTGGTGTTTTATGTGATGTTGGCTTTACGCGCACGGTTGAGCGCTATGGGCTGGTTTGCGGCTTTTCCCGGCAACCAGCCACCTAATATGGGACAGCTGCTGGATCTGGTGGCGCTGGCTACGGTCGCCGATGTGGTGCCTCTCGATTTTAATAACCGCATTCTGGTGGAGCAGGGGCTGCGTCGTATTCGTGCCGGGCAAGTGCAACCGGGTATTCAGGCGTTGCTGCAGGTTGCCGGTAAAAACCCGGCCCGAATTGTGTCGTCGGATTTTGGTTTTGCACTGGGACCGCGACTGAATGCCGCCGGGCGTCTGGATGATATGTCGCTGGGAATTGAATGTTTACTGACTTCCAGCTCGTCATTGGCGCTGTCGATGGCACAAGAGCTGGATGAGATGAATCGCAACCGCCGTGAAATCGAACAAGGAATGCAGCAGGAAGCGATGGCCTATGTGAAACAGTTTCAGGTCGGTGATAATTTGCCGACCGGATTGTGTTTGTATCAGGCCGACTGGCATCAGGGTGTGATTGGTATTCTGGCATCGCGGATTAAAGACAAAGTGCACCGTCCCGTCATTGCTTTTGCTGCAGACGATGACAGTGCGGCTCCTAAGCTTAAGGGATCAGCGCGCTCGATCCCTGGGCTACATATGCGCGATGTGCTGGATGAAGTCGACAAACGCCAGCCGGGTCTGATCAATAAATTTGGTGGCCATGCCATGGCAGCCGGATTAACCCTGAATCCGGGAGCCTATGATGACTTTGCCTCCATCTTTAATCAGGTGTGTGAACAGCATTTAACCCCGGCCCAGCTGCAGCAAACCCTGGAATCAGATGGGGAACTTCAGCCACAGGAGTTTACTCTGGCACTGGCGCAGGAATTAAAGTGGTCTGGTCCCTGGGGACAGGCGTTTCCCGAGCCATTATTTCACGGTGAATTTCGTCTGATTCAGCAACGTATTGTTGGTGAACGACATCTGAAACTGGTGTTACAGCCGTTAAACAGCCAGCAGTTGATTGATGCGATTTATTTTAATATCGATCCGGCACAGTGGCCCAATCACCGTGACGATGCCGTGACTGCGGCGTTCCAGCTGGATGTAAATGAGTTTCGGGGAGAGCAGTCGGTGCAGTTGTTGATTCGTCACCTGCAGTTTTCGACATCTTAAAAGGAATATTTTATGCGCTACGGATGGCTGCTTATTAGTGTGATGATTGTCAGTATTGCTGATGCTGAGTTATATCGCTGGCAGGATGAACATGGGCGCTGGCAATTCTCAGATAAACCACCGCCATCGAATGCAAATCCCGCCCAGGTTGAACAGCTGAATCTACCTTCAGCGATGGAAACCCAATCAGTACGGGTCGAGTCTGGCTCCAAGCGTCGGAAGGATAGCAACGACTGGCTGAAAAAAGAGCAGGATGCCTATCAACAGAAAAAAGACCGTCGCTTAAAACAGGAAAAGCAGCAGCGTCGGCAACAAAAACAGCAGGAGGCGTGTCGTGCAGCGCGGGATAAATACCGTTCTATTCAGAATTCTTTTTATCGCGCCAGTAGTCCTAATACGTTAAATAAGCGCCGTGAGCGACTGGACAAACAGAAGCGCCGAATCAAAGCGTCTTGTGGTTAACTGATGCTGATATAACCCGAGCATTATTATCTTTTTTGATAAACGTAAGTGTTGGTAGTTTTTGGTGAGAATTGGTGTTTTTGCTCAGTAAATAGTGTGACTTTGTAGATATCTTTGATTACAGTTCCTGATATTGGTCTTTATAAACAATTCTCACTACCTATCAATACGATGACAACCCAGCTGCTTATTCCTTCCCGCCCCGATTTATTGCTCGAAATCCAGAATATTTTAGCGCAACCCGACCCGGAGCCAGCTGACGTCGTTGAACTGATTAAGCGTGATGTGGGCTTGTATACGGTGCTGCTGGCCGCGGTGAACAGCCCCTTGTATCGGCGGGAGTTTCTGATTGAATCGGCCGAACATGCGGTAGCGATTCTGGGCATGACCCGGGTGGCTAACCTGGTACGGGTTGTGGCGTTACGCAGCTCGGTGGACCCGGATGGCCAATGGCAGTCGTTTTGGGAAGTGTCGACAGAAATCGCTACTTTATGCCAGCAACTATCGGTAAAACTGCACTGCTTGTTGCCCGATAATGCTTATACCCTGGGAATGATGCATAACATTGGTGTGCCACTGATGCGCGCCCGCTGGCCGGATTACGATACCCAGCTGGCATCCTTACAAAGAGATAATGCCGTCTTAATCCGCCGCGCTGAACTGGCAGCATTTGATACCAATCGCTTTCAGGCTGCAGGCTTGTTAGCGAAAGAATGGTTTATGGCCGATGAATTGGTTGATGCTTTGCAATATCAGGCCCATGCACAAGCGGCCCTTATGGGCAAAGCACAGGTTTCAGATGCGGTATTGCAGGCGAATGCTTTGCTGTTATTGGCAAAAGATATCAGTCAGGAATATCAGAACTACTGGCATTTTGACAGTGACGATACCTTGTCTCCTTTGGTGGTTCGTGCGTTAAAACTGTTAAATTACGATCAGTATGACTATCTGGATCTGAAAGAAGATCTGTTGCAGCAACTGGCGCGCAGCGAAAGCGCTCATCATTAATTTTGCCCTAGCAGGCTATTGAAAAATGTTTCTGAGGCAGTCAGAACAAGACAAAAATCAGCGAAAACGCGCAGTTTATAAGTCATAAATGAGCATTTTGAGCTGATTTTTAACGAAGTTATGGCAACGTAAGTAGTGTTTCAACAGCCTGCTAGTGAACTTCTGGCTAAAGATACCGTCTCAGCTGGTCGGTTTATTTTTATTGTAAAAGAGCTAAGAGCACCCGGTTATGGCGTTTCAGGTTTCACTGGTATTACTGGCATTTGCTGCCAATTCATTATTATGTCGCTGGGCACTGGATGTTCATCAGTTCGATCCGGCGGTTTTTTCTCTGGTGCGGTTATTGTCCGGCGCACTCACACTGACGGTGCTGATGCTGCTGACACGCCAGCGCTCAGCGGCCGCACCTGCACCAGCAATGCAATCGATTAAATACCGGCTTCAGCAAAAACGTTTCTGGTTGTTAGGTGCAGGGCTGGGCACTTATGTGCTGGGCTTCTCCTGGGCTTATACCCAGCTGGATACTGGCGTCGGCGCTTTTATTTTATTTGCCACGGTGCAGCTGGCAATGCAGGTGGCCAGCTTTATTCAGGGCGGTCGCTTAACCAGGCTGCAATGGAGCGGTGTTGTCATCTCTTTGCTTGGTCTGGCCGGGCTGCTCTTGCCCGGCGGCAGTGCGCCAGCGCCATTGGCCGCTGCACTCATGTTTATTGCCGCACTGGGGTGGACGGCATTTGTGTTGATGGCAAAAGCTTCCGGTAAAGCATTGGAAGATGTACAGCAAGCGTTTGTTGCTGCGTCTTTATTGGTGATTCCCCTGTTTCCATGGCTGTTAGACGAGTGGTTACACTGGAGCCCAATGCCATGGTTACTGGCGCTGTTATCGGGCAGTGTCGCATCCGGTTTGGGCTATTTTCTGTGGTATCGCATTCTGCCTGCGTTAGGTGTGCACCGTGCTGCTCAATTGCAGTTACTGGTGCCGGTGATCGCGGTGATGATGGGCGTGGTTATTTTAGCTGAAACGCTGGCGGTTCAGGCGCTGTTCGCTATGGTGGTGATTATTGCCGGTGTGATGTTATCAACTTTTGTAAAAAAGCGTGCCTGAACAGCGGAATCGTAAGGGATCACACAGCTAAGCGCTTTTCAGCTACAGGTATAACTTTTATAGTGGCGTTGTGAAAATTATTAATCAAGGACGCAACTATGCTTACCCTTTTGGCGAAGCTGTTTAAAGCGCTGAATTCAGAATCTTCTCCGGGCCAGATTGCGCTGGCCTTTTCTCTGGCGGTCATCATTGGTCTGACCCCGTTTACCAGCCTGCACAATATTCTGGTGTTATTACTGGCCTTTATTATTCGGGTCAATTTATCGGCATTTTTTCTGGGTGTTGCCGTGTTCAGTGGTATTGGATATCTGATTGATCCACTGTCAGCCAGCTTAGGCGAAAGCATCCTCAATAATAGCGCTTTATACGATAGTTGGACGCAGCTGTATCAAAATGATTTCTGGCGCATGATGGCGTTTAACAACACCTTAGTGATGGGTGGTTTTACTCTGGCTCTGATTGTTTTTATTCCGGTATTTATTGTATCGCGCATGTTAATTGTTATGTATCGCGACAAACTGCTGGCCTGGGTGAACAAATTAAAAATTGTTCAGGCATTAAAAGCCGGTAAGTTTTATAACATTTATCAATCACTGGCCAACTAAGGAGCTACGGATGAAACAATGGATTCGCTGGTCTGGACTGGCCGGTTTTATGGCGGTATTTGGTTTAATCGTTGCATTTTTTATGCTGGCGGCCGGCCCTCTGATTAAAAGCAGTATTGAATATTTTGGTAGTGAACTGGCCGGTGCCAAAGTGTCGCTGGAAGAGGTTAATCTACAGTTCAGCCCGTTTGGTATTGAAATGCAGCAATTGCAGGTGGCGGATGCAGAACAACCGATGGAAAACCTGTTGCAGTTTGATACGGCCGTTGCCGAACTGGAATTAGCACCGCTGTTGTTGGGTAAAAGTATTGTCCGCGAATTGAGCGTCGATAATCTGCAATTTAATACCCCACGGACCGAGTCTGGTGCACTTGAGAAAGTCGTCGAGGAAGAGCCGGAACAAGAAAAAACTGAAACAGCAGCCGATGAGCCCTCACTTGCTCAGCTGCCGAGTGTTGATGAAATCCTGGCACGTGAATCGCTGAAAACAGAGCAGGCTGGCCGTGAGGCACAACAGGCGTTTGCAGAGCGTAAGCAACAGATTGAGCAAGCCGCAGCTGCGGTTCCGGATGCCGATGCACTGGCACGTTACCAGCGTGAATTAAAGGCACTGACCTCTGGCGATATTAAATCGCTGGATGACTTTAATCAGCGTAAAAAGAAATTTGAGCAGCTGAAAAAACAATTTAAACAAGATAAAAAAGCCGTCGCCGCCGCCAAGCAGGCCATTGCAGAAGCTCGTGCGGACTTGTCGGACAAATTATCTGCTCTGAAAGCTGCTCCGGGTCAGGATCTGGCATCGATTCAGGATAAATACCAATTAAACGCCAGCGGTGCGACCAATGTAACGGCTTTATTGTTTGGTGACGAAGCCGGTCAATGGGCTGAGAAAACCCTGTATTGGTACGAAAAAATTAAGCCATATCTGGCCAGTGGCGAGAGTGATGGTAACGAGTCGGAAGCCGAAGAAAGTCAGCCACAACGTGGCAGTGGCCGTTTTATCCATTTCCCATCGGATGATCCATGGCCAGAATTTTTAATTCGTAAAGCGCATCTGAGTGCACCAATGCTGGGTGGCCAGATGTTAATTGAAGCCACGGATATTACTCATCAGCAAGCGGTATTAGGCCGCCCAACGTTGGTGGTGGTTCAGGGTAATGCCCTGACGGATATTCAGGATCTGACATTGGAAGCCACTCTGGATCATCGTCAGGCTCCGGGAAAAGACAGCGTGACGCTCGATATGAAAGACTGGAACCTCAAAGGCGTTAACCTGGGTGTTGCGGGAGCAGAGATTGAGTCTGCACTGGTTCAGGTGCAAGGTCTTGCATTGGTTAGTGGTGATCAGCTGCAGGCAAAAGCGGGTGCTCAGCTGGGTCAGACACAATTTGCCGGTAGTGGTAAAACCCAGTTTGCCAAAGAGATGTTGCGGGCATTAGCCAGCATTGATCGCTTTGATATCAATGCAGGTGCCAAGGGTGATATTACCTCACCTGAGGTGACCTTTGGTTCCGATCTGGATCGCAAGCTGAATAAAGCCTTTAAACAACGTCTGAAACAAAAACAAGGTGAGTTGGAAGATAAGCTACAGGCTCGTCTGGATGACAAAATGCAGTCATATCTGGGGGATTACGCCGATGATCTGAAAGCGTTAAATCAACTGGATGGCTCGCTGGATGATAAAGCGCAGCAATTGACTGACATGGCGGAAAAGCAGCTGGATGATTATCAGGCGCAGCAAAAAGCCAAAGCGGATAAAGAATTGAAGAAGAAAGAAAAAGAATTGGAAAATAAATTAAACGATAAACTGAAAAGCTTCTTCTGATACCTTGTATCGTATCTCGTTAAAGCCCGTTGAATGCCATATTCAACGGGCTTTTTTGTGTCAAGGCTGTGTTAAAATCTGCGACCTGATAACTGATCCATATAATTGTTAAACGTATAACTGTTAAGAGTAACTGTGATGCAGACCCGTTTATTAAGCAAAGAAGAATTTGATGCTACCCGTTCTCAGCCTGAACGAGTGAATGCCGGTGAACCTCCGATGGATTTCTGGGCTTATGTCGAATCCATTCCAGCTGAGGACTTTGGTGTGGCAGATTGCCGTGAAGGTCAGGTCAGCCATGTTTACCGTATGGGGGACCTGTATGAGCATGTGTTAATCAACAGTCAGTTTCAGGGATTAGCCATGGTAGTGGTGATTGATCTGGCGGCCGCCCGGGTTTATGGCCACTACTTGTTGGATATTAATCCTGTGAATACTCAGATGCCTGAGTGAATCAAGATCTACCCCGTTAAAGCGGACACCAAAATTTAATTAAGATTGAGGTGTCCCGCACCTAAGTACAGATGTCCCGCGCTGAAGTACATTAGCCGTGTCCTGCCAATCTCTATCTACTACTAAAAACACACTTTTCTTCATTATTTAGAATGAATGTGATCGCCGGAAGTGGCAATGGCCCGATGCCTGGAAACAGGATAATCGGACACATAATCACAAATGGAGAGAGGCGATGTCATTTTTCGGTAAGGTTATTGATTTTCTGGGCGGCGGCGTTGGCGAGACCATCGTTGATACCGTCAAAGACTATTTCCCACCCAAGCTGAGCGATGCTGAACGGATGCAGATTGAAGAAGCTATTCGTCAGGCTGCGCGGGAGCACGAGTTGCAGTTGATTCAGTTAGCGCAGGCCGAGCAGCAAGCGTTTGATCAGCGCACGCAACAAATGGAAGGTACCGCCAAAGACCTGCAGCAGTTTGGCATGCTGGGAAAACTGGTTGTGTTTCTGCGTGGTATGCAGCGACCGATCTGGGGCTTCTTTGTTTTATATCTGGATTATCAGGTATTTATCGAGGGTACCTGGCCAACTGTTGGTGGCGGAGAGGCTGGGAAAGGTGCTACGGACAATACAATGGCACTGAGTTTTGAGTCCGCCTTCTGGATGATTAACTTTTTAGTACTGGGTTTTTTGTTTGGTGAAAGGGCAATGCGCAATGTTGTTCCTTTACTGCAGAAAAAACTCGGCCAGAATCCAGCCAATTCTTATCCCGGCGATGTGAAGGGGTGAGCGTATGAGTTATAGCATTGATGCAGAAGGCTTATTACAGGGCCCGGATGTCAGCCATCAGTTGACGGATAAACACTCGGGATCTTTCGCGAATAACCTGCCCGATACCCTGTTAATGCACTACACCGCAGGCAGTACTTTAGCCGGAGCTGTCAGTCACTTATCCCGACCTGCTGTTAAAGCATCGGCTCATCTGGTACTGGGCCGCGATGGTGACATTGTGCAGTTGGTTCCTTTTACCAAAAAAGCCTGGCATGCCGGTAAAAGCCATTATCAGCAACGTACTGGCCTGAACCAATACAGTATTGGCATTGAGATGGTGAATGCCGGGCCATTAAAAAAAACCGCAAGCCGGTTTGTGTCTGCCTTTGGTAAACACTACCCGGAGGATGAGGTTGTGTTGGCAACGCACCGCAATGAACAACAGGCGCGTTATTGGCAAGTGTATAGCGAACCACAAATTGCCTGTGCCATGGCGATTTGTGAAGTGCTGATTGAGCACTACGGTATTCATACTCTGTTAGGACATGAAGAAGTATCTCCGGGCCGGAAAACCGATCCGGGACCTGCTTTTCCACTGGATCAGATCCGCCAGCAACTGTTGTCTGATCGGGCGGCTGATGATCCGGATGAGCCTGAATCATTGGTGCCGCTAAGGCCACAACAAGGGCGCGATGCCCGGGTGATGGCTTCTCAGCTTAATATCCGCCAGTCTGCTTCTCTGTATGCCAGACCGGTACGACCACCACTGATATCCGGGCAGTCCGTGACTGTGCTGGCGGAGAAAAATGGTTGGTGCAAAGTGCAGGTAACGGAGACAGGTTGGGTTAAAAAAGAGTATCTGAGTGGTTGAGGTAGGCTTGAGGTGCGGTTGAAATAAGCGTGCAGTATTTTATGCACCTGGAAAATTAAAAGCCTGCGCAGGTAATGTTTATGTAAAACGTGCGCAGGCTTTTTCTATCAGATAAGCATTAATTCATTCTGCTGTTTGTGGCAGCTTAAATAGCTCCATGGCTTCGCGGTCAATATCCGAAAGCTCGGCGATATCGGTTAATTCACCACCATTCACAAACAATAACCAAGGTTGTTGCTGTTGAATAATCGCCTTTTGATACATGCTCTGAATATCTTCTAAGCTCAGTTGTTTTACTTGCTCCGCAATGGCTGGCATAGAATCAAAGCTGTAACGCTGATCCCCCAGATCACGCCAGAAACGACTGGCTTTTTCCGCCATGTTTTTAGGTTTCTCCAGTAATAAGTTAACTAAACCATTCTGGAAATTAACAAACTCCTCCTGAGACATGCTCGCCAATTGCTCGGCAAACTGTGTGAAAAAGGTTTGCGAGTGCTGCAGAATATTTTCAGGTGTGGCTTCTGGAGACTGAACAATAAATGCCAGTGCTGGTACGGTTTGCTGCGGGTAAGGCGTGGCAAACACAATATAACCCAGCTGTTGTTCGGTACGCATATACTGATAATACGGTGCCGATAAAATCTGGCCCATCAGACTCATGGTGGCACGGCTACGGTCTGAAGTATCCGAACCCTGAACGTACAGAGTAAACGCCGTATCCTGATGGTCGACATGAACCTGCTGTTGGTATTGTCCAGCCGGTGCTTTACGTACCAGAGCTGGTGTTAACAGCGCATGATTAGCCGGGAAAACGGCCTGTACTTTGTCAGCCATATCGCTGGCTTGAGCCTGAGATAAATGACCATGCACATACAATTGATGCGCGATTTTGTTGCCGAAGCCAGCAGCAAATTCAGTCACATCATCACGTGTAACTTGTTTCAGTTCAGCTAATAATTGTTGTGGGCTGAATGCTGGCTGATATAACCAGTGTTTCAGCTCTTCCAGTGAACGCTGATAAGGTTTGCCTTTTAACTGATTTTCCAATGCGCGCTGTAATGAATTTTTATAACGGGTAAATTCATCATCATTTAACTGCGCCTGTTTCATTTCAGTTAATACACGTTGTAATAACTCCGGCAATTTATCCTGATAACCGCCAATGTGTAATAACAATCCCTGGCCGTTAACACTCAGGTTGTAGCTTAAGCCAGCAATGGCAGCCGGATAGCTGTAAGTATTTAAGGCTTCGTTAACCGTACGGGTGTATAAACGCGCTAATACCCGCTGACGAGCACTGCTCTGAATATCCGGTTGCTGTAATAACACCCGTACGTGTGATTTGGGTTGTTTAAAGTCGGTTTCTGCGTAATACCAGAGTGCCCGCTCAGCCTCATTAATTAAGGCAATTGGAGTGTCAGTCACACTGTCGGCTAATAATTCCAGATTCTCCGGAATAAACGGGTTAGCCTGTGGCAAATGCATTGCTTCCAGCCCGCTGGTGGTTAGCTCCAGAGCCGGGAAGGTGCTTGGCCGCAGGCGAATATTAGTGCCATACCATGGGTCAACAATTTCGGTCGTGACGTTTGGGGCAATTAAGGTACGCAGCATGTTGTCTGCACTTAAGCCATCGAGGAACGGCTTAATGGTTGGCTGGCTGATGGCCTGCCATTTGTAGTCGCCATAAATAACGTCATGAGGTTTATACACCAGCATATTGCTGCTCAGGCGAACCACATAATCGGATAACCGGCCTTGTTCCTGGAAGCGAAATTCCAGCTCACTCAGATTCGCCTGCTCCTGACTGAGGTATTCCGGCAGTGGCGATTGTTTCATCAGGTCGATGTAATACATCAGTGCCTGAGTGATCTGATCGGTATGTAATAACCCTTTTTGTGTCAGGCTGACCTGCACCACTAATGTGGTTTCGTGATCACTGGCCATCGAGCGCCCGGCGCTTAAGCCTTCGGCCCAGCCGCGCTGTTTCAGAAATGCCAACAGGCTGCCTTCACCTTCATGACCCAGCAGGCTGCTGATCACCTGAATGGGTTTGTATTGGTATAAATGTTTTGACGCTGGCAGTGGGAAAGTAAATTGTAACCGGCGAATTTCTTTTACCGGCTCAATATTTAAATCCAGTGGCAACTGGCCTTCGGTAAATAAAGGGACGGGTGCTGGCTTTTGTTCCGTCTGTTGTTGCGGCACGGCATTAAAATGCGATACCGCCCACTGTTCCAGTTGCTCCAGTGAATAATTACCGGCCAGTACTAATGTCATTTTTTCAGATGAATAATGCTTGGCATAAAAATCCAGTAATTCATCACGAATACTGCTGCCATCACGATCGGCCAGTGTATCTAAATTACCGGTTGAGAAAGAGGCAAACGGATGTTCCGGGTTCATGGCTTGTTTTTCGGCCGAATAAATACGGCGGAAATCGTCTTTATATTTCGATTTATATTCGGCATGAACCGCATTTTTTTCACGATCGACGTATTGTGCATCAAACGTGGGTGAAATAAAGAAGGGTGCAAAACGATCCAGTGCACCTTCCATTGCGGTGTTATTGACTTCAAAGAAGTAGGTGGTCTGGCTGTTGGCAGTAAAGGCGTTATGTGAACCACCGTTACGGGAAATATAGGCCTGATAATCTCCGGCTTCGGGATAAGGCTCTGTGCCTAAAAACAGCATGTGCTCTAAAAAGTGTGCCAGACCTTCGCGATTTTGTGGGTCGTCACCACTGCCCACTGCGACCGAAACCGCGGCGGCAGCTTTATCGGCTTGTGGGGTCGATACCAGCAAGGTTTTTAAACCATTATCCAGTTCAAGGTAACGGTATTGATAGGGGTCGGATGGGCTGACAATCAGCTCGGGTTGGTCAAGGCGTTGGTACATAGAAAAAGCAATCGCTGCGAGTACGATAAATAGAAATGTCCAGTAACGAGGTGACAACATGCCAGCTCCTTTCCGTGTTATAAAATTAAATGAAGGGCCTTATCAAGCTTAATGTGCAGTGCCATTGGCGTTAATAATGGCTTGCGCATCGGCTAATGAATGGCGCTGAGGATCCAGTTGATTAATCAGGTTCAGGCGTTGCTTGCTGTCTTCTAATTCTGCCAGTACCAGCGCAAACTGGCCCTGAAATGCCTGGTCGATGGTGTCATACAGTTCTTGTGCGGCATCTTTGGATTCACCGGCGTTGCTTTCACGCAGGGTTTTTAAACACGCTAATGCAATCTGGTGGTAGGCCTGGTCTTTGTTCACTTCTAACTCCTGAAAAACTCTTCCGGCCCTGTTGATCGGACCGGTTATGATCGCTGCTAATCATAACTCAGCGGCCCGCGATGAACAGCGTTATCGTGTCGGGAAATGTGAATCCTGTGGCTTATGAGGCCCTGGTATTCAGATTTTAAACCAGGCGAGTTGTTCAGCACTTAATGGCGGAGATAAAACATCACCGCTGAGCCAGTCAACCTCGCTTTGGTGGGCTGCCGCGAGGGCATCGGTGGAATGAATATCCGGCGCATAAATACGCAACCGGTGACTATGGATGCGCTGCAATAACCGTTTACTTTGCGGCAGCGATTTACTGTTGCTCATATTCGGCAGAAACTCCGGCGCTAATACCACGCCCTGAATCGGCAGAGCCGGAATCTGGCGTGAGTTCAGAAAGCTGCGGCCAAAATTAGCGACAAACAAACGACAACCTGCCTGCAGCCAGTCGCTGCGTAACTGTTGTGCCTGAGCGCTGTCATCAAGCAGCTGACTTTCATTAACAATAATGACCGGATCAACGGCTTTTGGGTTATCCAATGCAGCGAGCAACTGTTTTAAGGCCGACAGGTAAGTCCGGTTGTTGCTTTCTCCGGCTTGCTGAGCGTCGTACACCAGAGTGAGTACACCACTGAACGAATCCTGCCAGGCTTGCAGTATGGCAGTCATCCAGGCCTGCCATTGTGACTGGTCATAGCTGAGATGGGGTGTTTTTAACGCCACGACCTGGCCACTGGGGTTAAACAGAGCTGTGGTTTTGAAATCCTGGGTTTTGTAATCCGGGTTTGTGTTGGCGGATGATGAATCATTCACCGGCTGGCTATCGGGTTGCAGACCGTTGCCCGGTATCTGTGGCGGTTGTGGCCGGGCATAACGTTTCAGTTCTTCCTGATAGTCGGTTGGTGGCGGCATATTTTTGCTGACAAAACGGCATAAGCAGACGCGATAGTGCTCGCTCACCGACGTTGCCACCATCCAGGCTGAGATTTTATGTTCGGATTGTGGCAGGAAGCTGAAATACCCCAGCCAGCTATGACTGGATTCCACCTGGGTGGTGATTTCTGCTTCCAGCTCAAACGGCATAGCAGACACATTGGCCGAGAACAGGTTAATACCAACCAGGTCGGGTTCTTCAACCCCCAAAGCAGCACACATTGAAGGATTTGCCAGGCGGATAACCCAGTTGGCGTCGGTCAGTAACAGAGGTTGATCGCCCTGAACATTGTGGCGTAAAAACAGCGCTTTACGCATCAGCTGGTGCTGTTTCAGGCCCTCGGTAATATCATTGCTCAGCAACAGATTATCCCAGGGTTTGGCGATAAAGCGATGCACATCACCGTTACGCCAGGCCTGTTGTAATACCGGATAGTCCACCTGGCCGGATAACAGAATGCGATACGTTGCCGGATAACGCTGGCGTACTTCACGGCATAGCGTTAAACCATCCGTTAACGGCATCTTATAGTCGGTAACCATCAGGTGGATGTCGTGCTGCTCAAAAATGGCTAGAGCTTCACTGGCGTTGCTGGCTTCAAAAATAGTGAGTGTGTCGGAACGTAGTAACCTGCGCAGGGTCTGCAGGATATCGGCTTCATCGTCTACCAGTAACAGGTTCCACTGCATAATTGCTCTCATTGCCTCAAAGTGCCTAACCTTTACTGTAGCTGGCCTGCCCCGGAATTAACAAGCCATATGCCGACAGGTACATCAGCTGCGCTGTTGCTACAGAAACAATTTGCACAGAAAACCGGGTTTTTATACCGCTTTCATGTTTAAACCGGATTTTACCTTGCATTGCCGGCAGGCTATCTATACTGAACCCATGTCCTGCTGAGTTTGAGAGTTCGTGGTGAGGGATAAACAAGCATTAACAACAGGTGAAGTCGCTAAATACTGTGGGGTGAATTTCCGCACAGTCATCCGCTGGATTGAGCGCGGCCATCTGGAAGCCTATAAGTTGCCGGGACGGGGTGATAACCGCATTCCGGTTGAAAGTTTTGTTGCCTTTCTGAAAGGTAATAATATGCCGGTACCGGACGAATTAGCGTTGGGTGGCAAAGTTCTGTTGCTGTTGGCCAATAACAGTGACACTTCGATTGAAATATCAGCTGCGGTCCGTCGGGCTGGCTGGGATGTTAAAGTCACTGCTGATCCGATTCAGTTTGGTTTTATGATTGCTCAGCAGTCTCCCGGAGCGATTGCTATCACAGCAGACAAAGACCGCCAGTCAGTTGAGAAAGTATTAAAAGATGTCGAAGGGCGGGATATTTTATGCCTGTGCTTTGACAAACCTGCCAACAAAGAAGCGGCAAACAGCCATGCCTGGCTGTATTATCACTGGCCGACCGATCAACAAGAACTGATTCTCCATCTGACCAGTGATGTTGCGGCTTAATGATGTTGCGGCTTGAGAATGTTGCCCTTTGACACAGCAGGACATGAATGAATCTGGTTTGGCTTTCCCTGACAGTGGTGCTGTTGCTGGCGCTGATTTCTCTGATATTTCACACCCGAAAGCTATCAAAACAACTGAGAACGGTTGAAGCAGACCGTACCCGGTTTCGTTTACTACTTAATCAGATGCCAGACATCGTTACCGAAATTGATCCGGACGGTGTGATTGTTGACCTGAACCACGCGGCAGAGGGATACGACAGGCAGCAAGTGATTGGTACTCGTTGTGAAGCTTATTTACGCCCGGATGTGGCTGCATTGTTTCGTGAAAAAATGCAGCTGGCGATGAGCACCCGGGTAGCCCAGCAATACGAAGTGGAGCTGGTGACAGGTGATGGCAAGCCGCTGTATCTGTCGAATCAGCTGATTCCCATCGTCAGCGACGGCAAACTGCATAATTTGCTGGCGATCAGCAGCAATATTACCGCCCAGGTAAAAGCCCGTAATGTCCTGAAACAGGAACGTGACCAGGCAGAAGAAGCAAATATTGCCAAAAGCCGCTTTCTGGCCAGCATGAGTCACGAAATCCGTACTCCGATGAATGGCTTATTAGGCATGGCTTCGTTGCTGGAACAAACGGAATTATCAGCCGAACAACACAGCTTTCTGAAAGTTATTCAAACGTCCTCCGAACACCTGTTAGCCATCGTTAACGATATTCTTGATCTGTCAAAAATTGAGGCCGATAAACTCACCATTGAAGAAGAATCGTTTAATCTGCACTCGATGGTGGAAGATCTACTGAGCATGGTATCGGCCAAAGCCAAAGAGCAGGGGCTGGTACTGCAATCATTTATTGATCAACACGTGCCACAGCTCGTTGTGGGAGATGCCATTCGTATCCGCCAGATTCTGATGAATTATCTCACCAATGCCATTAAATTTACCGCACATGGACATGTGTTGTTGCGGGTTGTCCGGATTGATAACGGTGTGTGTGCTGACAGCCGTGCTCGGGCAGACAGCGAAACGCAGAAAATCGGGCTGCGTTTCACCGTTGAAGATACTGGTTTGGGCATTGAGGCCAGTAAAGCGATGCATCTGTTTGATGAATACAGCTTTGCTCACGGGCGCTTATCTTCCATGGTGGGAGGAACGGGACTGGGGCTGAGTATCTGTAAACGCCTGGCGACACTGATGCAGGGGCAGGTCGGTGTGGTCAGCGCTCCGGAAATTGGTTCAAACTTCTGGCTGGATTTATCACTGGCGACTGTGCCTCGAATAAGTGCCAGCGAACGTGATACTCACACACAATTGTTACAGAATCACTCTTTGTGGCTGATGGATGAAGTGCCGGTTAACCGGGCTTTATTAGTATCTGTTGCCCGTCGTTTGCAAATGCCACTGCAAGAATTCCGATCTCTGGATGATGCTCAGCAGGCGATTGCTCAGATCCGGGGTTCAGGACAAGCAGACTCGTTACCGCAAGTACTGGTAATTTCCTGGCGCTTGTATCACGTTCTGAAAAAACAGCTGGCCCCCCTGATGCAACAGGGAGTCCGGCTGGCGGTAACCTTCAGTGAAGCAATCAGCCGGGATGTTGAACAACAATTACAGCAAGACGGCGTGTACGGTTACTGGGACTGGCCAATCAGTGAAGACAGGTTACGTTCTCTGTTACTGACTCTGGCTCAGAACAATCAGCAGCCGGAGCGTCTGGTTACTCAGTATCAGCGCACCGGTAACAGCAACAACAAGGTGGATGACGTGTTGCAGGGAAAACGAATTCTGTTGGCTGAAGACAATCTGGTGAATCAAAAAGTGGCGACTCAGATGCTGAGTAAAATCGGATGTGAGGTACAGCTGGCCGCTACCGGCTCAGAAGCGCTTAAGCTGTATCAGGCCCAGCCGTTTGATCTGATTCTGATGGACTGCCATATGCCGGAGATGGATGGCCTGGAGGCAACCCGACAAATTCGGCATGAAGAAAGTCGTCGGCTAGAGAGTCGCCAACGCATTGTGATTGTGGCGTTATCGGCGGATGTGATGGCGGAACAGAAAAAAGCGTGTCTGGCGGCTGGTATGGACGATTATCTGGCCAAACCCATTCGTATTGATGAACTCAGGCAGGCACTGCTGACGCATCTGTCACCGGCCTGAGTCTGTATAAGCGCTCTGAAATCAGAGCACACTGCCATAAGGAATAAAGCGATTATCGGTTTTATTCTTGAGTGCTTTGATAAAATCTTTTTCCGGAAGCTGCTGAGTTTTCTTTAAATAACGGAAAATCCAGATCGCCGGATTTTTATCCCGTGCCTCAAAGCCACTCAATTTGACTTCAGCAACCGTGTAAAAGGTTGCCAGCTGAAGGCGTTCATCGTTGCTCAGCTGCTCAATAGCGGCTTGCCAGTTTTCCTCGGAAAACTGCATCCAGCTGCGGGCTGATGCCAGTTGTTGATCGTTCAGTAAGTCTGATACATCACCCTGAAGTTCCAGTTGGGCTGCAGCGGTTGCCAGCTTTTGCAGCACTGTCAAGTCGGGGGTGTTGTTTGTGAGGTCGGCGGGTTGCCAAACATCAACCATAAGGTGTTACCTGATTCGCTCGTAATGAAGCGCAAGGATATACTAAAGCACTAATCAGGATAAACCGTGGTGAGCACGGTATGGGTAAAGGCCTGAATCAGGGCGCGATAAAGAGAGTGATATGTCTGACCTGTATGCGGATATTCGTCCGTTTAATGATCTGGAAGTGAAACCGGCACTGGACCGTTTGCTGGCATCCGACGAAATGATGGCGGCCTTACTGAAATACCGTTTTCCTAAGGCTCCCGGAATCTTACAGCCTTTGCTGCAACCTTTGTTTAAATCACTGGTGCAGTCACAATTTAAGCGACTGAATTCGGTTGAAGCCTTCCAGTTATGGATGGAACCTAAAGTGGCTCAGCTGTTACAGCAGAGCACCGACACGGTTGAAGTCAGCGGTCTGGATCAGCTGGATCCAGAAAAAACACACGTCTGGATTTCGAACCACCGCGATATTGCCATGGACCCAACCATGATCAATTACTCGCTGCATCTGGCAGGCTGGCCAACCAGCCGCATCGCCATTGGCGATAATTTGTTGGAAAACCCTGATGTGGCCGATGTGATGCGGCTGAACAAAAGCTTTGTAGTAAAGCGTAATATCGACAATAACCGGCAGAAATTAAAAGAACTGCAACGTTTATCGGCTTATATCCGTCACTCTGTCAGTGAAGGGGAATCGATCTGGATTGCTCAGCGTGAAGGGCGGGCAAAAGATAATATTGATCGTACCGATACGGCGGTTTTAAAAATGCTGGCCCTGCACGGGCGCAGCAGCAAAGAATCCTTCAGTGAAACCATGCAACAGCTGAACCCGGTACCAGTATCGATTCAATACGAATGGGATCCGTGTGATGTGCTAAAAGCGCGCGAGTTGGTGATGCTGGCACAAACCGGCAGTTATCAGAAAGAAGATGAAGAAGATGTGCGCAGCATTTTACTGGGACTGACCGGATGTAAAGGTAAAGTAAAAGTGAATTTTGGCCGGCCGTTAACGCAGGCAGAGGTGCAGGATGCTGATACAATGGCCAACTGTATCGACCAACAATTAGCGGACATGGCCGAAATCTGGCCGGTTCATTGGGCCGCCGCTGAGCTGCTGCAACCTGAAAGCGATCTGGCGTTGCCTGAGGGTACCCGTCGTCACGAGGTCGATGACAAAAAAGTGCAACTGGAGCAACGTCTGAGCGGCGTTTCGGATTCGGTTCGCCAGCAAATGCTTACAAACTATGCCGTTGGCTGTTTATCAGACACCAGAAACTGATCTTCAGATTGCGGCTAATCAGGGACTTTATTATGCCGCAACACCGCTCTGTAGTTACTGGGCTTATTTCATCACTGTTTATTCCATTATTGTTGACCATCACTCTGAGCGGTTGCGAACTGGGGGTGAGTTACAGCGATCAGGATGAACGCATTGATGTGAGCTATTTTAAGCAGCAATGTGATGATGCCTCTTCCCGGTTATGCTTTCGGGTAAAAGAGGAAGGCAGTAGCAGCGACTACGAGACCTTTGAAAATCTAAACGGTTTCAGCAGTTACCAATGGGGCAACGATTACACCATTAATGTTGAAACCTCCTTTGATGATTCCGGTGATGCCAGCAGCTATCGCTTTTTATCGGAACAAACCGTTACCGCCAACACCAATGCTTTCAGCCTGACCCTGTATTCTCAGGCCGGTATCCTCAGTGCCGAAAACTCTGATAACACTTCCTGGTCATTAGGTGGAGAAATCAGCTTCAGCACCACGGCTGAGCAAGGCTCTGATATTGATCGGGCGATTGCCGCGGGCCAGGTTCTGCAACTGGAATTCACCGCCAGTGATAATGTGCTGACCTACTCTTCGTTATTATGTGCCGCCGCAGAAGATGACTTTGCGGAAAATTGTGAAGGCATCAGTAACGATGACTGGACCATCCGCCACTTCCAGAGTGACTGTAACTATACCGAAGCAAGGTTATGTCTGGTGTATCGTGCTGACAGCTCCGACGATTGGGAATTACTGCAAACCACCTCGTCGGACATTTCAGACTTCACCCCACAATGGGGACAGGAATACGATATTGAAGTGGTGAAAACACTCAGCGCTGGTGGTCAGTTAATTTCTGCCCGGTTAGAAGAGAATGATGCCAACCCTGAGTCATTTACCGGTAGCAGCAATAACTTTTTATTCGTATTAAATGCCCGGGATCTGGCGGATGCCGATTCGGACAACAAAATTGTGCTATATGACGGCGGGCAAACTCTGTTCTGCGATACCTTATGTGATGAGTTGGCTGAAGCCAAAGACGATGAGCATATGCTGTTATTAGATGGCTATGTGGAAGTCGTTGGTGCTGGCAGCAATTCCGATGATCAGAACAGCACAGATGGCCAGAGCAACCCTGAGGTTGAAATTATTGTGTCTGCCATTGTCTGTAATGAAAACATTGGCAGCGATTTCGACGATTGTGTTGCCGATGAAGATGATATTGATTGGTGGCCAGCTGGAGATTCAACCAACTAATAGGCCAATCAATTAACCGGCCCTTTGCAAGGTCTGGAATTGAATTTCCAGACTATTGCTATCATCGCTTAACCAGATACTGCCTTCTTCGATGGTGACCTGCAGGTTCATATTACGTTGTGCCCATTGATCAATGTTGTCACAACCGCTGAATTGCAGTACGGATACATTAGTAAAGCGCTGCAATTTATTTTCATTTTGTTGCCACCAGATTGAAAAGGGACGCGGCTGAAAACCAGCAATAACCACTTGTTGTGAGCGACCACTGGCTTTACGTACACGCTTTTCGTCGGGTTGTCCTAATTCAAGCCATAACTCAATTTCATCACTGAGACTTTTCTGCCATAAATCCGGCTCGTCATCGTTGCTCAGGCCACGGCTGAATTCCAGCGTGTCACTGGCGTATAAACAAAAGCACAGCAGCCGTATCATCATTCGCTCTTCGGTTTCTGACGGGTGTAATGCCAGTGTCAGGGCGTAATCCTGATAATGATGACGGCGCAGGTCTGAAATATTCAGTTGTGCTTTAAAAATAGTGGCTGATAACGCCATGATTAAACCCCACAGAGCAGAACAAGTAGATAAAGAGAGCGCTTAACGATTTTCCCGGGCCCAGACTTCCAGCATCAGGCGCACACGGTCATCACACATCTGCTCTGACAGTTGCAGATCCTCACGAACTTCTCGAATAATCTGTGGATTTTGTACCTCGTCGGCATAAGCACTGATTTCCAGGCTGACATCCCGGCCGCAAGCGTCGTAGAGTTTTTCCAGTAATTGTTCCACCCGGGGAGCATCATCACAGGCCACTGACGGTTGCTCCAGGTCGTGTTCCAGCTCGCGCAGCACAGACCAGCAGGTTTCGCCACGCTGATAGAGGGTTTCCTGATTAATACCGTGCAGATCTTCTAAGGCAAAATCCCAGTCGTGCCAGTCATCTTCCGGCTGAATCAGGGTGGTTTTGATGGTGCCATCGGCTAATGACCAGGCAATAGCAACCGGTTGTGCTTCATCCTCCCAGGAACTGCCGTCAACAGCCAGAAAGTGAGGGTATTGGGAAGAATTTTCAGCGGTCATTGTCTGATCCGTTTGTCAGTGATTCAATCCCGGCGGAATGTACGATGTCAGTCATTTTTTGACAAGGGCAGGGCGTTAAGAAATTGTTCAGCCTGATCGGCTGGTAACGGTCGGCCATAGTAATAACCCTGAGCCAGATCGCAACCGCTGTTAATCAGAAACTGTGCCTGCTCTGCGGTTTCCACACCTTCGGCAACAATCATCATATCGAGGTTTTTACCGAGGGCGATAATTGATGAAGCAATAGCCTGATCGGCATTGCTGCTACTCAGGTCTTTAACAAAGGTACGGTCAATTTTAATCGCATCTACAGGCAGATTCTTCAGGTAATTTAAAGACGAAAATCCGGTACCAAAATCATCAAGATAAATGGATAGGCCATGGCTGCGGAAATATTTAAGCACCTGACGGGCGTTATTCAGATCCTGCATCAGCAGGCTTTCAGTAATTTCGATAGAAATCAGATGTTCCGGCACTTTCAGCGCTTTCAGGGTATTAACAATGTCCTGTTCAAAGCCCGGAATTAAAAATTGTTTGGGCGAAATATTAATACTGATGTTGGCGTTGAATCCCTGTTGATGCCAGAGTTTTGCCTGTCGTGCGGCTTTATCCAGTACCCAATCGCTGATGCGGCCAATCATTCCCGCATCTTCAGCAATATGAATAAAACTGTCGGGTGGAATAAAACTGCCATCGGCTTGTGGCCAGCGTAATAATGCTTCAAAACTGTGGGTGACGGGGATGTTACTGGTTTGATCCGTAGGTTGCAGAAAAACCTTAGGCTGGTAATACAGATCCAGTTCGTTATTTTCCAGCGCATTACGTAAATTGGTTTCCATCGACAAACGATGCTGGGCAATACGTTCTAACGATGGAGTGAAAAAATGGAAGCGGTTTTTACCATTCTCTTTTGCCCGATACATAGCGATATCGGCATTTTTTAATAATGCACCCGGGGTCGTGCCATCATTCGGGTACATTGAAATACCAATGGAAGCACCAATAAAAAACTGCCGCTTGGCAATCACAATGGGCTCGGCCATGACTTCCAGCATACCTTCAGCCAGATACAGAACTTCTTCCTGGTTGCGCACGCCGTCGAGCAAAATAACAAATTCGTCACCGCCAATACGCGCCAACGTGTCACTATCACGAATGCAGGTTTTCAGGCGTTGGCTGACCCGTTGCAGTAACACGTCACCAGCATCATGCCCCAGGCTGTCATTGACGGCTTTAAAGGCATCCAGATCGAGATAACACACGGCCAGACGACGTTGCTGACGCTGAGCGCGATGAATGGCATTTTCCATGCGATCCAGCAGCAGGGTGCGATTGGGCAGAGTGGTCAGGGCATCATGGCGTGCCTGATGAGCAATGGTTTGCTCTTTTTCACGCACTTCGGTGGTGTCACGCAGCATCCAGATAAAACCGGCCACCGGGTCGTTACAGGCGTAAGTTTCCACCCAGCGTCCGGTATGGCTGCGGTACACTTCATGGCGTGCTTCGCCAGGATTATCCATTAATGATTCAACCTGATGCCTCAGCTTTTCAGGCTCAGTGATTAAGCTCATGGAGTTTTTCATCAGATCCGCCAGCGACATGGTTTTCATGTCTTCGCGACTGAGCAGATTCAGCTCCAGATAACGCTGATTAAATACCGTAGGTGAACCATCAGAATTCACCACCAACACACCTTCCTGAGAGGCATTTAGAGTGGCGTCGAGAATCTGATAAGACTGTTTTAACGCCTGCTGTGAGGTAGCCTGTTGCTGCAGGTTAACGCGTAGTTTCTGGTTGCGTTGCAGCAATTCTTCAGACGTCAGCTGTAACGAACGTTCTAACATTTCACGATCAATATCGTGTTGCTGGTACGCCTGATCAATGGCCTGTAATAAGTCGTTAACGCTGAGCTGATCCGTGCTGTCGGGTAAATAACGTTTAAGCTGGCGTTTCAGTAAGCGGTGCATGATTATTTCAGCTCAGAGAATGTGGTAACTGTCATCGTCTGGTTATGCAGGCTGCAGGGGCCGGTTCCCATAATGGGAGCAATCTCCCCGTAGGAATAAAAGCCACTGTGAGGGATATCACTGCACAGGGTTTCTGACAGGACTTCGATTTCTTCGTCGGCAATTTGTTGCAACACCGAGCGGCGGCCGATACAACTGACCAGCAGGGCAAATTCCGGACATTGACTGTTGCAGTCGCCGCAGGCCTGTTCACTGGCGACCTGAGCGCCATCGATCAGACTGTCGATACTGGCGTGCATCAGTTGTGTAATGGCGCCTTCGGGAATGTTTAAGGCAAAAATCAGGCAGTCGTCATCCCGGTCGATACCAAACACCGTGCAGACAACCTGATCCGTATCCTGCTCATGATAGCGAACGCCCAGAGGAAAGCGTTGCCCGGAGGCCGGCAGGTTTTTGGCATGTTCGCCGAGATACTGCTCGTACAGTGCCAGCGCACTCTGGCCATCCAGCTCGTATAACCGATTACCTTCCGAACGGGTCACATAACGCATCGGACCAAATGCTTTCCAGCCACCGTAACAGCCGTAATTAACCTGCAGCTTGTCGCCATAAAAGCCAATCAGAATAATCCGTTTGCTGGAGATGCCTTGCTGATGATAGGTGAAGGTTTGTTGGTAGCGTTCGTTATCACCGGCGACTCCCCCGGAAATATTGTTAAAGGGCGCTAACGTTTGTGAAATGCCCTGTACCGCAGCCTGAGCATCAATAGACAGGCCATCGGCCAGAATCATCAGGTGTTGTAAGTCCGCTTGTTGTGCTTGCCGTGCCAGTTCACTGGCCTGAGTGCGGCTGTCCCGAGCGTCATGGATTTCAGAGCTGAACATCTGAATCCGGGTATCTGAAAAGTACATCAGGGTAATGGTTGCCACGCCATCACAGACACCACGTTTGGCGATTTGTCCGCTGGTGGAACAGCCGGCAAGTGGGGTGTCCGGAAAGCGCTGTTGTAATTCGGGTAACACGTCGCGTGCCGCCTGATTACCAAAGAGCAAAACTAACTGGGGGGTGTCACCCGGCAGTGCTGGCTCCATAACACCATCGCGCCAGATATGCTGACTGACTCTCATCTTTGCTCCTTGTTATCAAATCGACGGCACTGCTGATCAAAACATCTCAGGAACGAAGAATAATGCATTCAGACCTCTCGGCGTTGTATCGAACGTTTTATAAACCTTAGCTCATCATCGCTCAGGAACAAACGTTATATAGTGCCGGAACCCGCGTTATAGTTCCGTAGCAGGGGTGATAGTTCCGCAACAGGGGTGATAATTCCGTAACAAGGGTGATAGTTCTACAGTTCGGGAACAAACTGATCGGTCTGTTCTTTGGTCTTTTTACGAAACTCCCGGGGCGACATCCCCAGCCAGCGGCGAAAAGCACGGCCAAAATTAGACGGGTCGTTATAACCAAGCCGGTGAGCAATATCATCAACCGAATAATCAGGCGCTGACAGCCAGGTCATGGCACGTTCGCAACGCGACTCATCAATCACCTGCTGATAACTGGTGTTTAATTGTGCCAGTTGGCGATTCAGAGTTCTCGGACTGGAGTCGAGACACTTCGCCATCACCATTAATGTTGGATAGGCTTCACTTTGCTGTAACTGTCGGCGGATTCGGCTCACCAGATCCTGACCTTTATCTAGCTCATCCAATAATGCCAGACACTCCGCTTTGGCGTTACGGCGAGCGCGGATATTAGCGGTCGATACCGCAGAATCCAGCAGGTATGTGGGAATACAAAGCTGATTATGAGGCTGTTCAAACATAAAAGGTACATCCAGCACGTCCTCGTAGCAAAACTCCGGGCGCTGCGCAGCACTGGTCAGTTTCACCATGGCGGTGAGTTCTTCATGTTGCTGAATCAGGAAACGAACGATGGTCACCAGCGTCGAGAGAATATTCTGCACCACAAAGTCGAAGGTATCCGGTAGCGCCGCCAGCCGGTTGATCTGAATAATGGCGCTGTCATCTTCCTGAACAAAACGGATATCGGCCATCAGCGTCTGGCTGCGGGCGTAACGTACGACCAGTGACAGTGCGTCCCCCAGTGTTTCAGCCGCCATCATGGTCAACCCAAGAAAGCCATGACTGTGAATATTCATGCGCTTACCGTGCTCCAGACCCAGCAGCGGGTTGTTGGTCAGCCGCAGTGCATTGTCGATGATCTGGTGGTATTGCAGCGGAGAAATTTTCTCCCGGGATGAGGTCAGCGTTGAGGCCATTAACCCGGTTCCCATCACCAGATGGCTGCTGTGAATGCCCTGATGACTCAGCATTTCAATCAGCTGAGCAAGGTATTCGGTATCAATCCGGGCTGGGTGTGTGGTTTTGCCAGACATGGTGTACGGCCGTAAGGTTTTTGAGTGATTTATGGCGTGTAATGACCGGAATCATTTCATGATTTCCCCTTTAACTCAATGACACTTTGCTTCATAGTTCGGTCTATTAAAAAAACAATTAAACCTTCTGCCCGACCAACTCAGTGCTATCTCACCGCTCAGTGACGTCAGAGCAACAGGTTTTTCCTATAAAAAATCATTGGGGAGACTACACGTGGACACATCTTTCTGGGATGGTAAGCGCGCACCCGGCGTGCCTGACACAATCAATCTGAATGAATACGATGCCGTTGTTGAAGTGATCGAAAACGCTTTTAAGCGTTATGCTGATCGCCCGGCATTTACCAGCATCGGTTATACCCTGACTTACCGTCAGATTGATGAATACAGTGCGGCTTTTGCTGCTTATCTGCAGAACCACACCAGTCTCCAGCCCGGTGATCGAATTGCCATTCAGATGCCGAACATTCTGCAATTCCCGATTGCGATGTACGGTGCGTTACGGGCTGGCATGGTAGTGGTCAATACCAATCCGTTGTACACCGAGCGCGAGATGAAGCACCAGTTTAACGACTCGGGTGCAAAAGCACTGGTGTGTATGGATGTGTTCGCCAGAGCCGTACAAAACATCAAAGATGAAACCGGCCTGAAACATATTATCGTGACATCGCTGGCCGATATGTTGCCGTTTGCCAAACGAACACTGATTAATGCCGCGGCCAAATACATTAAAAAAATGGTGCCAGCTTACAGCCTGCCACAGGCGGTGGATTTCCGTAAGGCGCTGGCTCAGGGAGCTAAATACCCGGGCTTTGAAGCCAACTACATTAAAAACCCACACGACACTATCGTGTTGCAGTACACCGGTGGCACCACCGGGGTAGCCAAAGGTGCGGAACTGACCAACCGTAATCTGGTTGCCAATATGATGCAGGCACGTGCCACCTTGTCGCAGCAGGATAAGCAGGGCAATCCGTTAAAACCGGCCGGTGGCGTTAAAATTGTTGCGCCATTACCGCTGTATCATATTTATTCATTCACTGTGCATCTGATGGCCCTGTTTGAGATGGGGGATCACAGTATTCTGATTGCCAATCCGCGGGATACCGACACCTTTGTCAAAATGATGAAGCCACATCAGCTGACCGGCATTATTGGTCTGAATACCTTATTTGTATCCCTGATGGGGAATGATGATTTCCGCAGTATGGATTTCTCTAAGCTGCGCATTACCTTATCCGGTGGCACCGCGCTGGTGGATGATACTGCCAAGCGCTGGAAAGAACTGACCGGTTGTGGCATTTCCGAAGCGTATGGCTTAACCGAATGTTCTCCAGCGGTGTGTATGAATCCGGCAGCAGGTCTTGAGCGTCAAGGGACGGTTGGTGTTGCCGTACCGGGTACTGCGCTGATGTGTATTGATGATCAGGGTAATGAAGTTGGAATCGGTGAGCGTGGGGAATTGTGTGTGAATGGCCCGCAGGTGATGAAAGGTTACTGGAATCGCCCGGAAGCTACCGCCGAAACTTTTACTCCGGATGGCAAGTGGTTCCGTACCGGTGATGTTGCAGTCATTGATGAAGATGGTTTTGTTAAAATCGTAGACCGCATCAAAGATATGATTCTGGTATCTGGTTTTAATGTTTACCCGAACGAAATCGAAGATGTGGTTGCTGCTCATCCGGCGGTTGAAAACTGTGCCGCGATTGGTATTGCGGATAACAAAACCGGTGAAGCGGTGAAGTTATTTATTGTTGCCAGTAATCCGGATATCACCGTCGATGAAATCCGTAATTACTGCCGGGATAAATTAACCGCTTATAAAGTTCCGCGTTATGTTGAATTCCGTGACGAATTACCAATGACGCCTGTTGGTAAAATTCTGCGTCGCGAATTAAAAGACGAAGAAGCTGCAAAGCAAGCTGAACCGGCTTAATACGTCTGCTCCTCTGATAAAACGCCCGCTTCTAGCGGGCGTTTTTGTTTCATCTTTCTCTTTTCCTCAATTCAGATATGGCCCCCACGCAGAGCGTGGGAGCCATACGTCTTATTGTCTGCAAAGTAACCGAACTGACATAAAGCCCTCGCCCATATAGCCAATGGCCTGTGTCTCTGGCTGAGTAACAATGCTGTCTGTCTCATCGTTATTATGGTTTAAGGTTGATTATGATTCAGTACAAAGCACCGTTAAAAGATATTAAGTTTTTAATGAATGATGTTTATCAGTTTCAGCAACATTATCAGCAAATTCCCGGTGGTGAAGAAGCCACTCCGGACATGGTTGATATGATTTTGGATGCGGCGGCGTCGTTCTCAGAAGAGGTTCTTTCTCCACTTTATCAAACGGGTGATAAAGGCTGTCGTTTTGAAGGGGGAGAGGTGCAGACCCCTGCCGGTTTTAAACAAGCCTATCAGCTGTATGTTGAAAATGGCTGGCAGTCGATGTCGACACCGGTTGAGTATGGTGGTCAGGGGCTACCGATGTCGTTGTCGATTGCGAAGTCGGAAATGATTGGCACCGCCAACTGGCCCTGGGGAATGTATCCCGGACTTTCGTTAGGTGCAATGAACACTATTTTTCTGCATGGTAGTGAAGCGCAGAAACAAACCTTTTTTATACCGCTATCACAAGGGCGCTGGAGCGGCACTATGTGCCTTACCGAAGCTCAGTGCGGAACGGATCTGGGTCAGGTAAAAACCAAAGCGGAACCAACGGCTGATGGCGCTTATGCCATCACGGGTCAGAAAATATTTATTTCATCGGGCGAGCATGATCTGGCGGACAATATTATTCATATTGTACTGGCACGGTTGCCGGATGCTCCTGAGGGAACCAAAGGTATCTCATTATTTATTGTGCCGAAATTTAACGTGAATGAAGATGGCTCGCTGGGTGAACGTAATCTGGTCAGCTGTGGTGCCATTGAAGAAAAAATGGGTATTCATGGCTCCTCCACCTGTGTGATGAACTTTGATGGCGCTAAAGGTTTTTTAATCGGCCCGGAAAACAAAGGGCTGATGTGTATGTTCACCTTTATGAATACTGCACGTATCGGCACCTCTATTCAGGGATTGGCATCGGCGGAATTATCTTTTCAGGGAGCCTTGCCTTATGCCAAAGAACGCCGCTCAATGCGCTCTCTGAGCGGCAGCAAAGACCCGGATCAGGTTGCCGATACCTTGATGGTGCACCCGGACGTGCGCCGCATGTTATTAACCCAGAAAGCGATTGCCGAAGGTGGGCGGGCGATGATTTATCACGCCGCTCGTCTGGCTGATTTAATGATGGCAGCCCACACCCGGGGTGATCAGTCATTATATGACCAGTACGATGATGAATTAGGTTTTCTGACCCCGATTCTTAAAGCTTTTCTGACTGAGCTGGGATATGAAGCCGCCAACCATGGGGTGCAGGTTTATGGTGGGCACGGTTTTATTAAAGAGTGGGGCATGGAGCAGATTGTACGCGATGCGCAAATATCAAAACTCTATGAAGGCACAACCGGCGTTCAGGCGCTGGATTTATTAGGACGAAAAATGCTGCTGGGTAAGTTTAAAGCGTACGATCACTTTGCCCAACAGGTGAAGGCGTTTACCCGTCGTACAAAACGCCCGGAAATGAAAAAAATGATCCGCAAATTAAAGCGTAATATGCTGGCCTGGAAGCTTTATAATTATCGTATTGCTTTTAAGGCCTCAAAAAACCGCGATATGGTCGGTGCTGCATCGGTGGATTATCTGATGTATGCCGGCTATATCTCAATGTCGTATTACTGGGCAATGATGGCTGAAACCGCGTATCAGAAACTGGAATCCGGTGACGGTGACGCCGAATTTTATACAGCAAAAATTCAGCTGGCTGAGTTTTATTACAAACGTATTTTACCGCGTGCTAAGGCACACGCCAGTATGATGGTGCGGGATCCAAAATCGTTAATGCAAATAAAAGAAGAGCACTTTTCTTTTTTGGACTGAAGTGAATCTGTCCTCCCCCGATATTGGGGGAGGAGGGAAGTTAAAGCCAGGTTACTTTTCCAACTCCGCAAAGGCGGTATCGGCGTCACTGATGACCCGGTTACGACCGCCATTTTTGGCTTCATACAGGGCATTGTCAGCACGATGTACCAGAGATTCTGTGGTATCAATGCCGCGCAAGGTGGCACAACCAATACTGGTAGTGACTTGCAGCTTGCCTTTGGCGTTTTCAAACCTCAGATCACCAATGCTCATACGAATACGCTCGGCAATACGCAGTGCACCCGCCTGATCAGCGCTGGATAACATCACCAGAAATTCTTCACCGCCGTAGCGGAAGCACATATCCGTTTGGCGAATACAGGCGGTCATACAACTGGCGGCGTCTTTCAGTACCTTATCACCCATGCTGTGACCAAACTCGTCGTTTACCTGTTTAAAATAATCGAGATCAATCATCAGTACCGACAATTGCTGGCCATGACGTTTCGCCAGTTCCACTTCTCGACTCAGGGTTTTATCCAGCGCAACACGATTGCCAGCACCGGTTAACGGGTCACGGAAGGCGGCCGCTAATGCTTCGTAATAACGCAATGCGTTGCGCATCGGGTAAACCAGTGTGGTTAATAACCCTTCCAGATTCGCCAGCTCATGTTCGCGGAAGCGAGTCGAACGGTGAAAGGTTAAATCACCCATATAGTCTTGCTGTGTCTGCAGGCGATAGCTCACGGAATGGGGTGAGTTTTTTCCCTCGCTGATCAGCAGGTTGTTGGCTGAATGGGTAAAGGTTAAGCCATCCACCAGAACGGCATGCTGAATCTCTTCATAGAAAATTTCCAACAGCTGAGACAATTCCAGTGTGGTCTGCAGCTTGCCTGATAGCTTTAACAGCAGTTCCGGGCGTAAATCAGGTTTCAGGGCAAGATCGCCAATTGAGGTTACGGCTTTTTCTTCTCGTAACTGCGCACGACCATTGCTGTGTAAAGGACTCACCATGAGCTACCTCATAGGGGTAAAAATACTTAAATTGGATAAAGCGATTTCTGTGCCAGTATTTTTTACAAATAAAAACCCTTTAAAAACAATGATTTATGGCGGACGTATAGATTTTTCATACAAATGATGGTTATTTGGCAAAACTCAGAAAAAGGTTTTAGCCAATAAAATGACTTAATGATTAGTAAGTGGTGGCAATAAAATGGCGAAGTTGACCTGTCTAAGCTGACATCCTAAGGGCAGATCTATTCAGATACGAATGATAATAGCTGTTAAAGAGGAAAGAATATGTGAAGCGGCAACAATATTTGCCGCTGGATTGCCGCTCGGGTGAATCAGACGTTGCCGCTGTCAGAATGGTTTGCCATCCACTCGCGGGTTCAACAGGATGGGCAGGTAGTGACGCAGGAAAATCATCATCGGAATCAATAAGCAAACGATGCCGAGTAAATACAATGGCTCGGGATGTGTTGCCCAATTAGCGGCAACGCGTGAGAGCCCAGCCAGCTGCAGTAGCCAAAATGACAGAGTGATACCGGGCAAGGCGGTGACTTCGCGCCCGGTATAACCCATGCTGACTCGCGCCATCATGCTGAATACCATAATAAATAGCCCCACCAGAACAGTATGCAGCCAGGGAAGTGAGTACCAGAAGCTCAGCGACAGCATCAGTAACCCAGCCAGCATCCACAGGTAGGCACTATAGATTGACCATAGCATCGGCTCGCTCAGTACTCCTGAGCGATAAAACAAACGAAACAAGTTCAGCTGACTTAGCGCAGCTAAGGCGGCAACGGCGGTCGTCAGGTAGGCGACCGCCTCAGCTGCTTGTGAAAAACTCAGCGGTTTCAGCAGGGCGTGTAATAAATAGCAGGGTACCAGCAGCCAGGTAAGGCTCATGCTCAACACCTTTAACCGTGGCGGCAAGAGCGGCAATGGCACTGACAGGCGCACATGAGTAAAAAAGGGCAAGGCGCGGTTACTGATCCAGAGCACCATGGCCATCATCAGTAAAACAGCAATCTTTTGCAGCGTATCGACATAGGCTGATTGCTGGTAGAGCAGAAAATGGTACAGGCCCTGAGCCAGTGCAAACACCAGCAATACCATCACAAAAGGCCAGTTATGGCCCTGATTATCTTCGCCGGAGGCTTGTTCTCCAGCCATCAGGGTTCGTGCCAGGCTATGTGCCGCCAGTATGGGAGTGGCGATATCCAGCAAAGCCAGCAGGCCGTGTGGCATATCGGCCCAGAGCCAGGCGATTCTGGCACTCAGCCAGGTGATAAAAATTAACCGAACAGATTGCAGGGTGGGATCTGAGAGCTTGGTCCAGTTGCGCGACGTGGTGAGCAGAAAACCAATCACCACCCCCTGAATCATCCCAAAAACTATTTCATGGGCACTCCAGGCTGACCAGCCCCCTTGTGGCTGAAAGCCCGGAGAGACATCTATTAGTGACAGTCCCCACAGCGAAAGAGCAATCACCGCATACAGGCTAGCGCCTAGGAAGAAGGGGCGAAAGGCCATGTGCCATACGGAAAATTGATAGTCTGATACGGTTTTCAACCACTTTACTCCGGACCTGACGGTTTATTCAGGCCCGAAGGGGGCAATAAACCGATTATAAAACCTGATTCAACAGTGTTTGAGCTTCTGTAATCAGTAAGTGTAGATGATCTTCACCCTGGAAGCTTTCTGCGTAGATTTTATAAATATCTTCGGTGCCACTTGGGCGTGCCGCAAACCAGCCGTGTTCGGTGCAGACTTTCAGGCCACCAATGGCGGCGCTGTTGCCCGGGGCGTGAGTATGAACCGAAGTAATGGCCGACCCGGCTAATTCGCTTTCTGTCACTTTGTCAGCCGTGAGTTGATTGAAGGCGGCTTTTTGTTCTGGGGTGGCTGGCGCATCAACCCGCTTGTAGTGAGGGTTGCCGTGTTGTTCAACCAGGCTGGCGTAATACTGCGATGGCGTTAAACCGGTCACGGCGGTGATTTCTGCCGCCAACAAGCACAGCACAATGCCGTCTTTATCGGTGCTCCAGGGCTGGCCATCCAGTGTTAATAAGCTGGCTCCTGCGCTTTCCTCACCACCAAAGGCGAGTTCGCTCTGGTATAACCCCTGCACAAACCACTTAAAGCCAACCGGAACTTCGTACAAAGCACGTTCATTGGCCGCCACGACCCGATCCATCATGGAAGACGTTACCAGAGTTTTACCGATTTTGAGTTCATTCGACCACTGCGGACGATGCTTCATCAGGTAATCGACACACACGCATAAATAGTGGTTGGGGTTCATCAGACCTGAGGCATCAACAATACCGTGGCGGTCGGCATCCGGGTCATTACCAAATGCCAGATCAAACTGATCACGAATATCCAGCAGGTTAGCCATGGCGGCGGTACTGGAGCAGTCCATACGGATACGACCATCGTGATCCGGCGGCATAAAGGCAAACGACTCATCAATCTGGTCGTTGACTACCTTCAGATTGAAGGCCGGATTCTCAGCCAGTTTTTTCCAGATCGGCAAGGCGGTGCCGCCCATTGGATCGGCTCCCAGCTTCAGTGTGCTGTTGGTGATGGCGTCTAAATTGATCACACGCTTCAGGTCATCAACATAAATACCCACAAAGTCATAAGTACTGGCCTGAGCCAAAGCCTGCTCAGATGAAATACGTTTGACCTCAGTACAGCCAGCTTGCAGATATTGATTAGCCCGGTCTTCAATCCAGCCGGTTACCGAACCACCCGCCGGGCCACCATCCGGTGTATTGTATTTGATACCGCCGTCTTCCGGTGGATTGTGAGACGGTGTGATAATTATGCCGTCGGCTTTAGCCGCTGCTTGGGTATCCGATGTGGCGTGAGCATTGGCCGTCAGAATCGCGTGGCTCACCAGTGGTGTGGCGGTGACTTCATTATCCTTCGCAATGCGCACATCGACCTGATTGGCGGCTAATACCTGCACCACAATTTCCCAGGCAGGCTTTGATAAAGCGTGAGTATCGCGACCAACAAACAGTGGGCCATTAATGCCATTGTCATGGCGGTAATCCACCACCGCCTGAGCAATCGCCAGAATATGGTGTTCGTTAAAACTTCCTTTTAATGATGTACCACGGTGTCCTGAGGTACCAAACTTAACGGGTTTTAACGCTTCTCCGTCGATGGATGTGGCGGAAAAGAGGGCGAGAACCGAATCGTTAAACATGGTTATTCCTTGTTAACTGCAACTGAAAAGAAAATGATCGCTGCATTTTCTTACAATCTGATGAGAAAGTCTTGTGAGCGAAGATCTAGCAGGCCGTTGAAAAATGTTTCTGAGGCAGTCAGAACAAGGCAAAAATTAGCGAAAACGCGCAGTTTATAGGTAATAAATGAGCATTTTGAGCTGATTTTTAACGAAGTTATGGCAACGTAAGTAGTTTTTCAACAGCCTGCTCGCCTGACAGATGTGCCATTTGCACCAGTATTAAAAGCTGGTTTAATGAAAATATAAGAATAAAAGCTGACTCGTTCTCAAGGAGCATCGTAAATGGCCCTATCTATAAAGCCCATTGCTATAACCTCTGCTGTTATGAAGCCCACTCTGATTCTGGCAGGTGCGTTAACCGGGCTCACGCTATTAACGGGTTGTGGAGGCTCCGGAGGCGGAGGATCGTCAGACCCGGATACAACAACTCCTGATACAACGACTCCAGATACAACTACGCCTTCTGATCCGACGACACCCGATACAACGACACCCGACCCGGTTGTATTGTGTGGTCAGCAGTCTCAGTTAATTTTCCCCGCTGCTTACAGTGCCACTTTATCGGATGAGATTACCCTGCGCGGGCAGAGTAATTGTGATCAGATTACTGACATTCGAGTGAATGGTGTGCTGGCCAGCAGCAACGACAATTTTGCCAACTGGCAGGTAAAAGTAGCATTAACTCCGGGTTTAAATACCTTACAGGCAACCGTTGCCGAAGGTGAGCAAACTCAGCAGCTGACGTTGGGGCAAATTGAATCGAACGAGTTATTGTATGACCCTCAACAGGTTGCGGTAAGCCGTGATGGCAACACCTTGTATGTTTTTGATGTGGATCGCCGTCAACTATTAAAAATTGATACGACTAATGGTGCACGTTCAGTTGTCTCCAGTACCGAATTCCCGAATCAGGATTTTTATTTTGGTAATGTCAGTGCCATCGCTCTGAGTCAGGATGAAAGTCTGATGTATCTGGTTTCCAGAAACGTTAATGGCATCAGTAATGGCAGTTTTGGCGCAGTGTTGGCCGTTAACCTGACAACCGGTGTACGTACTCTGATCTCCAGCCCGGATGTTGCGGGGCAGGATAATTTCCGTAATGCCGAGAGTATGGTGCACGATGCGGCGAACCAGCGTTTAATTCTATCGAGTGGTGCGAATATTTATACCGTCGACCTGAACACTAACCCGGGCGAACAAACCCTGATTTCCTCGAATACTGTGCCCAATACAGATAATCCGTTTTCTGTGACGGTTATTCCGTTGCCTAATAATGGCTCCATCAATATCGAAAATGGTCTGGCGCTGGCATTGGATAGTGATAACCAACGCCTGATTGTCAGCGATAAAGGCAGTGGCATAGGTAATGACGAGCAGATACTGGCGGTGAATCTGGATACCAATGGTACTGTAGGTGCACGTACTGTGATTGCCTCAGCAAAAGATGAGTGGAATCAATTAGGACGTATTGTTTTAAAAGACAGCGATACTGCTTATTTGTATGAATTAGCATTCGATGATGGCGACGCAATTTACCGTATTGATCTTAATAACGGGAATGCCACGTTATTAATCGAAAGCGGCACTCAAACGGATATTACTCAACTGAGTAGCAATTTTGGTTATCTGACGTACTCAGCTACTAGTGATACCTTGTTCACCGTGGCAGAGCAGCAGCGATCGGTATTTGCGATTAATGTGGCGGAGCAGCGTTACTCGGAATTATCAGAAAATCTGGCGACCAGCATTACCGGACTGACCAGTACCTTTGAAGATTTAAATCGCAACGCACTGGATCAGACCAATCAGCATTTGTATCTGGAAGACGATGACGAAAATATTCTGCGCCTGAACCTGGCAAGCGGGGAAAGAACCTTATTAGCCGAAGATATTGGTGCCGGTGCTGGCGGTAATTATATCGAGTCGATGATATTTGATGAGCCATTGTCAGCCGTGGTCGTCACCGGATACATCAACCCAAGTAACAGTGATCGTATTGGTTATGCAACGGCATTTTCGGTTGCTGATGGCAGCCCAACCGTGATCACCGACAGTACGTTGGATACCGGCAGTGAGCTAGATCGCCCATGGGGTTGGTTAAGGCTGGATAACAACACCAGTATTGTGGTCGATGATACCAGCTCTCCGTCACAGTTTTATCGCACGGATATCACTACTGGTATGCGTACTTTGATTGATGTCGACCTGACGGCCCTGGTGAATTTGAGCGGTGATTTTGAAGCGGAAAATGTCGCCATTTCAGCCGATAAAAAAACGGTTTATATCACCGATGACGGTAGTAATGCCGGTGTGTATCAGCTGGATTTAACAACCAATAAAATAACGGTTATTACCGATGCCACAACACCGGATGATGGCAATGCATTACGTTTCAGTGACCCGGAATCTATCGCTCTTTCTTCTGATGGTCAATACGCTTACGTTGGTGATAATTCGATATCGGCTTTGGTAAAAGTGAATCTGACAACGGGCGCTCGTGAAGCATTAATTCAGGATGAAATTACCTCAACCAACTCTTGGGCTGAACGCATTCAGGGTATCTCTGTGGATAGCCAAAAACAGCTGATTTATACCAGCTGTGATAATGCCGATGTGGTGTTGATGATGGATGAATTAACCAACGAATGGGTGATGATTGCGGAGTAGTAGCAAAGAAAAATACCGGTTAATAGTAATATTAACCGGTATTCTTTAACGTGCTGCTATTTTATATTTTTTTATAAGTACTTGCGGTAATACTTCTCATCCCGTTGCTTAATTTCTTTATCCTGCCAGGCCGTTTCTATCATAGATTGCCACCACTGCTGACTGATTGCTTCATTGGAAATGGCCTCGCCGGTTTGGCTGTTGTGCAAGATCACCTGACCTGTTTTGGGCGTCATTAATGAGACCTGATGTTTTTCTGATAGTAAGCTGATTTCTTTTAAAGGGTCATACCAGGCGTGAGTTGCCAGATCAAACGTACCGTTATGAACCGGCACCAGGGTTTTACCGTTTATATCCTGAAATGCTTGTAGTGTTTGTTCCGGTAACATATGCACATCGGCCCATTTTTCGTTATAAGCACCACACTCCATAAAGGCATAATCAAACGGCCCGTATCGTTTGCCAATTTCTTTAAAGCCATCAAAATAGCCAGTATCGCCGCTAAAAAACACAGAGTTTTTTGAGTCCCGAATCACCCAGGAACTCCAGAGCGTTTGCGCTGAGTCACGAATACCACGGCCGGAGAAATGTTGCGCGGGTGTTGAAATTAATTCGACCGAACCGAGTACTTTTTTCTCCCACCAGTCCAGCTCAGTAATTTTATCCGCTGCGACCCCCCATCCTCTGAGCGTATCACCAATGCCTAACGGCACCACAAAATGCTGAGTTTTATCTTTTAATTGCTGAATGCTCTGATAATCCAGGTGGTCGTAATGGTTGTGAGAAATAACGACGGCTTCAATATCCGGAAAATCTGCCATATCAAACGGTAACGGATGAAAACGCTTTGGCCCGGCCCATTGCACGGGTGACGCACGTTCTGAAAAAAACGGATCAGTGAGAATAAATTGACCGCTGATTTCAATTAATAATGACGAATGGCCCAGTTTTACAAAACGCAACGCTTGGTCGGGCTGATGCTCAAAATCCTGCAATTTAAGTGGCGACAAAGGAATATCTTGCTGGGGTACAGATAGCGGATGTTTATTAAATAACGCCTCACTGATGCCATCCCACATTTTTCCCGGATTGTATAGATCGAACTCTTTGTTATTACGGAATTTACCATCGCGGAATTGAGGGGAGGCTTCAATCCGGCTGATGGTTTGCTCCGATGAATGAGGGTAGCTGGCACAACCAGCAAAAAGGGCTGTTAACATAATGATTCCACCTGTTGCGATCAAAAGGGTGTTTTTAAGTGTCATACTTCACCTTCTCTTTTAAACCGACTACTCAGTCTGTTTTGTGTTGTTAAAAAAGCCTGTTTTGAAACAGGCTGGCGTATCTTTTACCGGGCTAACAGCCCCCAACAGGATGCAAACAGCTCATCCTGTACCGTGTCTTGCTGCCAGAGCTCTGGGTGTTGTAATAACTGATTCACACTGGCAAACATGTGTGAGCCCATCAGGCTGGTCAGCAACGAACTGGGTAATGCCCTGAAAATGCCAGCACTAATCGCAGCCTCAAACAGGCTATCGGCTGCCTGAAATAGCTGACTGACAGTTTCCCGGGTACTGCTACTGATGTAGGCCGATTCTCCGAATTGCGCCATAAACCGAAACTTTTCCGGATTATCCAACATCCAGTTCATCAGGCTCTGCCAGGAAAGGCGCAGCGCTTGTTGAACACCCTCATAAGTGACCCGATCAGCCGGAAGCTTCATGCTGTCTGGCTGAGTTTCATCCCGTATCTCCAGCTTAATCTCAAGGTACAGGGCATTAATCAGCTCTTCTTTGGTTTTAAAGTGGTGGAACAAGGTGCCTGTTGCCACACTGGCATGTTTTGAGATGGCTGATGTTGGGGTTTTATCAAAACCCTGCTCGTTAAACAGGGTCAGAGCACTGCTTAAAATCTGATCGCGTTTACTGGTTTTGCTCATTAACTTTGCTTACGTGATTACTATAAACCGACTGATCAGTCTATTTAAGTCGATTCTTTGTTGAAATGCAAGACGCTGGATCAGAGTGCTAATGGCAGATAAAGCGTAAGGCTTTGTCGTCATTGCTGATTAGATTGTTATTGTGATTGCTTTTTTCGACGTCAGATACGTTAGCATCTGGCAATCGTAACCCGGGACGACCCGGCACCGTAGCAGTGGTTCTCTTAACTGCATCTGTGATTGCCTGATCAGGCTACGGTGGCATCACACTGGACGGCCAGAATATTTCCTTAATGTGTTTTATCAATGAGGTGTTCTGTGACCAATCGATCCTTTCAGAAAATTCCCGTTATCAGTCTGGCTGGGCTGTTTTCCGATCAGCTAGAACAGCGTCAGCGCGTTGCCAATGAAATTGCCGAAGCCGCCGAGCAGGTTGGCTTTTTTATGGTTCGTGACCATGGTATCGACACCGGCGTTACGGACGCATTAATTCAGCAAGCCACCACATTTTTTGATCAGCCTTTGGCTGAAAAAATGCGCTGGTATATCGGTAACTCCGTTAATCACAGCGGTTATGTGCCCGCTGGTGAAGAGCAATTTTATGGCAGTGAACCTGACCAGAAAGAAGCCTACGATATTAATTACGATTGCCCGGCGGATATTCCGGCTCGGCCAATGCTTGGGCCAACGCAATGGCCACAAAATGTTCCCTGGGCGGATGAGTTTAAACAACAGGTTAGTGCTTATTACGCTCAGGCATCGGATTTAGGAAGACGATTATTTCGCGCATTTGCACTGGCGTTGCGACTGGATGAAAATTTCTTTGATGACCAGCTTCAGCATCCACCAAGCCAGCTGCGTTTAATTCATTATCCATTTAACCCAGACGCCAAAGATCAATTGGGCATTGGTGCTCATACCGACTATGAATGTTTTACCCTGTTATTACCGACTTCTGATGGCCTGGAGGTATTAAACGGTGATAACCAGTGGATTGATGCGCTCGTAATTCCCGGTGCGCTGGTGGTGAATATTGGCGACATGATGGAAATTCTCAGCAACGGTCGATTTCAGGCAACGGCTCATCGGGTAAGAAAGGTCTCGCAAGAGCGTTACTCATTTCCACTGTTTTGCAGTTGTGATTACGACACCCTGATTCAGCCAGTCGTTGCTGTTAAAGAAGAGTTTAATTCCAAAGAAGGGGGTGCTGCCAAAAAAAACTATCAAACGCTACGTTGCGGTGATCATTTATACGCACAAACTATTCAGACATTTGCCTATTTAAAACAACGGTTAGCCGAAGGCCTGATTCAGTTACCGCAGGATGCACAAACAACCTCCTCGTTTGGTCAACTGCGTCAGTCGATGACAGAAAGTGAACAAGTGGGAGAGCAATGATTATGGCGCATTTACTGGAGCTTTTAGCGGATGTCCGGATTCCGCAGCCTATTGTAGAAACCTCTGATGTAGATACACCTGTTGCAAATACATGGGTACCCGATTGGATGATTGGTGCCTTTCGGCGGCGCAGCATCAGTTTCGCCAACGGACAAACCGACACTAAAACCCGGGTGTTTTGGTTACAGTCGCGTGGCTTAACCATTGATTTACGTCTGCCATTGATGAGCGAACAGCAGGTATCCGAATCCGACCAGGCATTAAATGACGGCTGGTACGCTCACTCATTATGGAATGGCACGCAGCTAAGCTGGCACAAAGGAGCCAGCCAATTAGCGCATAACCGCTGGCCAGAGCCTGCTGTACTTCAACGGGTCGGAAACTGCATGATGGAATTTGCCCCAAGTGCGGCCTACGTTGAAGACTGGCGTTTGCAGCCACAGCTGGTGGAGAGCCATCAGCTAACAGAGAGCAATCAGCTAGCGGAGAGCCATCAGAGTGCACCGCTGATTGGACTAGAACTGATCGCTGAAAAAGAGCTGGCATCTGGCCGGGAAACACCACGCCAAGGTGCTCTGATTGTGTGTGGTGATATTGCGGGCTGGGTATTGGCTCCGATTGCTGACGGCCAGTTTGAAGCTTCCATTGGCTGGGTGACGGCATCCGCGGTACATGAGGAAAAAAATGAGCCGAAAGAATACCGGGTTTGTCATTCTCTACAGCTTGAACGTTATGGCCAGCACCTGTACCCGCTCGATGGTTTTCGCTTTGATGAAAATAGTGGTTATCTGCACCAGACAATACAGGGCGTAGAGCGTATTTTCCGTATTGATAGCTGGGTGGAGAAATTTAACTTCAACCAGGCGACTACTGTGGATGCTGAGGCGGAAGACTGGTTTCAGCAAGAGCAGGCTGCGCTGGGGAGGTATTTAGAGACGGTGTGTTGATCTGTGGTTTGTAAATGGTGTTAAAAAAATCAGTAATTGGTATGATCGGCTGAATTAAGAAGCCCTCCCCCACAGCGTAAGGAAGCGAAGTGTCCCTATCAGATGATTGTCAGGCCGCCATCATGCAAGATTTTAATCAGCTGCAGGAATATTTGCGCTACTACAGCTGAATGAATCAGTTGAGTACTACAAATGCTACTTACGATATGTGAGATAAGTAGCAGTTCTATAAATTTTCGTCTTTGGCAAGAGCATCAATCTCGGTGATTAGATCTCCATAAGAATTCCAATGCTCAATTGTTATTGAGTCACTTTTGGTTACAGATTGCGATCCAATATCAAACTCTAACCGGAACATGACACTACCGACAGATTGAAGTGCTACTTGTGCCCATAAATCATCAGATTCATCGATCCATTCTAATTGCTGGGGAGGAATAACCTGAGATGCTTCGGCCATCAATATATCGCATTCAAATTCTCCGACAAACCCGACGTCGCAGTAAACTATATATAAATTACCATCATAGATAACACGTGGGACGTCTAAGCTTATTAGTTCTGAGCTTACAATTCTTCCCCCTTCAGCGTCACAAGGGAAGCCGGCCCAGTTGATGTCATCGACATCATAAAGTGCGTCAGATTGGTTTAGGCCCTCCGCTACCCAATCCCACAAACAGAACTTTGATAAGGAGTTTGATATCAAGGCCTTTTTAATTGCAGTTGAGCTTGCTTCTTTATCGCTGTCTATTTTAGATATAAATTCATCAATTGATTTGTGGATGAGGACTGTTTTTTCTTTTCCAATACTTTTCTCAATGTCGTTTTTAATATCACTGTGGATTTCATTGCAATCTTTGTCAAAAAAGTCATTAACGTTTTTTGTGATAAAAGAAACATAATCTAATGGTTTTGAAAGTTGTAAAGTACTAAGCCATATAATAGTATCTCTAAATCCACGATCTCCATTTGAGAAAGGTCTTATTCTATTTATAGATCTTTCTATAATCATATCAAATGTCTGCGGACTTGACTCAATGCTCGGAAGAACTCTCCCGTTGAATTCCTCCAATGTTTGGCTAATGAATTTCGACCATTTTTCACAGGCGGCATCAATATTAATTTCTTTTTTAGGATTTATTTTTCTATTAAGTAACCTTTCAAGTCTTTCTATATTTCCTTTCGACCTAGTTCCCTCGGGCCCAACGTTATTAAATAGCTCTTCAGCTCTCCTTTTAAAGTGTGCTTTGGCCTCCTGGAATGCTACATAGGGAATTACAGGAGAATGTCCCAGAAAATGATGTTGTATTAAATATTGGAAAGAACTACTGGAAAGCCAAAAGTCCTGAATTATGATGTTAGCGTCAAAAACGACGTAGAATGTATTTTTCTTAGTCAAATTCGTGTCCCTCGATGAATCAAGCCCTATATTCAGTGTTTGATCATAGGTTACTGGCTCTTCTTACCCCAGATAACCCCTGCCACAGCGCCTGACAAAGCACCAAACAAATGTGACTCAAATGAAATATAAGGCGATAACGGTAATACTCCCCAGATCATGCCGCCGTAAAAAAATCCGACTAGTAGAGAAATAGAAATCAGTTTAAATTCACGACTGACGAGCCCTGCGACAATCAGAAAGCCAAAATAGCCATAAATCAGGCCACTGGCGCCTATGTGAATCACCGGACGGCCAAACAGCCAGACAAGTACACCTGTTACCAGAATAATAAATACTGAGGCGTACCAAAAGCGTTTAAGTCCATGTTGCAATACAAGCATGGAGAATATCGCCAGCGGGATAATATTGCTGGAAAAGTGAGAAACACTGCCGTGCAGAAACGGAGCGGCGATGATACCAATCCACGGGTCTTGTGAGTCTGGGATGATGCCCCAGGTATTCAGAGAACGATTGCTAATAAAGTTAACCACTTCGATCATTGTAATGAATATGACGATCAAGGTGGTTATTCTGAATTGTGAAGTCAGTGGAATATGACGCCTTTTCATGCAGGCTAAACCAGTCGTTGGCTTTCGAGAGACTCCGGGTAGCGTTTTTTCTCAATGGCGTAATAGGCTTTGATAAGGTCTGGTTCAATGCCGATCTTTTTTCTGGCTTCGGCAAGAGTCAGATGGCCCAGGCTTGGATAATCGATATTGCTCAGCGGAGTGCAATCAGAAATATAGCCCAGTCGAATGGCATCTTTGTAAACCTCAAAGTCTTCATCGCTGAAACGATAGTGTTTGGGGTAGAGGTATTTGCTGAACAGACCATAGAGCGACTCTTCGACGCTGCCAACCCTGTTTGTTGAGCCCATTGTGAAGCCCAATACAAAAGCTTCATCTTTTGGAAGCACACCTCGACCTAAAAGAATATGGATATAGTCATGTGTTTCGAGATTGGTTGAACCGCTGAAAATATCAATGCCGGGAAGGTTGAATTTAGGGTTTTCGACAAGTTGGACAAGAAAGGGGATCGATTCTTGTGGGAGTGCGATGTCTTGTAGCTCTGAAAATGCTTCAGCGACAGTTTTGGATTCTTCTTGAATCGGTATAAACCAGTTCTGAACGTGTTCAGGAAGTGCCATTGTTAGTCCTTTATTTGCAGTTTATTAAATCCGTTGAATATCATAAACTCATAACCTGAAAAATGGTATGCCCCGTTCAATAGGGGAAAAACAACGAGGATGTTATGAAAAACCATGGGTCTTTGGCTTACATGCCGTGCACTCTTTTCAGGTTGAGTGCTTCCTTCGCTGTTTCTCCGGGCATTTGTGGAAGAGACGAAAGCATCCTCTGTCTTAAAAACAGGCATATGATTTATGGAGCTTCAAAGAACATCAGATCTGATGTTCAAATAGCTTAAATGCTTACAAGGAAAACAGGAGTAACTATGAAAGGGTTTTTTTTATGGATAATAATTGGGTTGATGATGCCAGCACTGGCATTAGCTGCCCCTGATTATATTCAGTTCAAGCCACTGGATGAAGTGGTTCGTACAAAAGTATCCAATGTCCGATCAGGTACAAAAGTGTTACCGGTAATTACCTGGGGTGGGGATATCGCCACTATTTATGCCAACGGCAGTGCAGCTGATACACAGAAAAACTCATATATTGGAAAAGCTGGGCTGCAATACATTATTAAACGCGAAGATGAGTTCGCTAATCAGGTTAGAAATTACTTGTCAGGCAGAACGCCTTTCTTGCGCGGTACAATGGGAATGCTAACCAGTGCTTCCGACATCCTTCAAAATGATCCAAGAACCAAACCTGTTGTATTTTATCAGCTAACATGGTCATCCGGTGGTGATGCTTTGGTTGTTAAAAATACCATTAAAACGGCAAAAGACCTGAAAGGAAAAACAATTGCTGTTCAGGCATATGGGCCACATGTTGATTATCTTAACCGCGTTTTAAAAGATGCAGGCTTATCCACTAATGATGTAACCATTAAATGGCTTCCGGACTTAACGGGAACTGATAATTCTCCTATGGCTGCGTTGTATGAAAAAGACATTGACGCGGCTTTCGTTATTATTCCTGATGCCTTAGCACTGACTTCCGGAGGTAATGTGGGAACTGGTAGTGAGGACTCAGTGAAAGGCGCAAAAATTCTAATGTCGACCAAAACAGCGAATCGTGTTATTGCTGATGTGTATGCGGTACGAGCAGATTATTATGAGAAAAATAAAGACGAAATCGAAAAGCTGACTACTGCACTGATGCGGGCTGAGGAAGATTTAGCGGACCTGGTTGCTAATCGTTCTGCTAAACAATCAAAGTATATAAATGTGATGGGGCCAGCGGCTGATATTTTATTAGATAGTATGCAGGCGATACCGGATGTGGAAGGTTTATATGCGGATTGCGAATTTGTTCATGCCTCTGGTAATCAGAAGTTTTTCTCTGATCAGGCTAATCGCCGAAGTTTCGCTAACCTTGTTGATGAAAGTAGTCAGGCGCTTAACAATATGGGTCTTATTAAGCGTCCATCTGCATTACTGAATGCATCATTAGACTATAAGAAACTGGCTGTTGGCTTATCTGGAAAAGATAACAGTGAAACTCCGCGATTCAATAAAAATAAAGTATCGAAGCTGGTAACTAGAAAACAGCAGCAGGGCACGCTGGCCGATGGTGAATTGTACAGCTTTGAAGTCTTCTTTGCTCCCAATCAAAATCAATTCTCAGCAGACTTATACGCTAATGAATTTGATAACGTCGTTGAGCTCGCATCAACTTATGGCGGTGCTGTGATTACCGTTGAAGGTCATTCTGACCCGATGGGCTACCTGAGAGCGAAAAAGAAAGGGCAACCTCCCGTCGTTTTGGGGCGTATTAAGCAGTCGGCAAGAAATCTCAGTGGCTCTCGCGCACAAGCCGTTATTAGTTCAATTACAGATTTTGCTGGTGCTCAGGGAGTCACACTTGATGCCAGCCAATTTGAACCTTTGGGTCATGGTATTTCGCAACCCGCAACCGGAATATGTGGTAATGACCCATGTGCCCCGGAAAACGAAAAGCAGTGGCGTTCTAATATGCGTGTTGTCTTTCGGATTATTCAGGTTGAAGCCGAATCTGATGTATTTATGCCTCTGTGACAAGGAAAGTTACAATGAAATATATAATGGTTGTGTTTGCTGCGATATTTGTAATCAATTTTTTTATAAACCGGACTGGGGAAACTTTATCTACAGACGGACAAGAGCCGCCCGCTGACGTAGTGATCCAAGGCTACGATGATAAATTGAAAACGTATGGTGTTCAGGGCGTTCGTAACTCATGGCCTGATCTTGGTGCGGGTAGTGGTGATGAATTAGCAAGCGATCTGATGGCTGCTAACTATTATGTTGTCTTGGATGGCTCAGGATCTATGTCAGGTGTTGATTGTGCGCCTGGCAGTCCTTCTAAAATGGCGGTGGCGAGTAAAGCATTGGATAACTTTTTTGCTAAGTTGCCTCATGATGCAAATGTTGGTGTTTATGCCTTTGACCGGCAAGGCAACTCTGAACGTTTAGGGTTGGGAAGCAACTCTCATGAAAAAGCTATGGTTGCTGTTAATCGAGTGCGTTTGGGAGGGGGAACTCCTCTGTCTGTTGCAATTGATCACGGTGTTGAAGCTTTGACGAATCAGGCCCGTAAACAACTTGGTTACGGTGAGTATCATATGGTTGTGGTGACTGATGGTACTGCGTCTCCGGGTTATGAACCGGATGAATCTGTTGAAAGGTTGCTCAAAAATTCACCGATTGTGCTGCATACAATTGGATTTTGTATATCGGATGATCATTCACTTAACATGCCGGGTTACACCCTTTATAAATCTGCTGATAATCTGCAAGCTCTGACTCAAGGATTGGAATCTGTCTTGGCAGAATCTCCAGACTTTAATGTTGATGGTTTTTCATCTGAAATCTGATCCAAGGCGATAAATTGAGGGAATATACGTGAAGACACATGCAAAGCTTGCAGTTGTTGTGGCCTTTATAGGGGTGATAGGAATTCTGATCTGGCGAATTGTTGAGCCTTATATTGCTGAGCAAGATTCGCCCGTGCTATCGGATGTGGGTGAAAAAGGTACCATTCACCTGGCGGTTGATGGCTGGATTGGTTATTTCCCTTTATGTTCTCCTGAAATGAAAAAAAGGTTGAACCGGGATGGATATGGCCTGAAGTGTACTGACGATGCGGCTGACTACGATCAACGTTTTCGTAGGTTAAAAGCTGGTGAGTATGACCTGGTCGTTGGGACGGTTGATAGCTTCTTGCTAAATGGCGAAGATTATAATTACCCGGGATCAATTGTTGCCGTTATTGATGAGTCCAAAGGTGGCGACGCTATTGTCGCTAATAAAGCAAAAGCAGCGAGCCTTGAAGCTTTGAAAAGCATGACAGGTTTGAAAATTGGCTTTACACCAAACTCACCAAGTCATCATTTATTGAAATCTGTTGCATCTCATTTTGATATGGATGTGTTAAAAAAATCGGGTAATCAGGTTCATACCAATGGTTCTGAGGCGGCTTTATCTATGCTTGATAAAGGAGAAGTTGATATTGCTGTTCTATGGGAGCCTGAGGTTTCTAAAGCACTGAATAACGATGATTATGTCCGTTTGTTAGGAACAGAAGATACCCAGCAACTGGTGGTTGATATTCTGATTGCAGGGCATAAATCACTTAAACGTGATAATGGAATGGTAAAAACTTTTATAAAGTCTTATTTCAAAACATTGAAATATTATCGTGATAATGAAGACGACTTTATTAAAGATATAAAACGTCATTACGATATTGACAAAAAAATAGTAAAAAATCTTTTGACAGGGGTAAGGTGGGCAACACTGACCGAGAATGCAGAGCATTGGTTTGGTGTGACTCAAGCGGGTTATGATGAAGAGGCTCTAGTAGATACTATAGATTCTGCTGTGGATATCTTACTTGAATCCAATGATTTCAATCATAACCCAATACCAGAGGGTAACTCCTATCGTTTGTTAAACAGTCGCTATATCGGCGACTTGTATCAGTCTTTTGCTAATACTGGTGGGTTTACTATTAAGAGTGCAAGCCAGAAGCTGGGTAATGGGTTCTCACATTTAAGTGACTCTCAATGGGATGCTTTAAAAGAAATCGGTTCTCTGAAAATACGAAAAATAACGTTTTCGTCAGGCACATCTGATTTAACCAGCGAAGGTATGCAACAAGTTGATCAACTGATAAAGGATTTGAATCACTATCCTAACTTCAGAGTGGAAGTTCGTGGTCATACTGGTTTGAGAGGCGATGCCGAAGCGAACCAACAACTCAGCTTCGAGCGCGCTCAGTCGGTTTTAAGCTATATAAAGTCTACCTACAAAGTGGAAGAGAACCGGATTCGGGCAAAAGGATTTGGTTCGTCAAAGCCGCTACCTAAAAAATCTGGTGAATCCAGACGTACATATGGCTATCGGCTACCTCGGGTAGAAATTGCCCTTGTCAGAGAAGAATTTTAAATGGCTATCAGTAAAGAACTTGCTCAGGATTTGTCACCATCAGCAATAAAAAAGGCAGTGGTTTCAGAGGCGATACAATCGCCGTTAACTGTTTACCCAATAGCAATTTCTGTGATTTCAGGTGTTTACTCTCTGGCTATTTATCCGGGTGCTGTTGCATTAGGGCTACTTGGTGTTGGTGCTGTTGCAGGCATTGGTAGTTGGGCATGGCAATCGATTGTAAAAGCGGATGACTTAGCGAATGACTTTGTTAACACATACCGCGCAGAATTGGTTGAGCGGCGTGACCAGGCTTTGAGCAATCTTGGTAAAGATCTTGCAGAAATAGGACTGGATGAAGGATTAGGTCAAATACAGCTCTTCAAAGATAAATATGACAATTTTGCCAACGTTCTCGATAAACAACTTGAGCAGGGAGAGTTAACATACAATCGCTACTTGTCGATTGCAGAGCAGGTTTTTCTTGGAGGTTTGGACAATCTTGATGCTGCATCATTGGCGGTGCATAGTGTCAGTGCTATTGACGTTAAGCGCATCGATGGTGAACTGGCTAAAACTGATAATACCGTTAAGGTTGCTGAATTAAAGTCCAGAAAGAATATGTATATAAAACAGATGGACAGAGTGGCTGAGTTGTTGCTCGAAAATGAAAAAGCACTCACCCAGCTGGATGAAGTGACGACACGAATTGCATCAGTTAATACTCAACAGGGCAGAGCGCAGGTTGCGCTTGAAGATGCCATGGAAGAATTACAACATTTGATAACAAGGGCAGAAACCTATTCACGATAGGTAGGAAAGGAAAGCGCATGGAAAATATTGAACTGGATAAACCGGAATTAAAAACAAAGGAAGTTTTAGCGTCTGAGTTTGCATTTGATGATCCAAATGCCACTGTCGTTATTAATCAGGTTCGGCCCGAGATTATGTCTCAGGCAGATGAAATTGTCGGTAATATATTATCGATCGGTTCAAAAGATTTAGCCGGTCAGGATAAATGCAGTCGTGCTATTCATTCTTTAGGGCAACCCATCCAGCGCAAGCTGGCTGCTCAGAGTCAAATGTTAAAAGAGCCAATGACGGCTTTGATGAGTGAAGCAGAAGATGGTGGTGCTGTCGCAAAGGACTTGCTGGCCTTACAAGGCAAGGTAAATGATATAAATCCGAATCGTGTTGATTTCAGTATGGGGACCGTTCGCCGTATTCTGGCACTGATTCCTGGTGTTGGCACACCGATGGCACAGTGGTTTGCGAAGTATCAGCGCGTTGATGGTGTCATTAAAGATATAATGAGCAGTCTCAAGAGTGGCAGGGATCAGCTGGATAGAGATAATAATACTCTGAGAGACGATCAACGCAGAATGCGCGAACTCACTTTTCAGCTTCAGGACTACATTTCTTTGGCGCAAGTGATTGATCAGAAGCTACAGAAATCTGTTGAGAGTGGCGCTACAACAGATATGGAACATAAAAAATTCGTTGAAGAAGAAATCTTATTTCCGGTTAAGCAGCGTATTTTAGATCTTCAGCAACAATTAGCCGTTAATCAGCAGGGTGTGCTGGCAACCGAAGTTATTATTCGTAATAACCGTGAGTTGATCATCGGTGTGAATCGTGCAATCAATGTAACTGTGACGGCGTTAAATACCGCTGCAACACTTCAGATTGCGTTGCAACGTCAGAAGAAAGTTCTGAAAGGTGTACAGGCTGTTACTGACACTACGAATGATTTAATTGCCGGTACGGCAGAGCAGTTAAAGCAACAAGGTACAGCGATTCAGAAGCAGGCATCTGAGACGATGCTTGACATTAATATTCTGAAAAATGCGTTTAACGATGTAGAAGCCGCGATTAACGATATCAGTGAATTCCGTCGTAATGCACTTCCTAAAATGTCTGAATCCATTATCGAAATGGATGGCATTACCGGACAAATGGAAAAAGCCATTACCAAGATGGAAGATGGGGCTGCTGTATCTGATGACATCATTATTCAATTGCAGCAATCGGCTTAGAGTGAGCTGCAACAGTTAATTCTTTGCTTCTGAAGCGAATCCAGCACCGCGGTTGGATTCTCTTTAACTACTAATAATAGCGTGATCGAAATAGTGTTAACAGGCCCTGGCAAACCGAACACTTAACCGGAACAGTCTGGTTACTCCTCTGTCGCTTGTATTTTGGGCGAGCTGTCGATACCTTACCCGCACTTTTTATTCGGAAATATCTCATGTTTAAGCCACTGATCTTTGCTTCATTGCTTTTGCCGCTGGCGGCACAAGCCGATATCAAAATTCTGCAAGCCGGAGAAGCCGCTAACTGTAAGCTGGTTAAGGAAGAGGTTTGCAAAACCACCAGTAAGAAGCCTGATGAGGCGTGTCTGGAATGGCATCAGGAAGAAGCGGATAGCAGTGGTGCTGATTCGTTAATTATCGGAGCTACAGAGCAGAGCTCTCATCGCCAGCCATCGTTAACAGGCGCTAAAACCATCACCACCACCCGAATTGCGGCGACTTACTTTGATTGTGGCTTGGCTCAGCAGGCTGTACAGCAGGCGGTTAATAAGGCTGTGCAGGAGGGCGCCGTACAGCAGGTAACCACTCAGACCATTGAATCTCGCCTGCTGCGTTTGAACTCTCTGAAAGAGAAAGGCCTGATTACTGAGGATGAGTACGATCAGAAGCGTCAGCAGATCTTAGACGCTCTGTAACCCCTCGGGCGGCCTTTCGCACTCTGCTGAAAGGCCGGATCTGACTAATCTGACGATATTTTGTCATTGTATTGTCGCAATTCACCCAATATTACGCATTCTTAACAACCTACTGTTTGTAAATTGTCCTGATGTCACCAATACTTTTTACTAATAAAAAGTAATAAATGGCATTCTCATGAGTCTGTATTCAACACTGATGGAACCGGGTGTGATCGGCGGCGAACGTATGTTTCGCAAGCTGATGCTGCAGGTCAGTGTGCTTGCTTCTGTTATTCATATTGCCTTCGCTGTCCTGTTTTTTACTTACGATATCGTGCCGCTCGCGATTGTTAATATCTTCAGTGTGCTGCTGTATATGACGGTATTTGTGCTGATTATCCGGCGGCGGTTAATTGTGATCAGCTGGCTGGCGGTGGTGGTGGAGATCGTTGTGCATGCCACGCTGGCGGTATATTTGCTGGGCTGGGAAAGCGGCTTTCATTTTTACGCGATGATGATTCCACCGGTCATGATGGTGAGTCCGTTTAAAGAAAGCATGATCAAGGTGCCGATGGTGGCGGGCATGATGGTGCTGTATGTCCTGATTGATCATGAGTTGCGCGGCGCGCAGCCGGTGTATTTGTTAAAAGAGTCGCTGCTCAACAGCCTGTATTACTTTAACCTGGTGTTAGTGCTGATCTCGATGGTGTTTCTGTCGGGCTTGTATTATCGCCTGGTGGTGGAGAATGCAGCCCGGCTGCAGCAGCTGGCCACAACTGACGCTTTGACGGGATTGCATAATCGTCGTTGTGTACAAGAACTGGCTGAGCGGGAGATTAAGAACCACCGGCGCCATGGCCTGCCACTATCGGTGCTGATGTGTGATCTGGATAACTTCAAGCGGGTAAATGATTTGTTTGGTCACCTGGCCGGAGACCGGGTGCTGCGTAACTTCTCTCAGGTGTTGAATCAGCAGGTCAGGGCCGGAGATCTGGTGGCTCGCTGGGGTGGTGAAGAATTCTTGGTGCTGTTGCCATCGACACCGCTGGCCGAAGCTCAGGCCGTTGCCGAGCGTGTACGCCAGCATATCGAGCAGGCACCGGTCACCATGGCAGACAGTGAGATTTATACCACAACAACCATTGGTATCAGTGAGCTTGCGCTGGAAGGTGTGTCGTTAACCATGGGGAATCTGGCCGGAGATTGTTTTGAGCAGCTGGTCGCCCGGGCGGATGATGCCTTGTATCAGGGGAAAGCAAACGGCCGTAACTGCATTATGTTAGAGCCTCAGGCCGCATGTGAGCACTGAGTGTTTTTGGCCTGGAATTGATAACGCCCTCTGAGTCGTCAGGCTCAGAGGGCGTTTTTCTGATCAGCGATTGCCGGCGATACGGGTCGCTTTCAGGCGGTTGCCCGCCGCTGATTCATTCACATTAAGAATGTGGTCGCCAATACGTTCCAGGCGGGTTAACACATCCATAAAGTTAACTCCGGCACGCGGCGTATAAGCGGCATTTTCTAAACGATCGAAGTGCTTGTTGCGGAACTCATCACGCAGCTCGTCAATGCTGTTTTCCAGTGCCAATGCGTTGTCCAGATCCACCTCGCTGGCGTTACGGGCAACGTTTTCCTGCATATTGATGATGGCTTCCTGAACGGCATTCATCATACGCACCAGGTCTTCCACCGCTTCTTGTGGCCACTGAGTCTTAGTTTCCTGCATGCGCTCACTCAGCTTGGAGATCTGGAAGTAGATATCCGCAATACGCTCCAGATCATGAATCATCGACTGCAGGAAGCGGATGCGCTCGGTCAGTTCCTGTTCCAAATTACCGTCTTCGGTAACGCGTACCAGATAGTCTGAGATTTCAATTTCCAGCTGATCGGTGGTGTCTTCCAGCTGAGCAATTTTACTCCATAGCTTCTGATGCTTGGCTTTGGGATCAAACAGCAGCTTATTCACCTTCTTGTGCATCTTGGTGACAATTTCAGCGAACTGCTGTACTTCTTTTTGTGCCTGCTCGACGGATAGCGCTGGTGAGCTCATGGCGCCAGTGCTGATATAGCGCAGGTGGTATTCGTCTTCATCACCTTCTTCGGCCGGCAGAATGCGCTCAATAAAGCGCACAATGGCCGGGATAAAGGCAAACAGCAGAATCACGTTCAGAATGTTAAACGAGGTATGGAACAGAGACAGGCCAAGGGTTGCATTCGGGCGGGCTTCCGGGTCGGCGCTCATGATGGAAGCCGGGTTTTCAGAGAAGCTCAGAATCACCATATCAATGGCATGCATCACCGGATAGATAGCAACCATCATCCACACGACACCAATCAGGTTAAAGATCAGGTGGAAGCGGGCAGCCCGTTTAGCATGCACGTTACCCACCATGGCCGCGAGGTTGGCGGTCACCGTGGTGCCAATGTTTTCACCCAGGACCATGGCGGCGGCCAGTGGGAAGGAGATCCAACCCTCAAACAGCATCACCAGAGTGACGGCGGTTGCGGCTGAAGAAGACTGCATCACCAGGGTTAACGCCGTACCAATAAAGACAAACAGTAATAACGACAGGTAGCCATGCCCGGCAAAGCCATCCAGAAACGCCAGCATTTCCGGGTTGCTGCGAATATCCGGTACGCCGTTTTTAATAAACTCCAGACCAATAAACAGAATACCAAAGCCCACCATAGTCTCGGCAATGTTGCGCCAGCGGCTGTTTTTGGAGAATAAGAAGGCGAAGAAAATACCAATCATTGCCATAGCAATAGGGGTGATTTTCATCTTGAAGCCGAACAGGGCAACAATCCAGGCCGTTACTGTGGTGCCGATATTGGCACCCATGATCACACCGGTGGATTCCACAAACGTCAGCAGGCCAGCATTCACAAAGCTGACGGCCATCACGGTGGTGGTGGTGGAAGACTGAGTGATGGAGGTGGTGGCGAAGCCGGTTAACACGCCGGTCAGGCGATTGCGGGTCATACCGCTGAGAATGCTTTTTAACCGATTACCGGCAATCTTCTGCAGACCTTCGCTGAAGATCTTCATGCCAAAGATAAAGACACCCAATGCACCAATCAGCTGCAGCAGGTCAAATAAGGAATAGTTCATGTAACACCGTTAGGGTGAAGGATTGTTACTGTTTTCCGCAGCCGATGTTGGCCCGGAGCTTCTTACTATTACGCTCTGAACCCGGGATGCTGGCTTCAGGCGGGCGCATTATAACGGCTGAGTAATAATGGGTCTGCCCCCTGCGGGGATTTTTATCAGCAATCGCCGTCGGGCTTGACCTGGCACAGGAGATCTTGATCTAGAGCTTGTTAACACTATTGATCTGAATTGAGTCATGTCAGAAGAGGAAGTGGTTAATGATTAACAGGAAATGCTCTATATGGTTACTCAGTTATTTTCAGTAAATAGTTGACCATTCATATACATCAATATGAGCCAATATGATTGTCAGCAATAAAAAAATGAATAAATTGACCAATAAAAGGCGACTTTCTATTCATTTACGCTGGCTTATTCTATTCGTACTGAGATAATATCCCCGCCATTAAATGATGGCCTAAAAAAATAAAAACAGCCGATAAAAAATTGTCATGGTGACGGTAATTTAAAGGGACCGGAAGATGGAATTCCGGATGGTTGTTTTATGTTTTTTGCATTCTCTCTGAAAAAACCCTGGGTTACATTTTTAACCCTTTCTGTCTTGTTAATTGCACTGGCAACCGGTGTGGTCAATCTGCAATTAACAACGGATTTTCGCACGTATTTCAGTGCCGATAATGCTCAGCTTCAGGCGTTTGAAAAACTCGAATCGGATTTTAATAAACAAGATACGTTAGTTTTTTTATTAACCGCCAGAAATGGTCATGAGGTGTTTGCACCAGCCTCTCTGAATCAAATAAAAGTACTGACGGATAAGGCCTGGCAGCTGCCGTACAGCCGACGTGTCGACTCATTGACGAATTATCAGCGCATGCTGGCTCAGGGCGATGATATTTATGTGGAGGATCTTTTTAATGAAGATTTTTCCGGCTCTGCTGCTGAGTTAGCCGAGTATGCAAAACATCACCCGGCCATTAATCAGCGACTCGTTAATGAAGATCAGACCCTGACACAGGTTATTGTTAACCTGACTTTGCCAAATAATGACCCTCAGGCAACCGCTCAATTAGTTAATGCCAGCCGTGAGTTATTGCAGCAAATCGATTTGTCAGCATTTGATGTGCAATTATCGGGAACGGCTGTGATTAATGTTGCACTAGCGGAAGCAGTTGAGCGTGATATGGCGGCATTAATTCCCGGTAGTTATTTATTAATTTTTACCGCCTTGTTTTTATTAACCCGTTCGTTGGCGGGCTCCTTACTTTCTCTGACCCTGACATTATTCACAGTGGCTGCTGTATTTGGTGTTTTAGGCTGGAGTGGTGCCACGCTGACCCCGGTGGTTGGAGCGGTACCGTCGATGATTATGATTATTGTGGTGGCCGATTGTCTGCATATTCTGGTGTCGTACCAGCATGGATTAAAAGGAGGGCTGGATAAAACAGCCGCGCTGGCCAAAGCTCAGACAATTAATATCAAGCCGGTTCTGATTACCTCCGTTACAACGGCATTGGGCCTGTTGTGCCTGAATTTCAGTGAATCGCCACCTTATCGTGACCTGGGCAATCTGGTTGCGATGGCCGCTTTGCTGGCGGGAGTACTGAGTCTGACCTGGTTTATGGCGTTACTACAACTTTTACCGGCTCCTAAGGTCGCTACTTCCGGGCAGGGGATGAGCGATATGTTGTTGGGTTTTTATCGCCGTTTCATTGCTCCTGCCAAAAAACGCACCTTCGTGATTGCTATGTTGGTGGTATTTGCCTTGGGGTTTGGCTTACACAAGCTGCAGTTTAATGAGCAATGGTATCACTACTACGACGACAGCTTTGCAGTACGTCAGGCGCTGGAAGTGCAGGAACAGCACTTGTACGGCGTCAACTTTATTCAATATTCCATTAGCGCGGCTGATGCTGACTCGGTTTATAACCATCATTATATGGCGCAACTGAAACGGCTGGTGGAATGGTTGGAACAGCAGCCGGGCGTTGGTTATGTCGACAGTGTGCATTATCAGTTGCTGGAAATCAGCCAGAAATTAAATGCCGATCAAGCTGACTTCTATCAGATTCCCACAGACAACGAGACCATTGCTCAGTCGATGTTGTTGTATGAGATGTCTTTACCCTTTGGAATGGGTCTGGAAGAACGTATTAATATTGATAAAACCGCAACACGCCTGACTATTAATTTGTACAAACATACCTCACGGGAACTGGTGGCATTTGATGAAACCGTTCGCGCCTGGAGTGCATTAAATACTCCGGCCCTGAGTCTGACGCCGGGTACTGGTCTGGATATGGTTTTTGCTCAGATTTCTGACCGCAACAGCATCAGTTTATTTGTGGGAACCTTATTCGCACTGGTGCTGATTTCAATCGCCATGATGTGGTTTTTACGTTCTGCCCGGCTGGGTTTTTTAAGCCTGATTCCGAATATTCTACCGGCCTTATTAGCCTATGGTTGCTGGGGGTACATCAGTGGTCAGGTTGACCTGGGATTAAGTATTGTTGCGTGTATGAGCCTTGGACTGGTTGTTGATGACAGCGTGCACTTTCTGACGAAATACCGCTATGCCCGGGAGCAGGGCAAAACGCCTGAACAGGCGGTTGAATTTGCGTTTGCAACCGTGGGGGTGGCGATGCTGATCACCACTGTGGTCTTAGCGGCTGGTTTTGCTTTATTAGTTCTTTCACCATTTTCGCCGACCTGGGGAATGGGTGCGTTAATGAGCCTGACTGTGATATTGGCATTTATTGCTGACATTATTCTCTTGCCTTTGTTATTGCTGTTTTTTGACCGGGATAGCAACCCTTCTGATGAACTGGAAAAAGAATCAAGCGAAGCCAATGAGCTGGCTTCTCCCCCTTTAAATAATTAACTACTGCCCGTTTTAATAATTAAACATTCTTATCTTTTATGGAGTAATGATGATGGAAGTTTCTGTAACTCAAACGGACCCGCTATGGCGCCGCATTGGCGCCTGGATGGATGAGCGTTTTCCGGCTGCGAATGCCTTATTGTTTTTTATTCTTTATCTCGCTACCGCAGTGGTTGCACGAGATGGCAGCGAACAGTCAGGCTTGCAATGGCTGGATATCTTAGCGTGTCTGGTCACCTGGTCGCTGTTTCTGGTTATCCGTATTTTTGATGAACACAAAGATTATGCCATTGATGTTATTAATCATCCGCAACGGGTATTACAGAGTGGCCGTATCACGCTAACACACCTGAAACAGCTGGGTGCAGTTGCCATTTTGGTACAGCTGGCATTTTCCGGGTTGAGTGCCGGAGAAACCGGTGTGATGGTGTGGGCGATTATGTTCGCTTATTTATGTCTGATGGGGGTAGAGTTTTTTTGCGGTGAATGGTTAGAAAAACAGCTGCTGCTTTATGCCTTAACACATATGGCCATTATGCCATTAATTGTTTGGTGGTTAGCCGTATTGGCTAATCCGGTAGTGGCTTTTACTCCGGTATTAATTGCCATGATGAGCTTAGCCTTTGTTAGTGGCTTTTGTTTCGAAATTACCCGTAAAACCCGTGGCCCTGAAGAAGAACGGGATACTGTAGATTCCTATACCAAAATACTGGGTGTTAAAGGTGCTACCTACCTGGTATTTGCGCTGGTCAGCGCCATGGTAATTAACCAGATTACATTATTATGGTTAGCCAATGTTAGCGGATTGATTATTTACGCTGTGTTAGCAGCACTGGTATGGGGGCTGGCGATAAATTCTTTGCTTAGCTTCCTGAAAAATCCAACACTGGAAGGTCGGGAAGCTAACGAAAAAGCCGTCGCGATTACCATGTTGTTGGGTTACGTGCTGGTGATTGCCGGTTTATTGATCGGAGGTGGCGCATGAACTCTCTGACAAAACCTCAGATATTTACCAGTGAAGCCCGTTATGCCTTCGGTCAGGAACACAGTGTTGATATTGAGCTGTTATGTGGTGGTGAAGGCCGTGGTGACGAAAAAAGTGGTGAACAGTGGCGGGCGGCAGAAGCGGTAGATGTATCCAAAAGCCATTTGTGTGTCTTAACCCAGCCTTGTGAATCTCTGGTCGAAGATGCCGTTTGTCACGACATTGTGGTGCGTTTAAATCAGCAAACTTTTTCTCTCAAACACCTGCGTATCAGTAAAGTATCGCTGCTGCCGGATGGGCGTCAGCAACGTATTGTTTTCAGCAATGATGACAGTGAAGACGAAACCGGTCAGGAAAATGCCCGCCAGTTATGGCAAATCAGTTACGCCCTGCGCCTGTTACCGGCACAGCAGGAAGTGTTGCAGTACGATGAATTTAATTTGCCAAAAGTACCGGCCCGTGGCTTGTACACTGAAGAAGCCCGCCAGGAGCGCTTAGCCTTTGCCCGTGAAACAACGGGAGCAACACTGAGCGAAGTAGAACACATTCGTTTGGATCCAAAAGCGCTGGTCAGCAATATCGAGGCATTAATTGGCTCTGTAGAAATTCCGGTGGGTATTGCCGGTCCGCTGCAGATTCTTGGTGATCATGCTAACGGTTTATTTTATGCGCCTATGGCTACTTCTGAAGGTGCTCTGCTGGCATCGGCAACCCGTGGCGCAACGGCGATTTCCCGCTCCGGTGGTGTTCGGGTTAAGGTGCTGGGACAACGTATGTTACGGGTTCCGGTATTTGTTTTAGCGGATTTATCATCGGCCTTATTCTTTGCTGAATGGGTGCAGGATCACCAACAGGAAATTGCTGCTCAAACCCGTAAATATTCTAATTATGCCAATTTGGTTGAGGTTCATGCAGAACTGATGGGGCGCAGTGTGCACGTTCAGTTTGTCTATGAAACCGGTGATGCTGCCGGTCAGAATATGACCACAACCTGCACCTGGCAGGCGTGTCAGTGGATTCTGGCACAGATGCAATCTTTCCCGGGGATTGAGTTCGAAAACTTTTTAATTGAAGCGAATTTATCCAACGATAAAAAAGTCACGTACAACTCTTATTTACGTGGTCGCGGAGTACGGGTACTGGCGGAAACTTTATTAACCGATGACGTTTGTCAGCGGGTTTTGAAAGTCAGTGCCCGCCAGTTATTTACGGCGTACAACCAGTTTGTTGGAGGCAGTATTGCCGCCGGAATGGTGGGGATTAATATTAATATCGCCAATACCATTGGGGCTATGTTTACCGCCACCGGACAGGACATTGCCTGTGTGCATGAATCGGCAATTGGCCAGTTACATATGGAGCTGACCGAAGAAGGCAATGTGTACGCTACTTTGCGACTGCCTTCTCTGGTCGTTGGCACTGTGGGTGGTGGTACCAGCCTGCCACAACAAAAAGAATGTCTGGAATTAATCGGCTGTGCCGGGCCAGGGTGTGCCCATAAACTGGCTGAAGTCATTGCCGGATTCTGTCTGGCACTGGATATTTCTACTTTATCAGCCATCGCCAGTGACCAATTTGCCCGCGCCCATGAAAAACTGGGACGTAACCGTCCGGTGGAGTGGTTAAAGCTGGGGGATTTAAACGAAGCATTTTTCACCGATGCATTAGCCCAGGCTGGTTATCGTGATGCTTCTGTTAATGAGCTACAGCCATTAAGTTTGTCATCCAAAGGCAGCTCAATTATTACCGAGCTGACGGCGCATAAAATTAATAAACTGGTAGGTCATTTCCCTTTCAGTGCAATAACCGAACAGGGTGACAGCTATGATCTGATGGTGAAAGTAAAGCCATTAGATGACGAAGTGATTCTGATGCTGAATTCAATGGCATCGATGTGTGATGCGCGTTTGGCTCATGCGTATAACGAATTTAAAAATCAGCTGGGCTTTAAACAATGCCATCGTCGTGAGCTGGCTGTTATGGCACAAACTGATGAGCGCTTTACCCGCTTTGCACCGAAAACCTATCACACCTGGGAAGACAGCTCGCGCGAAGCCTACGTTATTGTGCAGGAATACCTGAATGATCTGGAGCTGATGGACTCCGCTGACGATACTTCAGGATGGGGCATTGAGCATTTTAATGCCGCCGTTGATGGTATCGCTCAGGTACACAGTATCTGGTATGGCCGAGAGCAGGAATTACAGGCGTTTGATTGGTTAGTTGATGCACCAACGACAGACACCATGACTGAAAAAATGCGCCTGTGGGAAATGTTAGGTGCACATGCCCAGCAGGAATTTCCGGAGTGGTTCAGTGATGAAGATATGGTGCGTTATCGTGATCGTATTTATGCCATGGAGTCCTGGTATCCGAAACTGGATAGCATGAAAAAAACCCTGACTCATAATGATTTTAATCCGCGTAATATCGCCTTCCGCCGTGATGAAAATAATCAGTTAACGTTATGTGCCTATGATTGGGAGCTGGCAACCATGCAGTTGCCACAGCATGATCTGGCTGAATTATTAGCCTTTGCATTGCAGCCGGATTTTGATCCGCAACAGGTTGAAAATCTGATTGAGCGTCACCGTCAGCAACTTCAGGCAGCCAGCGCTACAGATATTGATGCTGATGAATGGCGTTTGGGTTTTACCCTGAGTTTATGGGATCTGGCGGTGTGTCGTTTGCCAATGTATGTGATGGCACATACATTCCGCCACTATCCGTTTATGGAGCGTGTGGTGATGACATCGCGACGTTTATTGGATAACGAACGCAACCGGTTAGAAGCCGCCGGATTTGTTGCAGGAGGCTTAAGTCATGACTGAGTGGTGTATTGATCAACAGCAGGCCAGCCTGATGGCGGCCAATCAATTGGGTGGCAAAGCACACAACCTGGCTTTTTTAAGCCGTTTTGGCTTTAACGTCCCTCAGTGGTGGGTGGTACCGGTAGCGGCTTTTGAATTACAGCTGCAATTATTAACCGATAATGGTGAGACATTAGCCAGCTGGATTCAGCAACAGTTGTTGCCGTTTGCCGGACAGGATGCCAGCACACTCGACAGTGCTCAATTAACTCAGGTGGCTGAAACCATTCAACAGGGGTTAGCCGCTGTGGGGTTACACCCGGAAATTCTGGCGGGTATTCGTGCGGCCTTGCCAGCACAGGATTTAACTCACCATTTCTGGGCGGTACGATCTTCGGTGGTGGGTGAAGACTCGGCCGGTGCTTCATTTGCCGGACAAATGGACAGTTATCTGTATCAGAAAGGCGAGGAGGCTGTTGCAGAATCTGTGCTGCAGGTGATGCAAAGTGCATTTAACAGCCGGGCACTGGCATACCGCTTACAGAAAGGCCTGAGTGTGGTCGATATTCAGGCCGCGGTTATTATTCAGCGCATGTTGGATGCGGATATTTCCGGTGTGATGTTCACCGCCAATCCAGTGAATGGCAATCGCCGGCAGGCATTAATCTCCGCCACCTGGGGTTGTGGTGAAGGTCTGGTTTCCGGCATTTGTAATGCTGATGAAATTACCGTAGAGCTTTATGAAAATACCTTTGACGCTCAGGTTGCTGATAAAGACATTGCGTTGCGTCAGGGGCCACAGGGCGGCACGATAGAACAAGCTGTTGATGAAAACCTGCGCCAGCAGTTGTGTTTATCGGATGCTCAGATTCTGGCATTACGTGATGCAGGCAAGGCCATTGCTGAGCGTTATCAATCGCCACAAGATATTGAATGGTGTGTGTGCGATCAGCAGGTTTATATTCTGCAGGCACGGCCGGTGACATCGCTGCCACAAAAGAATGCCGCGCAGGATCGGTTACAGGTATGGGATAATTCCAATATTCAGGAGTCTTATTGTGGTGTCACAACTCCGCTGACTTTCAGCTTTGCCAATAAAGCCTATAAAACCGTTTACGAACAAACATTACGTTTGCTGGCGGTCAAAGAGGATGTGGTTCAGGCCCATCAGGGAATGCTGGAAAATATGCTGGGGCTGGTACGTGGCCGGGTTTATTACAACATTAATAACTGGTATCGCGGGCTATTGTTTCTGCCGTCGTTTAAAACCAATAAGGCCGACATGGAACGTATGATGGGTCTGCAGGATCCGGTTGACCTGATTCAGGATCGTGAATTAACCCGCAAGGAAAAACTGGCACGTATACCACAGATATTACGTGCGTTATTTTCCATGCTGAGCCGCTTCCGAAAAATGGATTCGTTGGTTGCTGAATTCCGTACCATGTTTGCCCAGCAATATGCCACGGTACCTCGTGAACAACTACACACCTACAGTATGGATCAGCTGATTGCTCTCAGTCGCTCACTGGATGAAAAGTTACTGCAACGCTGGACGACTCCTATTGTTAATGACTTTTACGTCATGATGATGAATGGCAAAGTACATCGCTGGCTGGAGAAAACCGGTATCGAAAATATTGATCTGGTGCAGAATAATTTATTGTCAGGTGAAGAAGGTATCGAAAGTACCGAGCCGACAAAATATTTATTACGCCTGTGTGATCAGGCCCGCACTCAGCCGGTTTTGCTGAGCACCTTGCAGCAGGCTGATAACGAACAATTACTGGCACTGCTGCAACAGCAATTTCCGGATTTTCATGCTCAGTGTCTGGATTATATTGAGCGTTATGGTGATCGTACCATGGGAGAACTGAAGCTGGAGTCTAAAACTCTGCGTCAGGATGCTTCTTTTATGTTCGCGATTATCAAGAACTTTCTCACCCGTGATGATTTAACGCTGGATACCCTGGCGCAAAACGAAGCGAAATTCCGTAGCGACGCTGAGCAACAGGTTTTTCCTCAGTTGAAGCAAAAACTCGGTGCTCGTGCATTATCCCGCTTTAAAAAAGATCTGGCGAAATTACGGGATGCTATTCGTAATCGCGAAAACATGCGTTTAGCCCGTACCCGTATGTTTGGTTTGTATCGTGATATTTATCGTCAGTTAGGCGAGCAGCTGGCTTTTTATGGGCAGCTGGATGATCCGGAAGATATCTTTTATTTAACCATTGAAGATATTTATGCCTACTCAGATGGCCGCAGCGTCAGTGCGATATTGCGACCTTTGGTTGCAGCGCGCAAAGCTGAATTTGCTCAGTATGAAACCGAAGAAGAACCAGCTCATCATTTCCATACCCGTGGTGTTGTGTACTGCAACAATGATTATGAATACCCGTTCCAAGGAGAGGCTCCTGGTTTTGGTGGGGAGCACGGTAATGAGCTGCGGGGAACCGGCTGTTATCCAGGTATTGTTGAAAACAATATTCGCCTGATTTTTTCACCGGAAGACGAACTGAATCTGGATGGTCAGATTTTATGTACTGTTCGTACAGACCCGGGCTGGGCACCTTTATTTCCAACCGCTGGTGGTATTCTGGTCGAACGTGGTTCGACCTTAAGCCACTCTGCCGTGGTTGCCCGTGAGCTGGGAATCCCGGCGGTTGTTGGCATTCCGGGATTAACCTCGATTGTGAAAGATCGTGAGTTGGTTCGTATGGATGGCAGTAGCGGAAAAGTGATACGTCTGGATATGACATCCTCTGAAGAAAAACAATTGGCCCCAGATGATATCGCACTGGAGAATTCCGATGTTATTGCCTGAGTCGTTTTTTGAGGTGGCTCAGGCCATCTATCAGGATGACCCGAATTGGTTAGGGGAGCAGGCTGAAACCATAAAAGCAGCTTTTTCAGATAATCATGATTATCTGAAAAAAGGCGGCAAAGTCTGGGCAGATGCTGTGGTTAATCCGCAGGGTGAGGTTGCCCGGCTGGCGGGGTTTTATGACCCTGCCATGAATATTGAAGGAGCGGCTGTTGCTTACTTTGGTTTCTGGGAAGCATCAAATCATTCAGCGCTGAATGCTTCGTTGTTTCAGCGTTTTGAAGCGTGGGCAAAAGCACAGGGTGCCGAGGTGGTGTACGGGCCAATTAATTTTAATACCTATGGCTTGAACCGTATCCGGCTCTTTTCAGAAGAGGAGGAGGCCGAAGGTGGTGAAACAGCGTCATTTATTGGTGAACCTTATAACCCGGACTATTATTCCGGGTTGCTGGACGACTTAGGGTATAACATTCGTTACCGTTATTTTACCCGTATCACCAATAATCCCAGCCAGTTAGCGGAAGTGGTTGCTCCTATGCTTGAAAGGGGCAAACAAGCGCTGCAGGGTGAGTTCGAATTTCACCGCTTCAACGGAGATTTGTGGCGCCAAAAATTGGATCAGCTGTACCCGATCACCGATCGCATGTTTCGTAATAATTTTGCCTATTCCCCGATTACTAAAGAGCAGTTTATTGCTTCCTGTGGTGAGCCCTTTGCGAAAAAATTATGCCCGCTAAGTTCTGTTTTGGTGACGGATAAGCGCGGCGATATTGCCGGCTATTTTCTGGTGTTTCCGGATTATAGTCCGCTGATTCGACAAGGTCTGGCTACTGCCGATAACGTTAATTTTGACCAACACTTTGATCAGTTGCCATATCCCAGGATGGCGTTGGCAAAAACCGGTGCTGTACACCCGGATTACCGCAAAGCTGGTTTGTTCACCCTGATGTCAATGCAATTAACTTTATGGGGGGAGCCTTATTATCAACGTATTGCTGGTGCCCTGGTTCGTGAAGATAACCCGTCATTAAAGTATGCCCGCAATGGTGAGCAACAACGGGTTTATGCTCTGTATCAAAAATCACTGAAAGAAGATACTCACCAAGTGGATGCCAGTGAAGTTGGTGGTGGTGAAGTTGGTGATAATGAAGTTGATGGCAATGGAGAAAGCGTATGAGCAGCAACTTTTGCCGACACTTTCTGGCGCAGGCTGAGCAATCTCCTGACAGGTTGGCTCTGCGTATTCCTCAGATGCAGGGTGACCTTTGTTTGTCTGAAGAGGTTATTAGTTATGGCGAATTAAATCAGCTTGCCGGTGCCTTACAGCGACACTGGAAACAACAGGATTTAATGCCGGGGGATCGGGTGGTTATCATCGCCAAACCGTCGGTGGCTTTATATGCGGTTGTATTAAGTTTGTTGGCATCGGGGCTGGTGGCTGTGTTTATTGATACCGGCATGGGCAAAACTAAAATTCGTCAGGCGCTGCAGGATGCGAATGCAAAAGCCATTGTCAGTATGAAGTCCGTATTAAAATTTCGTTGGTTAATCCCGGAATTACGAAAAATCAGCAGCTGGTGTATTGATGGTTCTGGTATTTTTTTACGTGCTTTGCCAATGACAGTTCGTGCGGATGATCAGTTACAGTTAATGAGTGCGGCGCAAGGCGATCATGGTTTAATTTCTTTTACTTCGGGCAGTACCGGGCGTCCTAAAGGGGCTGATCGTACCCACAATAGTCTCGATCAGCAGCACTTTGCCATTCGCCATCATTGGCCGGATAAAGACGGGGAGGTTGATAGCCCGTGTTTTCCGGTACTGGTACTACATAACCTCAGTTGTGGCATGACAACGGTGATGCCTAAGGTTGATTTGTCTGCCCCGGCAAAAGTGAACGCTCAGCCGCTGGTGGCTTATTGGCAAGAACATAACGTTGAGCGTATTAGTGGCGCACCGGCGTATTTTTCGGCGATTTGTGATTATTTAATCGCCAACAAAAAAACGTTAAATCAAATCACCAGTTTAAATGTTGGTGGCGCACCGGTTTCCTTATCTTTGGCGAAAAAACTGCGTGCTGTATTCCCGAATGCGTGGGCGCGAATTGCTTACGGTTCCACCGAAGCCGAGCCTATTGCTGCTCTGGATCTGGATGATTATTTAACCGACTCTGATCCTTCTGCAGGTTTATTGGTTGGCCCGATTGTAGATGAAGCTGATGTGCTGGTGGCACAATTGGATGCAACCGGGCAGCCCATTACTTGTGAGCAAGGCGAAGAAGGTGAAATCCTGGTGGCTGGCCCGCATGTGCTGCAAGGGTATTACCATAACCCACAAGCAGACAGCGCCAATAAAATCCCCCGTCCAGCCGGAGATGTCTGGCATCGTACCGGAGATGTGGGCTACTTCGATAATGATCGACGCTTATGGTTAACCGGGCGATTGGCGGATGCCATTGCTCTGGAAAATTCACTCATGCAGCCATTTCCGTTAGAACAACAGCTTGATCAGCTGGGCGATATTCAACGCAGTGCTGTGGTTCAGTGTGGGCAGCAGCTTTGTTTATTTATTGAAGCCAATAAAGCACTAGGTGCGCTTGAAGAACTCATTGCTCCACTTTTACCTCAGGCTCCATGGCAGTTAATTCGTCTGGCAGAAATCCCCGTTGATGGACGGCATAACAGCAAAATTGATCGCCCCGGGCTACGTCAGCAAATGATTGCCGGGAAATTAAAAAATAAACTGGAAGAGCTGACTCTGGTTATCTAATAAAACATCGAGTCGAGAGAAGGGTACGGATTGTTTTTTAAAGCAGCCACAGGATGTGGCGGTAGCGCGGCAGGGCCATGGATGGCCCTTCGGCGCGGCGGCTGAAAAATAATGCGAACCTTTCTCTGCTGGTTATATTTATAGAGAAAAATTAAATGAACTCACCCTGGTTAATTCGTTTAAATCGCGTGGACTGCATTACACTATTAAGTGTGCCGCTGACATTGTTGGCGGTTCATGAAGTATTGCAACAACAGTTGATGTCAGCATTGGCATTGCTATATCTGGCAATGACCGCCGATGCGTTGGATGGCATGTTGGCACGGCGCTGGAATTTGACCCGCAACTTTGGCCGTTATCTTGATGGCTTTATGGATGTGCTGATTTATCTGCTGACTCCGGCGTTGATTTTAATGCAATGGGGTTTTACCGGCGCGTGGCTGATACCGTTAATGCTGATGGTGGGCTGCGGTTGTGTTCGGTTATCTGTATTTAATGAAACCGGCAATCTTGGAGAGGATGACGCTGATGAGGACACTTCAGGTGGTCTTGCTTACCAGGGTATGCCGGTATTCTGGAGCTTGTTTATTATTGCGCCTCTGTTGTGGTTAAACACCTTGGGTATCTTACCAATGCTGGCTGCTCAAATACTGCTGGCCACTTCTTTAACTCTATTCAGCTATCTGATGGTGCGTAAAGCGCGCTTCTTTAAATTCAGCTCGTTAAAACAAATTCTGCTACTGACGTTAGGCGGATTTCTTTTGTGGGCCTTGGCGAGCCCGGAAGACAGTTTGGCAAAAGCTTTGTTGAATGCCGCTTATTTACAGATTCCGGTGGTGATTGGTGGTGTACTGCATATGGTGGTGGTGAGTCGTGACTATCTCCCGGGTCTGGCGAAGCCGATCTGGAAAACGGCATTTGGTGCCAATAAAACCTGGCGTGGCTTTGTGGTGGTACCGGCTTTAACGGCTGCTGGAGCATTAACCTTGTTACCTGTTGAGTGGTTGTTGGGAGACCGATCACCTTTCGCTGATCACTCCTTATTGCTTGCTGGGGCTATTGCCGGATTGGGGTATATGCTGGGTGAGCTGCCTAACTCGTTGGTTAAACGTCGTTTAGGGATTGGTGCCGGGGAGCTGCCGGAGCAAGGTAAGGTTATTACCATCGCGGTAGATCAGCTGGACTCTGCCATTGGCGTTGCTGTTGCTTACTCTATCTGGTTGGGCATCAGTACCGATGTGGCGGTTTGGTATGTCGTCAGCTTCCCGTTGACGGCTTTGATTGTGAAAGACTGGCTGCATAAAAAGGCATTAAAGTCTTCTGCGGTATAGGGTAGGCTCATATTTTTAACAAAATGGTTAATTGAGTGATGGACTACAGCAATAAGTTAAAAACGAACAGGGTGTATACATCGTCATATGCTGGTCGTGACTTTAATCACGAAATGGAAAGTGATCGTGGCCGCGCACTAACCTCTGCGGCAGTTCGTCGTTTGCAACAAAAAACTCAGGTTTTTCCTCTCGAAACTAACGCGGCTGTGCGCAGTCGGTTAACACATTCGTTAGAAGTGCTTCAGGTCGGTCGTTATATTGGCAAGAAGGTGCTGGAAAAGCTGGAGCAGAAAGGCCGGTTGGATGAGTATTATTTAACCGGTGTAACAGAAGGATTTATCAGTGCCATTGAAATAGCCTGTTTATTACATGATATTGGCAATCCACCGTTTGGCCATTTTGGCGAAGAGGCTATTTCACTTTGGGTCGGAAATGAAGTCAGGGAACAGTTTGATAAAAGATTTCACTCTTTGTCTGAAAGTGAAAAATATTTTCAGGATCTGGCTGAATTTGAAGGTAATGCCCAGGGCATCAGAATTCTTCATAGCTTACAAACGCTTAATTTAACTTATACACAGCTGGCATGTTTGCTCAAGTATACGCGTCCGGCTTATGAGCAAAAGCCAACAGATGGAAACTTTGTTTATCGTAAAAAGAAAGCCGGATTTTATCTCTCAGAAAAAAATCTGGTGCAGGAATTAAATAGTGAGTTATCGATTTCAGAGGGTTGCCGTTTTCCGCTGACGTATATTATGGAAGCCGCAGATGATATTTCTTACTGTATTGCTGACTTAGATGATGCGCTTGATAAAGGCATATTAACGGTTGAAAGCTTACATCAATGTATATCCGATACCTGGCATGACTTTGCTGATAATGATAACGCACAAGTCATTTCACAGCGTTATTTGCCCGGTATTGCCGAACAGGCTTTTGAGAAATATGAAGCCGAAGAAGTGAATAAAAATCATGCCTATATCCTGAAGCTACGTACCTCATTAATTAACGATTTGGCTGAGTATGCCGCTAACCGATATATAGAGAATCACCAGGCCGTTTTTGATGGTTCTTTTGATGAACCTCTGATCCACGGCAAAGATGAATACTATTACGCAACTGAAACCCTCAGAAAGATTGCGGTAGATAAGGTTTTCAGTTCCAAAGAAGTTGAAGCGCTGGAATTAAAAGGATATGCGGTAATATCTGGTCTGTTAAAAATTTATTCGCCGTTGATGAATATGAGCTTTGCAGACTTCAGCGATTTATCGGTGAATAATTTTGCTAAGCGATATCCGATTGAAACGCGCCTGTATCATAAACTCTCGGAGAAGCATAAACGGACTTATCGGAATGCCATTAAGGGCCTGGACGGTTGTGATGATAAAAACACAGCATTAATTGAGTACTATCACCGGGTAAGACTGATTATTGATTATGTCAGTGGTATGACCGATCACTTCGCGGTGTCTGAGTATCAGGAGTTATCCGGAGCGGTTTAGGCTGATATCGCCCGATTTCAAAGTGTTTGCGGCGTTATCTCTGGACATAGATAAGCCAGTTCCTATACACTACGCGCCCTTTTACTGGGGTTGGTATGCCTTTTCGAGGGCTTATCAACGCCAAATTCTCAATAAAGATGGCATTTATGCCGGTTTTATTGGGGTATGTTAAACGGCAGGCGATACCAAAACCTGTCATTGATAAACGATCGGAGTGATCAAATTTATGGTAGTTATCCGTTTGGCCCGTGGTGGCTCTAAAAAACGCCCTTTCTATAGCATTAACGTAGCTGACGTTCGCATGCCTCGCGACGGTCGCTTTATCGAGCGTGTTGGGTTCTTCAACCCTGTTGCTCGTGGCCAGGAAGAGCGTCTGCGTGTTGATTTAGAGCGCGTAGAATACTGGATTGGTAAAGGCGCTCAGCCAACTGATCGTGTAGCTAAGTTACTGAAAGACGTTAAGAAAGCAGAAGCTTAATTGGCGCACGGGGAAGTTATGGCAGGTCAGAATGCGGCGCAGGACATCACCATCCTGGGAAAAGTAACTACCGCATTTGGCATTAAGGGCTGGGTGAAAGTGTATTCCTACACCGACCCTATGACCAATATTCTGCAGTATCCCGTTTGGCTGTTGAACATCGGCGGCCAGTGGAAAGAATATAAACTGCGTGACAGTCGTCCCCAAGGCAAAGGGTTAGCGGCAGCGCTGGAAGGTATCAAAGATCGTGATCAGGCTCTGGCCTTATCTCAGGTTGAAATTGGTATTCCGACCAGTGACTTACCGGAACTCGAAGAAGACGAACATTATTGGTTCCAGCTGGAAGGTCTGAAGGTATTTCATGTTTCTGATGAGAATACCGACGGTCAATTGCTGGGCCAGGTAACAGAACTGTTTGATTCCGGCGGCGGCAATCAGGTGATGAAGCTGAAACCCTGCGAAGGCAGTGTGGATAAGCAACAGCGCATGATTCCTTTTGTGGATGCAATTGTTCTGGATGTCGATCTGGATGCTGGTGAGATTCAGGTGGACTGGGACCCGGGTTTTTAATCCGGTACTGAAAACAGCTGGTATGAGATTTGATCTCGATGCGATTTGATATCGTTACGCTATTTCCTGATATGTTTCAGGCGTTGACCGATCACGGTGTTACCGGGCGGGCAGTGAAGCAGGAAAAGGTATCAATTCAGTGTTGGAATCCACGGGATTTCACGCACGATAACTACCAGACTGTGGATGATCGACCGTACGGTGGTGGTCCGGGTATGTTGATGAAAATTCAGCCACTCGAGGACGCTATCCACGCTGCTAAAGCAGCGGCTGGCGAAGGCGCTAAAGTGATTTATATGTCACCTCAGGGCCGTAAGCTGGATCAGCGCGGAGCCGAACAATTGGCTCAGCAACAAAAGCTGATTCTGGTTGCCGGGCGGTACGAAGGCATTGATGAGCGTCTGATCGAAACTGAGATCGACGAAGAGTGGTCGCTGGGAGATTTTGTTCTCAGTGGTGGCGAAATGGCCGCGATGACCATGATGGATGCCGTTATCCGATTAGTTCCTGGCGTTTTAGGCCATGAGCTGTCGGCACAGCAGGATTCATTTTCGGATGGCTTGCTGGATTGTCCACATTATACCCGCCCTGAGCATTACGAAGGGCAAGCAGTACCGGACGTGTTGCTGAGTGGCAACCATGAAAAAATTCGTCAATGGCGACTGAAGCAGTCGTTAGGCCGTACCTGGCAGCGCAGACCCGATTTACTGGATGCGCTGGAACTGACAAACGAGCAACAAAGGTTATTGACAGAGTATCTGGCAGAGCTTGAAGACGGCTCTCCGGACTGTTGAGGAGAAAACAATGAGCAACAAAAACTTAATTATTCAGCAGATTGAAAATGCACAGCTGAAAAGCGATATCCCAGCTTTCGGCCCGGGTGACACTGTCGTTGTACAGGTTAAAGTAAAAGAAGGTACGCGTGAGCGTCTGCAGGCGTTTGAAGGTGTGGTAATCGGTAAGCGTAACCGTGGCCTGAACTCTGCTTTCACTGTACGTAAGATCTCTCACGGTGTTGGCGTTGAGCGTACTTTCCAGACTCACAGCCCACTGGTAGACAGCGTTGAAGTTAAGCGTCGTGGTGACGTTCGTCAGGCGAAACTGTACTACCTGCGTGAGCGTAGCGGTAAGTCTGCACGTATCAAAGAGAAGCTGGCTAAGCAAAGCTAATAACAAGTGGTTAAAAACTACCTACGTTGCCATTGCAGCGTTAAAAATTAGCTTAAAATGCTCATTTATTACTTATAAACTGCGCTTTTTCGCTAATTTTTGCCTTGCATTGACTTCCTCGGAAACGTTTTTAACTAACTTGTATCGCTTTGGCTTGACTAAGCTTTACCAAAAAAACGGATGCAAACTCAGTTTGTGTCCGTTTTTTTATGCCTGCTTCCTGTTGCCGGCAGCAAATTACGTTATGCTTGGCGTCACTGTTTACCCTATCAAAAGTGAGGGGCCGGTTTATTGAGGCTGGTCAGAACGGATATTGCTCAGAACGTGTATTACTCGGAGAGCTGGCAATATTTCGGTGAACTCCTTTTGAATTTAACAATCTAATGGCATTAGTTCTGCCGCTTGTTGGCAATTAAAGTACAAGGTTATCGAATGAAAAAGACGTTAATGGCCCTGATGTGTGGTCTTGTTATGGCAGGTCCGTTACAGGCGGAAGAAGTTAAAAGTGCACCGGTTGATCTGGCGAAACAGGTTGAAGGTAAGTTAGTCTCTGCTTTTGGTCCACGCCTGAAAGTGCGTGAAGTAGCCCCTGTTGCCAGTGGTCAGATGCTGGAAGTCACACTGATTGACGGCACTGTGATGCATATGACGCCGGATACCAATAACTTTATTTACCGTGATGAATTGTATCAGTTGTCGGCAACCGGCCCGGTGAACATTACCCAGGCACGTTTGAATCCAAAGCGTGCGGATAAGCTGGCAGCGGTTGCGGATAAAGATACCGTTTTCTTCCAGGCTCAGGGTGAACAGAAAGCCTTGATTAACGTGTTTACCGATATTGATTGTGGCTACTGTCAGAAGCTGCATCAGGAAATTCCACGCTTGAATGAGCTAGGTGTTTCTGTCCGTTATCTGGCGTATCCACGAGCTGGGATCAAAAGCCCACAAACCGGTTTGCTGACCCAGTCTTATCAGAAGATTAACTACGTTTGGTGTCAGGATGATCGCAAACAAGCGATGACCAGCATGAAAACCAATCAGCGTGAACTGAGCTTGTTAGGTCGTCGTATGAGCCCAAGTGCACCAGAAGCTACTCAGGAACAGTTCCGTGCGATTCAGGCGCAAATGGGTTCGATGCTGGCAGACAGCAAAGATTGTGGCGCACCCATTGCGGCTCAGTATGCGCTGGGTGGTGAGTTAGGTGTTACTGGTACACCGGCGATCATTACTCAGGACGGCCAGTTGTTCCCGGGTTATATGCCTGCCGATGATCTGGCGGCCCGTTTAGGTATTAACTAAAACGCTGTATGCCATCTGAATTAGAGCAGGATTGTTTTTCAATGGCAGCAACAGGATGTTGCAGGCACATCGCGGCACATGGATGTGCCTTGCGATGTGTGCGGCTGAAAAAATAATGCTGCTCAATTCTCTGCGTAATAGAAACAAAAAGCCCGCGTTATTACTGTTTAGTTAATAACGCGGGCTTTTGTTTGGCGGCCAGATGGCGGCCGTTAATCGAGATTAATTTCTACCATCAGATCATTTGAAATCGCTTCCAGTGCATCCGTCAGCTCATCTGATTCAAAGTCCTGCGGCACACGTAAATGCGCTTCGGTGCGGAACAGTGGAACGGCAGACATTTCAGCACTTTCGCAGTTGGTGGTTAACTCCAGTACGTTAACGCCCAGCTTAGCCAGTGTTTGAGACACTTCCCGTACGATACCCGGGCGGTCATTGCCGACCAGATTAAGAGTCAGGTCTTTACTCGATACGCTATCGCCAGCTTCTTTGCTGTGCTCTGCATTCACCACAATACCGCTGCCGCTCAGTGACGCCAGGGCGCTTACCAGGGTATTACTTTTTTCTTCATCAATACTGACGCGTAAAATTCCTGCGAATTTACCGGCCATGTGAGACATGCGGCTTTCCAACCAGTTGCCGCCTTGTTCTGCAATCACAGCAGACAGTTGTTCGACGATGCCGGGTTTGTCATCTGCGATGACGGTGAGCACTAAAAAAGTTGACATGTCATGTCCTTACAAAATCATAAAACAAGAAGAGTGTGACTCCAGTGTTTGACCTTAGCACAGGCACCCGGGCTTTATAAGCGGCTTGATTGGCGGAATCATCATATAAGCAGTTCAGGCAGGGCAGCCTTTATGGTACATTGCTGCACTTTCTGAATCGGGGCATCAAACGATAGAAACCCCGGACAACAACGACTTGATAGAGATTATTCTCGAGAGGAGATGACCTTGAAACCGGTTAAAGTAGGTATCTGTGGTTTAGGTACAGTTGGTGGTGGTACGTTTAATGTTCTGACCAGCAATGCACAAGACATTGCTCGCCGGGCAGGTCGTGAGATTATTGTTGAGCAGATTGCGACCCGCAGTGATAACCCAGCGTGTGATACGTCAGCGGTTGCAGTAACTGACGATGCCTTTGCCGTAGCAAAAAATCCGGAAATTGATGTTGTTGTTGAGCTGATTGGTGGCTACGACGTTGCCCGTGAACTGGTATTAACGGCCATTGAAAACGGCAAGCACGTTGTTACAGCCAACAAAGCATTAATTGCGGTATACGGTGCAGAAATTTTTGCTGCTGCTGAAGCCAAAGGCGTTTCTGTAATGTACGAAGCAGGCGTTGCTGGCGGTATTCCAATTATTAAAGCCGTTCGTGAAGGCCTGGCGGCTAACAGCATTAACTGGCTGGCGGGCATCATTAACGGTACGGGTAACTTTATCCTGACTGAAATGCGCGACAAAGGCCGTGATTTTGCTGACGTATTAAAAGAAGCTCAGGAGCTGGGTTACGCTGAAGCCGATCCGACTTTTGATGTGGAAGGCATCGATGCGGCGCACAAGCTGACCATTCTGTCTTCGATTGCCTACGGCATCCCACTGCAATTTGACCGTTGTTACACCGAAGGTATCGGCAATATTACTCCGGATGATGTCGAATACGCTGAAGAGCTGGGTTACCGTATCAAACACCTGGGTGTTAGCCGTCGTGCCGAAAACGGTATCGACTTGCGCGTTCATCCAACCATGATTCCGGTAGGCCGCCCGATTGCGACTGTTGATGGTGTTCTGAATGCCGTCATGGTCAACGGTGATGCGGTTGGTGATACCTTATACGTTGGCGCTGGCGCTGGCGCTGGCCCAACGGCTTCAGCCGTGGTTGCGGATATTATTGATCTGGCACGCAGCTTCGATGCACCGGCTTCGGCCCGTGTTAACCACCTGGCATTCAACAGCATTGATGATGTTACTGTGCTGCCAATGGACGAAGTAGAAACCGCTTATTATCTGCGTATCGAAGCACAGGATAAAGCCGGTGTGCTGGCCAATGTAGCTTCCATTCTGAGTGAGCGTGGCATCAATATCGAAGCCATTATTCAGAAAGAACCAAAAGAAGGTGAAACGCTGGCGCAAATTATTCTGCTGACCCATCGTATCGTTGAAAAAACCATGAACGACGCAATCACTGAGATTCAGGGGCTGGACAGCACGGTTGGTGATGTTACCCGCATTCGTGTTGAGCATCTGAACTGATTTTAGCCAGTTCGGTTACTGGAAAAGCCGCTGCTGAGTCGATCAGTAGCGGCTTTTTTTGGCTCGTTTAGACCCTTTTTCTTAAAAAACAAATAAAAATAACGATTATTTTGTTACGACTTGTAACTAGGTGTTGATCAAAAAAACGCCAGTGAGTAGTCTGCGTCGCGCTTTTTGGCCTAATTAGATGGAGGCGTCGGTGCAAGCGTTTAAAATAATAATACTGCTTAGTAGTGTTTTCGTATTCGGAAGCAGCCAGGTTTATGCCGCAGTCGCGGAATCGGATATTCAGCGTTTAGGTAATGACCTAACCCCGGTGGGTGCTGAAAAGTTGGGCAATGGTGAAGATATTCCTGCCTGGCGTGGTGGCCTGAAACCAGACCCTCTGTTACAGCCCGGTGCATTTCACCCGGATCCTTTTAAAGATGACCAGCCGCGCTTTCGTATCACGGCTAGTAATATTGACCAGCACGAAAAACGCTTAAGTGAAGGCCAGAAGCAGTTACTGAAAACTTTCCCGGATCTGTTTTTTGATGTCTATCCAAGCCGTCGTTCCGCGTCATATCCAGACTATGTTTATGATGCTGTTAAAGCCAATGCAGCTTCAGCAGAATTACTAAAATATGGCTCAGGTGTTACGGGGGCGACTATGTCTTCACCGTTTCCGATTCCAAAAAACGGGCTGGAAGTGTTATGGAATCATACGTTGCGTTTTCGCGGGCATTCATTCTCGTTTGTGGATTACACCACCTCTGTAATCAAAAATGGCAGCCGCAGTGACCAGCTGCGTGACCATCAATACTTTTTTGCTTACAGTTCGCCCGGCATTTCTCCAGAAACACTGGATAATAAAATCTTTTTCCTGAAGCGTAAGACATTGGCGCCAGCCAATCTGTCTGGGCGTATCACGCTGGTTCATGAAACTCTGGATCAGGTGCGTTCACCACGAAAGTCCTGGTTATACCAGCCCGGCGAGCGACGTTTGCGTCGTGCACCGGATCTGGCGTATGACTCGCCGGATGAGAGTACCAACTCGGTACGTACTATTGATCAGGTGGATATGTTTAATGGTGCACCAGATTTTTATAACTGGCAGTTGATTGGTAAGCAGGAATTGTATATTCCTTATAACGCTTACAAACTGCATCAGGGAGAGCTGACTAACGATGATATCTTGCTGGAAAAACACATTAATTCCAGCCTGTTACGTTATGAGCCACACCGTGTCTGGGTGATTGAAGCCACATTACGATTAGGCTTTGAGCATAAATATGCCAAGCGTCGTTATTATATTGATGAAGACTCCTGGTCAATTGTGCTGGCAGAAGAATACGGTGAAAATGGCGAGTTATTACAATTCACCGAAGCACACACCATTAATTTCTATGATATCCAGCTGGTCTACCCAACCCTGGAAGTGACGTATGATCTGGAAGATGGCGGTTACTTTGCTGAGGGGCTGGACAATGAGCGGGGCTCAACCCTGAACTTCAGTGAGTCTTATACTAAGCGGGACTTCTCGACCAGTGCAGTCCGTCGCGAAGCCCGACGTTAATCCTGGCTTTTCTGTTACACTGGCGACTCCTTGATGATGATGTGATTCGCCAGTGCGTCTTTTTTATTCTGCTGTTATTTTCCTGCTATGTGTTCTGGTTTCTCCGCTTTATGCGGTGGAGTTACCGGATAACTTTTCAGAACTGCCGGAAGATGTTCAGGCCGTTATCCTTGAATACACTTTTTTTTCAGAGCAGGCCGATAAAGTCTGGGGGAATGAGTTTGAAGAAAGCTCAATTCACTCCATGGTTAAATATCTCGATGACTTCCATACCCGGGTGCGTATTGATTTTTCCCGCGGCAATATCCGAGTTGAAAGTCAGGGGTCAAAAACTCCTATTCAATCGTTACAAAAAGCCATCAGTGCCACCTTATTAACCCCAGCCAATCCCAATGCCATTGACCTGTATACTGCGGCTGATTTTGGTTTAACCGGAAAACCGTTTTTAGCTGGGCAGGTTGTTGATCAGAATGGCAAACATATTCTTTACCCCTGGCGGGCAGAGCGCTTTGCCCGTTACCTGACCTCAGTAAAGTTAAAAAAACACGGCGCGCGCTATTGGGTGGATATTCCCATGGTGGGTAACTATAAAAAAATCAGTGCTGGTCGATATCATTATCCTGTTGCTCAGGCTGCGAAAAAATATCGTTTATCAGAGGCACTAATTCTGGCCGTTATTGAAACAGAAAGCAGTTTTAATCCAATGGCGGTTTCTCATGCCAATGCCTATGGTCTGATGCAAGTGATGAGAAATACTGCCGGTAAAGATGTGTTCCAACGCATTTATAAACGCCGCGATAAACCTACACGCCAGTATTTATTAAATCCGGAAAAAAATATTGATGCCGGGTCGGCGTATTTATCCATACTCAGAGATGTCTATTTAAAAGACATTCGCGGCTGGCTGAAAAAAGAATACTGTATGATCGCAGCCTACAATGGTGGAGCGGGGAATTTATTTAAAGCGTTTCATCCGAATCGAAAAAAAGCCATTGCTAAAATTAATGCCATGAGCACAGAGCAGGTGTATCGCCATATCGTGAGTCGTCACCCCAAAGCGGAATCACGTAATTACCTGAAAAAAGTTACCCGGTTTAAGAAAAAATATGTCAATTGGTAGTATGTCTGTTAATAATGATTCGGTTAACAAGTTGTCAGAAGCGCTGATGTTGCCCGGTGCCCGTTTACAGCAATCCCTGATACAGCAAACACAAGCGCAGCAAACACAAGGTCAGCAGTTACAACTCTGGTTGCTGGACATTGATGCGGAACAGATTCAACTGGATGCTGCAGCCATTGGTTTATTCTGGCAACAATTACCTTATTGGGCGTTTGCCTGGGCCGGCGGCCGGATATTGGCGCAGTTTATTCTTGATCACCCTCACTATGTGGCAGGTAAGCGAGTGCTGGATTTTGGTTGTGGCTCTGGTTTAGTAGGCATTGCCGCTGCCAAAGCCGGGGCTGAAGCCGTGTATGTAGCGGATCTGGATCCGAACGCTCTACTGGCGGCGCAACAGAATGCTGACTTAAATAAGGTCGAAGTTAATGTCGTGCAGCCAGGCAATTGTTGGCCTGAGGTTGATCTGTTGTTGGCCAGTGATGTGTTGTACGACATCAGCTCCAGTGATGATTTACGCCAGTTGATGCTGGACATTCCAGATTGGTTGTTAGCAGAAAGTCCGAAGGTTGCACCGGACTGGATCAGGCTGAAAACCTTGTGGTGCAAGACAACGTCAACCTTGCCTGCGATTGGGGATTTTGATGAGGCCGTCACTCTGTCTGTCTATGGTCGCCATCCGTGAGCTGTGTTACAAGATATTCTGATTAATGATGGAAGTATTGCAATGACTGATGTTCGTAAACTTGTTATGACCGTTCTTTTGTTAGGTTTATCGCCCATGCTGCTGGCAGATAACCTGAGCGAAAAGCGTATTCAACAGTGGCTAACGGCGATGCCATCGTTAACCAGCTGGCTGCATCAGCATCAGGAAGCGCTGCATTCTGAGCATATTATGGAAGAGTCCAGTGATATGGAGCAGGTGTTTGCAAAAAGTATCGAGCTGTTACGTGCCAAAGGTTTATATGACGAATTTAATCAGCTGACCCGCAAGCAGGGCTATCAGAATGTTGAGCAGTGGTCAGCGGCTTCCCGTGATATCAGCCTGGCGTATATGGCGTTGCAAATGGAACAGGAGCAGATCACCGTTGTCCAACTTGAAGAACAGCTGGCAAAGCTGGAGCAGGCTCCGGTTCCGGCTGAACAAAAAGCGATGATGACTGAAATGATGCAAACGTCATTGATGATGCTGATGTCAACTCAGGGTGTGTCTGACCAGGACAAACAGCTGGTGCGCCAGTATGCCTCTCAGATTGAAACGCAGTTTAATGCCCAGAATGATGACGACGGCAGCTCTCAAGCAGATCACGGCTCGTACTCAGATCATGACCATTAGTGGCTGATAACAGGTTGCATGACATTTAAGTCGTTCGTTGTTTGATGCGCAATACAGCGCAAGCGAGCTAAGCTTAACTATTATGATGCTATTGGCCAGCAACAGAGGTGTTGTATGAGTTATTCAACCGTTAAAGATGTACTCGATTACAGTCACAAAATCCATAAGCATGCCAGCAATTTGTATCAGCAATTACGCGATCAAACCCAGCGTGAACGGGTTGATATGATGTTGCAGTTGCTGGCCGATCACGAAGAACAGCTGGCGCGCTCGATGCAAAACCTGCACGAACACACCAGTCAGCGGGTATTGGAGGAATGGCATCAGTTTGAACCCGGCTCCATTTCCCAGGCGCTGGAAGGTTGCAAAGAGTATCATGCCGATATCTCGGTGGATGAACTGGTGCAGGTTGCTCTGAGAATCGATGACTATCTGATAGCGCTCTATCGTCAGATGGCCAGCGAAGCGACCAGTGTAGAAGCCCGACAGTTGTTTGATAGCTTGATTCAGCTGGAAGAAACCGAAAAAATGCGTACCGTCCGTGCTGCCTTGTCGGCGAACGACTGGTGATAAGCCGGCTAATGACTGGTGACGAACAACACCCGATACTCTTTTGATTAAAAAGTAACAGGAAACGCAACAACCGAATGATGCTATTACGATCTGCTTTATTGTTATTACTGCCTGTATTGGCATCCTGTACCACCAGTACCGTGTTGTTGCAGCCGTCAGAGCCAAAACCAAATTGCACCGCTCATGAAGGCGTTGCCCTGATTAACCGTGATGGAGTGCGCCTATCATTAGGACAGCGTCCTTCAGCCGGTTATGGTATTGATCATCGTATGACAGAACGTGATGGTATGGTAAGTATTCACTACCGTGAAACCCGCCCGGCTGAGGGGTATTTAACCGCTCAGGTCATCACAACTCCATGTGTGTATGTGGCGTTACCAGCCAATTGGCAAACAGCCCGGGTGGTGAACAAAGATAGCGGACAAACCTGGGAGTTCCGCTCGCCGCCGGTTTATAAGACAATTCCTGCTCAATAACATTTCGACAGCGGCGCCTTTCTTTATGGCCATTATTCTTGGCATTGACCCAGGGTCTCGTATTACCGGATTTGGGGTTATCAATTCAGTTGGACAAAAAAACGAATACATCACCAGTGGTTGCATCCGTGTGGGTGATGGTGAGCTGCCTGAGCGTCTGAAAAAAATCTTTGATGGTGTCACTGAGTTAATCGAAACCTATTCACCGCAGGAGTTTGCCATCGAGCAGGTATTTATGGGGAAGAATGCCGATTCAGCGCTAAAGCTGGGGCAGGCTCGTGGTGTGGCTATCGTAGCGGCGTCATTGCAGGGCTTGCCGGTTGGCGAATACGCAGCCAGAAGCATTAAGCAGGCGGTGGTTGGCAAAGGCAGTGCCACCAAAGAGCAGGTGCAGATGATGGTGCAGCACTTGTTGAAATTGCCGGGCAAACCTCAGGCGGATGCGGCGGATGCGCTGGCTATCGCGATTACTCATGCCAACACCCGCGCCAGCTTAGTGACTCAGGCGGGTATTAAAAGTTTTGCCCGTGGGCGGGTGAAAATCTAAACGCTGTTGCTGACTCTGGAAGCATCAGCTCTGTTCGGAATATTTTCAGCCGCCGCGCCGAAGGGCCGTCCATGGCCTGCCGCGCGGTCGCAACATCCTGTTGCTGCTTTTGAAAACATTCCGAACAGAGCGGATTATGCAGTGAACACAAGCCACTGAATTGAGCCTTCCCCCATTTTACTGATAGGCTAGCCGCTTTATTTAACGCAAGTATCTGAATTCCCATGATTGGTCGTCTGCAAGGCATCATCCTCGAAAAACAAGCTCCCGATTTATTAATTGATGTGAACGGTGTGGGCTATGAAGTCCAGGCTCCGTTATCGACGTTTGTCAGCTTAGGCAAGCCCGGTGATGTGGCGGTGATTTTCACCCATCTGGCAATTCGTGAAGATGCCCATCAGCTCTATGGTTTCAGTGATAAAGGTCAGCGCACCTTATTCCGGACGCTGATCAAAGTCAGTGGTGTTGGCCCTAAATTGGCGCTGGCGATTTTATCCGGCATGGACGTCAATTCGTTTGCCAGCTGTGTGCATGCCGAAGATGTAACGGCGTTAACCAAACTGCCGGGTGTTGGCAAAAAAACCGCCGAACGCTTAATTGTAGAAATGCGTGACCGCCTGAAAGAATGGCAGGCACCTGCTCCGCTGTGGGCAGCCGTCGATGAGGCCGAAAAAGCCTCGCGTGATCAGGTACTGGCCGAAGCAGAAAGTGCACTGGTCGCACTGGGTTATAAACCGACCGATGCTGCCAAGATGCTGAATAAAGTGGCCGCCGATGATGCATCAGCCGAAGAGCTGATTCGTTTGGCGCTGAAAAGCACGCTGGGTCGATAACAAGGTAATGCACTGTGATTGAAGAAGATCGCTTTATCAGCCCACAACCTGCCATGGGTGAAGAACGCCAGGATCGTGCCATTCGTCCGAAAAGTCTGGATGATTATATCGGTCAGCCGCATGTGCGTGAGCAAATGGAAATTTTTATTGGTGCTGCTCGTGCACGTGGTGAAGCACTGGATCATACGCTGGTGTTTGGCCCGCCGGGTCTGGGTAAAACCACGCTGGCGAATATCATTGCCGAAGAAATGGGCTCGCAGATTAAATCCACCTCTGGCCCGGTGTTGGAAAAGGCTGGTGATCTGGCCGCCATGCTCACCAATCTGGAAGAAGGGGATGTGTTATTTATCGACGAAATTCATCGCCTGAACCCGGCGGTGGAAGAGGTGTTATATCCTGCAATGGAAGATTATCAGCTGGATATTATGGTCGGTGAAGGCCCGGCTGCGCGTTCCATCAAAATTGATTTACCACCTTTTACATTGGTCGGAGCGACAACTCGCGCTGGCTTGTTAACCTCACCACTGCGAGATCGCTTTGGCATTGTGCAGCGCCTGGAATTTTATAATATCGACGATTTAACCGGCATTGTGGCGCGTTCCGGTCGTTTGATGGAGCTGGAAGTCGATGACCAGGGGGCTCGTGAAATTGCCCGTCGTGCCCGTGGAACCCCACGGATTGCCAATCGTTTATTACGCCGTGTGCGTGATTATGCTCAGGTAAAATCCGATGGCGTGGTGAATCAGGATGTGGCTGACGCGGCGTTGAATATGCTCAATGTTGATGCTCAGGGCTTCGATCATATGGACCGCCGTTTGTTACTGACTCTGTTGGAAAAATACGATGGCGGCCCAGCCGGTGTGGAAAGTCTGGCAGCATCGATTGGTGAAGAACGTGACACCATTGAAGATGTGCTGGAGCCTTATTTGATGCAACAGGGTTATATTACCCGTACCCCACGCGGTCGTATGGCAACGCGTCAGGCCTATCAGCACTTTGGTCTGGAATTACCCAAGCGTTTTCTGGCAGACGAGGCCGACTGATGGAATTTCGTTGGCCAGTGCGTGTCTATTACGAAGATACCGATGCCGGTGGCATTGTCTATTACGCCAATTATTTAAAGTTTTTTGAGCGTGCTCGCACGGAATGGCTGCGCCAGTTAGGGTTTAATCAGGAGCTGCTGCGCCAACAAGGTGTGCTATTTGTAGTGCGCGAAGTGAACGCCAGATATCTGCAACCGGCTCGTCTGGATGACGAACTTGAGGTCAGTGTGACCGTCGAAAAGATGGGTAAAGCCAGTTTTAACATGGCTCAGACGGTTTATCGTGTTTCCTCAGAGGGCGAGCAGCCCCTGGTCAGTGGCAGTGTTTCCATCGCTTGTATCGACAGCAGCGGTAAACCCAGAGCAATACCGGCAGACATACGGTCTGCACTGTAATTTATTAATGACTACAAACCGTCAGGAGTGTTTGTGAACGAATCCATGTCCATTATTTCGTTAATTGCTAATGCCAGCATTGTGGTGCAACTGGTGATGTTAATGCTGCTGGCCGCCTCGGTACTCAGCTGGATTGTGATTGTCCAGCGTAGCCGTTTGTTATCGGCCAGCCGTGATCAGCTGCTCGATTTTGAAGAGCGTTTCTGGTCGGGTGTGGATTTAAATGCCCTGTATCGCGAATGCCAACAGCATCCGACCCATAGTGCCGTTGAAAACGTCTTTATGGCCGGGCTGAAAGAATTCAGCAAAATGCGTCAGCAGAATACCAACGACCCGGATGCCGTCATGGCCGGGGTACAGCGTGCCATGCGCATCAGCATTACCCGTGAATCGGAAGCGCTGGATACCCATTTACCGTTTCTTGCGACCGTAGGTTCAACCAGTCCTTACATTGGTTTATTTGGTACCGTGTGGGGCATTATGCACTCATTTCAGGGATTAGCTGCGGTTAAGCAAGCAACGATTGCTACTGTTGCACCGGGTATTTCAGAAGCGCTGGTGGCAACGGCCATGGGCTTATTAGCCGCGATTCCGGCAGTGATTTTTTATAACCGCTTTGCCACCCGGGTTGATCAGATGGTAACGGGGATGCACACCTTTGCCGATGAATTTTCATCCCTGTTGTATCGTCAGGCGCATAAAATTCACCAGGCATCGCAGTCTGAAAAAGCCGCTAAAGTGGATGCGCAATAATGGAACCGATGGCACCTCCGGCACAAAAGCGCCGCCCCATGGCAGAAATTAATGTCGTGCCCTACATCGATGTGATGCTGGTGCTGCTGATTATTTTTATGGTCACGGCGCCCATGCTGGTGCAAACCGTACCCGTCGATTTACCCAATGTTGATGCCACACCAACCGAAATTGAACCGGAAGATAACACCATTATTGTGTCGGTGAATGCTGCAGGTTTGTATTTTGTTGAGCGCGGCGATGATGATCCTAAAGCCATGGCGCTGGCGGATGTGGCTGATTACGCCGGAAAAATTACCCGTCAGGTGCCTGCTACCAAATTGCTGATTCGTGGTGACGAAAACGTTGCCTATGGCAAAGTGGTGCAGCTGATGGGTGGTTTGCAGGCCGCAGGCATCAGTAATGTTGGGTTAATTACCGAAGCTCCGGACCCTCAGGCATCGCGCTGAGTGAGTTATAAGAATATGAGTTGGAAGAACCCAGACAGTTATGGTTTTGCCACCGTTATTGCCGTTGTGATTCATCTGCTGGTGGCGGGGTTATTTTTAATTGAGTGGCCGGATAGCCATTCTCAGCGTCTTGAGCCAACACCTCAACATATGATGGCAAATGTGGTTCAGGAGGAAAATAAAGCGGTAAAAGAGCGCCAGCGTAAAGCGGAGCAAGCGAAGAAACGCAAACAGCGTGAAGCGAAACGCCGTGCTGAAAAAGAACGACAGCGCAAGCTGGCTGCCAAGCGTAAACAAGAAAAAGCGCGTCAGGAAAAATTAAAGCAACAAAATCTGGCTAAACAAAAAGCGCAAGCCGAGAAAAAACGTAAGGCTGAAGCTAAACGCGTTGCCGAACAAAAAATTGCTCAGCAAAAGGCCGCGGCAGCACAAGCAGAACGTGAACGTCTGGAGCAAGAGCAGGCTATGCTTGAGCAGCTTGCGCAGGAAGAAGCACAAGCCGAACTAGAAGCTCAGAAACAAGCTGAGGAGCAGGAGGAGCGTTCAGCTAAAATAAAAGCTGAATATGCAGCTCAGATTAAGCAACTCGTTACATCTAATTGGAGTTTTAACTATGGAACGAATAGAGATTTAGAGGTTCTACTCAGAATTACATTGGTTCCAACAGGAGAGGTTGTGCAAGTACAAGTTATACATGCTAGTGGGGATGAGGCATTTGATCGTTTGGTCGAGCAAGCAATTTATAAAGCCTCACCTTTGCCAGTTCCTAAAGATATTGTGGAGTTTGAGCGAAACTTTCGTAATATCACGATGAAATTTCAGCCGGAGAATGCGTCATGACAGCTCGTGCTCTGATTCTTAATATAGTCGCTAGTATTGCAATAATATTTTCGAAAGGTGCATATTCTGAGTTGCTCATTGAAATCACGGAAGGTAAAGAAAGTGCCATTCCGATTGCGGTGGTGCCTTTTGCTCTGAGCGGCAATAACGAATTGCCGGAGGATGTCAGTGCAATTGTGGCCAATGATCTGGCTTCCAGTGGTTATTTCTCAGTGATGCCAGCGGCTAATATGATCAGTCGCCCGAGTGAATTATCTCAAGTGGTGTACCCGGATTGGTCGCGCTTGCAGCAGGACTTTGTTGTGATTGGCCGGATAAATACATCACCGACAGGTTATGCCGTTGAGTTTCATGTGCTCGATGTACATCAACAGGTTGAGGTATTTCGTCATCGGGTAAAAGGCAAAGCCAGCCAGCTACGCGATGTGGCGCATTACATCAGTGATTTTATTTTTAATAAATTGACCGGCGTTCGTGGTGTATTTTCCACCAAGCTGATTTATGTCACCACTAACCCACAACGAACCCGGTTTAATCTGAACTATGCCGATGCCGATGGTGCGCGTGAGCAACTGATTTTTAAATCCGATGATCCGATTATTTCACCGGCCTGGTCTCCAGATGGAAAAACCGTTGCTTATGTTTCATTTGAAAACGGTAAAAGCGAAATCTTTTTTCAGACACTGGCGACCGGAAAACGCGAGAAAATCGCGGCATTTCGCGGTTCAAACAGTGCTCCGGCATTTTCTCCGGATGGTAAAAAGCTGGCGTTTGTCCGCTCGCAGTTAGGCAATCCAGACGTTTGGATTCTGGATCTGGAAACACGTCAACTGGAGCGTATTACCCGCCATTATGGTATTGATACTGAACCTCAGTGGATGCCGGATGGTGAGAGTCTGATTTTTACTTCCAGCCGTGCTGGTGGACCGCAGATTTATCAGGTATCTCTGGCGGATAAAAAAGTAAAACGGCTGACGTTTGAAGGACGCTACAACGCCCGGGCAAGAATTACGGCTGATGGTCGCAAGATGGTATACGTGCATCAGTCGGCGGATCGATTCCATATTGCTTCACAGGAAATCAGAACGGGCAGAGTGCACATTTTGACCAGTGAGACCGAATTGGATGAATCGCCTAGTGTTGCACCTAATGGAAGTATGGTAGTTTATGCCGCAAGTGAGGCAGATCGCAGCATTCTTGCGGCGGTATCGGTCGATGGAGAGGTGAAATTCCGGTTACCATCGCGTTACGGCGACGTCAGAGAACCTGCTTGGTCACCAATTTTACAATGATTTTCAAACTAACTTCAGATTGGATAAATGGATATGCAAAAAACTGCACTGTATAAAGCTTTTGGACTGGCGCTGAGCGCGGCACTGATTTCTGCTTGTTCAAGCACTGGTGGTGTTGACGAGAGCGCAGCGTCTTCTGAGCCAACAGCAATTGAATCACAGGCTGCTGATGCACAAACCAATGCGGTTGAAGCTGGCGCGGTTGCTGGTCAGGCACTGGAAGCTCAGGCAAAAGAAGCTGAGCTGGCACTGTTGGAACTGACTGTTTTCTACTTCGACTTTGATCAGAGCACTCTGAAAGAAGAAGGCAAAGATGCATTAAAAGCACACGCGGCTTACCTGGCGGCTAATCCATCTGCACGTGTTGTACTGGAAGGTCACGCGGATGAGCGCGGTACGGTTGAATACAACCTGGCTCTGGGCGAGCGTCGTGCAATGACTGTTCGTCGTTTCCTGATGGCTAACGGCGCAAAAGCGGGTCAGCTGCAGGTAGTGAGCTTCGGTGAAGAACGTCCGGCTTCTGTTGGCCATGACGCTGCTTCCTGGGAAAAGAACCGTCGCGTTGAAGTGAAATACCAGAGCCGTTAATGAAAACCATCATCCTGCCTTTAGCACTGGCCTTAGCGGCTGGTGCTGTAGCAGAGGATGAATGGGTTTCGGTAGGTGCCAGCCGTTCGGTGGCACCTGCACAGCCTGATACCCAATCGCCATCCTCTTCGTCATCCTTATCTTTACCTTCCGCAACACATCATTCAGCTTCTTCAGAAGCGGATGCTGACTCCTCCGATTTGTTATCTGAATTATTACTGCAACTTGAACAGATGCAGCAGGAAATTGCTGAACTGCGCAGTCAGGTTGAATCTCAGGGGCAGCAACTCAGCGTGATGGAGCGTGACCAGCAAGCCCGTTATCTCGACCTTGATCGTCGGGTCGCCACTTTAAGCCAACCCAAAGCAGCGCTAAAACCGATTGCCGCTGGCGCAGGTTCGGCTGGAGCTATTACAGAGAGTGCAGCTCAGACAACTAGCCAGACAAATACGCAGACAAGCACACAATCCCCGGCTGAGGTCTATAAAGCGGCCATGACGCTGGTGCGTGAGAAAAAATACAGTGAGGCCAATAACGCCTTTACAGCATTTGTGCAGCAATACCCGAATGACAAACTGGTTGCCAACGCCTGGTACTGGAATGGTGAAGTGTATTTGGTGCAGAGCCAGTTTGAAGCAGCCAAAAATGCCTTTGAGCAGGTGGTGCAGAATTTTTCTGGCCATGGCAAAGCCGCCGATGCTACCTATAAGCTGGGTGTTACGTTTCACAAGTTGGGTGATGATCAGCAGGCACGTCGTTGGTTAACCCGCGTGATTGAGCAGTACGAGGGTCAGTCAGATGCAACCGTACGTCTGGCAAAATCGTATCTGAAGAAATTACCCACAGCGCAATAAACGCTTGTCCGGTGGCGCGGGCAAGCTGTTAACAGTGGCTAAGTTGCTGAAAAAGAAACTTTTTTTAAAAAAGTACTTGCCACTAAGAAATATGTCTGTATTATACGCCGCACTTCCGGGGTCGTTAGCTCAGTTGGTAGAGCAGTTGGCTTTTAACCAATTGGTCGCTGGTTCGAATCCAGCACGACCCACCATCATCAAACGGAAGTTAAGTGACTGATTTTATTAATGATTTTTCAAAAATGACTTGAAAATCAGAAAAAACGCAAGTAACATCGCGCAGCACTTATCGGGTCGTTAGCTCAGTTGGTAGAGCAGTTGGCTTTTAACCAATTGGTCGCTGGTTCGAATCCAGCACGACCCACCACTTATTCCTGAAAAGGGGAGAAAGCCAATGGTTTTCTCCCCTTTTTTTATGGTTTTTTATCATGAGCCAGAATTGGCCCGGGTATTGAAAACAACAACGATGGGTTGCAGCCGCTTGCACTTCAATCGAAAATAACTCGCTATGATAAAATGCTGACACCGAACACGCAGGTGATGAGAGAAAGATGACTGACGCAGTACAAACGCCACAACAGGTAATCCGTGAATACTGGTCAAAGCCGGAAGTAATTGAGCTGGACGAACGCGAATCGCTGAAGCAGGAGATTCGTGAGTTACTGGTGCAGGAAGATGCAACTTTGGTGGCTCATTACTACTGTGACCCGGAGATTCAGGCGCTGGCTGATGAAACCGGTGGCACTGTTGCTGACTCGCTGGAGATGGCGCGTTTTGGTCGTGATCATAAGGCCAGTACCTTGTTGGTAGCGGGTGTGCGCTTTATGGGCGAGACAGCCAAAATTCTCAGCCCGGAAAAGCGTATTCTGATGCCAACGCTGGAAGCCACCTGTTCACTGGATCTGGGTTGTCCGGTTGAAGAATTTTCTCAATTCTGCGATCAGCACCCGGATCGTACCGTGGTGGTGTATGCCAATACCTCAGCGGCGGTGAAGGCACGTGCTGACTGGGTGGTAACTTCAAGTATTGCACTGGATGTGGTGACACATCTGAAAGAGCAGGGTCAGAAGCTGATCTGGGCGCCGGATAAGCATCTGGGCACTTATATTCAGAAGCAGACCGGTGCCGATATGATCTTGTGGGACAGTGCCTGCATTGTGCATGATGAATTTAAGGCCAAAGGGGTTGAAGACCTGAAGAAGGTTCACCCGGATGCTGCGGTTCTGGTTCACCCGGAATCGCCGGATGCAGTTGTTCAGTTAGCGGATGTGGCCGGCTCAACCAGTCAGTTAATTGCTGCGGCGAAAAACCTGCCGAATGAAACGCTGATTGTGGCAACGGACAAAGCCATTTTTTATAAAATGCAGCAGCAGGCTCCGGATAAATTATTGATTGAAGCACCAACCGCCGGTAACGGTGCGACTTGTCGCAGCTGTGCCCATTGTCCGTGGATGGGTATGAATGAGCTGCGTAATATGCGAGACGTGTTAAAAACCGGCGATCAGGAAATTCTGATTGAAGAAGGTTTACGTCAGCGTGCGGTTATCAGCCTTGATCGTATGCTGAACTTTAATAAATAAAAGTGCTGGCATAAAAAACGCTCCGCTTGCTAAACAAAAATGCCGCCTCAGTTAACTGAGGCGGCATTTTTTATATCCGGTAGGTTTGGTGCCTGATTGCCGTGTCATTAATTGCCAAAAGAGGTTGGGCTATTGGCCATGACTCTGACCCGGCGAGTAATTGCCGCTTCCTGATGAAAGTCCTGCTGTTGCTTTGCTTGCTTTAAAGCCAGCTCCATCTGTCGTAATGCCTTGCCCTGAGAGCCTGTGGCAAACAGGTATTCACCATTTGCCCGATGAGCCAGAATCTTTTGCTGATCTTTGCCTGCGGCTTCGGCCAGTTTACGCCACACCAGCGGGTTGGTGAGACGTTGCTCTGACAAGTGTTTCAGCTGTTGCGTGGCTTTGTCATATTCCGTCGCGGCCATCAGGATACGAGCGTTGGTCATTTGCAGTTGGAAGTCTTCCGGCTGAAATACCAGTGCATCACTTAATACAGCCAGTGCGGTTTTAAAATCTTTCTTCTGTGCCAATAATTCGGCCTTCAGGCTGGTGAAGGCAATATGGTCGTTATAGGGCGCAACAATCTGATCCAGTATCTTTAAGCCATGCTCGGGCTGATCATTCTCCGCTGCAATCAGGGCTAATGAGATTTGGGCGGCGGCATAGCGCTGGCTGTTTTTGCTTTCCAGGGTCAGTTGATGTTCAAAGTGCGCTTGCTGGTCGGCTTCTTTTAATTGATAGCGCATTTGTGCGATGTTTTTCAGAATATCAAATTCGAAGCTGATTAAACGCGGGCGGCGCGGATAATTCTCAGCACGTCCGGCGGCATCAGCGACCCGGGTTTCGGTTACCGGGTGAGTTAATAAAAACTCCGGCGGGCGTTTGTAATAGCGGTTGGCGTTTGCCATACCCTGGAACATGCTGGGCATGGCGTAAGGGTCGAGTCCGGCGCCAACCAGCGCCTTCATACCAATCCGGTCAGCTTCTCGTTCCCAGTCACGGCTGTAAGCCAGGCGATTCTGAATGGATGCTGCCTGACTACCGACCAACCCGGCAAAACCGGCATCGGCATTGTTGGTGGCAATTAACAGAATGCTGGCCAATAAAGTGGCAATGGCCAGCGGTTGTTGTTTTTCAGCCTGTTCGATCTGGCGGGCAAAATGACGCTGACTCAGGTGCGCTAATTCGTGTGCCAGTACTGATGACAATTCGTCTTCATCCTGAGCGTGCAGCATGATGCCGAAGTTAATACCAATGATGCCGCCGGGTACCGCAAAGGCGTTTAATTCTGGTTGGTCAACAATGATAAATTCAAAGTCTGAGATTTTGACTTCACTGTGGGGAATCAGGCGGTAAATCAGATTTTCCAGAAACTGATTGGCCAGTGGTAACTCAATGGTGGGTGCCTGGCGACGCAGCTGGCGCAACCATAAGCGGCCTAAAGTATGTTCTTGCTGCAGCGATACATAGCCTGATGCGCTATCGCCTAAATCCGGAAGTTCGTTGTTGGCACCATTGGCATTGTGTATGGCAAATGGTAATGAGGCGAGCAGTGTAAAAAGGCAAGCTGCTGGTTTCAAAATAGGTTTCCCGATCCGTTTTTTCGTTCAGATAATGAGCTGAACGCTGGGCAAAGGCTGCTGATTATGTCGTATATGATCACGGTAGGCAGCATATCGGCCGAAAAGTTCTGCAAAACCCGGGCAAAGGTTTGCAAAGAATTCTGCGCCGAGTTCCGACTCTGTTACTGATACAGTGTAGCGATTATTATCAGTGAGGCTACTATTTATCGGTTGCTGCCACTATTGGTTACCACTGCTGTTAATGACCGCCGATAGTCATTACCAAAAGCAGCTACATCCGTATAATGTGCGCCCGGTTTGTCAAAAGGCGAAAGTTGTGTCGAATTCAAATCCTTATCAGCAGCAGTTAGATGCTTCCGGGCTGGAATGCCCGATGCCGTTGCTGAAAACCAAGCTGGCGCTGAAGCAATTGCAGCCAGGAGAAGTGCTGTGGGTCACTGCAACGGATGCAGGTTCCTGGCGCGATATTCATAAATTTACAGAACTGACTCACCACACCCTGATAAAAGCGGAAGAAGAAAATGGCTGCTATCAGTATTGGATAAAAAAAGGAGCCTGAGGGCATGTTAAACGTCGTAAGACGCTGGATCGATCGTTATTTTTCCGACGAAGAAGCATTGCTGCTGTTGCTGCTGATTGCCAGTATTTTGCTGGTTATTGTGACGCTGGGGCAGGTGTTGGCGCCATTTCTGACGGCGGTAGTGCTGGCCTATTTGCTTCAGGGTGGCATGAATTATTGCAAGCGCAGAGGCCTGGGGCATTTGGGTTCGACGCTGGTGGTTTTTCTGTTGTTTGTTGGGGTGTTTCTGGCATTGCTGTTCGTCATTATGCCAGCCATCTGGCAGCAGACGACTCAGTTCTTTTATGAGCTGCCGAAGATGGCCAGTAAAGGTCAGGCGCTGTTGATGTTGCTGCCACAGAAGTACCCGGACCTGGTAACGGATGCACAGGTTCAGCATTGGACCCAGCAGATCGGTGATGAACTGGCGAAAATGGGACAGCTGGCAGTGAGCTTTTCAATCTCTGGTATTACCGGGGTGATGGCGGTGCTGATTTATTGTGTGTTGGTACCGATTCTGGTGTTTTTCCTGTTAAAAGACTCTGATGCCATTATCCGCTGGTGTACTTCCTTCTTGCCACAACAGCGCCAGTTGCTGAACAGTGTCTGGGCGGAAATGGACGAACAGATTGCCAACTATATTCGTGGCAAGGTGGTTGAGATCGTGATTGTTGGTGGTGTTACCTACATCGCGTTTGTGATCATGGGGGTGAATTACGCTGCGTTATTGGCCATTGGTGTGGGGTTGTCGGTGTTGATTCCGTATATCGGCGCGGCGGTGATTACGATTCCGATTGCGCTGGTGGGCTATGTGCAGTGGGGCTGGAGCAATGACTTTATTTACCTGATGGTGGTGTATGGCATTATTCAGGCGCTGGATGGCAATGTGCTGGTGCCTTTGTTGTTTTCGGAAGTGGTCAGCCTGCATCCGGTAGCCATTATTGTGGCGGTTCTGGTATTTGGTGGTTTGTGGGGATTCTGGGGGGTGTTTTTTGCCATCCCGCTGGCGACTCTGTTTAAAGCGGTGTTGTCTGCCTGGCCCAGTGGTGACACTTTAGAGCCCGCAGAGGGCGAATAAATTTACCCTTAATCACGCTCTTCTAAACTCTCTCGCTTGTGTCTGAGGCGCTGCATCAGTAGTATTGCGCCTCTGTTTTACGCTCAGACTTTGGAGTATTGCTCAATGATTACCGGCAGTATTGTTGCTTTGGTAACCCCCATGCACGACGATGGTCAGATTGACTGGGATAATCTGGATCGCTTGGTTGAGTTCCATATAAAGGAAGGTACCGACGCCATTGTTGCTGTTGGTACAACCGGTGAATCAGCCACTCTGGATACCAAAGAACACTGTGCTGTGATTGAGCGTGTTGTTAAGGTGGCCGCTGGTCGTCGTCCGATCATTGCCGGTACCGGAGCCAACTCCACCTCAGAAGCTATTGAACTGACTCAGGAAGCCAAAGTGCTGGGCGCGGATGCCGCACTGTTGGTGACACCGTATTACAACAAGCCACCACAGCGTGGTTTGATTGCCCACCATGAAGCGATTGCCGCTGCCGCTGATATTCCTCAGATTCTGTACAACGTTCCGGGCCGTACTGCCTGCGATATGTTGCCGGAAACCATTGCGGCACTGGCCGATGTGGAACAGATTGTGGCCGTAAAAGAAGCGACCGGTGATTTAGAGCGCGCCCGCCAGGTGATTGATCTGGTGGGCGATCGTATGGCGGTTTATTCCGGTGACGATGCGACCGCGTACGAGCTGATTCTGCTGGGTGGTAAAGGCAACATCTCGGTAACCGCCAACGTTGTACCTAAGCTGATGCACGAACTGTGTATGCTGGCGCTGGACGGTAAAGCCGATGAAGCCAAAGCATTAAATGACCGCCTGATGCCACTGCACGATAACCTGTTCTCGGAAGCTAATCCGATTCCGGTGAAATGGGCTATGCATAAAATGGGTTACATGGGGCAGGGCATTCGCTTGCCGCTGGTTGCTCTGGAAAACCGTTATCGTGCCAAGCTGGAACTGGCGATGTCTGGATTTGATCTGATTTAAGCGTATGAACAAAACGAACTTCCGCGCAGCCCTACTGATGTTCAGCAGTGTCCTGCTGGGCGGTTGCTCCTGGTTAGGATTTGATGATCTGGCGGATGATTATCTGACCCAGGAAACCTACCCTGTGATTACCAATCCGGAAGGCGAGCCACCCTTGCCATTCCGCGATGCCAACCCGATTCCTGAGCTGGCCGTTGTGCCACAGCGCCCGGAAAAATTTGAAACACCACGACCGTTAGCTCTGGTAACAACAGAGCAGGACGATGTGGGTGTGACCAGTCTGGCGCAATACCGTTCAGACAGTTTAAATCCACGTCTTGATAAAGATGGTGCCGGCACTCAGATTCTGCGTCTTGATTTAGGATTTGCTGCGTCCTGGGCGGCGGTGACCGAGGCGGTAGCGGCATCAGACCTGAAACTGATCGACCTGAACCGCAGCACTGGTACTTATTATCTGGAAGTGGAAAAGTCGGACGTTGAAGATAACCGCAGCTGGTGGGATAAGCTGTGGGGTGAAGAGCTGATCACCAGTGCCACCTATCTGCTGAAAATGAGCCGTTCGCGTCAGGGGGTGTATTTATCCCTGTTAACCGACGCTGATACACTGGCCGAAGCGGATGTCACCGAAGCGGTATTAAAGAGCATTGAGACTCAGCTGGAATCGTGAAATACGCATCGTTAGGCAGTGGCAGTCGGGGTAATGCCACCCTGATCGAGCATCAGCAACACTGTGTATTAATTGATTGTGGTTTCAGCCGTAAAGTGACGTTGCAGCGCATGGCGCAGCTGGATATTGATCCGGCACAACTCAAAGCGGTCTGGGTAACTCACGAGCATAGTGATCATGCCAAAGGTGTGCAGGGCTTGTGTGAAGCGCTGGATATTCCGTTTTATGCATCCTTTGGCACAGCACGCAAAATGGAATGGCTGGAACACCCGTTATGGCATTGCATTCGTGCCGAGCAGGTGGTGACTCTGGCTGGTTTAAGCGTGACACCGGTGACGGTACCACATGATGCCCAGGAACCACTGCAATATGTAATCAGCAGTGATGATGGTTATAAACTGGGTGTGTTATCGGATTTAGGGTCGCTGACCCCGCATATCGTCGAACAGTACACTGGTTGTCATGCATTACAGATTGAAGCCAATCATGACCCGCAATTATTGCAGGTTGGCCCGTACCCTCCCAGTTTGCGAGCGCGCGTGGCAGGTAATTTTGGTCATCTGAATAATCAGCAATGTGCTGAGCTGGTGGCCAGAGTCAGTTGGCCTGGTCTGAAAAAAGTGACGGCAGGCCATATCAGCGAAAAGAATAATGATCGCAACCGGGTAAGAGCGTTATTAGCTTCGGTATTAAACTGCTTACCGCCGGATGTTGAACTGCTTGAACAAGACACCGTATCCGATTGGTATCAGTTGGCGTTATAACGGTGCGAACAGATTCTTAACCCGGGCCTTCCGGGTTTTATTTTTATGATATTTTCCGGAGAGACTCCTATGGAAAAACGCGAACTGCTTTATTCCGGTAAAGCAAAATCCGTTTACACAACCGACGACAATGATCTGATGGTGCTGGAATTCCGTAACGATACGTCAGCGTTTGATGGTAAAAAGATGGAACAGCTAGATCGCAAAGGTCTGGTGAATAACAAGTTCAACGCGTTTGTAATGACCAAGCTGGCAGAAGCGGGTATTCCGACCCACTTCGAAAAACTGCTGTCCGATACCGACTCTCTGGTAAAACGCCTTGATATGATTCCATTAGAGTGTGTTGTGCGTAACGTTGCGGCAGGCAGTCTGGTGCGTCGTCTGGGTGTCGATGAAGGCATTGACCTGGTGCCACCTACGTTTGAATTATTCCTGAAAAACGATGAACTCGGCGATCCGATGGTGAACGAATACCACGCCCGTTCATTTGGCTGGGCACAGGAAGAAGATATCGAAAAGATGAAAGAGCTGACGTTTAAAGTGAACGCAGTTCTGAAGCAACTGTTTGCCGATGGTGGCATGCTGCTGGTCGACTACAAACTTGAATTCGGCCTGTTTAATGGCGAAGTAGTACTGGGCGATGAATTCTCACCAGATGGCTGTCGTTTGTGGGATGCGGAAACCCGTGAAAAACTCGATAAAGACCGCTTCCGTCAGGGGCTGGGTAATGTGGTTGAGTCCTACGAAGCTGTGGGTAAGCGTATTGGTGTTGAATTTTAATTAACACCTGGCAGCTTGCTAATAAATCAAACGAGCCCGTGAATTATGTTTAATTCACGGGCTTTTTTGTTTTTTGTGATTGGTTTTGAATTATCGACTACTCCTCAGGCGGCAAAGAATTGGCATTCTGGTCATTTGCAGGCACACTAACGGAACACTGAGTTACCAGGCTGGTTTAATCATTATTATGAATCGGCTGGTCGTTTAGATAACAAATTGATTACGGGAACACATCATGAAAAAAGTGGCGATTGCAGCACTATTAGCAGCAATGACTCCAATGGCTGCCCAGGCAGACCTGTTATTTACAGTCGGCGCAAAAGCCAGCGTTTGGGACGCTGAACCAACAGGCCAGCTGGATGATGGTATTTCTGTTGAAGATGATGGTTTGAATCTGGATTCTGAAAACGGGCAGCAGCTGACGGTTTTTCTGGAGCATCCGGTGCCACTGATTCCGAATATTAAACTGAAGCGTACATCTTTAGAGATTGAAGGTGATGGCAATATTAATGGTGAGTTTGCCGGGACACCTTTTGATGAAGATGTGACGTCAACCTTCGACCTGAGCCATAACGATCTGACTCTGATCTGGGGCTTGCCATTACCGGTACCATTTTTTGATTTTAACTTTGGTTTAACTGCGCGTCAGTTTGATGGTGAAGCAGAAGTGACTGGTGCGGTTTCCGGTACCGAAACCGTTGATTTGGATTTCACCATGCCGCTGTTATACGGTGAAATTAAAGTGGATACACCGTTTGGTATTTATGGTCAGGTTGATGTGAACTATATCGCTTATGGCGATAACGAAGTACAGGATCTGTCGTATGGTCTTGGTTATACCCTGCCGATTCCGCTGGTCGATCTGGGTCTGGAAGCAGGATATCGTTCGTTCTCGCTGAAAACCGATGATGACCTGGCTGATATTGAAGCTGATGCCGATATTAAAGGTACTTATATCGGTGCCAGCTTATCAGTTGGTTTCTGATTTTCAGAAAAACCTGACTTAATAAAAAATGCCGCGGGTTTACAAGACCACGGCGTTTTTTATGTCGATAATATTAAGACGGTATATTTTCAGCCGCACTAATCGCAATCGCGTCCCTGCTCTGGCGATAAGCACGCAACGTCCTGTTGCTGCTTTTGAAAATATACAGTCTTAATATTTAATAAACTTCAATCAACCAAAACAAACCGTACACTGCGACTTTGCGGCTTAAGATCCTGCACTTTCACCTGAACCGGCTGATTCAGCTTAAAGCAGATATCACCACTGCGGTGTGTCAGAGTTTTGGTTTCAAACGTCCAGTCGCCTTTGGCTTTGCGGCGATCAATGGTGCCTTCGATACCAGAATCTTCTAAGCGCACGGTAAAGTTTGCTGAATTCATATGGACGATGGTGGCATCGTAAGTCGCTTCTTTATCCTGCTGTTGCAGCCAGTCCAGTTTTAGCCAGTTCTCGGTTTGGGAAGCGGCAATTCGGCTGTTTGCCTGGCGTTGCTGAATCTGATCCAGCGTGGTTTGTTGTGGTAATTCTGGCGTGCTGTCATCCAGCAGAGACTTAATAATCCGGTGCAATAACAGATCGTTGTACTTACGCAGCGGTGAGGTAAAGGTGGTGTAGTGGCTGAAGCCCAGGCCAAAGTGAGCACCCGCTTCCAGAGAGAGGTTGCTGCGTTCAAGCTGGCGGCTGATGATAGTGCGCAGTGGGAATTCAGAATCGCATTGTTCGGCTTTCTGAACCCACTCAACAAACTCCGCTAAAGTCTGAATTTTTGGCTTACGCTCCAACTCCAGCTGTTCACGAATTAATGCCACGACTTCACCGATGCGCTCAGTTCGCACACCGCTGTGGTTGATAAAGAAGCCACTTTCTTTTTCCGCCAGCCAGTCAGCAATCGAGCGGTTACAGGCCAGCATGCATTCTTCCACCAGACGATGTGCCTGATTACGCTCAAGCTTCACAATCTCTTTGGCTTTGCCTTGCTCATCGGTGATGATTTTGTAATCCGGGCGCTCTTCCATAATCAGGCAGTGTTCCGCACGGAACTGATTCAATGCCAGAGAGCAGTTATGCAGGTGAACAATATGACCATGCAGCTCGGCCGGAATCTCGTTATCTTCGCCTTTAATCAGCTGTGCGACCTGGGCATAGCTTAATTTGGCCTGACTGCGGATCTTGGCATTATGAATATTGGTGCTCTCGATGCTGCCATCTTCCGCCACCTTAAGCTCAACCACCATGGCCAGACGCAGCTCATTTTCCTGCAATGAACATAATTGTTCCGACAGTTCAGGTGGTAGCATTGGCAGTACCTGATCCGGGAAATACGATGAAGTCGCGCGTTGCTCAGCGGCGTTATCCAGCGCACTGTTGGTGTTAATTAAGGCCGCCGGATCAGCAATGGCAATCCATAACGACCAACCCTGGCTGTGTGCTTCGGCGTATAATGCGTCGTCAATATCGCGGGTACCGGCCGAATCAATGGTCACAAATGGCAGATGTGTAAGGTCGGTACGTTTATCCAGTTCTGCCTGTAATCCTTGTTCAACTAGTTGGCTGACCTGCTGTTGTTCGGCCTCTGAGAAGTCAGCCGATAAACCACTTTTTTCCATAATAAAGCGATGTTCAATATGATCTTCACCGGGCTTGCCGATGATGCCATCAATATGCGCCTGAGCACGGCCATTCGGGAAGGGGTGCTGGCTGATATGAGCGCTTACCAGATCGCCTTCCTGTGCTTTTAAGCGTTTATTCGGTGGAATAAAAATCCAGCGGTTCAGCGTGTCGTTATCCGGCTCGATAAAGTGACCTTTACCACGAATCACATAACGGCCATAGAGCTGATCCAGCTCACTGCTGATCACTTTTTCAATGATCGCCTGCTGCTTGCCTTCGCCAGCTGCTTCTACCCGAAACGCAATTTGATCGCCCGGCAGTACCTTTTCCATTTCATCCGGAGATAAGAAAAACTGCTGTTTGTCCTCGGTATTCACAAACCCGAAGCGGCCGGTTGTGGCCCTTACCCGACCCTCATGACGGGGGGTGCTGTCATGGATCTCTTGTTTCAGATTTTTAAGCTGGGAAAGGGCGTTTTTATCAAGCATCCGCTGGGTAACCACATAGCTGTTAGAAAGGCCGCCAAGTGTACGGAAAAAGCGGATTTTAGGCCAGAGCTGGTAGTTTTTAGGACACAAACAATCTCGGAAAGCGGGGATAATAGGGTTCTGAATGACTCAATAACAAAAAGTTACAGTTTTTTGAGTCTTTTGTAATTCTTTTGTATGAAAACGGGTTTTTCATAGGCAATATTGGCGTGCTGATTCTCACGTGCTGCCCATGCGATGGCATTGCGCAGCAAACAACAGAATTAATAAATACAAAATCAAGAAAAGGTTCTGAATTATGACTCATGATTCTAAAGTAAGCCGTCGTAGCTTTTTGAAATCCGTTGCCGCCGGTGCTGGCGCGGTTTCTACGCCTGCTGTATTAACCGCCTGTGGCAGTGATGACGATGATAATGACGAGCGAGCGCTCTCAGTATTTGATTTTGGCCATGGTGTGGCATCCGGAGACCCGTTAACCGATCGCGTTATCATCTGGACCCGTATTACTCCAGACCAGAATACCGGCCAAACGGCCACGGTTGAATGGAGTGTGGCGACGGACTCAGCGATGCGTGACATCATTAAGACCGGCCGTGTGGATACCGATGCATCGGTTGATTACACGGTGAAAGTTGATGTTACCGGCTTAGAAGCCAATACAACCTACTATTACCAGTTTAAAGGCCAGGGTTCTGAAACCGTGATTGGCCGCACCAAAACATTACCGACAGGTGATGTTGCCAATGCCAAACTGGCAGTGTGCTCGTGTGCTAACTTCCCGTTTGGTAATTTTAATGTCTATAAAGAAATCGCTAATTCTGATGCCGATGCGGTTGTGCACCTGGGCGATTATATTTATGAGTATGAATCCGGCGTATACCCGGATGTGAATAATATTGCTGATAACCGTCAGCTGGACCCAACTGAAGAAATTATTACGCTGGATCAGTACCGTGCGCGTTATAACCAGTATCGTCGTGATGCCGATCTTCAGTCTGCTCACCAGAATGCTCCGTTTATTTGTGTGTGGGATGACCACGAACTGGCCAACGATGCGTTTAAAGATGGTGCCGAGAACCACAATGATGATGAAGGCTCATTTGCCGATCGTCGTGCGGCAGCATTCCAGGCCTACCACGAGTGGCTGCCGATCCGTACCGGTGATGACTTGTCGGTGATTGACCGCTCATTTGATTTCGGCAACCTGTTAAGCCTGCATATGCTGGATACTCGTCAGGTAGCCCGTACTGAGCCTTTATCTTATGGTGATTTTCTAACTTCAAGTGGCCTTGATGCGGCTGCTTTTGCTGATGCCGTAACGGATAGCGAGCGAACCTTATTAGGTAATGAACAACAAAGCCGTACAATTGACCGTATGGTGGGCTCTACCGCCACATGGCAGGTATTAGGCCAACAGGTAGTGATGGGCCGTATTCTGGTACCACAGGAGTTATTGCAGAAGCTGGGAGAAATTCAGGCATTAATTGAAGCGGGAGCTGATGCATCAACCGCGCAAGCAGAAACAGCGTCACTACTTTTGGAGCTGGCAACCATTAAAGGTCGTATTCAGGCAGGTGACCCAACAGTCACAGCGGTTGAAGCTGCAAGGGTTGCGGTTGCAAGCAGTGCACCTTATAACCTGGATGCCTGGGATGGTTATGTGGATGCTCGTGAGCAGATTTTACAGCGCGCTCAGTTCTTTAATAAAAATCTAGTGGTGCTGGCCGGCGATACTCACAATGCCTGGGCAAGTGACCTGTATCCGCTTAACTCCAATGCCACGAGTCTGGGTGATGTAAATCGCGCCGGTGGTTCAGTGGGAGTTGAGTTCGCTACAGCTTCTGTGACATCCCCAGGTTTTGAGGATACTGTTTCGCTTTCAACGCCTGCGCTTCAGCAAGGCTTTGAGGTTGCAGTAACAACTTTGGTTGATGACCTGAAATACCTGAACGCCGCTAACCGTGGTTATATGTTGGTTGAATTTACTAAACAAAAAGCGACTTGTGAGTGGCGTTTTGTATCGGATATTCTGACGACTAACTATACCGCTAGCGTGGGTAAAAAAATGGAAGTATTGCCAGGTGCTGGCAAGCGTATGCTGAACGATATCACGCCTGTTGCTTAACGCATTTTTGTAGCAGAACTGATAATAAAAAACCGCTTTGGCAACAAAGCGGTTTTTTTGTTTAACGTATCTCTGAATTTCTTATCGGGATCATTTCTGAGAGGAAGATTAAAGAGCCAGCTGTAAAATTTTCTGTTTATTAAAGCCGCGTACTACCTCGCCATTAATCAGCAATAACGGCACACCCGAACCATTCAGCTGATCGTATTCCCGCTTACCAATGGTCGATTTCTCAATGTCGTATTCCTTGTAGCGGATGCCTTTGCTTTTCAGTAAATCACGGGCTCGCTGGCAATAACCACACCAGGAGGTGGCGTATAAAACAACGGTGCCGAAGTGGTCTTGAACAAATGGAGGTGGGGGGTTAATAAAGGCGTCAATGTGATGCCACTTTTGATAAACCGCTAAGGCGATAACCAGTAATATCAGCTTTTTCATACACAATCCTTGTTTTGGTGTTGTTTCTTGGTGCTCTTGTGCAGATTCCGATTGTAGCGGTTTTACAATCTTTTTAAAGATAATCATAACAATAGCTATCAGTATATCTTGCCAGGGCAGCTTATTACGTTGCTGCTACATCACTATTTTAAATACACAGGGAGATATCTCATGAGTGATCTGATCGAAGGTAAGCCACAATCTGCCGGACAAGAATCTAAAAATCTGTCGTTGCTATTGTGGATTGGTACTATTTTCTTTGGCTTTATTCCCGGCCTGGTTTTCTATCTGTTAAAAAATGACGATTCTTTTGTGTTAGCGCATGCGAAAGAAGCGCTTAACTGGTGTATCACCGCGATTATTGCTTACGCCATTGCCTATGCACTGACAATAATTGTGATGGGGGCTTTTTTATTCCCGATTATTGGCTTTTGCCATCTGGTATTTTGTGTCCTGGGTGCAATTAATGCGTCTAAAGGGAATAGCTATCAGGCTCCTTTTGCTATTCGCCTGATTAAGTAATGCCTTGATTGGATTTGTCAGAATAAATAATTAGAGCTAATAAAAAACACCCTGTTATTCACGAAGAATAGCAGGGCGTTTTTTATTGTCTGTGGAAATCTTCAGATGTTACTCAACACCCTGAGAGCGCAGGTACTCGTCGTAGGTGCCGTGGAAATCGACGATTTTGTTATCTTTAATTTCGATAATACGGGTCGCCAAAGAGGATACAAACTCACGATCGTGAGAAACAAATAACAGCGTGCCTTCAAACATTTCCAGCGCCATGTTTAATGATTCAATGGATTCCATATCCATGTGGTTGGTTGGTTCGTCCATCAGCAGAATATTGTGATCGTGCATCATCAGCTTACCGAACAGCAGACGGCCTTTTTCACCACCAGAGCACACTTTAACTGACTTTTTAATATCGTCTTGGTTAAACAGCAGGCGACCTAAGGTGCCACGAACTGCCTGGTCATCGTGTTTTTCGGTTTTCCACTGTTCCATCCAGTCAAACAGGTTGGTGGCTTGTGGGAATTCGTACTCGTGATCCTGAGCGTAATAGCCGATGTTGGCATTCTCCGACCATTTAATGGTGCCGGAATTTGCTTCGATACCATCCTGATCAAAACCATTCACCAGGCATTTCAGGAAAGTGGTTTTACCCGCACCATTAGCACCAATAACCGCGATTTTTTCACCCGCTTCAATCATCAGGTCGGTATTGGCGAACAGAGTCTCACCTTCATAGCCGTGAGACAGCGCTTCAATCTCCACCGCCTGACGGTGCAGCTTCTTCTCTTGGTTAAAGCGAATATATGGGTTTTGACGGGTAGACGGCTTGATATCGTCCAGCTTGATCTTGTCGATCTGCTTGGCACGGGAAGTCGCCTGCTTGGCTTTGGAAGCGTTGGCCGAGAAGCGGCTAACAAACTGCTGCAGCTCAGCAATTTGTGCTTTCTTCTTAGCGTTTTCTGATTGCTGACGCTCACGTGCGGCAGTCGAAGCAATCATAAAGTCGTCGTAGTTACCCGGGTAGATCTTGATATCGCCGTAGTCGATGTCGGCCATGTGGGTACACACAGAGTTCAGGAAATGACGGTCGTGCGAGATAATAATCATCGTACACTTCATGTCGTTGATAATGCCTTCCAGCCAACGAATGGTGTTGATGTCCAGGTTGTTGGTCGGTTCGTCGAGCAGCAGAATATCCGGGTTGGAGAACAGTGCCTGAGCCAGTAATACCCGCAATTTCCAGCCAGGAGCGACTTCGGTCATTGGGCCTTGGTGGAATTCAGTCTCGATACCGGCGCCTAACAGTAATTCACCTGCACGAGATTCAGCAGTGTAACCGTCCATCTCAGCGAACTCACCTTCCAGCTCAGCGGCACGCATGTAATCGTCTTCGGTGGCTTCCAGGTTGGCGTAAATAGCATCACGCTCTTCTTTAATGGCCCACAGCTCTTTGTTACCCATCATCACGGTATCGAGTACGGTGAACTCTTCAAACGCAAACTGATCCTGGTGCAGCTTACCCAAACGCTCGTTTGGCGTGATGGATACGTTACCTGCACTTGGCTCCAGTGAGCCATCGAGGATCTTCATAAAGGTGGACTTACCACAGCCGTTGGCACCAATCAGGCCATAACGGTTGCCATCGCCAAATTTGACAGAAATGTTCTCGAACAGTGGCTTAGCGCCAAACTGCATGGTGATATTAGCGGTTGAGATCACAGCTTTTGTCCCGGGTAGTCAGGGTGAAACAAAGGATTTTGAAGGGCGCGATAATACCGGAAAAGGCTTCCGGAAACACGTGTAAATTGGTGAATGATTGTGCAATTGACAGTCATTAAGCGATTTCTGTGTATCTTAACATTTAAGCTTATCAATGATTATAATGGCGCTCTTTTTTAGAAATTGCATAAGGATTTGCTATGTCAGCGATGCGTTGTAGCCATTGGATGATGATTGTGTTGCTGGGGTTGTGCCTGTCTGCTTGTTTTGATTTTGCTCAGGATAGCTCCAATACGGCACGGATGAATGGTTCCAGCCCAGTTGTTATTGATTTCCCTCCGCAAGGTTCCAATATTGGCCCACTACTAGAGGGTACGAATAATGAAATTCGACTCTACGGCCATATCAGCGACGAGTTCCGCAATAATACCGGCTCAGAAGGCAGTTGGCAGATTCACGTTGTTGCTGGTGATACAACCCTCCCTGTTTTATGGAATGGGGATGATTGGTTTGTTGACGTTCAATTAAATGACACACCAGAACAACGGGTTGCACTGAAAATCACTGAACCTGAAGGCGATGAATATCAGGTTGACCATTCATTTAGGAGTCATGCATTTACTTCACGGCTTAATCAGGTTGCGTTTACTGGCGTCGCTGGGCGTTATATTGCGTATCATGATCTGACTAATGAATTTTTTAGCTTAACCTCTAAATCCGATGAACACTTACTTTATCGCGCTGAAGAAGGGGCTTTGATCTGGCGTTGGTATGTTGATGCTAATACACAATCCTTATATTGGACGGAAAGATCAGAGAATCGCTCACAACTTAAACGGTTGAATCTGGTAACAAGTGAGCAAACAACACTGATCAGTAAAGACGCAGCCGATTTCTTTGATGGTGCTCAGATAACAATACGTGCCGATCAGCAAGCACTGGTTCTCTTCAAAGATCAACAAATTCGTCAGTTTTATTTCAGCTCTCAGGAGCTGACAGACTATAAGCCGATTTCTGGTTTGTCGACAGAGTCCCCTGGCTGTCTGAACATCATGCCTTATCAACAATCTGTTTTATGGATTGAAGCTACGTGTGCCGATGAGCAACAGATTTGGCTGGTTGACACGGTTGTAGACCCTTCCGCAGTTGAGGTAGATGCAACTGCCACAATGGCAGATGGTGTAGATGACCGCAATGTGTTGTTTTCTGATCTTTTCAATAACACCTACCAACAAATTCTGTGTGACTCCAAAGTTAGTGCTCGATACGTTTGGAATTGCGACCTCGTTCGTTATCGCCTGGAAGGAAATCAGTTACAGCGGCAGGATAAAAAGGCGTTAATTGATACGGTGCCGTCTTTTGAGCAGTCACTGGCATCTGTGCTACAGGACGTAATCGCCGTGCAGGAAGATCAGTTGTTTTTAAGTAATGGGCATCAGTTGTACCGCTACCATATTTCAACGGGCGAGCTGGAATTAGCCTGGCATAACCGTTATCAACCTTTTGGGGATATGGCCGGCTATTTTTCTGCCAATGATAAAAACTATGTAATTGCTAAATCGTTTATTGATCATTGGTGGTTGTATGAGCGTGTTCAGAATGAACTGAAAAAAGTGCAAAAAATTTCAGAAAATGTTGCTTTTTATCTGAATCATATCGATGGCGATATTAATCAGCAGGGCAAATTTTATGTGATGAAAAGCGAAAATGATCGCTGCATGATTATTGAAATCGATGTGTTAGAGGGGATTGTTGACGAACGTTCCAGTGATCTTTGCCACCCGGAAGGGGATATCACGCTTCCGGGAATAAGTGATGTACGGTTAAGTAATGATATTTATGTGGTTGGTGATTATGCCTATCGATTGGTGAGTGACGACACTCTAAACCCTTTAGGATTCCCTTTTGTTCTCGGAGCATTCTCTACTATTTATCGTTCACCCTTAAATCAGCAAGAAGCTCAATGGCAGCCCTGGCAAGAGAAGGCCGCTGTATTAGGAGCGAGTCAGGAGCAGTTATCCGTTTATAATGACAAATCGCTTGTTATTGCTGAACCGAGTGAGATTGATAGCCTTTTAAGCGCAGATAACAGTGACGATCCTCAACGAACGGATATCACCTTGGTTCCGTGGTTGAAACAACTTCGCTGGCAGTTATTTTCTGAGAAAGATACAGGCTTTCAAGTGGTTAAGCGTTCTGCTCTTCTGGATAGAACTATTTTGGATGTCATTGCTGATGCGCTGTTTTCTGACTTCTATTTACCATTAAGCGTTTTAAATTTTAGTGACTTAAGTACCGAATCAGCGTCACCATCGCCATCATTGATAAGTCAACGAACAGGCAATGTTTATGGTTTATCTGAAATGCGTCAATCATCTCTATGGTTTGGCGATTCTGATGCAGGTTTATTTCTTTATGACTCTTCTAATGATCGGTATGCCATGCTGCCGAGTAATTAACAAAGCATGGCAGTTAATAAAAAGTATATTTATTAGAATAGAAGCCAATTATTAATATCAAAAGGATTTTCTGTGATGCGCTTATTATCTGCCTTTCGGGCCCTGCTTCTGGCTGTTTGTGCTTGTGTTTTAGTCGGTTGCCTCAACTCAGATTCCGGGGGTTCTGAATCAGAAGCGCAAATAGCGTCCATTGTTGTTGACTTTCCACCTGAGAGCAGCAATTTGGCACCTATAGTGTTTGAAAACGGGCGTGAAAATAAAAACTTACGCGTAAAAGGGCGGTTAAATGAGGTTGTTTCTGGGGATAGAGACCTCTCTGATGTAGTTTCTTTTGTTATTCGGGCTACCAATATCGGGGCAGAAGAAGCAATATCATCCGATATTCAATGGCAAGCTGACAGCCGGGGATACTGGTTTGTTGATATTGAACTGCAGACCGATTTGCAAGGTAACATTTTTCCTGATCAGCAGTTCGAACTTGAAGTGCGCTGGTCGAATGGAGAAATACTCTCTACGGATTATCAATTTTCCCAGCGCACTTCTTTAACAAGCTTGAGCAAAGTTATTTATTGGCCACAACAGGATGCATATTTCGCCTGGGACAGTACACACCGGGCTATTTTTTTACTGTCGGGTGAGTCTGAAGAGCGTCTTGTGTATCAATTTGAGCCGATTGGTAGTGATGAGCCTCTGTCGGTATCAATTCGCTGGGCATTGGATGAATCAGCTCAAAAGTTATATTGGCTTCAGAGTTACAGTGGACAGTCGCAATTAAAGGAAATGAATCTGTCTGATTTTTCAGTCCGGGATTTTGATGCGCTGCCTGCACATCTGAGTTTTGAGAATAACTCTACAGAGCAGGTTGAATGCGATGGGCTTGTTTTTTCAATTAATTGCCGATTAGTTCAGGATAATAATGAGATTCAAATTATTCCCGAGCAACCTGAGCTTTCTGCAAGTATGCCTTATATCTTTCGCTCGATTCAGGAAGTTACTGAAAACTATATTTTATTTACGGACTTCCACAATTTATATCGGTTTAATCTGACTTCTGGTGAGCCAGAAGTTGTTTGGCACAGCCGTTATTTCCCTTATCAGGATATCGCCAACTGGTTTTATTATCAGGGACAGCAACATCTGACAATAAAAGAGTTAAATGGTGATTGGTCATTATTCCGATTCAATGCTGATAATCAGTTGATAAAAGTTCATACCTTTGCCAGTGATATCGCTAGTGATATTCAGTACGCGGGCAGTGAAGTAAATAGTGATGGTTTGTCTTATATAATGAAGAGTGATTCTGGCAATTGTCATTTGGTGATGATTGATTACATCGGTAACTCAAAAGAAAGCCGATCCACTTCACCGTGTTTGTTGGGCTTTTATACATTTACAGTTGAATCCGATGTTTTCTTTGGTATGTCGGTGTTTAAAAATGCAGGGTTTTATTACCTGAATAGTATTCAGGAAAGTGTCCGAGATGGTCCTGAAGCTTATCGTGCACCAACATCTGGTGATTCAATTCACTGGGAGCTTTGGCAGAGTAATGGTTTGGCGTTTGATGCAGGAGCCACCGGGGTTGCTGTTAAACGTCGTGGTGGTATTTCAATATTTAACCCAAATGGGGATATCAATTCGTTTAACTTTGTGGATCTCAATAATGAGCCTGATCCTCTGGACTCTCTGATCAACTTAGAGTTAATCCGGCTGCCAGTGATTGATCAAGAAAATTCAGAGGCACGGGAAATGTTGCGCAGAGAACTGGTTGGTGGTCTTTATTACGAATTATTTAATGCTTTTGAGGATAGCCTGATGAATTACAATTGGTCTAATCAACAAACTGCATTGGCATCGCGGGTAGAGCCGGGAATTGCTGGCTATGCCTACCATTATCTGAATGAAAATAAGCACGGTTTATGGTTAGGGTTAGGTGAGCGTGGTGTTTTTATTGAAGATAAGGACTCAGGAAGGCAGGCCTTGTTGTCGTTATCGTTTGAATAATATTCAAAGTGAATAAAGAAGTGGATGAATTTACCCACTTCTTTATTGGTAAGGTCTTTATGGTAAATATCTTTATGAGAAGTGTCCGGAACTTTACTTCTCGCCACGCCCCATAAATTTCTTCTCTTCGACGTTGATTTTCACCACGTCGCCAGTCGAGATATGCTCTGGTACCTGAATGACCAGGCCAGTGGTCATAGTCGCTGGTTTAGTACGGGCCGTGGCCGAACCACCTTTGATGGATGGGTCAGTTTCAGTGATTTCCAGCTCAACGTGCGCTGGCAGTTCCAGTGCAACGGGTGCGTCGTCCAGTAATACAACCTGCAGGCCCTGAGTGCTTTCGTTGAAGAACAGAATTTCGTCTACGATATTGTCTTTGTTCAGGCTGAACTGAGAGTAGTCTTCGTTATCCATAAAGACGTATTCGTCGCCATCACTGTAGGAGAACATCACCTGTCGGCGCATTACGTCAGCCAGATTCAGCATGTCGGAATCTTTAAAAGTTTCATCAACTTTCTGGCCGGTTGCCACATTGTACATGCGCATACGGTACAGGCTGCCACCGGCACGGCCTTGTGGTACTGAACGTTCAATGTCTTTTACAAAATAGGCGCTGCCGTTAAATTCGATGGCGGCGTTCTTTTTGATATCACTTGCCTTAGGCATGGTTTTTCTCCGTGATTTTTATGAAATTACTTTTTCAAAGAGAGTGTTTTAGCGGAATTTTTGTTGTTTACAAAGCGCTTACGTGGTTTTGCTGCTTTGGGCTTTTCGACGTTCTCTGGTTTAGCTGCTTTAGATTTGGCCGTGGCTGGCGGCTTGTTAGGCTTTTTAGCTGGGCGCGGTTTCTTCGCATCATTTTCATTGGTTAAGCGAATATGATCGCTTTCAATGACAATGATGCGTTCTTTAAATAATTGACCAATAGCCATTTTAAAGACCCGCTTGGAGACACCAAAATGCAGCTCAATTAAATCCGCCGGGCTTTTATCACTTAACCCTAAGGTGCCATCACCTTCCTGCAGTTTTTTCAGAATACGACTGGCAAGGGGCGCAATTTTGGCGTGACCAATGGGCTCTAAAGCAATATCCAAACGATGATCGTCGCGCACGCGTTTAATATAGCCATCCAGTTTATTGCCCGGGCGAATGGCTTTGCGAATATCGTCATGGTGAATCACCCCCCAGAACTCATCTTCAACCACGGCTTTGTAGCCCAACTCGGTACGATGACTGACAATAATACGTACCTGATCGCCAACGCTGTATGGGTCCGGTGAGCCCGGCCAGTTCGATTTCGCTTCGTCACTGATGTAACGATTCAGTCGGGTACTGCCAATTAAACGGCCGGTATTATCTTGTAGCACATACACCAGATAGCTTTTGCCTTGTTCCATACGCTGCTTTTGTTCAGCAAAGGGTACGAATAAGTCTTTGGCTAATCCCCAATCCAGGAAAGCGCCGGTGCGGTTGACATCGACCACCTCCAGGCTGGCAACCTGATGCAGCTGTACACGCGGGCGTTGGCAGGTGGCAATCCAGCGGTCTTCAGAATCAAGGTAAACAAATACCTTAATCTCGTCGCCAATCTCAGTACCTTCGGGTACCTGACGGGTCGGAAGCAGAATCTGGCCGCCGTCTTCATCGTCCAGGTAGGCACCGTGTGGTGCCATTTCCTGAACTTTTAATGTGTTGTAGCGGCCAAGTTCTGCCATGGTAAAAATCTCTGGGGGGTCAATCGGTGAATCTTAAACAGCGCGCGATTCTATCAGGATTGGAATTAAGGCACCTCTGAATTATTCAGAGATGCCTTAAGAATCAGGTACGGTAAATGGTTTCAATCAGATGATAGCCGAATTTGGTTTTAACCGGCCCCTGAACCTTGAGTAATGGCCCTTTAAACACAACGTCGTCGAAGGCTTTGACCATCTCACCTTTGTTAAACTCACCCAGGCTGCCACCGTTCTTTTTGGACGGGCAGGTCGAGTGCTTCTGAGCCAATTTGGCAAAGTCAGCACCTTTGGCGAGCTGTTGTTTCAGATTGTCGGCTTGTTCTTTGGTTTTAACCAGGATATGGCGGGCACAGGCACGTGGCATAAGATGCTCCGGAAGCAATAGCAGTAACAGGCGATTATTTTATCTCATCCAGCCATTGCTGTAATCGTTCCGGGCTACCAAACTGCTGTTCCAGAATTTTTTGGGTGGTGGCATCGCCCTGTACCATAAAGGCTTTAATGTCATCGCCAAGTGCCTGACGCTGTGATTTTGGAATATCCGAGTTATACAAAGACGATGACAGGATATGGCCAGACAGTGTGCGTACGTATGCGTTGTCATCGTTAGTGACCAGATCCAGAAAATACTTATTCATCTCCGGGTCCTGTAAACCGATACTACTGATCTGCTCCAGCGCTTTAATACGCATCGACTGATCCGGAGTGTCATTGCTGAGTTGTACCATGGCACTGACCACTTGGCGGTTGTTGTAATAATCATCGTGCAGACCAATGCTGTGACTGGCGAAGATCAGTTGTTGCACCGCTTTGACCCGCTGTTGATCCGTCTGATTAACGTCGGTTGCCTGGGTGAATAATTCATAGCGCATTTGCTCGGCATATTGTGGGTCTGATTTCAGGCGACTCTCAAAGTTCTCGGGCATACCTTGTAACAGCTCCGCGTACTCTTTTTCGTAGTGGCTGGTGGGGGCGGTATTTTGTTGCAATTCGTTCAGGGTGGTCTGTAGCTGTTGTAGCACGACACCTTGTTGTTGTAACACGGCACCTTGCTGTTGCAGATGGCGCTCGACCTGTTGTAACACCTGCAATAATTCCTGTTGTGACAGCGATGCTAACGGTTGATGGTTGGCCTGACTCTCAGTGGAAAAGATTTGCACATCACCCGAGATTAGCGCTGTATTTGAACTGGCGGTATCGTCTATAGCGGCAGAGTGGTTCTGCATTTGTGGGATAGCCCAAAAAACAGCGTAGCCGGCTAGTAAAATTGCTAATGTAGCTATCAGTGAAAAAACGTACTTCATAAATGTCGTCCCTGAGATACTGCTGTGAATACCGACTTTTTTGCAGAATTGACCGCTTGGTTACATTTTTACTTCGCGCCAGAGGGCGGCTTGTGCGAAAATCGCGCGCCAATTGTACCCCAATGGCCGAAGCTGTGTATTCTGCTATTTGCGGCACCCCAAATTCCGATCTGACAGCAATTAATAACGAGGTAACTCATGAGCGTTCATGAAATTCGCCACCCTCTGGTTCGACACAAACTTGGCCTGATGCGCCAGCAAAATATCAGCACCCGCAGTTTCCGCCAATTGGCAGGGGAAGTCGGTAACCTGCTGACTTACGAAGCGACTAAAGATCTGGAACTGGAAGATTATAAAATTGAAGGTTGGTGTGGCGAAATCAGTGCCGAACGTATTAAAGGCAAGAAGATTACCGTTGTGCCAATTCTGCGTGCTGGTCTGGGTATGCTGGACGGCGTACTGGAACTGGTACCCAGCGCGAAAATCAGCGTGGTTGGTCTGTACCGTGATGAAGAAACCTTAGAGCCAGTGAGCTACTTCGATAAATTAGCCGGTGATATTGATCAGCGTATGTCGCTGGTAGTAGACCCGATGTTGGCAACCGGTGGTTCTATGAATGCCACCATCGACCTGCTGAAAAAAGCCGGTTGTACTTCAATCCGTGCACTGGTTCTGGTTGCTGCACCAGAAGGTATTAAAGCGGTACAGCAAGCACACCCGGACGTTGAGATTTACACGGCATCCGTTGATGACCACTTAAATGAAAATGGTTACATCATCCCGGGACTGGGCGATGCTGGGGATAAGATTTTTGGTACCGAATAAGTTTTGAGCTAGCTGCCTCGCTGACGGTTAAACAAGCTCGTTGTATTAATAAAGAATTTCAATAAATTAAATATAGAGGAAGTCGTATGTCTCAGGATGCTTACGCCGGTTGGCGTACCGTACTGGCCGGTCTGCAAATGTTATTTGTGGCCTTTGGTGCTTTGGTGTTAATGCCGTTAATTACCGGCTTAAACCCAAGTGTGGCGTTATTTACTGCCGGTATCGGCACCTTATTGTTCCAGTTGATTACCAAACGTTCCGTGCCGGTATTTCTGGCATCATCTTTTGTATTTATTGCCCCGATTATCGGCATTATTCAGCAATACGGCGACGACGGTGTGGCCGTGGCGATGGGCGCTTTATTCTGCTCTGGCTTTACTTATATTGTGCTGGCGATTTTGGTGGCAGTACGGGGCCCGGGTTTTCTGCATCGTATTATGCCGCCGGTAGTTACCGGCCCGATCATTATGATTATTGGTTTGGGTCTGGCGCCGATTGCTGTGAATATGGCAATGGGTAAAACCGGTGATGCTTCTGCTCAGCTGTTCCCGTATACCGATGCCATTTGGGTATCCATGCCGGCGTTATTGGTTACCTTACTGGTGGCGACACTGGCGAAAGGTATTTTCCGTTTAGTGCCGATTCTGGCCGGTATTGTTGTGGGTTATAGCATTGCCGCCTTTATGGGTATGGTGGATTTCTCCGCGGTAAATAACAGCTCCTGGGTTGCGGTACCGGATTTTGTCACGCCTAAATTTGAGATGGCCGCTATTCTGCTGATGATGCCGGTGGCGCTGGTGGCTGCGATTGAGCACGTTGGTGATGTATTAGCCATCTCCAGTGTGACGGGTGAAAACTACGTAGAGAAACCAGGACTGCACCGCACCTTATTGGGTGACGGTGTTGCCACTTCTGCAGCAGCGTTATTTGGTGGGCCACCAAACACCACTTACTCCGAAGTGACTGGTGCGGTGATGTTAACCAAAGCCTTTAATCCGGTGATTATGACCTTTGCTGCAGGCTTTGCTATCACGCTGGCATTTATCGCCAAGTTTGGTGCTTTCCTGCAAACCATTCCAGCACCGGTGATGGGCGGTATCCTGATCTTGCTGTTCGGTTCGATTGCTTCTGTGGGCCTGAATATTCTGGTTAAAGCGCGGGTTGATATGGGCCAGCAGCGTAATCTGGTGATTGTATCCACCACGCTGGTGTTCGGTATTGGTGGTATGACGTTGGGTAGCCTTGAAGGCCTGAGTTTGTGTGGCCTGGTGGCTATCGTGCTGAACCTGGTGCTGCCAAAAGCTGATGAGACCGAAGACTTACACGAAGAAGAAGAGATTGTGGAAGGGATGGTGAAATAACTTCCCTGGCAGGCTGTTAATAGCCCTAAGCCTGATTGCAATACTCGATCAAACCCCGAAGTGGACTGCCGCTTCGGGGTTTTTTATGGCTCTGTTTTTTATTGTCGTTCGAACAGGGGTGCTGTAACGTCCGTTTATTATGCAATGCAGAGACACTTTATGGATTATGAAATACAACACCAGCCAGAGCAGTCACGATTTGTCTTAATCAAAGACTCGCACGAGTGTGTATTGGATTATGTGATTACCGATCGTCAGCTCGATTTTACTCACACCTATGTGCCGTTTCGTTTGCGGGGGCAGGGGCTGGCCGAAGTGTTGGTTGAGCACGGTTTAAGCTGGGCAAAAAAAGAAGGCTATCGTCTGCAGGCCAGCTGCTGGTATGTGCAGAAATTTTTATAAATACAATAAGTACATTATCCCGAGCGCAAAATGAAAAAGTGGATCGCTTTAATTTGTTTGTATCTGGTGCAGGGTTTACCGCACGGTTTTTTTGGCCAGGCGATGCCGGTGCTGATGCGCGAGCAGGGGCTGGATCTGACCATGATTGGCCTTTTGTCGCTGCTGGCTTTGCCCTGGGCGCTTAAATTTATCTGGGCTCCGTGGCTGGATAAATTCAGTCTGTATAAACATGAATATCGTCGTAGCTGGATCTTTGCCATGAATTACAGTGCGGCGGCCATTTTGTTAGTGATTGCCTTACAGCCAGTGGAATTCTGGGTGCAGCAAAATATTCTGTTATTTGCCGGATTATTGTTTTGTCTGAATCTGGTGATTTCCACCCAGGATATCGCGACTGATGCGTTAGCGGTTGAAAACTTAGCCAGCCATGAACGTGGTATTGGTAATGGTGTGCAGGTCGCGGGTTATCGTATTGGTATGGTACTGGCGGGTGGCGTATTGGTAGCCTTTTTTGGTTGGTTCGGCTGGCAGGGGGCTTTGTTATTGCTGGCGCTGGCGATGGTGGCTGGCACACTGCCGTTATGGCGTTTTCAACCAAAACCTCACGTGGTGGATGATCAGCCATTATGGCCGTTGTGGCTGGACTTTTTTCGCGCCCCGGGAGCCGGCTTATGGCTGCTGATGATTTTCCTGTTTAAATTTGGGGATGCGTTTGGCACACAAATGATTCGTCCGATGCTGGTGGATCAGGGAATTACGTTGGAGCAAATGGGCGTTATTCTTGGTTCAGTTGGTTTTGCCGCAGGCTTGTTAGGGGCACTAATTGGTGGCTGGATGGTGAGTCGTATTGGCCGACAAACAGCTTTGCTGGGATTCTTGCTGATTGAAGCGCTGGCGTTGCTGAGTTACCTCGGCCTTAATGGACAGGAGCTGGTGCGTATTTATGTGGCAGTAACGCTGGAGCATATTGCCGGTGGCATGGCAACGGCGGCGTTATTTACCGTGATGATGGATCGCTGTCGTGAGCATTGCGCCGCAGCAGACTATGCTTTGCAGAGTTGTGTGGTAGTGATCTCTGGTATGATTGCTGGCATGTTGTCAGGGTTCAGTGCTCAGGCATTGGGATACGATGGACATTTTATCGTCGCAGCTGTGTTATGTATGGTTGCTTTGCTGGTGGTGTGGCAAGCCATTCGTCGGGGCTTAATTTCTGCGCGCCAGGCGATTTAAATACTGGTTAATTATATTTGTTTTCAGGTTATTAAATAATGAGTGATATAACTGCAACTCATCACCTTGATGCACAAGGGTTGTTTTGCCCGGAGCCTGTAATGATGTTACATAACATCATTCGTGATATGGCATTAAATGATGTGGTTGAAATTCTGGCAACGGACCCTTCGACTCAGCGTGATTTTCTCAAGTTCTGTAATTTCCTGAATCAGGAAATGGTGTTGATGGAAGAGCAGGACGGGGTGTATCGTTTTTTAATTAAAAAGCAGTCTGACGGCGAATAAGTATTTTTCAGAAAGCCATCAGCACAAAAAAACAGTAGCAAAAACAATAAGCGTAAAAAACAAGCATAAAAAAGAGCAGCTCAAGGGCTGCTCTTTTTTATTATTTGATTACAACAGAATCGGTGTAATCAGAAGCTTTGGCGCAGGCTGAACAGGAAGGCCTGAGTTTTGCCATCGCTGCCGTAATCGGCTTCTTCAAATTCGAAACCGGCCAGACGCTCACCGCTTAACTGGTAATACGCGCTACCGAAGTAGTTGTTATCCAGCTGACGTTCTGTTTTGTCTTCGTCTTTACCGTTGGCATAACCAAAGTTCAGAACCAGTTTGCTCACTGGCTTGTAGGTTAATGCGATGGTGCTGGAGTGACGGAAGTCATCGTCGCCAGTGTCACGATCGGCACCACGGTAAGCAAAACCGAAGTCCAGCTGATCGTTAACAACGTATTTAGCACCCAGGCTGTAAATCATTGGCTCAGCAACATCCAGATCAGCGTCTTTTGCCGCATCACTTTCAATCACTACCGACTGAATAGCGGAAGCGTTTAACGTTAAACCACCAAAGGTTGCCGCCGTACCAACGGTTACTGCAGTAATGCCACTGTCGTTAACCAGTTCTTTCTTACCGCCCTGAGTTAATGGCTCACCATCAACCACAATGGCTTCACCACTTTCAGTTTCTAAAGGCTGTGCGCCAACGGTTATTTCACGGTCATCTTCTGCGATATGTAGAGCGATGGTTGCCGTAAACGGGCTGTCACTGAAGCCACCGCCACCGTAGGTGTAGTTAATAGTGCTGTCGTTACGGTAGCCGAAGCCAACGGAACCCGGCATCAGTGATGTGATATAGAAGTATGAACCTACGCCCTGAACTTCACTGCGGTGAGTGTTCCAGGCACTGTATTCAAAGTATGGAGACCACTGTGCACCGACTTTGATGCTGTGCTCACCTTTAGACAGACCAAACCAGCCCAGACGGGTACGGGCAAATGCGCCACCATCGTCCAGTACGTTGATGCGGGCTTCAATGCGGTAGCTTCCTACCCAGCCATCATCCAGTTCTTCTTCGCCCATCACACCCAGACGAGACTGAACGCCGTTGGCTAACGCAAACTGACGATCATCAGTGTTGCGGTTAGAGCTGTTGTTTGGATCATCAGAACCACCGTTCGGATACACATCCGTACCGTTAGAGGTGCTGTCAGAATAGGTTTCCAGGCCAATATCAACGAAACCGTAGAAGTTGACGCTAGGAACAGCAGCAGCGGTTGAGGATAAGGCGGCAGCCGCTACAGCAATAGCCAGAGGGGTTTTATAAGACATACGTTCAATACCTTCTTTTTATCTCAGCTCGTGACTTATCGGTTATTTGAAATGTCCGATTTGTCGCGAAAACGGCGCCACATTACAGAAATCTGACCGGATAGCCAGTATAAGAGGAGGGGGATGTTTACCAGTCTTTCAGGATGTTTTTACGGGTGTTCGTATATGCCGCAGTTGGTATTCGTATAACTACTTAGTGCTTTGCTTATGGGATTTATATTTTTAATAAGTATTTGAAATATAAAGGCTTAAAATTTTGGTATTGGTGTTTTTAGATTAAAGATTGATTGTTCATTCAGTTGATTGGTTTGTTAAATGAAACAAATCTTTTGGCGGAGGATGAGTTGCCGGAAAAATGTAGTTTTTTGTTACCGGACTGATTTGGTCAGGATTTTTATGTCTTTTCGGATGCAGCGGTGTGTTCTGCCGGCTGGCGGTTTACACCCGTGAATGGACTCTGTAGAGTACGCGATCAATTTTCACGTGGCCTGTCGTGGGGGCCACCACTGGTAAAGGACTCAATAATGCCTGTTATTACCCTTCCTGATGGTTCGAAGCGCGAATTCGACCAGCCTGTTACCCTGATGCAAGTTGCCGAAGATATCGGCCCTGGCCTAGCCAAAGCGACTGTATGTGGTCGTATTAATGGTGAGCTGGTGGATGCTTGTGAACTGATTACGCATGATTCTGATGTGACCCTGATCACGGGCCGTGACCAGGACGGTCTGGAAGTGATTCGTCACTCTTTTGCTCACCTGGTGGGACATGCTGTTAAACAGTTGTATCCACACGCCAAAATGGCGATTGGCCCGGTGATTGACGACGGCTTCTATTACGACATCGAATTCGAGCGTCCATTTACGCCGGAAGATGTGGCTGATATCGAAAAGCGCGTTAAAGAGCTGATCAAAAAAGATTACACCGTTGATAAGAAGATGACGCCGATTCGTGAAGCGCGTCGGGTGTTTGTTGATCGTCAGGAAGATTATAAGGTTGAGCTGATTGATAACCTGATTGAGCAGGGTGAAACCGAAGTTGGCCTGTACCATCACGAAGAATACGTGGATATGTGTCGTGGCCCACACGTACCTAATACTCGTGTGATGCGTGTCTTTAAGCTGATGCGGGTTTCCGGTGCTTACTGGCGTGGTGATGCCAACAATCAGCAGTTGCAGCGTATTTATGGTACCGCCTGGAACGATAAGAAAGAGCAAAAAGCTTATCTGACTCGTCTGGAAGAAGCGGAAAAACGCGATCACCGTAAGCTGGCTAAGCAATTAGACCTGTTCCACTTACAGGAAGAAGCGCCGGGTATGGTGTTCTGGCATCCTAATGGCTGGACCATGTACCAGGTACTTGAACAGTACATGCGTCAGGTTCAGAACGATGCCGGTTATAAAGAGATTAAAACCCCTCAGGTGGTTGATCGGACGTTGTGGGAAAAGTCTGGTCACTGGGATCACTACGCTGAAAACATGTTCACGACCGAGTCGGAGAAGCGCACTTATGCAGTGAAGCCGATGAACTGTCCGGGTCATATTCAGGTATTTAATCAGGGTCTGAAGAGCTACCGTGATCTGCCGCTGCGTTTGGCAGAGTTTGGTTGCTGTCACCGTAATGAACCATCCGGTGCCTTACACGGCATTATGCGGGTGCGTGGCTTTACTCAGGACGATGCTCACATCTTTGTGTCTGAAAATCAGATCCGCCAGGAAGCTTCTGACTTTATTAAGCTGACGCTGGATGTGTACAAAGACTTTGGCTTTGATGCGGTTGAAATGAAGCTGTCGACTCGCCCGGAAGGCCGTATTGGTGATGACTCCCAGTGGGATATGGCAGAAGCCGCTCTGGAAGATGCACTCAATGACGCTGGGCTGGAGTGGGAATTACAGCCGGGTGAAGGGGCTTTCTATGGTCCTAAGATTGAGTTCTCCCTGCGTGACTGTCTGAATCGTGTTTGGCAGTGCGGTACCTTGCAGCTCGACTTTATGTTGCCGGGCCGTTTAGGTGCGCAGTTTGTTGACGAAGATGGCGAGCGTAAAACGCCGGTGATGTTACACCGAGCTATTCTGGGTTCGTTCGAGCGATTTGTGGGTATTCTGATTGAGCATTATGCCGGTGCGATGCCACCTTGGTTGGCGCCGCAGCAGGTTTCGGTACTCAATATCACCGATAATCAGAGCGAATATTGTGAAAAACTGGCAGAAAGCCTGAAATCACGCGGATTCCGTGCCCAAGCGGACTTGAGAAACGAGAAGATCGGCTTTAAAATCCGCGAGCACACTTTGCACAAGGTACCTTACCTGTTGGTGGTAGGGGATAAAGAAGTAGAAGCAAACACCGTAGCTGTCCGTACGCGTAAAGGTGAAGACCTGGGCGTAATGAGTATCGATGCCTTTATCGAGCTGTTGGAAGGCGCTATTGCACAGCGCGGTCGGTTTGGAATGGAGAGCTGAGTTATCAGACGCGATAATAGAAGAGGCCGTCAAGAACCACGCGCGGCTATTAATGATAATATCCGTGCCACTGAGGTACGTTTAATCGGTGCTGACGGCGATCAGGTCGGCGTTGTAAGTATTAAAGAAGCTTTGGAAGCGGCTGCGGAAGCAGAGCTGGATCTGGTACAGATCTCTGACGGCGATCCGATTGTCTGTAAAATTATGGACTTTGGTAAGAAGCTGTACGAAGAGAAAAAGCAGAAAGCCGAAGCCAAAAAGCGTCAGCATCAGGTCCAGATTAAGGAAATCAAATTCCGTCCGGGCACTGAAGAAGGCGATTACCAGATTAAGCTGCGTAAGCTGCGTGAATTCTTAGAAGCGGGCAATAAAGCGAAAATTTCCATTCGCTTCCGTGGTCGTGAGATGGCGCACCAGCAAATTGGTATGGAATTAATGAATCGTGTTGAAGGTGACCTGGAAGATCTGGGTACGGTTGAACAGCGTCCTAAGCTGGAAGGCCGTCAGATGGTCATGGTCCTCGGCCCGGTTAAAAAGAAGTAGTCTGGTTTTCAAAGAACCTTAAGCCCGGCCAAATCCTGTTGTATTGGCCGGGTTTTATTCGTTCTGCCAGACACTCAGTAAGCTTATAAAAGCTTGCTGCTAAACGGCAGGTATCTTAATGATATCTTGACCTGCTTGTATGGCAGGTCTGCCAGTCAGGTAGGTGTATGTACAGGGTCTTAGTTTCTGTACGCACCATAACGTTGGAGTTTAAAAATGCCTAAGATCAAAACTAAGAGTGGCGCAGCTAAGCGCTTCAAAAAGACTGCGAACGGTTTCAAGCACCGTCAGGCTCACCGTAGCCACATCCTGACCAAGAAGAGCACTAAGCGTAAGCGTCACTTACGTCCAATGCTGCAATTACACGCTGCCGACAAAAAGTTGGTTGTGCGTATGTTACCTAACCTTTAATCGGTACTGTTCAGGAGATAAATTATGGCTCGTGTAAAACGTGGTGTTGTCGCTCGTCGTCGTCACAAAAAAATTCTGAAGCAGGCTAAAGGTTACTACGGTGCTCGTAGCCGTGTATTCCGCGTCGCTAAACAAGCGGTTATTAAAGCGGGTCAGTACGCTTACCGTGACCGTCGTCAGCGTAAGCGTCAGTTCCGTCAACTGTGGATTGCTCGTATCAATGCGGGTGCTCGTCAGAACGGTCTGTCTTACAGCAAGTTCATCAATGGCCTGAAAAAGGCAACTGTTGAAATTGACCGTAAGGTGCTGGCTGATTTAGCAGTTAACGAAAAAGCAGCGTTCGCGGCTCTGGTAGAAAAAGCCAAGTCCAGCCTGTAATTTCGGCGGTAAACCGTGAAGCGGTTTGCCAGGCAGGTTTCAGACTTCTGAAGCCTGTGAAATAGGGGAGTGGATTCGTTCATTCCCCTATTTTTTTGTCATTTTGAAGCTATTACCAATAAGCAACGTGGAAACCAACATGGAAAACCTCGAAGCCCTGACAAAACAAGCCCTGAGTGCCGTTGAAGAAGCGCAAGATGTTGCTGCGCTGGATCAGGTCCGGGTTCAGTTTCTGGGTAAAAAAGGGGAAATCACTTCCCTGATGAAAAACCTGGGTAATGTCGCACCGGAAGATCGTCCGAAAATTGGTGCGGTTATCAACGAAGCCAAAACCCAGGTACAGAATGCCATTAATGCACGCAAAGAAGCGCTGGAAACCGAAGCGCTGAATGCCAAGCTGGCGAGTGAAACCATTGATATCACTCTGCCTGGTCGTGCTGCTCAAACCGGTGGTTTGCATCCGGTTACCCGCACTCTGGAACGTATTGAAAGCTTTTTTGCCGGTGCTGGTTACCAGGTGGCAGAAGGGCCGGAAGTGGAAGATGACTTCCACAACTTCGAGGCATTAAATATTCCATCGCATCACCCGGCACGTGCCATGCACGATACCTTCTATTTTGATGCCCACACGCTGCTGCGTACCCATACCTCACCGGTTCAGGTACGTACTATGGAAGCGCAACAGCCACCGATTCGTATCATTTGCCCGGGTCGTGTGTATCGTTGCGATTACGACCAGACTCACTCACCGATGTTCCATCAGGTGGAAGGTCTGCTGGTCGATAAAGACATCAGCTTTGCCGATTTAAAAGGCACACTGGAGCAGTTTATGGCGGCTTTCTTTGAGCGTGATGTCAAAGTGCGTTTACGTCCGTCTTATTTTCCGTTTACTGAACCGTCTGCTGAAATTGATATCGAGTGGATTGTTGAGACTCCGGAAGGCACTAAGCGTGGCTGGCTGGAAATCGGCGGCTGCGGCATGGTTCATCCCAAAGTATTTGAAGCCGTGGGCATTGACCCTGAGCAATACAGTGGTTTTGCCTTTGGTATGGGTGTTGAACGTATGGCGATGTTGCGTTACGGCGTAAACGACCTGCGTTTATTCTTCGAAAATGACCTGCGTTTCCTGCAGCAGTTTAACTAACACCCGCAACCAGAGGACACTCTTATGAAATTCAGTGAACAGTGGTTGCGCGAGTGGGTGCAGCCGAATGATGAAAAAGGCGCCTGGGATACTCAGCAGCTGTGTGACCAGGTCACGCTGGCGGGCTTAGAAGTTGATGGCGTTGAAGACGTTGCCAGTGACTTTAGCGGCGTTGTGGTTGGTCAAGTGGTTAGCCGTGAACAACACCCAGATGCCGACAAGTTAAGCCTGTGTCAGGTGAGTGATGGCACGGAAACCTTCCAGATCGTATGTGGCGCTGCCAACGTGCGTGAAGGTCTGAAAATTCCTTTTGCCAAAATTGGCGCTGTGTTGCCGACTGAAGATGGTAAAGGCTTTAAGATCAAAAAAGCCAAGCTGCGTGGCGTTGAGTCCTTCGGTATGTTGTGTGCCGAACAAGAGCTGGGCATGGCGGAAAGCTCTGACGGCTTGATGGAATTACCTGAGTCCGCTCCGGTGGGTCAGGATTTCCGTGAATACATGGATCTGGACGACAAAATCATCGAAGTTGACTTAACCCCCAACCGCGCCGATTGCCTGAGCATTGCAGGCCTGGCGCGTGAAGTGGGTGTATTAAGTAAGTCTGACGTTCAGGGCCCGGTGATTGAAGCGGTTGCTCCGGCGATTGACGATAAAGCCTCAATTGAAGTAACGGCCACCGAAGGCTGTCCACGTTATTTAGGCCGTATTGTTAAAGGCGTAAATGTTAAAGCAGAAACACCATTATGGATGGTGGAGAAACTGCGCCGTAGTGGTATTCGCTCGATTGATCCGGTTGTGGATATCACCAACTACATTCTGCTGGAACAAGGCCAGCCGATGCACGCATTCGATCTGGCTAAGGTTGATGGCGGCATTCGTGTGCGCATGGCTGAGCAGGGCGAAAAACTGACCTTGTTAGACGGTCAGGAAGTCGAATTAAAAGACAATACCCTGGTGATTGCTGACCATAATAAAGCACTCGCGATTGCGGGCATCATGGGTGGTGAACACTCAGGTGTGAATGGCGAAACTCAGGATCTGTTGTTAGAAGCGGCGTTCTTTAACCCAATTACCATTGCTGGCCGTGCCCGTTCTTACGGTTTGCACACCGATTCTTCCCACCGCTTCGAGCGTGGTGTCGATTATGAACTGGCACGTAACGCCATGGAGCGCGCCACTGCGCTGGTGATTGAGATTTGTGGCGGTCAACCAGGCCCAATCGTTGAAGCGTTAAGCGAAAAAGATCTGCCGGTTGCAGCCGATATCACCCTGCGTAACCGCCGTGTGAAGCAGGTTCTGGGTCTGGAAATGGCGCAGGAAGACATTACTGAAATCCTGACCCGTTTAGGTATGGATGTGAGTGTTAACGGTTCTGGCGACGATGTTAGCTGGAGTGCAAAAGCACCAAGCTATCGTTTCGATATGGCGATTGAGGCCGACCTGATTGAAGAGCTGGCGCGTATTTACGGTTACAACCGTTTGCCGGTTCGTACGCCAAAAGCACACACGCCATTGGCGACCATGCCAGAAGCAAAAATGACGATCAAAGATCTGCGTCGTCAGCTCGTTGCTCGTGGTTATCAGGAAGCGATCACTTACAGCTTTGTTGATCCTAAGATGCAGAAAGCCATGGACCCTGAGGTTGAAGGCTTGGCGCTGCTGAATCCGATCTCGACCGAAATGTCAGTGATGCGTACTAACTTGTGGGCGGGCCTGGTCGGTGCCGTTTCTCACAACCTGAAACGCCAGCAACCGCGTGTTCGTTTATTCGAAACCGGTTTGCGCTTTGTGCCAACGGTTGTGGATGGTAAGAGTGAGCTGATTCAGACACCAACTCTGGCCTTAGCGGTTTGTGGTACACGTTTACCTCAGTCCTGGAGTGCCCAGGATGAAGCGGTCGATTTCTTCGATGTAAAAGGTGACGTTGAAACTCTATTGGCTCGTACCGGTGAGGCAGAGGCGTATAAGTTTGTTGTGGCGCAACATCCGGCACTGCACCCAGGTCAGACCGCTCGTATCGAGAAAAACGGCAAACCAGTTGGCTGGATTGGTGCTATTCACCCAAGTCTGCAAAAGCAAGTAGGTGTGAAGCAGACCGTGTATCTGGTGGAGCTGGATCAGGAAGCGATTCAACAGAAAGCCGTTCCTGTGTTTGGCGAATTGTCTAAATTCCCGGAAATGCGTCGTGACCTGGCACTGGTTGTGAAGCAGGAACAGCAAGTTGAAGCGGTATTTGCTGCGATTCGTGAGCAAGCCGGTGAATATCTGACAAACCTCAACCTGTTTGACGTTTATGTTGGCAAAGGTATTGATCCTGATAGAAAAAGTCTGGCTTTGGGCTTGACCTGGCAGCATCCTTCGCGCACTCTGACTGACGACGAAGTGAACGATTCAGTGAACGCTGTGCTCGCTCACCTTGAACAAAGTTTGGGAGCAACGCTAAGGGGTTAGCATGACCGCTCTGACCAAAGCAGAATTAGCAGAAAAACTGTTTGACGATCTTGGTCTGAACAAACGTGAGGCAAAGGATATGGTGGATCTCTTCTTTGATGAGATCCGCGGTAGCCTGAGCCGTAACGAACAAGTGAAGTTGTCAGGGTTTGGCAACTTCGACTTGCGTGATAAAAGCCAACGACCAGGCCGTAATCCAAAAACCGGTGAAGAGATTCCGATCTCCGCACGTCGTGTGGTGACGTTTAAGCCGGGGCAAAAACTCAAAATCCGGGTAGAAGCCTATGCTGGAAGCGAGCCACAATAACGAACTTCCCCCCATTCCTGCCAAGCGCTACTTCACTATTGGTGAGGTCAGTGAGCTGTGCGATGTGAAACCACATGTACTGCGCTACTGGGAACAGGAATTTCCTCAATTAAGCCCGGTGAAACGCCGCGGCAATCGCCGCTATTATCAGCGCCAGGACGTTATCCTCGTCCGTGAAATTCGCACCTTGCTTTATGAAAATGGCTACACCATTGGTGGAGCTCGCCAGCGCCTGAGTGATGAAGGTGATGATGGTGCCGTCGCGATGGATAAAGCCTTGATCAAAAGCATGATCAGTGAGCTGAAAGAACTCGAAGAGCTGCTCAGGCCAGAATAAGCGCTATTGTTGATATAACAACGTCTTGGAATGGCCCGCCCGAGAGGATTACTTGCGGCCTGCGGCCCATCGTCGTTCCGCTAATGTTCTCTGCGTTCGCAAGCTCACTACGAGTCGAACCTACCAGAGGTTCTCATCCACATCAGGCTGAAGATGAATTTCAGAAAAACAATTCAGTAAGGAAATGAAGCGGAGTATTTGGGAGAGTTCGAAAGAGTGGCCCGCCCGAGAGGATTCGAACCTCTGACCTTCGCCTCCGGAGGGCGACGCTCTATCCAGCTGAGCTACGGGCGGATTGGTCGGGATGAGAGGATTTGAACCTCCGACCACCTGCACCCCATACAGGTGCGCTACCAGGCTGCGCTACATCCCGATGAAGTTTCTGACATGGTTATTCAGAAGGGCAGAAGTATAACCTAAGTGTCTGAAAAGTGAATACTTTTCTCTATCCGATCAAATGGCCTCCCCACGAGGACTCGAACCCCGATCAGCCGCTTAGGAGGCAGCAGTTTTATCCGGTTAAACTATGAGGAGACTGCGCGGATTCTAATACGTTGGTGTTGAGTTGTCATGCTCAGACATCACCAATTTCGGACTCCTGCTGTTCCTTCAGGCGGCGTTCTTCCCACTGGAATTCGGTAATCAGGCGGTCGATATAGCGCTGGGCAGTGGCTGAAACGGATGTGAAGGCAAAACCACAATGGGTATTGCCCTGGTCGTCCAGAATCACGTGGCGAGCTTCCAGAGAACAGTCCATATAATGCTCCTGATTGAAGCGAACTTTGGCGACCGGAAAGTTACGGATTTCTTCCAGGCGTTTTTTAACATTGCCGTTAATTTTGACCCGAAAGCCACTGGAGGAAAGATCCTGCAGAGTACCGAGGATATTGCCTTCATCGTCTGGCATCTGAACTTTGAGGCGTATGTTGTGTGCCGGTGGCACCATAACCCGGTAAGCCGTCCGGCGTTGCAGGTATAGCAGGCTTTCCGGAAACTCGACCCGGTACTGTTCTTTGGCGGCACTGTATTTCATTCGCCCGGTGACTTTAAATTCAATCCGTACACCCTGAGAATCACATTCGACGCTGTAGCGGTTGCCCTGGCGAATCAGATCATTACCTTCTTCCGGCGTGACCTGATCCATAAAGAAGCTGCGGCTTTTGAGATCGGTTTGGGTAATCGCTGAGCGGAAGGTGTGTTGCTGGCTCTCAATACGAATCTGGACGGGAGTCTCCATCACCACGATTTTCCGCAATGCGCCATAAATGTCTTCGGGTGCGGTCAGAATGTATTCCTGATTACTTTCCTGTGCCATTGAAAGGTCCGATCTGTTACTGCGTTGATACGTTATTGCTTTTATTGCTGGGCAGGTTTATGCCTGCCGCTCAGGCGCTGGTATAGCCGGAACCGCGATTCAGTCCCCGGGTTTTTCCAGTCGCACTGTATAATTGTGGATCATTCTGCTTGCCGCGCAAGATATTGAGCTGATCTATTGTCCGTTTTCGGGCTTTTAATACCATTTCGGATAATACTTCGGAGATGCGCTGGTTGGCTTCATAGCTGCTGGCCAGTTGTTGCCACACCTGTTGTATCTGGTCGTCAGCGGCAAACTCTGGCCGGGTCAGGCATTCTCTGGAGTGTGGTAATTGTTGCTCAGTCATCCATTCCAGGCGCTGTCTGGATTGTGACTGGAGCTGGGATAAACACTGGGATTTTTGCTTATGGAGATTGGCTAGCGGCTCCAGCTCTCGGTTGCTGAAAGCCGCCAGTTCTTGCTCAAGTAACTGATGCAGGGCTTGCGTTGCCTGCAGCTCGGAAGTCAGAAGTTGAGCAAAGGTAGTGCTAATGTCAGGCATGTGCCCTCACAGGATCAGTTTAAACGCTCCTCAAAATCAAGCATTTTTCCTGCCAGTTTCTGGTAGTCGATTTTATATTCGCCACTTTCAATCTGATTGCGAATGCGCTCGACCGTGCTGTCATCAACGTCAGGTAAGCTGCGTACTTCCGCTTCAATCTGCTGGATGCTTTTACTGCTGGCGCTGAGTTTTACCTGATCAGTAAAGCCGGCACTGTCTTTTGCCTGAGTTTGTGGTTCCGGGCTGACGGGGGCTTTGCTGGGTTCATTCCGGGTCCTCGCATGATTATCGAGGCCTCCGGTAAATTTGTTAATGTTCATCACTAAATCTCCGAGCTGAATAGCCATTATACACTCCTGCATAGGTGTTATCGGCTCCCAAAGTTAGAACTTTAGGAATTTTTTGAAATTTTATTGCACTTGTACTAAATCACGCGCGATCACCACGGCGCTGATGACTTTTTGCGATTGATTGTTACGTACTCTGATGCGTTTGCCCTGATGGCCAGAGGCCAGTGCGGTACCGTCCATTTCAATCTGAATGCCAGGGCGCTTCAGACGAATTGAAACGTGCTGGCCACGTTTCACCAATGTGGGTAATTCCAGCATGTCCGGGTTCAGGATGGTGCCGGGGCGCAAAGAGCGTTTAATCTGCAGGCCAATCACATCCTGGCTTGCGGTGTAAAAACCTTTGTTCAGTGTGCCGATGTCCTGGCGACTTAAATGAATATCATCGGCTTCGATCAGGGCATCACTACGTAACCCCTGTCGCAGAGTGACGACCTCCTGATAAACATGCAGCTGAATGGCAAAGTGCTGCTGCCAATACGGTTTGCTGCAGCCCACTTCGACTCCGTTACGACCCGGTTGTAACGGTTTTAATGTGCGTATGTCCGGCCGGTGCTGACAGCGTGGCAGCTGATAATCATCGCGAACTCCGACCAGGCTAATGGCGGTACTTGAATCATTATTGGCCAGCGCCTGCCAGCGTTGCAGCAATTCACCTTCCAGAACCGCACGCCAGCCTGATGCCGGTTCTGCGCTAGCGAGGTGGCTCATGGAGCAAGCCAACAGCAAAAAAAACAGAAATAACCGACCAATTTTCAGGTTCTGGACTATGCTCAATCTATTGTTGAAATTTTGTGTCATAAATCCGGCAATTTTCTGACGATTTGTTGAATTATCAGAGGTCTCAGCAAAGGTTGTGCCGGATTATGGAAAAACCCGCTCAGGAGTTTGATATGGCAGGTGTTCTCGACACCGTAAACCAACGAACGCAGCTGGTTGGTGAAAACCGACTGGAGTTGCTGTTGTTTCGTGTAAATGGGGCGCAGATATACGGCATTAATGTGTTTAAGGTCCGGGAAGTTTTACAATGCCCGGAACTGACCATTTTGCCGGGCAGTCACCCGGTTGTGCGTGGTGTGGCTCACATCCGCTCGGGTACGTTACCCATTATGGATATGAGCATGGCAACGGGTAATGCACCGCTGCCGACGCTGGACGATACGTTTGTGATTATTACCGAATACAACGGTAAAACTCAGGGCTTTCTGGTGGCTGGCGTTGAACGCATCGTCAATATGAACTGGGAAGAGATTCATCCACCACCGAAGGGTACAGGTCGTGACCATTACCTGACGGCGGTCACCGAGGTGGATAAGCAGCTGGTTGAAATCATTGATGTGGAGAAAATCCTGGCGGAAGTTGCGCCAATCAATGAAGAAATCAGTGAAGGTGTGATTTCTGAAGAAGTTCAGGAAGCGGCACAAACTCAGCGGGTGTTGATTGTTGACGACTCTAAAATTGCGCGTAAACAAATTACCCGTTGTCTGGAGCACGTGGGTGTTGAGGTTGTGGCACTGAACGACGGCAAAGAGGCCTGGGAGCATCTGGAAGGGATCGTTGAAGGCGGTGAGTCACTGTCTGACCGATACATGATGTTGATTTCGGATATCGAAATGCCGGAGATGGATGGTTATACCCTGACATCACGCATTCGCAGTGATAACCGTATGGGTGATTTTCATATCGTTCTGCATTCATCATTGAGTGGTGTGTTTAATAAAGCCATGGTGGAGAAAGTCGGGGCGGATAACTTTATTGCCAAGTTTGATCCGGATGTTCTGGCAGAGCAGGTTGCTTTGCGTATCGACAGTTACAGTTAATGCAGAACCGCGATATCAATGGAAATGCAGGGTAAAGAATGACGCTTACCATCTCGGCCGACGAATACAAAAAGTTCCGGCAAATACTGGAAGGTTCCAGTGGCATTATGTTGGGAGAAGGCAAGGAGTACCTGGTAACCAGCCGCCTGCGGCGTTTACTGGAGCGGGAATCTCTGGCTACCTTCTCAGACCTGATGCAAAAAATGACCGCCAATAAGAAACTGCAGGAATCGGTTGTTGATGCCATGACAACCAACGAGACTTTGTGGTTTCGGGATGATCACCCGTATCGTATCTTTCGTGAAAAACTGTTGCCTGAATTGGCGGCTAAACGGCGAGCACCTAAAATCTGGTCGGCGGCTTGTTCCACCGGCCAGGAGCCTTATTCGCTCAGTATTGAAATTGAAGAATATAAACGTAAGAACCCGGGGGCTTTGCCTGCGGGTGAGCGGATTGTTGCAACCGATATTTCACCTTCGGCACTGGCCTCTGCCAAAGCCGGAAAATATCAGCAACTGGCGATTCGCCGTGGTATGAGTGATGGATATCTGAAAGCGTATTTTTCTCCGGATGAAAACGACAGCTGGACGATTAACTCACAAATTAAAAGCCGGGTGGATTTCCGACCACAAAATCTGCAGCAGAACTTCTCGTTATTGGGGAAATTTGACATTATTTTTTGTCGTAACGTGCTGATTTATTTTTCTTCGGATCTGAAGCTGGATATTCTCAAGCGCATGCATGCATCGCTGAATCCTGGTGGTTACCTGATGCTGGGTGCGTCAGAAGCGATGAATAATCTGCAGGACTATTATGAAATGGTTCAGTGTCACCCGGGCATTATTTATCGGGCTAAATGACTCTGGACTAAGTAACTTCTGGCTCCCTTATCGTTATATCACGATCACTCAAAACCGCCTTTCATGGGCGGTTTTTTATTTGCCGTTCGTTTGCCGCAGCGGCAAGGTTCCTCTCGGTTATTGCCGGTTTATTACCGCTTAAAAATCTATAAGTTGCTGAAAATAAAGGTTTTTTGTAGTTGGCATTGTGTTTGCTGAGTGTATTGCAAGTGAGATAACCGGCAAATGGCAACAACATGGCTTCCATCAACTTTGACAATGCACTAGGACTACACGCAGACGCTTTGCAATTGCGTGCCGCCCGAGCAGAAATTCTGGCAAACAATCTGGCAAATGCCGACACACCGGGATTTAAAGCGCGTGATATTAACTTCCGTGCGGTACTGGCGGGTGAGGTCGAAGCACAAAGCAGTTTATCAGTTGAGAAAACACACTCAGGTCATCTGAATGGCCGCGCCCGGGTGGATGAGCATTTGTTGTATCGCAATCCAACCCAACCGTCGATTGATGGCAATACCGTGGACAGCCAGATTGAGAAAGCACAATTTGCCAAAAACAGCCTGGACTATGACACCACCTTTGAGTTTCTCAGTGGTCGTTTCAAAGGCATGCGCAACGCGCTGCGGGGAGAATAATCATGTCGTTAACTAATGTATTTGATATCGCCGGTTCCGGCATGAATGCCCAGTCCATCCGACTTAATACAACCGCCAGTAATATTGCCAATGCTGAAAGTGCATCAAGCTCTGTGGAAGAAACCTACCGGGCACGTAAGCCCTGGTTTGCGGTAATGCAGAAAGAATTTATGGCGGTTAATGAGCGTGGTGAGTTTCAACAGCTCACCGGCAGTACCGGTATTGGTGTGCAGGTGAAGGGTATTGTTGAAAAAGATGCGCCGCTGCAGCCACGTTTTCAGCCCGATCATCCAATGGCAAATGAAGATGGTTATGTGTATTACCCCAACGTTAATGTGGTGGAAGAGATGACCGATATGATGTCGTCATCACGTAGCTATCAGATGAATGTTGAAGTGTTAAAAACCGCCAAACAAATGTTGCAGCGCACATTAACACTGGGTCAGTAAGGAGCCGATTATGAATGTAAATAACGTTGGCGATTCCGCTCAGGTACTGGAGCAATACCAGAACAATAACAAAGAAAACACCCAGAATACTGATAATGAGTTAGGTCGTGATGCGTTTCTGGAATTGATGGTGGCTCAGTTAGAAAACCAGAATCCGTTAGAACCAACCGATAACCAGGCATTTGTTGCGCAGCTTGCGCAATTCTCAACTGTTGAAGGTATTGGTCAGCTGAATGACACCACAGAAGGTTTGTCTTCCCGATTCAGCTCCACAACGGCGTTACAGGCCTCCAGCCTGGTTGGTCAGAATGTGATTGTTGAAGGCAATGAAAATGGCTTATTGCTGCGTAACGGCATTGTCAGTGGTTATACCGAAATTCCAAGCAGCGCCAGCAATATGGAGCTGCGGATTGAAGATGAAAATGGTCAGTTGCTGGAACGCTTTGCCCTGGGCAATCGCAGCGAAGGGCCAATGTCTGTGCGCTGGGATGGTTTGAATTTATTGGTGGATGGTGAAGTGGTGGATTTTGATGCCAGCAAACTAAACCGTCAGGAATATCTGAAAGATGACGATGGTGAATTTGTAACCGACGACAACGGCAACAAAATTGCACTTCCTTATCCGCCAGGTGAATACAAATTCAGTCTGAATGCCAGCATCGCTGGCAGTACTGAGCAGCTGAGCATGGAAATGAGTTCTCGTGTGGATAGTGTGACCATGGGCCCGAATGGCCAGGTGACACTGAATCTGACTGGTGGTCAGAAAGCGGGAATGGATCAGATTAAACAGGTTCTGAGTTCGTAACTTAGGCGCAGATATCCGGCAGGAGACAAAATATGGCTTTTAATATTGGTTTAAGTGGGATTCGTGCTGCCTCTACCGACCTGGAAGTACGTGGTAATAATATTTCGAACGCCAGTACCACGGGTTTCAAAGAATCCCGGGCAGAATTTTCAGATGTTTATACCACCACCTTATTAGGTACCGGTGTACAGCCGGTTGGCAGTGGGGTGATGGTTGATAACGTGCGCCAGCAGTTCAGTCAGGGCAATATCAGTGGTACTGAAAATGCACTGGATATGGCGATTGATGGCAATGGCTTTTTTGTACTGAATGATCGTGGCTCAGTTTCATACACTCGTTCCGGTATTTTTTCACTGGATAAGGATGGCTTTGTTGTTGCCAACAGTGGTGCACGTTTACAGGGCTATGAAGCCAATGCCAACGGTGTGGTAAACGGCGTATTAAGCGATATTCAGATTCAGGTTGCCAACCAGCCTCCGCGTTTAACGTCATTGGTTTCTGCCATTGTGAACGTGGATGCGGGTCAGAGTGTACTGCAGGAACAGGGGCAGCGACTGGTATCGAATGGTTTGGCCATTGCCGCAGCAGACTCCGGTATTATCAATGACACCAGTACCACGCTGGCTACTGTCGGGCAGCCCACTACAGCGGGTGCTCCGGCTCAGGTGGCGTTTGGTACCGACCTGGCGGCAGTGGCAACGGCGGGCTATGGTGCAATTGCTCTGGATATCGATCTGGGACAGGGTGGTGGTGTACAAACGGTGACGCTGGCGGGTGTAGCGGCCGGTAGTACCGTGGCTGATGTGTTAGCGGATATTCAGAATGCACTGGACACCACGTTGGGTTCTCAGCAAATTCGTGCCGGACAAATTACCGGTACCGGTGAGCTGGTGCTGACCCGGGCAGGTTATAACGCCACCAATGGCACCAGTTTTACCATCTCCAATACCGCCGCCTGGGATACTGCTTTTGGTGCCAGTGGTGCCGTAGCTCCGGGTACTCAGGGGTCGCGTTTATTTGTTGGTTCTAACCCGCTGACGGCGGACTTCCGTAGCATTCCGGGAACGTCCACCACCACCCGAACCACTTCAACACCGCCATTAAATATTGTTGCCAGTGACCCGGGTCAGTTTGCAGTCTTAACCGCCGATAATATTACCGGCACGCTGGATGTCACCACCGGTGGCGGTAATATTCTGGCCTTTACCATCGCTACCGAAACCGGCGCCACTTATCCGATTAATATCAGCCAGGCTGCCTGGGAGACCCAGTTTGGTGTGGGTGCGCCACCGGCTTCTGGTTTTAACACCTTGAATCAGGCGGATATGTTAACCCTGATTAATGCTCAGATTACTGCCACCGCCGGTGCCGGTAACGAAGAAGTGTTGGCGGTTAATAATGCAGGCCGACTGGAGTTTCAGGTACAGGGGCCACCGACGGTACCGGGCAGTGCCGCCGGACGAGGCGACTTTGTTCAGATCGCTGATAATACCGCGGGCTCGAACAATCTGGATCTGAGCAGTATTGGCTTTTTAGCCAGCAATCGCTTTAACGGTGGTGTTGAACCGGTATTGGCGAATAACGAATTCCAGCTGGAAGTCACCAGCAGCACTGGTAACGGTGGTGGTCCATTCACCATCACCATTCCGCCAGCCGCGTATGCATCGTTGGATGACCTGGCTGTCGCGATTCAGCAGCAGATTGATATCTTTATTGGTGCGGCCGGTATTGCCGGAAAAGTAAGTGTTGATTCGGTGGGGGGGCAGTTGGTATTCACCAATACTCAAACCGGCTCGACCGAAGGCGTCTCCTTTACCGCGACCACGACTCAGCCTCAGGCATTAACGGCATTAGGGCTGGATAGCACTTTTGTTGTGACGGGGCGTGATGAAGTCGATCGTACCAACAGTTTCCGTATAAATCTGACCGTACCGGCTCCGGATAATGATAATCGCAGTGGTTCGGTACTGATTTCACTGGATGAAGAATATCGTTCGGTGCAGCAATTGGCAGCCAGTATTAACCGCCAGCTAAACAGTCAGGATGCCGATAACTTTATTGGCGTACGTGCTGAAGCGGCTGAAATTGAACCGCGTGTCGTTCCGCCTGAATTCCAGTTGCGCCTGGTTGCGACACAAACCGGTGAGGCGTCGATTATTTCGATCAGTGATGTCACCGCGGGTGGCCCGGATATCTCTGCAGGTGACTTATTTGGTTTGCTGCAGGTTGATCCGGATAACGCCGGTCTGCTGACTACGGGTATTGCTGGTGTCAGTAATGAATATCCGGAACAGCGGGTCACGCTGACGGATCCGGACGGTAATGAAACCGTGATCACGATTCCGGAAAATGCTGAAGCGAATGAAATTGTTTCTATTTTTAATCAGCAGCCGGGTGTCACTACCTCAGCCGTGACTACCATGAATATTCCGTTAGCTGGTATTAACTCTCCGGGTAATGATTTGCGTTTAACACTGAATGGTCAGGCATTAACGTCAACGGCCGTTCCGGATCTGATTGACGAAATTAACTCGCTGCGCAGCACAACACTGCCAGCCTTTACGGCTTCAACCAATGATGCCGGTGATCTGATTATTACCAATGATATCGGTCGTGATATTCGTCTGGAAATTAACAGCCCGGTGGTTACCGACTCCATCGTGGTTCAGGGTGACCCCAATACCGGCCCTGTGGTTCTGGGTGGTACGTCAACTGCTGATACCGCGGCAGCCGTTGGTGGTGTGGTGACCTTTACCCTGAATGAAAATTTCACGCTGAGTAATCCGGAACCGGTTGTTTCAGGTATCTTTGGCGCTCTGACTGCGGATGAATTTACTCCCTTTACTCTGAATGCGTTCGACCCGACCGATCAGGATACGTACAACCACGCTACATCGACCACCATTTTCGATAGTCTGGGTAATCCTCACGTGATGACGCAGTTCTTTGTCAAAGAGCCGCTCGACCCGAATCGCCCGAATGAGCAGAACCTGTGGGCCATGTACGTTCAGATTGATGGTCAGGATGTTGGTGACCCGGACGCAACTTTGCCGTTCCCGCAAAATCTGGAACCGACTCGCTTCCGTCAGGAACTGTTCTTTAATCAGGATGGTACGCTGGATACCGAAGCAACCGGCGATATCTTTATCACCAACTGGGATCCGGTGGATGCCGATGGTAACCCGAACGGGGCGATTGGTTCGGTGAATGTGTTGGAGGGAGGGCTGCCGTTAACGGAGCCACCAACCAACTCCAACTTCCAGATTGATCTGACGGGCTCTACTCAGTTTGGCAGTCCGTTCTCGGTGAACGAAGTGAACCAGAATGGTTTCTCAACCGGGCGTTTAACCGGCCTTGAAGTCGATAGTGAAGGGATTATTTTCGCCCGATTCACTAATGGTCAGGCGCAGACATTAGGTCAGGTTGCTTTGGGGAATTTCCGCAACCCCGAAGGGCTGACACCGCAAGGTGATACGGCCTGGGCTGAGTCGTTTGAATCGGGAGTGCCAACCATTGGCTCACCACGAACGGCTTCGTTTGGTCAGATTCGGTCTTCTGCACTGGAGGACTCGAACGTAGACCTGTCGGAAGAATTGGTGGGGCTGATTATTGCCCAGCGAAACTTCCAGGCCAGCTCGAAAACCATTGAGACGGTAGATCAGGTGACGCAGACCATCCTGCAGATCTAATTGATTGAATAACTTCCATTGATAACAACAAGGAAATAGCTTGAGTCACACCCATCACAATCGCCATCCATGGCTCGGTGATGGGCACGCAGCTCCTGCTGCTGTTTTCAAGCTATTCCCTTATTGTCAAAGCTACCGCACATATCAAGCGGCAACTCCCTTCCGTTGCTTTGACGGAACAGTTGCCGCAATTCCCGTCAAAAATCCTTCCTTTTTACCTTAAATCTTTGAAATATAAAGAAAAAACCTAGTTGGCACGTACGCTGCATTATCCCTATCAGAATACCAATCACCGTTTTTGAGGTTTTGTTATGGATCGTGCTCTTTACATCGCTATGTCAGGTGCGAAACAAAATACCCTGAACCAAAGTGCACGTGCCAATAACCTAGCCAACGTTAACACCACTGGCTTCCGTGCTGATTATGCTCAGAGCCGCGCGATGGGTGTATTTGGCGAACACTTCCCAACCCGGGCGTATGCCATGGTTGAGCGCCCGGCGAGTGATTTTCGCCAGGGGCCTCTGATCGAAACCGGCCGCCGTATGGATGTTACCATCGAAGGGGCAGGTTGGTTTGCAGTACAAGGCCCGAATGGCGAAGAAGCGTATACCCGTGCCGGGGATTTAAGTGTTGATCCCAATGGACGTTTATTAAACGGCAATGGTCTGCAGCTGCTGGGTGATGGTGGCCCGGTGACATTACCGGAGTTTGAAAAAATTGAAATCAGCCGCGCAGGCATTGTCACCGTTCAGCCACGTGGTGAAGCACCAACGGCAGTAGCAGAACCGGTACAACTGAAATTAGTGAACCCGGATCCGGCTTTGCTGGAAAAAGGTGAAGACGGTTTATTCCGCTTCCGTGATCCGGCGGTACAGCAAGCACCCATCGATCCGAATATCACCCTGGTGAATGGCTTTATTGAAGGCAGTAACGTCAACGCCGTTAAAGAATTAACCGACCTGATTGCGATTAATCGTCAGTATGAAATGCAGGTCAAAATGATGAAAAAAGCCGATGAGAATGATCAGGCGGCTACTCAGATTTTATCCGCGCAATGATCCGCGCCTGAACGAGAGGAATAAATTATGTTACCAGCATTGTGGGTAAGCAAAACCGGCCTTGAGGCTCAGGATCTGGCGCTGTCAACGGTTTCCAATAACCTGGCCAACGTTGCCACCACTGGATTTAAAAAAGATCGTCCGGTATTTGAAGATCTGTTGTATCAGATTCAGCGTCAGCCAGGTGCCAACTCATCGGCTGATAGCCGTTTGCCTTCGGGTTTGCAGGTGGGTACCGGTGTCCGAACTGCGGGCACACAAAAAATCTTTACCACAGGTTCTCTGGAATTAACCGACCAGGCACTGGATTTAGCGGTTAATGGTCGTGGCTTTTTTCAGATTACGCTGCCTGACGGCAATATTGGTTACACCCGCGACGGTACCTTTCATATCAATGATGAAGGCACCATTGTGAATGTAAATGGCTACCCATTAGAGCCACAAATTACGATTCCGGAACAGGCCAATAATATTACCGTCAGTAAAGACGGTATTGTTCAAATCACCATTAACGGTGATCCAAACCCTCAGCAGCTGGGGCAAATTGAAACCACAGACTTTATTAATCCGGCGGGTCTGGAATCAACCGGCGGTAATATTTTCCTGGAAACCGCTTCCAGCGGCGCACCGCAGAATGGTACGCCGGCAGAAGATGGTTTTGGCAGTATTGAACAAGGCGCACTGGAAAAATCCAATGTGGAAGTGGTGGAAGAGTTGGTGAAAATGATCACCGTCCAACGCTCCTATGAAATGAATTCCAAAGTTGTATCTGCAGCTGATGGCATGCTGCAGTTCCTGGCGCAGAACGTGTAGGGGGATTTATGAAAAAGCTTATCGCATTATCATCAATTTCTGTCATGACGGCATGTACATCCGTTCCTTTTGAGCCGGATGTTTACCCGGATGATCCGAAATTTGCTCCGGTTTCAGCACAGAGCCTGCAGCCGCCGCCGAGTGTTAGTGGTTCGTTATTTAATCCGGGGTATACCAATGGCTTTTTTACCGATCAACAAGCCCGGCGTGTGGGTGACATTATTACGGTTGAATTTGATGAAAGTTATCGTTCCAGTAAATCCGCCGAAACCGTCATGGAAAAAGACTCCAGTGCGGTGATTACCCCAACCACCATTGCTGGCATGGTACCCGGATGGCGTAATGTCAGTTTATCCACCGACTATGACAGCGAAAAAGAATTTACCGGCACCGGTGAGGCCGATCGCTCCAACAGTTTAACCGGGCAAATCAGCGTGTCGGTTGCCGATATTATGCCCAATGGCATTCTGAAAATTCGCGGTGAAAAATGGTTAACTCTGAGTGAAGGCGACGAATATATCCGCATTACCGGCATGATTCGCCCGCAAGATATTTCGCCGGATAATATGGTGTCGTCCAGCAAAGTGGCGGATGCGAGAATTTCATTTGGTGGTCGTGGTACGCTGAATAATTCAACCAAACCGGGTTTGGGCGATCGTATTCTTAATTCGCCGTGGTGGCCTTTTTAACGGCCGTTTAGGCTGAGGTTAGCAGCATGAAAAATTTACTCTTACTCACGACCCTGTTTGCCACCCTGTTTACTGCATTCTGGGCTCAGGCCGAACGTATTAAAGATATCAGCAGTATCTCCGGCGTGCGCAGTAACCAGCTGGTGGGCTATGGTCTGGTGGTGGGATTGGATGGTACCGGTGATCGTAGCCCGTTCACCACACAAACCTTCCGTAATATGATCACCGAGTTTGGCATCACATTGCCGCCGGGCGTTGATCCGCGGGTGCGTAACGTCGCCGCTGTCACCATCACTGCCGAGTTACCCGCTTTTGCTAAACCCGGCCAGCGTATTGATGTGACGGTTTCTTCTCTGGGGGATGCACAAAGTCTGCGTGGTGGTGCTCTGGTTTTTACTCCGCTGAAAGGCGCAGACGGTAACGTTTATGCCGTGGCTCAGGGCAATTTAATTGTGGGTGGTTTTGGCGCTGAAGGTAATGATGGCTCTAGTATTACCGTCAATGTTCCCAGTGTTGGCCGTATTCCGAATGGTGCTATGGTTGAACGTGCGGTACCCAGCAACTTTGCCCGGGGCGACAGCCTGATTTTTAACCTTGATCAGGCGGACTTCACCACGGCCCGCTCCATGGTCGATAAAATTAATGATTTATTAGGGCCGGGTACGGCAGAAGCGATTGATGCAACCTCGGTGCGTGTCAGTGCGCCACGGGATACGACTCAACGTGTCAGTTATTTATCCATTATTGAAAACCTCGAAATTGAAACCGGTCGTGAACGAGCGAAGATCATTATTAATTCCCGTACCGGCACTATTGTGATGGGACAGAATGTGATGATTGAACCGGTCGCCGTTACTCACGGTAATCTGGTAGTCACTATTACTGAAGATTTTAATGTTGAACAACCCAATGCGCTGGCTGATGGTGATACCGTCGTTGTACCGGAAACCAATATTAATATTGATGATGGTGGCGACAGCCGGATGTTTAAATTTGGCCCGGGTGTTTCGCTCGATAATATTGTGAAAGCCGTCAATGAAATTGGCGCAGCGCCCGGTGATTTAATGGCAATTCTGGAAGCCATGAAACAAGCCGGTGCGTTAAAAGCGGAGTTAATTGTGATATGAATCCTGATAAATTTGCCCGGATCAAAAATCAGTCGCTGGAAATTCAGACGCTGGTGCGCCAGGGCGTTCGCGAAGGTGTCAGTGAACTGATTGATGAGCGTAACCGGTTACTGCAGGAGTGGTTCAGCGAAATGAATGATCTGATCAGCCTGACCAATGAGCAGCAAAAATTCCTGGAAGAATTATTAAGCGTTGAACAAACACTGCTGAACGAACTGGAGCAAGAGCAAAAAGACATTGGGCGGCAAATGCGTGGCCAGCGTAATCTTAGTCAGTACGCTAAAATTGCCGGGCAGTAACACCGAATAACCCATCTTTTAATAACAGCACTTCCTAACAAAATAGATACCCACACCAGCTTGCTGGTGTGGGTATTTTTTTGCTGGTTTACATATAAATCATAGTTGGCAAACATCCTGCATATTCCGTTGTAGAGGAGATAATTATGCTTTTACAACAATCCAATTCAGCGCCATCCGGGATTCCCACCCACGCGATTGCGACGCCACGTATCGCACATGATGCGGCTAATGTTTATACCGATGTGAATGGCTTACAAAGCATTCGTCAATTGGGCAAGCAGGATAAAAGTGCGGCGTTAATGGAAGTTGCTAAGCAGTTTGAATCCATGTTCCTGAAAATGATGTTGTCGTCCATGCGTGATGCCAACCAGGTGTTTAAAGAAGACTCGCTGTTTTCCTCCTCTGAATCCGATTTTTACGAAAATATGTACGACGATCAGATCACCTTGTCGCTGTCTGCTTCTCAGAGCACCGGACTGGCGGACGTGATTTATCGTCAGATGTTAAGCAACTACAACACGGGTTCTGGTGTCGATGCCAACGGCAAGCCACAACCTCGTCCTGAAATTAATCATTCGGAATTACGTCGCCACTATTCCAGCCTGCAGCGCACGGTTGAGAAAGTGGATGATGCACTGGCCGAGATTGAGCAGCAATCAACAGACTCTGATACAGCAACGCAGTCCGGTACATCAACACTCTCCGGTACGCCAACAGTAAATGCCGCAGCGTCTGGCAAAGGCGTGAAAGGGCAACAGTTTGCCACTCCAACCGATTTTGTTGCCGCTTTGTATCCTCATGCGCAGCAAGTTGGTCAGCAGTTAAATGTTGATCCCAAAGCCATTGTTGCTCAGGCCGCGTTAGAAACCGGTTGGGGTAAACATATGATTGCTGATGAACAAGGCAATAACAGTTTTAACTTTTTTGGTATTAAGGCTGACCAGCGCTGGCAGGGCAGTCGCGTCAATATTGTTACCCATGAATACCGCAGTGGTGTGCGGGTAAATGAGCGGGCGGATTTCCGTGCTTATGAATCCATTGAGGCCGGTTTAAACGATTACGCCCGCTTCCTGCAAACCGGTGAGCGTTATCAGCAGGCGGTTGGTAAAGGTCTGGCTGGTGATCAGTATGGCCATGCTCTGCAGCAAGCCGGTTATGCAACCGACCCGGCGTATGGCGAAAAAATTAAACGGGTATCCGGCAGTGATACCTTGTTGCAGGCGCTAAATAAACTGCAACCGGCGACGGCGCAATAATCAGGAAATTATCATGGCAAATTTATTACAGGTTGGTATTTCCGGATTACGGGTACATCAAACAGCATTAACCGTTACCGGCCATAATATTACCAACGCCGGCACCGAGGGATATAGCCGCCAGGAAGTCAACTTCACTGAAAATAATCCTCAGTTTATTGGTGGTGTCTGGGTAGGTAATGGTGTGTCTGTTGCCTCAGTTCGCCGGGTTTATGATGAATTTCTGAATGAACAGTTACGTCGTGATACCTCGACGTTTAATGAGTTTGATACGCTGGCAGCCAATGCCGGACAAATAGACAGTTTATTGGCCGATCCGGGTACTGGTGTGCAGCCAGGCATGGAACGTTTCTTTGGTGCTTTACAGGCAACAGTCGATGATCCGTCATCGTTACCGGCCCGGGAGGTTTTGCTGTCAGAAGCTCAGGGGCTGGCGGATCGTTTTTCCTCAATCAGTGATCGTCTGGTGGAGCAGAACCAGATTATTAATGGTCAGATGCAGGTCATTGCCGGGCAAATTTCCACCATTGGTGAAGCGGTTGCCGAATTGAATGAACAGATCCAGTTTGCCACGGCCAGCGCCCAGGGTAATGAACCCAACGACCTGCTTGATCAACGCGCCCAGCTGTTGAAAGAATTATCCGAGCTGGTTGAAGTGAATGTGGTACAGCAGGATAACGCCGGACTGAACGTGTTTATTGGTAATGGTCAGGCGCTGGTGATTGGTAACGATTATAACGAAGTGTTTGCCAGTAACGGCGAAGGTGATCCGTCGCGGTTTGATATCTTTTTCCGCCGTGGTGAAGTAGTACAGAATATCAGCCGTGAAATTACTGGCGGTCAGTTAGGTGGCACACTGGATTTCCGTCGTGAAGTGCTGGACCCAACATTGAATGGTTTGGGGCGGACTGCACTGGCGATTACACAAACCTTTAATGAACAACATCGTTTAGGGATTGATTTCGATGGCCTGAAAGGCGAAGACTTTTTTGAAAGCGTGAATTCACCGGTTAATGTCTCTTCCCGTGCCTTTGGTAATGCCAGTAATGCTGACCCGGATGATCGGGAGTTAACGGTACACATTACCGACTCCAATGCGTTAACGACCAGTGATTATCAACTGAGTTTCCCCGGCCCTGATGACCAGACATTCCGTGTTACCCGCCTGAGTGATAACGAACTGCTGACGACTCAATCACTGACTGGTGCTTTCCCACAAAGCATTGAGATAGAAGGATTTGAAATTCGTTTAGAAGGCGGCAGCTTTCAGCATGGCGATGATTTCCTGATTATGCCGACCCGCATGGGCTCTTCTCAGGTTGAGGTAAATTTAACCCGGGCAGAACAAGTGGCTCTGGCATCACCTATTTCAACCGATGCCGCCATTGGTAACCGGGGTTCGGCCACCATTTCCCCAGGGGTTGTGTTTGATGCCGATACGCCGTATCTCGCCAACGAAGGTGAGCTGGATCCACCCATTCTGATTCGTTTTACGTCGCCGACCACGTACGATGTACTGGATAATACTGACCCGGGTAATCCGATTCCGTTATTTCCGCCGTTAATGAATCAGAGTTATACCCCAGGCATCAGTAATTCCATTTTACCAGGAGATGAAGGCAAAACAGCCTTTACCAGTTTTGGTGGTGTGTTGCCAAACCGGACGGTGTTTCAGGCACCATTACCGGCGCCGATTGTGGATGCCGCGAATGGCTTTTTCCCGGAACGTATTAATATCACCAATAGTGTTCCGGCAACCGGGTTTGTGCAGGAACAACCCACATTAATTACCCGTGAAAATGCCAGTGCCCGTGAAATTGCCAGCGAATTAAGTAAGCGTGAAGGTGTTGAAGCCAGTGCCCGGACAACGGTTGAACTGAGCAACTTTACTCAGGACAGTAATCCCTTTTTACCTCTGCGGTTGTCGATGAACGGTGTTGATCTGACGGATACACTGGGGCCAAATCAAACCAAATACGATCCGGATTATCCGGCAACCGTACCAGAACCAATCAGCCCTAATTTTTTAGCAGACCGGATTAATGCTAACCGCGAATTTCAGGACTTAGGTATTGTAGCCCGCAGTGACGGTGGCACGTTAACCGTTATTGCGCTCAATGGTGAAGATATTGATTTTGAAATCACCGGTGATTTAGGTGATGGTTTTGCCGTTAGTAATGGTGAGGATATTCGCCTCACGGCCACCGGCGAAAATCCATTTACCCTACTGAACGAAGTTGATGGTTATGACTTTTCAGTGGGTGGGCCGTTTACCTACGAGTTTGATGTACCGGGGCAGGGAAGCTTTAATCTTGAACTGACCGATACCTATGACGACGGTGCAGCTTTGCTGGCCGGTATCCGTGCAGAAATTGAAGCATCGGGTGTGGTGTTGCCGGGTAATATTGATGTCGAAATTACTGAAAAGGGCAATATTCAGTTTCAGAATCGTCTTGATATGCGTGCCACTGGTGTGAATGGTTCTTCAAAAATCGCCATGGGTGGACAGGTTAAGGTAATCACTGACCCGAACTTCAGTCTGGAAATTGCTCCGCCGGGGAATAACCTGTTTCCTGCTAACCCGGTGGGTGAACCGATTCACTTTGGTTTTGATATTGATATCGAAGGCCTGGCACAAGCGGGCGATGAATTTACCATTGAGTTTAACGAAGATGGCACCTCCGACAGTCGTAATGGTGGGGCGTTATCCGCATTACAAAATGCCGATACTGTTTCCGGTAATACCAGTTATTCCGAATCGTATGCCCGGTTGGTGGAAAATATCGGCTCTCTCACCAGCCGAGCTCAAATTAACCGTGACTCCAGTGATGTACTGCTGAATAACACTCAGAACTCGGTGAGCAGTAATTCCGGCGTTAACCTCGACGAAGAAGCGTCACGATTAATTCAGTTTGAATTGGCGTACAACGCCAGTGCCCAGGTGATTCAGGTGGCACGGGATGTGTTTGATACGTTAATCAGCACCTTCCGTTAACCGTAGAGAGGATTAAATAGGTAATTATATTATGCGTGTTTCCACTCTTCAGACATTTAATATCGGCCTGAATAATATTTTAAATAATCAGACCGCAGTAAATAATACCCAGCAGCAGGTATCAACCGGACGCCGGGTATTAACACCGGCGGATGACCCGGTTGCAGCTACCAAAATTCTGCAGCTGCAGCAGGACCTGGCGCTGCGGGATCAGTTTGACCGTAACCTGACGGCGGCAGAAACCCGCCTGCGTCTTGAAGAAACCAGCCTTGCTTCGATTAATACCTCGTTAACCCGATTGCAGGAATTAACGGTACAAGCCGGTGGCGGCTCGTTAACCATTCAGGATCGCCAGGCCATTGCCGCTGAGGTTGATGAAATTCAGCTTGCTCTGGTGGATTTATTTAACACCCGTGACCCGAGTGGCGAATTTATTTTTGCTGGTTTTAAAGGGCAAAACCCGCCATTCGAACGCCAGGAAAATGGCCGTTATGAATATCAGGGAGATGAAGGTCAGCGGATTTTACCCATTGGCCCATCCACCAATGTGATCACTGGCGACACCGGAAAAAGCTTATTTGTGGACGTTGAAGCGGCAGATAACAGCTTTACCACATTTGAAAACCCGATTAACAACGGCACTCTGAATATTAACTCCGGGCTGGTGGTCGATCGTGATCGTTATGAGGAATTTTATCCGGACGATATTGTCATCACCTTTAATTCAGAGTCTGAAATTACCCCGCATGGGCCAAACTTTACCGTACGTCGGCAATCCGATAACCGGGTGGTTGATGGGCTGGTGAATGTTGGTTATAACCCCAGCTCGGATGTGGTGGCTGCCGGGATTTCTTTCTCCTTAACCGGCGAGCCTCAGCCGGGCGACGAAGCACTGATTAAATCCACGCCGAAGCAAAGTATTACCGATACTATTTTTCGTCTGGAGCTGGGATTAAACACACTGGAAGATAATCCAACGGACTCGGCTACGCTGGATGCACTGATTGCTGACACATTAACGAATTTAGAAAATGCTCAGACCTCTATTTCGGAAGTCCGTAGTCAGGTGGGTGCGCGTTTAAATATTGTGGATAACACCCGTAATTTATCGGCGGATATCGAGTTAGTGAACCGTGAGGTGTTGTCGGAGCTGGCGGATGTGGATTTTGCCGAGGCGGTCAGCCGTTTGTCTTTGCAGTCGTTCTTATTAGAGGCGGCGCAGCAGAGCTACACCACCATTTCGCGTTTATCACTGTTTAATCAGCTATAAGACAGCTGCATAAATGAGCCCTGGCAGGCTGTTGAAAAATGCTTCTGAGGCAGCCAGAGCAAGCGGAACGCCGCCCGGGCAAAAATCAGCGAAAACGCGCAGTTTATAAGTAATAAATGAGCATTTCGAGCTGATTTTTAACGCAGTTATGGCAACGTAAGTAGTTTTTCAGCAACCTGCTAGCGCTGAAAGGCTTTGATCCAGAACTTGGTCGAGGCTCCATGCAGAAAAATACTCAGCAGAATCGCTACCACCGATGTAGCGGCAATGGTTTGCAGCGTTTCGGAATTCTGGTCAAAGCCAAATTCTTCCATCACCAGTAACAAATACAGCACGCTGGCAATACCGCGCGGGCCAAACCAGGCCAGAAACAGCTTTTCTTTGAGGTTTAAGCGGGTGCCGGCCAGACTCAGCCAGACGGGCAGCATACGCGCCAGCGTTAAACTGAATAAGGCATAAACCAATGTATTCCAGTTGATATATGGCCAGGCCATTGGGACAAAAATAACGCCAAAAATAAAGAATACCGCTAAGGTCAGTAATTCACCTTCCGCTTCGCCAAACTCTTTCAGGCGCTCAATGACCACTTCGTGTTGGGTCTTTAAAAATAACCCGGCCAGGAAAACGGCAATAAAGCCATTACCATGAAAAACCTCCGCCAGACTAAAGGCAATAATTGCCAGACTGATGGATGACAAGCGTTGATAAACCGGAGAGATCCAGTCTCTCTGACAAGCAATATTGATCAGATAGCTGCCAACACGGCCAACGAGAACACCAATAATGGTGCCGGCAATCAGTTGTGTGGCAATAAATTCTCCCCAGTAAGCACCGTCTAACTGATCGCCACCACTAAGAGAGTGTAACGCCAGCGCCATTAATAAAATGGGTAAGGCAATACCGTCATTTAAACCACTTTCAATATTCACCGCTTCGCGCAGGTTATGGTTAATACTCTTCTGTTCCATCACGCTCTGGGCCAGCGCCGCATCGGTTGGCGTGAGAATAATCGCCAGTAATAACGCCGCCACCATACCGATAGGTAATAACCAATAAGCGAATGCGGCACCGGCAATAATCGTCAGCGGCAAGCCAATGGATAACAGGCGTAACGGGAAATATTCAAATTGGCCCAGATGCTTTAACTGCACCTGAGAAGCGTCGGTAAACAGCACCAACGCCAGAGTTAGTTCGGCAACAAAAAAGATGCTGCTGTTATCCGGACTGCCACTGATCAGAGACAGTCCCAGTGGGCCACAAATAACGCCCAGCAGGGTAAAGATCATTGGTGCGGTGATATCGGCCTGCTCGATCCGACGAGCTAATAAACCGTAAAAAAACAGCGCAACGGCTACCAATAATAAAATTGATTCTTCCATTTAAAGTCCTTGCGGGTTATCCATTGATGTCGGTTAATCCTCCCAGATAACGCGCAGAGGTTCACCAAAATCATCGTAAATTATCTTTTTACGAGGGCGTTTGACGGTAGCCGACTTCTTGACAGGCTTGCGGTTTTCCTGACGGCGTTGATCAATATCGTTGAGTACGTGCTCAACCGGAGTGCGCTCTTCTTTGGGTTTTTCAAAGCCGAGAGAGCGGTCATTGTAGCGACCATTCACCAGTCCGGTTTCACCCCGGGCCAGTTCTTTGACTTCACCACCTTTGCGCAAAAAATCCTCAACTTCCTGGTTGATCTGATCTCTGACGTCGTTTTTGCTCGGGCGTTTGTTCATCAGAATAGGATAACGGCTTGGTGGCTGATCGGTTAGTATAACGCACAAATAACAAGAGTAGCCGTAATCTTATGACTGTTAAAAAGCACATTCAGCGTTATGCCGCCCGGGCGCTCAGCAGCCGCGGGCTTAAAACCTTCAGACGTACTATCTGGCAGGTGCGCCAGTCGTTAACCGCCGGGCAACCGCTGGTGGATGTGTGGTTACGTGCAGATGACCCGTACAGCTACCTGCTGGTGCAGGTATTACCGCAGTTACAGCAACGATTTTTAGTGAATTGGCGCTTCCGGGTTATTGCTACCCTACAGGATGATATGTATCCGGAACCGCAGATGTGGCAGAAAAACTCGATACAGGATGTCGCTTTGCTAGCCGGTTTATATCAGTTGCAGGCGCCCGAACGAGAACCGCTGTCTATTGCTCAGGTTGAAGTTGCGACCGGGCGGTTATTACAGTTACAGCAGCAGGCTGTTGATTGGTCAGCGGTTCGCCAGGTGTTTGATGATTTATGGCAAGGACAGTCACAGCCTGCTGAACCATTGAGTGCAGAGCAACAGACTCTGCTTGCAACCAACGAACAACAGCTGGTACAGGAAGGGCATTACCTCAGTGCCACCCTGAAATTTCAGGGTGAGTGGTATTGGGGGCTTGATCGGTTGGTGCATCTGGAGCAACGGCTGAACCAGCTAAAACTGAATCAGGGCTCAGCGATACTGCAATTTGATAAAACTTATGCAAATTTCTGTCGCTCTTACGAAGAAGCCGAATCGCACTCTCAGCAACATCAACAAGCGCAGCCACTGGTTTTATATTTTTCTGCCCGCAGCCCGTATTCCTATCTGGGTTTGGAGCGGGTCGCGCAGCTGGCTCAGCACTACCAGATTCCCCTGCAGGTAAAACCGTTATTACCGATGTTGATGCGTGGCCTGAGTGTGCCGCGGGCAAAAACTTTTTATATTTTTGGTGATATCAAACGCGAAGCCGATAAACTGAGTCTGCCTTATGGTTTTGTGGCTGACCCGCTTGGTGTTGGCGTTGAACGCTGTTATGCGTTATTTGAATACGCTGAGAATGAAGGCAAGGCGGTGGAGTATTTGCTTAGCTTTGCCCGCGCCGTGAATGCCGAAGGTATTATGGCGGAAACCGATCAGGGCCTGAAGCTTATCGTTGAACGTGCCGGGTTAAGCTGGGATAAGGCCGCTGCAATTCTGGCACGGGATGATTGGCAAACGGCCTGGAGTGACTGGGCTGAAGCGAATCGTGTGGAAATGATTGAGCAGGGTCAATGGGGTGTGCCCAGTATCCGTTATGGTGACTTAACGGTATGGGGCCAGGATCGTATTGAGTTTATTGAACAGGCTATTCGTCGTCATCTTGGCCTGGAAGACCACTAATTTTATTTAGAACTTGTTAACACTACTTAGAGCAGGGATCGTTTATGAAGAAGCACTCGCTACCCGCAAATAAAAGATATAACCCGGACCAACGTCGCCGTGACGGTAACGTGACCAGTTGGATTTTCACTGGCGTTGGTATATTGCTGGCTATTTCAGCACTGGTTAATAATTCCGATAAAAACTTTCTTGCCGGGCTGCTTGCCGCGATTTTTTTTCTGGTTGTGTTTGGTGGTATCGGACGTTTTATTAAACGCCGATCATTAAAACACGTGGATCTGCATCAGGAGCTGGAGCAGATTCGCACTCAAGGGATCGCCAGTGATCAGCGCAGTAATTATAAACCGATAATGATGGTGGCTGCGTTGTTCTCGGTGCCAGGTCTGCTGATTTTATTCAAGGGCTTATTAAATTGGGACTTTGGTGGTGTGGTAGGCTCGCTGTTTTTGTTAGTCGGCGGCGGTATATTTACTTACGCCTATAAGAAGAAAAAAGCCTACCAGATTATCGGCCCAAGCATTCTGATTCCCGACCCGTTACCGCCGGTGATTGGTCATCAGTTGGGTGGTTCATTTTCTCTGGCGGCTAAACCCGATAACGGCCTGACCTTGCGCCTTAATTGTGTGCAAACCTATACAACCCGGCCGGGCGATAATCCCATGCGCCATTTTCATAACCACCCAAGAGGCCCGGCCGATAACGAACGTCAGATTCAGACGATTATGCTTCATCAGCAGGAGGCGCAAGCAGTTTTTAAGGATAGAGATAGAGACAAAGATGAAGGTGAGCAAATCGTTTCATTTCGCTTTGAGTTACCCGATAACTTGCCAGAAACCGGCAACGAGTCTTCTCGTGGAACCATTCGCTGGGAGTTGATTGCCGAAGGCAAGGTCAGCGTGCCTGGTAACAATGCTTCGGGTAATCAAATTGATGAACTGATGAACTTTAAACGCAGCTGGGAAATTCCGGTGTTATCGTTGGCCTATGCCGAGGCATTGGGTCTTGAGCTAACCCCTAATAAGTCAATTCATAGTGAGTCAGGCGCTGATGACGTTGAAGCACCCAAGCCTCAGTCGGACAATGCCCGGGCTGAGTTACTTCAGCAAGCTAACGAAAGTGTTGAGCGCCAGATTGAAATGGTCACTCAGGCTGACGGTGCAACCAAAATTATCAGCGAAGCTGGCCGTAATAAATCGATGTCGACTGTAGCGAAGTGGGTTGGTGGTGTATTTGGCTGCCTTGGCCTGTTTTTGTTTTCTCGCATTGAGGTAAATCCATCCCTTTGGATTAGCGCACCGATACTTACCCTGTTAGGTTGGGGTGCATTTGCTTACGGTGTGTTTTTATCTGGCCGTAAGCTGGAAGCTCATATTAAAGATGGCCAGGTGCAGATTGTGCGCAGCTTTTTTGGATTGTCGTTGTATCTGCGTAAAGGTCAGATTACTTCCCCTTCCCAATTGGAATTAGTTATGACCATGAGCTCAACCACAAATAATGTAACAACCGAATATATGACGGTGTATGCCAATATTGAAGGTAAAAAAATCAAACTGGCAGAAGGTATTGAAGGGCGTATGGCGGGTGAAGCCATGCTGAATAAAATCAAAGCGGCATTAACTCAAACGCTTAATGATGAGCTAGGGCAGCTCTGAATAATTCTGCACAGCTTCGCGCGAGTGCTGCCGGATGAGTTTGACAAGGCAACGATTGAAGAGAATGACGAGTCCTTTTCAAAATCGTTAACACAGTCAAAGCATTCGGCAGCCCGCGCCCTACGGGGCTTGCTGAAAAAATCCAGCTCGGTGTTGCTACTTTTTGACGTAACCCGTTATGCCTGCAAAGTAGCGCCTTGATCTGATTTTTTTCAGTAAGCCGAAGCGGGCACTGAATTAATCAGAGGTGCCCTAGTTTAATACCTGATCGTTAAAGCGTCGTTAAAGGAATCAATGATGGCACAACCACTTCCAGCGAATAAAAAATACAATCCAAAAAAAGGTCGTATTGGCGGTGTTATCTTTGGCGGTATTTTTGCAGCCACCGGCTGCGTTGCTGCTGGTGGAATATTGTTTGATGACCATCAGGATGATCTTTTATTCCGTTTGCTGATGGCAGGTTTCTTTCTACTGGTCTTTGGAGGATTAGGCGTATTTCTGATTCGCTATGCGCTGAAAAAAACCAACCTGCAGCAAGAGCTGGATAAAATTCGCCGTGAAGGCATCGCCAGTGACCAAAAGAGCGGCCATAAGCCATTTATGGTGTTTGCACTGATATTTTCGTTGCCGGGTATTGGTGTTGTGTTAGCAGGTTTATTCAATATGGATGCCGGTGCTTTTGCCGGATTTCCTTTTTTGTTGATCGGCCTGGGCTTGCATGCCTATGGTAATAAACAGAAACGTACCTATCAGATTATTGGCCCTACGCTGCTGAAGCCAGATCCGCTACCGGTGGTAATTGGACACCAGTTTGGTGGTTCGTTTTCTTTGTCGGCAAAGCCGCGCAATGGCCTGACCCTGCGATTAAGTTGTTTGCATACTTATTCATCGGGTTCTGGCGATAGTCGCACTACCCACACCTCGGTACTGCATCAACAGGAAACCCGGGCTTATATTGAAGCCGGTGCTGGTGGTCAGCAACATATTCGGTTCCTGTTTGAATTACCGGATGACCTGCCGGAAAGCGGCTGTGAGTCGTATCGAGGAACCGTCAGTTGGCAATTGACCGCTGAAGGGCAGGTGACAACAGAACGCAAAGTGCCGGGCACTCAAATTGCCGAATTAATGGAGTTTAAACGCAGCTGGGATTTGCCGGTGTTGTCTCTGGCGTTTGCCGAGGCGCTGGGTATTCAATTAAGTCGCAGTAATGTTGCCATTCCAGAACAGCATCAGCAGGAAGTACGTGCAGAGCAGCGTCAGCAAGCCAACGACAGTGTTGAACGTCAGATCGATATGAGCACTCAGCCCAGTGGTGCTACTGAAATCATCAGTGAAGCCGGACGCAATAAAAGCATGTGGGGAGTGTTGTTAGCTGTTGGTGCTATTTTCGGCGCGATTGGAGTGTTTTTGTTTTATCTGGCACAACAGAAAGGTGGTGAACTGTGGTTCATGGCATCGGTGTTTTCCCTGGTGGGCTGGGGCATGTTCTTTTTTGCCCTGTTTTTATTAGGGCGTAAGTTGGAAACCTATATCGACCCGGATCAGGCAGGTGGCTGCCGGGTGCGTATTATCCGCAGTGTTTTTGGTCGCCAGTTGTATCAGCGCAATGGACGTATTACTTCGCCATCGCAGCTGGAATTAAAAATGACCATGAGTTCCACCTCTCAGGATCATGTTAAAACCGAATATATGGCGATTTATGCCAACCTTGACGGTAAAAATATCAAACTGGCAGAAGGTATTGAAGGCAGTATGGCGGGTGAAGCCATGCTGGCAAAAATCAAAGCGGCATTAACACAGCGACTTGACGATGAGTTGATTTAAAATCTTTAGCTCTAGCTCAGACCTGAGGGGACGCTCCCCTCAGACCATTGATAATTTTCAGGCGTTATTAGCCCTGCGCTTCAAATTCATCTTCACGCAATTTAGCGCTGCCATCTTCCTGTAGTACCCACAGCTCTTTATGAATAACGCCACCGGCTTTGTTCATCTTCCAGTCAGATGATAAAACCGCGCTGGTGTCATCAATGATTTCGATTTTTGTGTTCAGATATTCGATATCAGAAAACCCATCTGCAATCAGTTGTGCCCAGAAGCCCTGAATCGCTTCAGTTCCTTCAAAGGTACCAAATGGGCGGGCGTGCATAACCGAATCAGCTTCGTATTGCGCGGCACAGCCTGCGGCATCTCCGGCATTAAAGGCATCTTTCCAGCGTTGGCTGGCGGCATTTACGGCATCTAATAATGTCTGGCTCATGGTGGTGTTCTCCAATATCAATGATCGGCAGTAAGTGGATGTATTCAGGTTAAGCAAAACGATCTTTCGGAAAAACCGGGTTTTCAAGAAACCATTGTTTGACTAAATTAAACAATAATCGAAATATTCAGAGACAAAATACGATGCAGGATCACCTTCGCCATATGTTGTTATTTCGTACCCTGGTGGATGCCGGAACACTCACCGCAGCGGCGGAGCAGCTGAATCTGTCGAAATCGGTATTAAGCCAGCACCTGAAAGCATTGGAGCAGGCGTTGGGAGTACAGCTATTACAACGAACAACACGCAAGCAGATACTGACGCCAGCCGGGCAGGAGTTTTATTGTCGTTGTGCCGATATTGAGCATTTGGTGGATGCCGCCTGGCAAACGGCACGGGATAGTCAGCAGGGCTTGTCTGGCCCGATTCGTATCACTGCACCTTATGCATTAATGGATTCTGTTGTCGCTCCGGCAATCGCCAAACTGGTGGTACAGCACCCGGATATTGAGCCGGATTTAATGGCCGAAGATAAGCAGGTTAATCTGATTGAACAGCGTATTGATCTGGCTGTTAGGGTCGGGGAGTCACCGGACAGCCGTTTACGTCAGCGGCGTATTGGACACTTTACGGAAACACTGGTAGCCAGTGACCGCTATTTGCACAATGCTCCCGCCGTCACTCCCGAAAACAGTGAGCAACACCACTTTATTCGTAACGCCTGGCAAGGGCCGCGCACGGCTGTCACCCTGATGGATAAGCAACACTCTCAGACGTTCACCTTGCGCGCCAGCCGTCATGCCAACAACCTGAATGCAGTACTGGCATTAGCCCGCTCGGGTGCGGGTTTGGCTTATGTGCCGCAGTTTCTGTTGTCAGGTGAACCGTTATTACAACAAGTGCTGCCGGGGTGTTACAGCCCGGAGGTTAATGTGTATGCCATCCATCCTTATCAGCCCGTGCCGCGTTTGGTGCAGCAGGCGATTCAGGAGATTGAAGGCACCCTGCAACGCTTGTGCGGGGATGATGTCTGATAACACGCCATTCTGTTAGAATGCGCGGCCAAACACTGTACGACAATCTGCACATCGTCGTGTGCGCAACGAGAGACCTTCATCACTGATGAACCAGCAACCAGAACACGAAACCGACCGTATTTACCAGAATGATCAGGGAGAAGTGGCTAACTTTGCCTTTGATAACGCTGTTGCTCGGGTCTTCCCGGATATGATCAAGCGCTCGGTGCCGGGCTACGCCGAAACGGTGGCGATGTCGGGTGTGATTGCCGGACGTTATGCCCAGCCAGATTCCAATCTGTACGACTTAGGCTGTTCGCTGGGAGCGGTGACGCTGGCAATGCGTCATGGTGTTCAGGCCAATGCGGAACTGAGCGGTTGCCGCATATTAGGGATTGATAATTCGCAGTCCATGGTTGAACGCGCCGGGCATTATATTGCGCTGGATGATTCGGATATTCAGGTTGATTTGTTGTGCGATGATATTTGTACCTATCCGCTGGAAAATGCCTCACTGACGGCATTAAATTTTGTGCTGCAGTTTATTCCGTTAGATCAGCGGCTGAATTTATTAACCCGCATTGCTGATGCCACTTTGCTAGGTGGCGCGCTGATTTTGTCGGAGAAACTCTGTTTCGATGAACAAGAGCAACAATTACAAACCGATTTACACCACGACTTTAAACGCGCCAATGGCTATTCGGATTTGGAAATCGCTCAGAAACGTGCCGCGATTGACAATGTACTGATTCCGGAAAGTGAAGCCGTGCATATCGAGCGTTTAAAAGCGGCTGGTTTTTCTAAGGTGATTCGCTGGTATCAGTGTTTTAATTTTGTATCCTTTTTGGCGGTGAAGTAATTCAGAGAGCTTAAAACGTCAGTGCTTTATAAAATTTTCTTGCCGGCGCGCAAAAGCCACGTCCATGTGATGGTTGCGCGCTCGCAGCATCCATGCTGCTTCTTCAGAAAACTTTATAAAACACTGACTGCTTTAATTATGGATGCACCGACTAAACAATTTCTGAGATATTGAAGAATGAAGGAATAGGGATTCTTTTTATAGCAGCAACAGGATGTTGCGGGCCTATCGCAGGCACAAGGATGTGCCTTACGATAGGTGCGGCTAAAAGAATCCCTATTTCTTTATTCACGGTTAAATAAGTAAAGATGAAAGAAAATATCCTCTCCTGGTTCGACGAACTCACCACGTTTATGCAAGACGGCAAGCTGGCCCCGTGGGCTGACGTGCTGCCGCAGCAAATGCAGGAAATCCTGATTGATAAAGAGCACGGTGACCAACAGCGTTGGCTGGATGCATTAAATAGCCTGCCGCCGATTGAGGATGTTGCCGCCGATTTAACCGCGCATGACCTGTCACTGAGCAGTGAATTGATCAGCGATGAGCAGCAACAGCAGGTACACGATGGCTTAAAAGGCTTAATGCCCTGGCGTAAAGGGCCATTTCGCTTCTTTGATACCTATATTGATACCGAATGGCGCTCAGACTGGAAGTGGGATCGGGTATTGCCGCATTTATCGCCGCTGAAAAACCGGGTGGTGCTCGATGTGGGTTGTGGTTCGGGTTATCACATGTGGCGCATGTTAGGTGAGGGCGCTTACCGGGTGGTTGGGGTTGATCCATCGCGTTTGTTTTTAATGCAGTTTCAGGCGATGAAGCGTTATCTGCAACAAGCTCAAGGCGAGCCAGTGCGAGCCGATTTATTACCGTTAAAAATGGAAGACGTACCGCCACGTTTAAAAGCCTTCGATACCGTGTTTTCGATGGGTGTGCTTTACCACCGTAAATCACCACTGGAACATCTGCAGGAATTAAAAGACGCATTAAAACCCGGTGGTGAGCTGGTGCTCGAAACTCTGGTAATTGATGGTGGCTTGGGTGACACCTTAATGCCGGAAGACCGCTACGCCATGATGCGTAATGTCTGGTTTTTACCCTCCACCGAAACCTTATTGCTGTGGTGTCGCCGGGTTGGCTTTAAAAACGCCCGGGTGGTCGATTTAAATCAAACCTCACTCGATGAGCAGCGCAGTAGTGAGTGGATGCAATACAATTCACTGAAAGATTTCCTCGATCCAGATGATGTCAACAAAACCGCAGAAGGTTATCCGGCACCATTGCGTGCAGTGGTGATTGCTGAAGCCTGATTTATCGTTATAGCAAATTCCGGCTTTGCCGTTGGATATGGCCTGTCGAGGTGGGGGGTATGGCAATAATGCCCCTTGCTGAGACTTAATAAGCAGTAACGACTCAATAGTCATAAAAAAGTTCCATTGATGGAACAAAGCTGTTCTATTGGTGGTTATTGTTGTTTGATTTCTACACGAGTACAGTGATCTTCTATTTTGGGAGGTCCTTTACGGGAAAATAGGTATGAAATCATTCAAGCTACTTTTACCAGCGTTTCTGGTACCAGCACTTTTAACGACGGTGACTTTGCTATCCGGCTGCTCACAAGAACCGCAACCAGCGGCACCTGCAGCTCAGCAATTACAACCCATCGATGTCGCCACCGTGGTTACGGCTGACGTGGTTGACTGGAGCAACTTCACCACACGGCTACAGGCACCTCACGCGGTGGAATTACGCCCGCGTATTAATGGTGTAATTGAGTCGATCGAATTTATTGAAGGTTCCCGGGTGAATAAAGGGGACTTGCTGATCAAACTCGACCCACGCCCGTTTGCCGCTGAAGTTAATCGTTTAAGCGCTCAGCGCGATGCCGCCGCAGCGGCTTTAAAACAAGCAGAATTAGAAGAAAAACGCAGCAGCAGTTTACGTAAAAATAAAGCCATTTCAGCAGAAGCCGCTGACGCCCGGGTATTCTTGGCGCAGCAACGTCGGGCTGAAGTGGCCTCGGTAGAAGCGGCTCTGGAAGCGGCACGTTTAAACCTGGAATTTACCGAAATTCGTTCCCCGCTTGATGGCGTCACGTCCAACGCCTTTATCAAACCGGGTAATACCGTTAGTGCTAACAGCAGTGTGCTGACCAATCTGGTATCCACCGATCAATTGCACGCATTCTTTGATATTGATGAACGCACCTGGAATGCACAATTTGCTGATGTAACCGCAGCGACCAAGCTGGCGGTGTACCTGCAATTAACCGGCGAAACCGGTTACAGCCATCAGGGCGTACTGGATTTTATTGATAACCGCGTTGACTTTAATACCGGCACCTTGCGTGTTCGCGCGACTTTTTCGGCCGATAGCCATCAGTTACGCCCGGGATCGTTTGCCCGGGTGCGTATTGCCCCACATCAGAAAACCAGCAGCATTCTGGTGCCGGAAAGTGCCATTGGTACCGATCTGAAAAATCGCTTTGTGTTAACAGTAAACAATGAAAATACACTGGAATATCGCATTGTGACGCTGGGTGCGCGCTTTGGTGATTTACGTGTTATTAAAACCGGTTTAAGCGATGCTGATCGTATTGCCGTAAATGGTCCGGCGCGAGTTGGCCCGGGTATGCCGGTTCAGCCGCGTGAGGTAACGATTGATACTTCGGCACTGGAAAATGCACCGGCTCAGACGCGACTTCACACCACCACTGGCAGCCATGCGCTGGCAGCGGCTGAGTAACTGAATTCCGGAGTCGAATGTTTATGAATTTCAGCCACTTTTTTATTAATCGCCCCATTTTTGCCTCGGTGTTGTCGCTGCTGATTTTAATTGGCGGCACCATTTCTTTATTCCAGTTACCTATCAGTGAATACCCGGAAGTGGTGCCTCCGACTATTGTGGTAACGGCCAATTACCCGGGCGCTAACCCAAAAGTTATTGCCGATACCGTGGCCTCGCCGCTGGAGCAGGAAATGACCGGGCTGGACGATATGCTGTATCAGTCGTCTCAGTCGACCGCTGATGGCCGGATGACATTAACCGTCACTCTTAGCCTGGGAACCGATCTGGATAAAGCCCAGCAACAAGTACAGAACCGGGTGAATACCGCCTTGCCACGCTTGCCGCAGGAAGTGCAGCGTTTAGGAGTAACGGTTGAAAAAGCGTCACCCAACCTGACCATGGTGGTGCATTTATTATCGCCAGACGGTTCACGCGATAACAGCTATCTGGCCAACTACGGTGATCTGTTTGTGGAAGATCAGCTGAAAGCCGTTGAAGGGGTGGGTAATGTTCAGCTGTTTGGTGGTGGCAGTTATTCCATGCGTTTATGGCTGCAACCAGAAGCACTGGCTGAGCGTCGTTTAACCGCTGGTGATGTGGTGCGCGCGGTGCGTGAGCAAAACCGTCAGGTGGCGGCCGGTACCTTAGGCGCACAACCAACGGTACGTGAAAACCAGTTTCAGATTCTGCTGAATGTTCAGGGGCGCTTAAGTACCGTTGAAGAATTCGAGAATATTGTTATTCGGATTGGTGAGCAGGGTGCCATTACCCGCTTAAAAGACGTTGCCCGGGTTGAGCTGGGTGAAAACACCTATTCACTGCGTTCTTTATTGGATGGCCGTAATGCCGTTGCCTTGCCGGTGTTCCAGCGTCCGGGTTCCAACGCTATTGCGTTGTCGGATGCGGTGCGCGCCAAGATGGCCGAGCTGTCTGAAAATTTCCCGGCCGGGGTTAGCTACGACATCGTCTACGATCCAACCGTTTTTGTCCGTGGCTCGATTGATGCCGTAATTACCACCTTGTTAGAAGCCATTGTGTTAGTCGTGCTGGTAGTGATTTTATTCCTGCAAACCTGGCGGGCATCAATTATTCCATTAATTGCGGTACCGGTATCTTTAATTGGTACCTTTGCGGTGATGCAATGGTTAGGCGTGTCGATTAACACCTTATCCTTGTTTGGCTTGGTGTTGGCGATTGGTATTGTGGTCGATGATGCCATTGTGGTAGTGGAAAATGTCGAACGTAATATCAGCGAAGGTTTATCGCCGGTCGCTGCTACCAAACAAGCGATGAGTGAAGTAACCGGGCCAATTATTGCGATTGCGCTGGTGTTATGTGCGGTGTTTATTCCAACCGCCTTTATTCAGGGGGTGAGTGGTCAGTTTTATAAGCAGTTTGCGTTAACCATTACCATCTCAACGCTGATTTCTGCTTTTAATTCCCTGACATTATCACCAGCATTATCAGCCATTTTATTAAAAGGCCATGATGATGGTACTCCGGAAAATAAACCGGATGCGTTAACTCGTGGCATGAACGCGTTATTCGGGCGCTGGTTATTTAATCCGTTTAATCGTCTGTTTGATAAAGGCTCTAACTTGTATGAAGGGCTGGTGCGCCGGTTAATCCGTTTTGGTGCCATTGTTGGCCTGATTTATGTGGGTTTATTGGCCTTAACCGGCAAAGTATTTACCGACGTACCAGGCGGCTTTATTCCGGCTCAGGATAAACAATATCTGGTTGCCATGGCGCAATTGCCGGATGCTGCCAGTTTAGATCGTACCGAACAGGTAGTGCGCGAAATGACCGGCATCGCCTTAGCAACACCGGGCGTTGCTCATGCGGTGGGTTTTCCGGGGTTATCTGTTAATGGCTTTGTGAATGCCTCGAACGCCGCCATTGTTTTTTTACAGCTTAAATCGTTTGAAGAGCGTAAAGGCGATCCGGCACAAAATGCCTTCGCCATTGCCGGTGGATTAAATGCTCGTTTTGCCACTATCGACGAAGCCTTTGTTGCGGTATTTCCACCACCGCCAATTTTGGGCTTGGGTACCACGGGCGGCTTTAAAGTTCAGCTGGAAGATCGCGGTAACTTAGGTTTTGACAGCTTATTTGCCGCCTTGCAGAAAGTGCAGGGTATGGGCTGGCAAGACCCGGCTTTAACCGGCTTATTCTCCAGCTTCCGTATTCAGGTACCGCAGCTGGATATCAGCGTTGACCGTGAACAAGCTTTACTACAGGGCGTGCCACTTAACGAAGTGTTTGAAGCGCTGCAGATTTATTTGGGTTCGGTGTACGTTAATGACTTTAACCTGTTTGGCCGCACCTATCAGGTGAATGCTCAGGCGGATGCTCAATACCGTTTAGACCCGGAGCATATTCTGCGCTTAGAAGTGCGTAATAGCGCCGGTGAAATGGTACCTCTGGGTGCCATGGTGGAAATTACGCCAACCACCGGGCCAGACCGGGTGATGCGTTACAACGGCTATATGAGTGCCGAATTAAACGGCAGCCCGTCACCGGGTTACAGCTCAGACCAAGCGCTGGCAGCGATGACCAAAATCCTCGATGAAAACCTGCCGGAAGGCATTGCCTACGAATGGACCGAAGTGACCTATCAGCAAATTCTTGCCGGTAACACTATGGTGTATATCTTCCCGCTGGTGGTACTGCTGGTGTTCCTGGTATTGGCGGCTACTTATGAAAGCCTGACCTTACCAATGGCGATTATTTTAATTGTACCGATGACAATTTTATCCGCCTTGTTAGGGGTGGCGATTGCTGGTGGCGATAACAATATCTTCACCCGAATTGCGCTGATTGTATTGGTGGCACTGGCCTGTAAAAACGCCATTCTGATGGTTGAATTTGCCCGTGATCGTAATGCCGGAGGCTTATCACGACTGGATGCCATTTTAGAAGCGTGCCGCTTACGACTGCGCCCAATTCTGATGACATCCATCGCCTTTACCGCGGGTGTGGTACCGCTGGTACTGGCAACCGGCGCGGGTGCTGAAATGCGTCAGGCTATGGGGGATGCGGTATTTGCCGGAATGCTCGGGGTGACTTTCTTTGGACTGCTGTTTACACCAGTGTTTTATATGGCGATGACCGCCTTTTCCAAAGAGGCGAAGAAAGAAGCGGGAAGTTAATTTCTGATTGCTTCGGCTCTTACAGAAAACCGCCTGTTGTCGTGAGATAGCAGGCGGTTTTTTGTTTTGGAGCTAAGGTATAGATATTTCTTACTGCGAGGATACATAATAAAACTTTCAGCCGTATAAGGTTGGTGTACCTTACGCGGTAGACGGCCTACGAGGTCGCATTATTAAAATGTTAGCTGCATTGGGAGTATATATGCATAGCAATCCGGGGACAGAGCTGAGAGGCAATCAAGAGCTTTCAAAAAATGTTTATTTCATCGATGAAAATGGGAATAAAGTTCAGCCAATATTTCAAAGGGATACTGATACGAATGTTCGTTCTTATCGTGTCTATATCCTTGGTGGAAATACTAAAGCAATTGATAAGGACGTCTTTTGCTACAAAGAATTAGCCATTCTATTAACTGAGGGACATTCAGTGCGGTGTAGACTACCCAATGGAGATTCAAGCAACAGAAAGTTAAATTCTAAAGATATTGTGAAGCTGTTTACTGAAATAGAACGTACATAAAAATCATTAAAATTTAAGTTGGCTTCTGCTCCGGTTTTATATGTGTCTATGGCGCTTTTTTGAAAGAGACGAAGAAATAATCGGAGAGTGATGCTGACGCTCTTTGTTCGAAATTGCTTGTTGTTGTGAAATAATAGGCTGTTTATTTTGTGATTGTTTTCTGATTCTTCCTAGATAAAGATGTGATTTTTCATAATGAAATTAAAATTTAAGATATATCAGGATGAGATTACCTACTTCATTCAAGGAAAGATCACACGACGAATTAAGATAGGTAAAACTACGACTACGGTTGGAGAGCGGTTAAGGACGTTGCAAACCGGATCACCAGATGAGCTTGATATCATTGGAATTTGTTTTGGACCTGGTTTAACAGAGAGGTATCTTCACGGTATGTTTTCATCAAGTCGTCTCCATGGCGAATGGTTTTCAGAGACTCCCGATTTATTAAAATTCATAGAAAAGAATAGTATTAGAGATGAACTTGCGTTTAGCTGGGCTTACTGGAAGATAAAGGAAGGTTTTATTACTTTTAATGAGGCCGTTGCTATGGGAAACGAAAGGTTGGAGTATGAAGCCGAGCAATCACTTAGAGATACGGTCAATAAGCTTCCGACGCTTTAAGTGATTGAAGGGCTAGTTAGTACGCTTTATTCTTCTGATATAAAGAAATCAAAGAGATGGGGCAGTAGTTTGGAAGCCAGTGGCGTGAATCAGCCATGCGACTCAAGAACATGAAAACTAAATCGCGATTTTGTCACAAGGAATAATCTCATCAAGCGCTTGCGTATCGGCAGTTTTTAAGTCGTAAGCCGACTGCCAGTTAAGCCAGTATTCGGCAGAAGTTTTGAAATACTTGCCAAGTCGCAAAGCAGTATCAGGTGTGATAGCTCGTTTCTCTCGAACAATATCGTTAATCCGCGGTGCTGGGACGCGCAATGCCAGCGCCAAAGCGTTAGCAGACATACCCAGGGGTTCAAGATAGTCTTCTCGCAAATGTTCACCTGGGTGAATAGCGCGCATTTTGTTATCAATACTCATACTGTATCCTCTCAGTGGTAATCGGTGATTTCAATGTCAACCGCTTCGCCATCTTCCCAGCCAAAACAAATGCGGTATTGCTTGTTAATACGAATGCTAAATGACCCTTGCCTGTCGCCTCCCAGCGCTTCAAGGCGGTTGCCTGGTGGTGACCGCAAGTCGTCTACATTGGTAGCCATATCAAGTGCTTGTAGCTTACGCTCAGCGACCGGGGCGAATGCCGAAAACTGCTTAACAAATTTGCCGTTAAACAGACTTTCAGTCTTTTTGCACTTGAATTTCATATGAGGCCTTTGCATCAACTTGTGTTTATTGTATAACGAGTCTCGTTAAATGCAAGCCGTTAATCTCCTTCAATACAGCGATAGCGGCTTGTAGGAGAAGGGCTAACTAAATGAAGGGTAATAGAGCAATATGAAAATATTAAAGCACTTCTGCATAGTTTACTCAGCACCAATCATACTGATTTTGCTGGTTCTGAATATTGTAGTTAACTCAGAAAAAGTTACCGAAGGCGATATATTACTGATCTCCCTGGTGCCAATGTTTGTATGTGCCTATTTTTACGTTTTATTTTTAAACCCACCATACCAATGGCTAGATGATTATTATTCAAAAAATCAGGATGACGTCGACTCTTTTTTTAGTAAGTTCAGCAAGGTCGCGTTAGTACTGTTTCCGCTTTTATATTTTGTGGTTATCCCAGCTTTTTTACAAGAAGGCTATCAACGCGTAAGCAATGATCGAATGGCGCAATTAGATGGTTCCCATCACTATAGGAAAATTGATCAAGTTAGCCCGAAAGGTGGAGTGGCCAAATTGAAGTGCATTGATCAGGAAATAAATGGAAAGAAAATATCGAGATGTTATGAAGTGATTGAAGCTCCCTGACTTTCGGCGCTGGCGATTATTGATATTTATGTACATAATAATCCCGCGAAAGCGCGAATCCGCTATACAGTCTTAAACCCATGAGGGATTCTGGTTTATGGAAGTATCAAAAAAAGAAGGGAAGGTTCTCAATAAAGCGATTGACTGCTGGCTCGAAACCGATGTTATCTCTGAAGCAGAAAGCCACAAGCTAAGAGCCTCATACACCGTCATGGCTTTCGATTGGAAGCGGGCGGCTAAATACTCTTTCTGGTTAGCCATATCTTGTATCGTTATTGCAATATCCTCCGCATTGGCCGATGAGTTTATTCTTGAACTGCTAAAAATTGTCTTTAGTGCACCTGATTCCGTCAAATGCATTGGCTTTGCGACTCTCTCTGCCGGGTTGTATTTTCTGGGCATTCAAAAGAGGAATAAAAACCCCGGTAAAATCTATAGCAATGAAGCTGTCTTTTTTCTGGGAGTACTGTCTACTGCAATAGCGATTGCCTTCTTAGGTAAGTCACTGGACACGGGCAGTGGGCACTTTTCATTGCTGCTGCTATTGGCGGCGATTGTATATGGCGCTCTGGGGCTTTGGTTCTCGTCAAAACTGATCTGGTTATTCTCTCTGATTTCACTGGGAAGCTGGTTTGGGGCTGAAACAGGCTATGTATCAGGCTGGGGTGCTTATTACCTGGGCATGAATTACCCTTTGAGATTCGTTTTTTTTGGCCTGGTGTTGTTAACTGTAGGTTCTTATGTCTTCCATCAATGGCAATCCAGGCGAGAATTCTTGCAGCCAACAAAAGCGATGGGGTTACTGTATTTATTTATAGCGCTTTGGATTATGTCTATTTTTGGCAACCACTCAGACCCAGAGGTGTGGATCGAAATTAAGCAAATTGAGTTGTTTCACTGGTCTTTGTTTTTTGCATTGGCAGCCATTGCAGCCATCTATCATGGTGTGAAATATGACGATGGCATGACCCGGGGCTTTGGCCTTACCTTTATATTTATTAATCTGTATACCCGATATTGTGAGTATTTCTGGGATGATACCAACAAAACAATATTCTTTGCCGTATTGGGCTTTAGTTTTTGGTATGTCGGGACCCGGGCAGAAAAAATATGGCAAATAAGTCTGATCAAGAATCTGGCAGGCCAGGGCGATCGAAAGCCATGATTATTCTATAAAAAAGGCAGAATCATCTGCCCAAATAATATGCTCAGCCTGCTAGCGCTTAGTAATAGCTTCTAGCGTTCCTGAATTAACCGCTGCGTTACCAGCTTTTTAAACGGTGACAGACGGTTACCAATGCGCAGCGCTGCGTTACGCGCCACCTTGGCCAGTGGGTTGTCATCAGTAAATAACTGAACCACCACATTAGTGCCGTCGTAAACCGGTTTGCTTAACAGTTTATGGCGGATTTCATAATTACCGAGTACCCAAGCCGAACCAATATCCTTGCCCGATTGTTGGGCTTTAATAATCTGGCTGGCCAGGGTATCCGCCGAGCGCAGGCCGAGGTTATAACCGTGTGCGGTTACCGGGTGCATTCCCACGGCGGCATCACCAATCAGGGCAAAGCGCTGGCCAATAAAGCGGTTCGACATAGCACCAACCAGCGGATAAGAATGTCGTTCGCTGAGTAATGTCATTTTGCCTAAGCGATGGTCAATCATCTGCTCGGCTTCGCGGGTAAAGTCTTCATCGCTAAGGTTATTCAGCTCGGCTGAGCGCGCCGATGGCGTGGTAATCACAATTGATGACTGGTTTGGCCCCAGTGGCAAAATGGCACAGGTACGGCCGTAGAAGAAACATTCACGGGCGGTGTGTTCGTGGTCTTTTTCGTGCTCCATATTGCACACCATCATCACCCGGCCATAGTCTTTCATCTTGGCGGAGATGCCCATCATACGACGGACCGCCGAGAAGCGGCTGTCAGCGGCAACAACCAGTGCGGCGCGTAATGTTTTGGTTCCATCAGTTGTCTCAAGTTCGACCACGCCGTCGGCCGCATTGGTATGTACATTGGTGACATTGGCTTGTGTTAACAGCTGAATATTGTCGTGCTGCTGCACCTGCTGATACAAGGCACGGCGAATCTGATGATTAGCAACGAGATAGCCCAGCGGTGCATGGCTATCGTCACTGCGCTCAAAATGCAGTGTGTAGGGCGAATCACCGTTAATCACTTTGGCATCTTTCAGTGGATGTACGGCCTCTGGCGGAAAGCGCTGCCATACGCCCAATTCTTCGAGAATGCCTTTAGAGAGGTGGTTCATGGCGATATCACGCCCATCGAACGGCGCATTGGCAATCGTTTCCAGTGGTTGCTGGTCAATCACACAAATCGACAAGCCAGAACGTGCCAGGCACAGTGCAACGCTCAGCCCGGCCGGGCCTGCGCCAATAATGGCAACGTCCGGATGATTCAGTTCAAGCATGATGGCAACCTCGGCAATAATCGTATGATTTAATCGCCGTAAAGAGTAACAGGTCTTACTCGTGCCAGGCTGACTTCGATCAAAGGTTCTGTCTCTATCCGAAGGCCGTTATACTCACTGAAAATTGAAACACATCAGGACGTTTTATGGCCAACCCGGCAGAGCAACACAGTAAGCCAAAGCACAGCTTTTTCAGTAACTTGATGTTTAACATCGTGATTCCAACCCTGATCCTGACCAAAGCCAGTGGCGACGATATGTTAGGGCCAACACTCGGGGTGATTTGTGCACTGGCATTCCCGCTGGCGTTTGGTGCCTGGGATTTACGCGGCGCTGGCAAAGTCAATGTGTTTTCAATTCTGGGTGTGGTCAGCGTATTATTGACCGGCGGCATCAGCCTGCTGAAATTACCACCGGAATACATTGCCATTAAAGAAGCGCTGATTCCGGGTTTAATTGGTGTGGGTGTGCTGCTGACGCTGAACAGCAAATATTCGTTGATCCGCCTGATTATTCTGAATGAAGAAATTCTCGATGTGGCCCGTCTTAAACAATTAGTGGTTGAGCGTAATCAGGAAGACGCTTTTAACAGCCATCTGAGCGTGGCGAATAAAATTGTTGCTGCGTCTTTCTTTTTATCGTCAGCGCTGAACTATGGCCTAGCGCGTTATATCGTTACCAGCCCGGCCGGCACCCCGGAATATAATGAGCAGCTCGGCACCATGACGGCGTTGAGTTACCCGGTGATTGTATTGCCAAGTATGATTGTGCTGGGGATTGCCATCTGGTATCTGTTTAAACAAATTAAAGAAGTCACTGGCCAGGGGCTGGAAGACTTTATGTACAAATAGCCGGTGACGGGGAATAACAGGCTTATGCTCAGATTGGCGTGTTGTTTTATGGTTGTGTTTTTTCTGAGCGGGTGCAGTGAACCTCTGGCGTCCTTGTCGGAGGATTATCTGCAACGAATCAGCCGGGTTACGGGTGAGTCTCTGCCGGATATCAGTGATGGTGCAGAGCTTGAACAGCCCGACTCCGCATTATTTTCCAGCCTTCCCTTAGCGGCCAGCAGCGTCACCTTGCTGGATTTTCTGAAACTACAATCCTGTTCGCTGGCACAAACTCTGGGTTATAAAAACAGCCAGTTAGGCAAGGTTGCCAGCCCCAGCCAGCAAATGCACCTTGAACGCGATATCCTGATTCACCTGCCGGACTGTATTGCTCAGATTCAGGATGCGCAGCCAGAGCTGGCTGATACCCTGCAGCAGGCGTTACAACTAAAGCAGCAACAACGCATGAAAGTGTGGTGGAATGCCTGGTTTAGCGATGTTGAGTGGCAGCACTACCGTTCCGGTTCCGGGCAAACCATTGAGCAAGGTGGTGCCGAACCCGGGCATTTATCAGCCGGGTTGGTGGCGCTGGATTATGCCATTGAGCAGGGGCGTGGCTGGCAACAGCAGAATTATGCTTATGACAGCCAGCGCATGGAATTGGAATTACAACAGCTGCTGTTAGCTGAATCCTTAGGGCGCTGGCGCAACAGTTTGAACAAACTAACGACCATGCTGAATCGGGCGGCGCAGTTACTGGAGCAAACCCAGGCCAAGCAAACCTTATGTCGGCAGGGCGTTGAGCAGCGTGAAGCGACCTATCTTAAAAACGTGTTTCAACAAAAGTATGTCGCTGAGATTCAGCCCTATCTGGCACGGGTCTATCGCTTTGGTAATGAATTAATGCCAAGATTGCAGCAGCTGCAGGAGCTTGCCCCTGAGCAGTCTGGTTATTCGAACTGGTTGGTTAATCTTGCCCAGCGAAAACAAGACTTTGAGCTGGCGAATAAACGCCATGTGAAAGCCTGGCAACACTGGCTGGCCGAATGTGGTGCTATGCCCGGTGTAAGTAATGGATAACAGCATCATCAAATAACAACACCAAATAACAACAGAGGACGTTATTATGAAAATTAAATTGTCGATTTTATTTCTCGGTGGAGTATTGCTGGCTCAACTATGCTTTGTTCAGCTAAGCGTTGCTCAGGTTTATAAATGGGTCGATGAAAATGGCAAAGTCCATTTTAGTGATAAGCCACCGGTGACGGCTAAAACCGAGACGGTAAATATCAATCACTCGAAAGTCTCTGATGAGCGCCAGCGTGAAATTAAACAGCAGCGCTTACAGCGTCAGCAAGAATTATTAGAGACGATGGAAAAAGAGCGTAAATCGCTGGAAAATCAGCGCGCAGAACAACGCCAGGCTAAAAAAGAGCACGACAGACTATGTGCTAAGCTGAAAAAAGATAAAGAGAAGGCATTGTGGGCCACACATTTTTATACCACGGATAAAAATGGTGAGCGTGTTTACGATGACGAAAAAACAGCAGAAGCCTTTCGCCAGAAAACAGTCGATGCCTACGATCAAACCTGCCTTAAAAAATAAACCTTTCGTTAAAAGCAAATATGCCTGATTCAAAACCCAAAAAAATATCAACTTCACGGTTAGCAAAATTAGCCGGCATCGATAGTCGTCAGCTGTTTTCGCGATTATTGGAGCGTCAGTGGATTACACGCACTGTAAAAGACGGCAAAAATCACTATTCGCTGACCAGTAAAGGTGAATTTGAAGGTGGGGAATATCAGACCTCGGATAAGTTTGGCACCTACATTGTCTGGCCTGAGACTTTGCTTGAGCATCGTCTGCTGCAGGATATGGAACAACCACGGTTAACGGCCAGCAGTATTGCCAAAGGTGCCAGCTTGTCGGCTCGGTTGGTGAACTTGTTATTGCAGGAATTACACTGGATTGAACCCTTGGCTAACGGCTGGCAAACCACTTCCCGGGGGCAGGCGCTGGGTGGGCAGAATCGTGAAACTCAGGAAGGTGCCAGTTATGTTTCCTGGCCGGAGTCTTTGCTGGCGGAAAAACAGTTACAGCAGATGCTGGCACAGCTGGATATCAGCCAAACCCTGCCGTACGCACTGGATGGCCGTAACGTCAGCGATGCCGGAGAGCGATTGCTTTGCAACTGGCTGTATTTACACCGTATTCACTTCGCCACGCAGCGGCTGTTAACTGAGGATATTTATGCCGATCTGTTATTACCGGATCACGCGCTGGTGATTCAATACTGGGGAAATCGCCCGGATGATCAGAGCGCTGCGGCATTGCAGCGTAAGTTGTCGGCGCCGGAAGCAATTAGCGCAGCCGGGTATCACTGTCTTGAGCTACAGCCACAGGCGATGCTGGCGTTGGATAAGTGGCTGGTACGCGAGCTGCAAAAAGCCGGTGTACGGCTGTTGAAGTAGCATGTTAAGCACATGTCGATAGTCAGGTTTGTGTTGTTGTCAAAAAAATCAAATAATCCGTACGGTCGTTTTACTATCTTTGTAACTGATTGTTTCTTATAGAAAAAATTATCTGCTCAAAAATCCGTCAATCTGTCAGAAAGCCGATAACCAAGGGCTTAGCGGCACTCTGCTAAATGGTTAGCCACAGAGTTATGCACAGAAGTTGTGAAGAAGTGGCCGCTTACCGCCAAGCGCCCGATTTTCCAGTTGAGAACAATTGTTAAAAATTAGCCCTTTAAAATAAAAGGTTATTAGCTGGATGATGAAAAAAGCCAACCTCGTTTGCCAACCCGCCAAATGCTTTATGCACACATCTTGTGCAGCCTGAAAAAAGTGGCAGAAAATAGCTAAAAAAATGCAGCTTTTACCATTGATATTCTTAAGTCTTTGAAAAATATAGAATTTTTATTTTGTATAAAAAATGAACAAATTGTTTCAGGGGCAATAAAACCGTGCGTTAGCGGCGGTTTTAACCGGGTTATTCACTCACTTATCCCCAGAATCTGTGGGCAACCAAACTGACACCCGGAGTGCATCAGCTACTGGTATGAGCTACCTGAATTGCAAAAAGCCGGATTTAAATGTCAAGGTGTTAAAACTGACAACTCTGCGTAAAAACCCGGGTTATGCACAAAAAATAAATCAGCTATTGCGTACTAATACGATAAGTCAATAGCCTGACAGTTTTTGGGTTGTTTTTATAAGTTGTTGAATTATAAAGAGAAATAAATTGACCATTCGATGGTTGAATGCCCTCAACGCCAGTGTTTATGCGGCTTTAGAGGGCTTTCTGAAAATTTATCCAGTTTTTTATCCACAAAGTGATTGTAAAGATTGCCAATCACTCAGGTTCTGTTGCTGTTGAAACCGGAGGAGGCGGCAGAATTTCAGAGACGCAGGTGGGCTCATCACGCTCCGGGAAGAACTGATCCATACAATCCGGCACCATTTCTGACCAGTTCTGCAGCTCGTCTGGCAGAGACTGCTGCCAACCAAAGCGCAGACACAAACGACGCATCACATTATCAACCGGCGCATTTAAGATCAGGGTTTCACCGGAAACCGGATGTTGCATGGTCAGCTGCCAGGCGTGTAGTAACAGGCGGGGCGCATCAAAATGATCGCGGAAATAACGACTGTGCTTGCCTTTGCCATACCGGGCATCACCAATAATGGGATGCGCCAGGTGTTTCAGGTGGCGGCGAATCTGATGTTTGCGGCCGGTTTTAGGCAAGGCTTCAATTAACGAGTAGCGCGATTGTGGGTACTTGTCGATGGCGATGGGCAGCTCTACCTGAGCCAGGCAGCGGAAATCGGTAATGGCTTCCTGAGGTGGTTTTACCCGTTCGTGTTTGGCGTATTTATCAACCGGCGGTGACATGGCTTTGTCGAGGTGAACAGACTCCGGAAAGTAACCACGAACAATCGCCAGGTAACGTTTATCGACCGCTCGTTCACGCCATTGATCCACCACTAAGCTGGCGATTTCAGAGGATTTGGCAAATAACAGCACGCCGGAAGTTGGTTTATCCAGACGATGTACCGGAAACACATGATGACCCAGCATATTGCGCACTAACTGAAGGGCAAAGCGGGTTTCATGGCGGTCGATCTCGCTGCGGTGAACCAGAAGTCCACTGGGTTTGTTAATCGCGATCAGATGATCGTCCTGATAGATAACCGGCAACTGCATAAAACTCTCGTGCTCTGAATAGCGTAGGATCAATGGGGAAATAAACAGGCGCGCACTCTATCCTAATTTCCCGGTATGCAGAAGATATGTCGTCAATAGCTCCAGAAAGGATGGGACATGTATGGTGTTAACAGGCTCTGAGAACTTTGTTAGTGTTGCAGCGCTGCAAAAATAATAAGGAATGATGATGTTCGCCCGTATTCTGCTGTTGTTAATTGTTTTACTGGCTGCCGGATTGGCTGCTGTTCGTTGGGGCTACTACCAACAGGCTGCTTTCCCGGATTTAAGTGGGGCGCCACTGTTACCTTCTACCGAGTTAGAAACCGTGGCCGATTTGCCGTATCCGCCGGGTAATATTGCGGTTGCCGCCGATAGTCGTGTGTTCTTCACTTTTCATCCGGAAGCAGGCCCGGCCATCAATGTGGCTGAGCTGAGAAAGCAGGCCGATGGCACGGATGAGGTTATGGCTTTTCCGGATGCCAGCTGGCAACCAGGCTCGGGCAAAGATGATGCTCTGAACGAAGTGTTATCGCTGCGTCTGTTTAATAACGAATTATGGCTGCTGGATAACGGTAAGCACGGTCTTGAGCCGGTACGCCTGCTGGCGTTTGATATCAATAATGGCGAATTGTTGCAGCAATACACGTTTCCCCGGGATGTATTTCCGCTGGGGTCACATGCCAATGATTTCCGCATCAGCCCGGATGGTCGCTATTTCTATATCACCGATGCCAGCCTGTTAGCTCAGACGCCGGCTCTGGTGGTGTTTGATCGACAGGAGCAAGACAGTTGGCGGGTATTGCATAAAAGTCCAACGGTCACTGCCGGAGAGTATCAGCCAGTGGTGCAGGGGCGGGCGATGTCACTGTTTGGCGTCTTTACTGTCAACCCGGGTGTTGATGGTATTGCATTGGATGCAGCGGGTGAGTGGCTGTATTTTGCAGCGATCAGTGCTGAGCAGTTATATCGGGTACGCACCGCAGATTTACACGACAACACCTTACCTTATGCCACGCTGGAATCCCGGGTCGAAGCTCTGGGGCCTAAAACCATGACCGATGGCATGGCGATGGATGCCGCCGGTAACGTTTATCTGAGTGATCTGGAACACTCCGCCATTGTTCGCCGCCGCCCGGATGGTGAATTACAAACCTTATTAAAATCGGCCGATTTACGCTGGCCAGATGGCTTCAGTCTGGCACAGGATGGTTATTTATACGTAACTTGCTCGGCCTTGCATCAGGTGATTGGTATTCCCCGCGATGACATGCTGGCTCAGGCGCCGTTTCAGATTTATCGCTTTCACCCTGAACGCGCAGAGCAACTGCTGAATAATGATCCTTTATGAAATGTGTTTATAACGCCGCGGATATGCTCGAAGCTCATGTGCTGGTGGGTTTGTTACAGCAACATAAAATCAGTGCCTTTATTGAAGGCGAATACCTGACGGGTGGACTGGGCGATCTGGCGGCTAATAATTACGTTCGGGTCATGGTTAATGACGATGACTTTGAACAAGGACGCTTAATCGTTCAGCAATACGATGATGCCAACCGCCGAGATGAAACACCTTTGCCAGAACCGGTATTCCGCCACTGGCATTGGTTTTTGCTGGCGGTTCTGGGGGTTCTGGCGGCCGAAATGATGCGTTATTTTTAACGTCGTTATGGCTGAAAACTTGATTGAAAGATTTTCAGTCATAACAGCGTGATCGAAATAGTGTTAACAGGCCCTGGCGCTTTAGTTTTCTCCGGGCATAAACAATAAATCGGTTTCGCCATAATCTACCCCTAGTTTCCCGAGCACGGCAGTAATCTGACCACGATGATGCGTTTGATGATTAAACACATGCTGCAACGTAGCATCCAGGGGCTTGGCGTAGTCTGTTCCGCTACTTGAGGTGTATTCAATCACAGCTTTAGCGTCATCCTGACGTAATAAATCGGTCCAGCGAATCATTACATCATCAATGCGTTGTCTCAGCTGCCAAAGCTGGTTCAAGTCGTGGCTGATGATGCCATCCAGTTGTGGTGGGAATTCAATATCACGTAATTCTTCCAGAATCGGATAACTGTTCGCCAGGCGTGACAGCCACAATAAATCGGTAATTAACAAGTGATTTAAAGTGCCGCTGATGGAGTTAAAAAACAGCCCGGCATCGGCGCTGAGCTGTTGCTGCGATAGTTGGTGGCAGGCCTGATAGAGCTGGCTGTTAATCCAGTGATTATACCGTGCTGCGCGACGATGGTGATCTGACCAGGGCATAACGAACCTCCTGCAGAACAGTCTGCACCTGATGATGGTTTCAGCGTAGATCAGCGATTTTTTTGCGGCAACCTCTGTCATAGGCAAAGGTCGATTATCCACGTTATGATGCTGCCTTTATGGACAAATAATCATCGTACCTTTCACAAGGCACAAACACACAAGGCATAGCAGAAGGCATCAGCATCGTATGATTCAGCGCTTTATTCCGGGTTTGTACGTCACATTTTTTCTGGTTATAAACTTTCTGATTCTGGCGCCGCTTGCGGTTGCCGTTCCTGTAGCCTGGGATGATGATCAGGCGGGTGAATGGCAGGTGCAGGCGTCTGACCATTTCGAAATCTTTTATCGCCCGGTAAATCGCGCTCTGGCGCTGCAGTCGTTACAGATAGCAGAGCAGGTACATCGCGAGCTGGTGCCATTTTTCAGTGATGATTTGGGCCGGGTGTCATTGCCGCCGGAACCGACCCGGATTGTGCTGGTGGATGATTTTGATACCTCCAATGGCTGGGCTACACCGTTCCCGTTTGCCCAGATTCGTTTATACGCCAGCCCGCCGCAGGATCTGAACGGTTTAGAAACCATTGGTGATTGGTTGCCTGGTTTGATCCGCCATGAATACGTGCATGTACTGCATACTGAGATGGCTTCAGGTATGCCCGAGGTTGGGCGTCATATCTTTGGTCGTACGCCGTTATTGCCCGTTATTATACCGTTATCTCCTTTTCCGCATTCGTTAACACCACCTATGTTGCTGGAAGGTCTGGCGGTGTATTTGGAAACTAATAAAGAGCAGGGTTACGGACGTTTGCAAAGCAACTTTTATCAGATGCTGATGCGTAGCGAAGTAGCCAGTGGTGAGTTGATGAGTCTGGGCGAGGTGGTGACCCCCGGGCGTGAGTTTCCAACCAATCGGGCGTATTTATACGGCGCCTTTTTTATTGAATATCTGGCGCAAACCTACGGCGACAATACTCTGCGCCGTTATCTGCAGAATTACAGTAATGAGTTTATTGGTTATTTCACTCAGGAGAGTACGGCGCGTCAGGTATTTGGTAAAACCTTTGCTCAGCTATGGCTCGATTTTCAGCAATATTTGCAGCAGCGTTTTGCGGCAGATATTCAGTCTTTATCAGCTCGTCAGGCGGATATCGCAACGCGGGTATTGAGCGCAGAACAAACTTCTCAGCCAGTGTTTGCCGGTCATTCCTCGGCACTGTATGCGATCAATCGTAGCCGCTCTGAGCGAACCGAGCTGGTGAGTTACACGCAAAACGACGAAGAAAACACCCTAAGAGAAGGAAATACGCAAAAAAAGACCTTGTCGTATAAAAAAGGTGTCACGGATATGGATGTTTCTGACAGTGGCCAGGTGGTGGTATCACGGCAACTGGCTTATGCCGATGGCCGTAACTGGAATGATTTATTTTTATGGGATTCACAACAAGGTTGGCAAGCCATTACCGAGCGCCAGCGTTTTCGTAAAGTTCGTTGGCTGAATGATTCAACCTTGTTGGCCAGTCGTAATATTAATGGCATCAGTGAATTATTTAAGCTCACGCTGAGCCAGCAAAATAATAAGCCAGAAATAACCTCACAAACACGGGTATGGCGAGGCCAGAGTGGAGATGTGCTGGCGGATTTTGATGTGTTTAACAACCGGATTATCGCTTCGGTTAAACACGCTAATAGAGGCTGGAATCTGGAAATAGCGGAGCTGTCATCGTTACCTCTGCAATGGCAGGCGGTGACCGATACAAAAGCCACCGAAAACTCACCGGAATTTATTTCTGCGTCAGAAATTATTTTCAGTGCCGACTATCAGGGCGTATTCAATATTTATCAGCTGAACTTATTAAAACCCAATAATCTACAGCGGCTGACCAACACATTAACGGGGGTTTTTAACCCATCAAAAGTGGCGGATACCCTGTACTACAGTCGTTATCAGCACAACGGCTATCAATTAGTGCAACAGCCGTTTACTTCTGCCACAGCGTTGAGCCGCCAGCCTTTACAACCTTTTCAAGCCCAGCAGGGTCGTTATCAGTTTGATTATGGTATTCAGCCATTGCCTGAAAAGATTACCGATGCTCAGGATTATCAAATGAATCACAGCGCCTGGTGGCGCAGTATCCGGCCTCATACCTGGCTGCCTTTTTATCTGAGTAATGAAGACTCAACCCAAATAGGTGTGGTGACTGCCGGAACGGATGCGTTAGGGCGTCATCGTTATACTGCGCTGGTGAATCGTGACACCCAACTGGAGCAATGGAATACCCGGTTAACTTACCAATACGATAATCGCTGGACGATCGCCTTTTCCCGGGACCATGACGATTTAAACAGTGTGCGCGAAGAAAATGGCCGTTTGATTGATAATATCCAGCGCGATGATGAATGGTTGATACAGCGCTCGTTATTAGCACCGATGTTTGAAGATCAGCTGACGTTTTATCTGGGGGCTACGATTGAGCAAAAACAGCTGGTGGATACCTCGCTGAAACGTGACGAAGCGCTGTTGGGTGGTGCTTTGCGGTTTGATAATCGCGAGTTTTTTACCGATGTTCCCGGTACCGGGTGGGGGACCTATATCGACCTGATTTATGAAACCAATGACGTGATTGAATCAGACTTCAGTGGTGACAGCTGGCAGGCCAGTATGAATTACAGCTGGGATTTACCCGGGCGCTGGAGCCTGACTTATGGTTTGGCGGGTGGCATTGCTGATGACGAAGCTGAATCCTTTTCATTAGGCGGCGAGACAGGAGACGCTGGTCGTTTATTTGGCCGCAACGATTATTCATTACGCGGTTATGAAAATAATGTGCAGCGTGGTCATTATATTCACCGTCAGACCTTATCGCTGGCCTTTCCGGTATACCGGCTGGAAAATAACTGGGGGCTGAATCCATTTGGTGCGCTGGACATTGTTGGCCGTACCTTTGTTGATTCTGGTCAGGCCTGGTTTCGCCAGCAAAAGCGTAATCAGTTAACTGGCGTTGGAGCTGAACTCACTGCCGAACTGGTGTTAGGCTATCGGGCGATTGTACCAATCACCCTGGGTTATGCTCAGGGGCTGAATGAGGCAAATGGTCAAACCACACAAACTTATGTCTCAATTGGATTATTATTTTAAATACCGAATTTATACCTGAATTTATACAGTAAACAGGGTGGAAAATATGATTACAGCACAATGTGGTTGCGGCAAGGTTCAGTATAAGATCCATCAGCAACCATTATTTCGCAATTATTGTCACTGCAGTATTTGTCAGTCAGTGAATCACGCTGCACATGCCGATATTTGTGTGTTTCGCGCGCGTGAGGTAGAAACCCCGGATAAAACCCTGATTGAATATAAAGCCCATGCCTTTCCGCCCATTTTACAACGGGGTAAATGTATTGAATGTGGTGATATTGCGGTGGAATTTCTGAAGCTGGGTGTGTTACCAGAGATGGCGGTGATACCGAGTAAAATTCTGCGTGCTGATGTGCCATTGCCAGACCCGGCGTTTCATATGTTTTATGATAATTGTGTGGCAGAGGTTGATGACTCACTGCCAAAAGGAAAGGGTTATTTGGCCAGCCAGTGGTTGTTTGCTAAACAATTAATATCGGTGTTATTTAAGCAATAAAAAACCGGTGCTGACGCTTATACTGCTGAATAGCAGCAATATAAGGTTGGTACCGGTTTCTGGGTTTTTAGAAAGAGAAATTTACCCTGCGCGAACGCGGTTGCGCTGTACGCCTAAGTCGATTTTTCCATCCTGGCTGACAATGCGGGATTCAACCTGATCACCATCTTTCAGGTAACGTGGATTGCCACTTTGTTTTTTAACAAAGGCTTTCCATTTTACTTTTTCCGGCAATAAACCCAGGAATTTCACCAGCGGCGCTGGTGGAACGGTCATCGCTGCACCGCCGGGAGAGCCGGTTAAGACAATATCTCCGGCACTCAGGTGGGCAATTTCCGATAGCTCAGTCAGTGTTTCATGTGGCTTAAACAGCATATTGCCGCTCTGGTCGGTCTGACGCAGTTCATCATTGAGTGACAGGGATAAATTCATCTCTGCCAGATAATGCATTTCGTCATTATTCAGCAGGCATAAATACGGCCCGGTTGGGCCAAAGGTGCGGTAGCTTTTGCCTTTAAAATACTGCACTTGTGGCAGTTGCACATCTCGTGCGGTCACATCGTGTACCATCACAATACCGGCAACATAGTCGTGAATATTTTTCTCAGTAATGCTGACCGCTTGCTGAATATCTTTGCCAACCACAACAGCCATTTCGATTTCATAATCCAGCAGTTTGATATGCGACGGAATCACAATATCGGTGTTGGGTTCACTGATGCTGGCATCGGACTTATGAAACAGCGTGTTAAAGCTGCGGTCGTATGGGTCCATGCCGGTTTCGGCACGACTTTGTGGGTAATTTGAGCCCTGACAAATCACCCGGCAAGGGGTGGTGATTGGTGACAATAATTCGATGCTATTGTCGTCCAGTTTCTGATTCTGGTAGGCACTGCTATCGGCCGCGATTTGAAACGCTTGTTCACGCCCTTCGTTAATTAATGCGCGCGTGTCAGGATAGTCACCTTCCAGTTGATAAAAACCGTCTGATACAACCGCCCAACCCGTATCTCCGGTGTTGGTGTTCCGGAATCTCGCAATATGACAAGGCATGACTAACCCCTCTGTTTTACCTGTTATTTTTCAGGCACAAAATATAACGGTAAAACGGGTCTGCGACTACTGATACTTAACCGGGATGTGGGTTGATTTAATTTTTCCCGGAGGAACGCCCCACCATTTACCAAAAGCACGAATAAAACTGGCGGGTTCGGCATATTCGAGACGAGCGGCCACGACTTTAACCGGTAAAGAAGCAGTCACCAGCAGCTCTTTAGCCAGTCGCATTTTAGTGTCGAGTACAATATCGCTGAAGCTATGACCCTCTTCTGCTAAGCGGCGCCTCAGAGTGCGTTCACTCATAAACAGAGATTTAGCAACACTGGCTAATTTGGGTGAGAAAACCTGTTCATTCAGCATGTAATCGCGAATTCGCTGGGAATAATCGGATAATCGCGTTTGTGATTTTAGCAGGCTTTCACATTCCGCCATAAAGTGGGAATGAATGGTGGAGTCGGCTTTGGGAAATGAATAATCCAGCAACGAACGGGATGTGGAAACCGCAAAGTAGGGCGCATTGGCTTTAATCGAAAAACCACTCAGTGCCTGTAATTGTGTTTCATAAACCTCGTCTGAAAAAGGCAGCCATAACTCAGACTTAGAAAAGTCGTAGGCCGGGATCATGCGCTGTAAAAAGCTCACCGTCATGGTGAAATAGCGCTCAAAAATAAACGGGCGTATTGAACGTGGTAAATGGCCCATGTCGAGTATCAGCGACACCTGATCTTTTCCTTCCCGTAAACTGACTTTTGACAACATGATCGACATTTCGGAAAAGCGGGAAGTGGTCTGAAAGGCACTGCGTACATTAGGGCTGGTTAATACGGCTAAGCCCCACACACCATAATTATCCAGCTGTAAATCCTGCCCGGCTAAAATGCCATATCCAGCACGCGGTGGCAGCAGGGTAAGGGCTTGCTCAATGATTTTAATTTCCATGGTGCCGGAAATTTCAGTATCGGCCTGGGTTATTTTGTCGAGCGTCAGTGGTGTGCCCGCAAGACATAACTCCGGATCAATGCCTTCGTTTTTCAGAATATTGATCACCGGCTGGATAGAAGCGCTGGCGCGGTTATGGTGTTTCGACATAGGGGCACGGCTGAAAATAACAGATCAGCCAATGTATAAACGCCAAACCAGCCTGTCAATGACACAGGTCATGACCGGCTGGTTTGGCGTTTGTGGAGCAGAAGCTCGTTTCAGGGAAGCTTAGAACAGGCCCTGAATGCTGATAGCAATCGCAGAGTCACCCTCTACTTCAATATCACCTTCCATTACCGCAGACATTGGGTCGGTATCACCGGCCAGAATCTGTTCAAAAACAGCTGGTGCCATGGTAATGGTGCAATCCGCATCTTTATCTTCGGTGGTTACTTCTTTACCGATGATGTGAACAATGTCGCCGCCAATGTTAAATTTTACCGGCTGGTTAAAACCACCAAATTTATCAACGGCTGGAATAATTTTTTCGATGTAAGCATCAATAGACATAGTCGTGTCCTTTTTTATTGTTAAATTAAAATGAACCGTATTTCAGGTCTTCTGGGCGCGCACTGATGGTGCTGCGGTGCAGTTCGCGGCGATGGCCTTCAAAACCACCGGTCGCTTTGTGTAATACACTGCGGTTGTCCCACATCACCAGCATGTCTTTTTCCCACTTGTGACGGTAAACAAACTGATCCTGAATCTGCCAGCGTTGAACTTCCATCACCAGATCCATGGCTTCTTTTTGTTTCATATCTTCGATACCAACAATATAGGCAATGGCGGAACCGAAAATAGACTCTTTGCCACTTTCAGGGTGTTTAATAATAAACGGATGGGTTTCGGATTCCAGCGCTTCGTCAGACGCTGTTACAACCATGCTTTTGCTCTCAAATTTATCGCCATAAGAGCCTTTTTTGGAATAACCCATTTTTGCCGAGTGAATCGCCATTTTGCCTTCAACACGCTGACGCAGATCTTCCGGCATTTCAGCGGCCGCAGCTACCTGGTTGGCGAATAAGGTATCCCCACCTTCTGGTGGAATTTCAACACTGAACAGACAGGTGCCAAACGGTGGCTGTTTTTTGAAGCTCCAGTCAGCGTGCCAGATATCAGCAAAAATCGGGCTGGTTTCATCGGCTTCGCGCTGAATGGAAATAAGGTGTTTACGGCCTTCAATGGATTTTACAAACGGATCGATGGCCAGATCACCAAAATCTGAAGAGACACGCTCAAGGTCGTCATCGCTTAATGGCTGATTGCGGAAAATAATCACGTGATGTTCGTTCCATGCCTGACGAATATCGCGGATATCTTCTTTAGACAGTGGCTTAGTCAGGTCTACGCCTTCAATGTATGCGCCACAAGCTTCACCAGTTGGGGTAACGGTAATAGTCATTGTTCACTCCAGATTTTTATTAGAATGTTGTTTCAGAATTTGAAGCGTCAGTTGTTATTAAAATGAGATAGCACTGGGTTATCTCTGATGTCTGACGAGTGAGTTAAAGGTAAAGCGAATGGATGACGTGAAACATGATACTTCTGGCCACAAGATTGATATAACTGGCCATGAGATTGATATCTACGGCCATCAATGATGTTAGAGGCCAGATTTTCAGCGGATTTTTTCTTTATTGATCTGTATCAAGTGGTGTTTTTGGCGCGATAAGATGTAACAGTGAGGCCTGAAAGCTACAAGTAAGGGTTAGGAGTAGGAGTCAGAAGTAGGAATCAGCTGGCAGGCTGGAGAAACTTAACCGGAATATCCGTGGCTTTGATTTCGGTAGGCGAGACGCCCCACCATTTGCCAAAAGCACGGATAAAACTCGCTGGTTCGGAGTAATCCAGCCGCACTGCGACCACTTTAACTGGCAGGGCTGCGGTTAATAATAATTCTTTGGCCAGAGTCATTTTGGTGTCGAGCACAATTTCACTGAAGGTATGACCTTCTTCCTGTAAACGCCGCTTAAGAGTCCTTTCGCTCATATACAGCGAGCTGGCGACGTCTGGCAGTCGAGGAGTAAAGACTTTTTTATTCAGAATATAATTACGGATTTTCTGGGCGTTATCCGGTAACTGTTTGTGTGAGCGTAATACCTGCTCACACTCGCGGATAAAGTGCGCATGAATTACCGAATCCGCTTTGGGAAACGGATAATCTAATAATGTCTTTGACGCTTTAATGGCATAACCGCTGGTGCTGCAACTGACCCGGTGATTAGTAATGGCCGCTAATTGTTGCGTGTATTCTGAGTGATGGGCCGGTACAACTAATTCAGCGTGGGAGAAATCGTATTCAGGAATCATCTCACGGAAAAAATTTAATGTGGTGCCGTAATAACGCTCAAAAATAAACGAATGAATGGACGGCGGCAGGTGCGCTAAATCCAGAGAGAAAATCACCTGATCCTGAGTTTCCGTCAGGGTGATTTTGGATAGCATAATCGACATTTCAGAAAATCGTGATGCCGTCTCAAACGCTGAGCGAACATTTGGGCTGGTTAAAATAGCTAACCCCCAGACGCCACAATTATTCACATGCAGAGTTTCGCCCGATTCAATGCCATAGCCTGCTTTGCCAGGCAGAGCCGCTAATGCTTGCTCAAGAATTTTGATTTCAAGGTAGTCGGAGATTTCGGTATCCGGCGCCATAATCTCATGGACCTGAATACCGGTATTTTTCAGGCAAACTGCCGGATTAAGGCCTTCGTGCTCAAGAATCTGCAGGATGGACTGAACGGCCAGATTGGCGCGGTTATTGTGTTTCCACAACATGCCAGTTACCAGAAAAATAAAAAGAGGAGGTTAAAAACAAACGTAAAACAAATAACACGCTTTCAGGTATCTGAAAGCGTGTGGCAGGCAGTGGCTTAGAATAAGCCCTGAATGCTGATGGCAATCGCAGAATCACCTTCTACTTCAATGTCGCCTTCCATTACTGCAGACATCGGATCGGTATCACCGGCCAGAATTTGTTCAAAAATTTCTGGTGACATAGTGATGGTGCAATCAGCGTCTTTATCTTCGGTGGTCACATCTTTACCAATGATGTGAATAATAGCGCCACCGATATTAAATTTTACTGGCTGAGCAAAGCCACCAAATTTATCAACGGCTGGAATGATTTTTTCGATGTAAGCATCAATAGACATAATGAGCGTCCTTTTTATTGTTTATGTGTTTTAACGGTAATCTCACTCTGAAATGGCACATGCCACTTCAGAGCTGGAGTTATTTCAGAAAGTACTCTGATTAATCAGATGCAGTTCTGATATTTTAAATCTTCCGGGCGTGCACTGATGGTGGTGCGGTGCAGTTCACGACGATGGCCTTCAAAACCACCGGTTGCTTTGTGTAATACACTGCGGTTGTCCCACATCACCAGCATGTCTTTTTCCCATTTGTGAGCGTATACAAATTGCTCCTGAATCTGCCAGCGCTGTACTTCCATCACCAGATCCATTGCTTCTTTTTGTTTCATATCTTCGATACCAACAATATAAGCGATGGCGGAGCCGTAAATGGATTCTTTACCACTCTCAGGGTGCTTGATAATAAATGGGTGAGTTTCGGATTCCATCGCTTCATCAGAAGGCGTGATTTCCATACTCTTGCTCTTAAACTTATCGCCATAAGAGCCTTTTTTCGAGTAACCCATTTTTGCTGAGTGAATTGCCATTTTGCCTTCCAGACGCTCGCGCAGATCCGCTGGCATTTCAGCCGCTGCAGCTACCTGATTAGCAAATAAGGTGTCACCACCAACCGGTGGGATATCAATACTGAACAGACAGGTGGCGAATGGAGGCTCTTTTTTAAAGGTCCAGTCCGCGTGCCAGATATCTGCAAAAATCGGGCTGGTTTCATCCGCTTCGCGCTGGATAGAAATCATGTGTTTGCGGCCGTTGTAACACTTAACAAACGGATCTTCTGCTAAGTCACCAAAATCCGAAGAAACACGCTCAAGGTCGTCGTCGCTTAGCGGCTGGTTACGGAAAATAATAACGTGATGTTCATGCCAGGCCTGGCGAATATCATGAATATCTTCTTTAGACAGAGGTTTGGTCAGATCAACGCCTTCGATGTAGGCGCCACAAGCTTCACCTGTTGGTGTAACAGTAATTGGCATATGAAACTCCACGCTGTTTTGTTATTAGAATCAGGTTTCACGATACGGTGAATGGTCAGCTATCAACATGATACATCAGGCCATGCGATTGACAAGTTGGGCCAAAGTGGTTTTTTGTTGTTCTTTGTCATTGTCAATCGCGCAGCATAGTTAACGTACTGTTACCGACGCTGTAACTTAGCATAGAACATGCAATCCGCATCTTCATCGGGAGCGCCTAATAAGCACTGTTCAACCAGGCTGAATTCCGGTTGTTGTTGCAGAAACTGTTCTACCTGCTGCTCGTTTTCGGCCAGCTGCCAGGAGCAAGTGGCGTACACCAGATAACCACCTGGGCGAACGGCCTGGCTGGCATGTTGCAATATCTGCTGCTGCAACCCGATCTGACGTTGAGTGTCTTGGTTATTAAAGCGCCAGCGGGCATCCGGGTTACGACGCCAGGTGCCAGCAGAGGTGCAGGGGGCATCAATCAATACCCAGTCAAAACCTTGCTGTTTTTTGATTTCAGCGGGCAGGCGCAGGGCGTCGGAGCCATCCCAGGTGAAGCTGCGGATATTCTGAATCTGGGCACGTTTGGCACGGCGCTTTAATTCATCCAGCTTAAATGCATGCAAGTCGGTAGCGGTGACAGAACCTTTACCCGCCATAGTGGCGGCAATCGCCAGACTTTTACCACCGGCTCCGGCGCAAGCATCCCAGACTTTATCGCCCGGTTTGGCTGCGACGGCAGCGGCAATTTGCTGGCTGGCAAGATCCTGAATTTCAAACAGACCTTGCTGATATTCTTCAGACGTCTGTACCGCTTTGCCGCCATAAGCCGCCAGCATAGTATCGCCATTAATGTGCTTCAGCTGAGCATCAATGCCTTGTTGTTGCAGAGATTGTTCCAGTGCCGGTAAATCGGTGTCGGCTGGTGTTCTCAGCCACAGCGGTGGAAAGTCATTCTGCTTGCGAATAAAGCGCTGCAGTTGTTTATCATCCCAGCCGCTTTGTTGTGCCCGCTGTTTTAATAGCGGCATCCACTGTGGGCGAATGCCGTGCCACAACAGCCATAATGGCGAAAGAGGCTGCTCCAGTGCGGCTTCACGTAATGCCGCATAAAGTCGCTCACGGTAACTGGTATCGCGCAGGTTATTTTGGATTAATTCATTACGGCTTTTTAACCACTGGCCACCACAATGCAAACCAATCCAGTACCAGAATGACTCGTCACTCATGGCATTGAGTTTTTTGGGACTCCACTGCTCATCCCATTGCTGCCAGTCAATCATTTCGTCCTGAAAAAACTGATCTTCCAGCGCCTGAGCCAGTTGTTGAAAACGGCTGGCCTGAATCATGGCAGAGTTGAGAAGCCAGCGTTGCTGCTGGGTTTGCGTTTTGTCCTGGTGGACGTGCTTTAACCAACGATCCAGCGGCTGAGGAGTGTCTTCATTGGCGGTAAGCCAGCGTTGTCTTAAATCGGCCAGAGCTTCAAAATTGATCGTATTGTTCGTCGCTGGTTTCCCTCGGCGCTGATAACCGCCTTGGGAGTTGTTTTTGCGACCGGCGGGTTTGGATGAGGATCGCGAACGGTAAGGTTTTCTGGCTGACATAACAACGGACTGATCTGAGAAATTGGCGCGGGATTTTATCAGACAAGGCACTGGCATTATACTTCGCGGCTTTATTTGGCTTTTATTTAGGGTGTTTTAACCATGCGCAGCGAGTTTTGGCATGAGCGTTGGGAAAATCAGCAAACCGGTTTTCATCTGCCTGAGGTGAATCCGGTGTTAATTCGTTATTGGCCGGATATGAAGCTGACCCCTGGGCAACGGGTGATGGTGCCTTTGTGTGGCAAAACGCTCGATATTATCTGGTTGTTGCAGCAGGGCTATGCTGTGGTCGGTATTGAACTCAGTGAAATCGCATTGGATGAACTGGCGGATACCATTACCAATACGCTGAAGCTAGAGATACATAAAACCCGTAACGGTGATCGGGTGTTGTATCGGGCCGATAATTTATTGCTGATTGCCGGTGATTTTTTTGCCTTGTCATCGCAGGACATTGGCCCTGTGGATGCCGTGTACGACCGGGCGGCGTTAATCGCACTGCCAGAGCCGATGCGGGCCGATTACGTACCCCATTTATTGGCGCTGACGCAGCAGGCGAAGCAGTTGTTGGTGGGGTTGAGTTATCCGCAGGATGAAATGTCTGGCCCGCCGTTTTCGGTACGACCACAACAGGTGCAGCAGTATTATCAGGATGTTTATCAGATCTCGGTGAAAGAACAGCAGGATATACTGGAACAAGAGCCACGCTTTAAAGCACGTGGGTTAACGTCATTTGTGCAGGATGTGTATCTGCTTACTCCGCGTTAATGTCTGTATCAGGCGGGCTCAACCGATAATACCCGAATGCTGTCTGCCGTGGGGTAATGCCAGCAGACATTCAGATCCCATAACCGAACACCGTAGCGGCGCTCCGCAGAGGGCGTCTGATAAGCTGGTTTTGGGTCTTGTGCCAGGCATTGTTCGATCAAACCGATGACATTTTGCTCCAGTCGCTGACCATGATGGCGAGCTTGCGCTAATGCTTCTTCCTGCCATAACACCTCGGTCAGTTCTGGTTGCTGAGCGGCAATGCCATTGTGCGCATCCGTAATGGCATCGGCGTAGGGGACATACGGTTTGATATCCAGAATCGGGGTGCCGTCGAGTAAATCCACACCACTGACCCATAACGAATGGTTTTCTATTTTTTCCAGCTTCACCACTGATTGACCCAGATTGTTAGGGCGGTGTGTCGCACGACTGGCAAATACGCCGATTTTTTCATTGCCTCCTAAGCGGGGCGGACGTACCCGTAATTTGGGCGCGTCGTTCGGTTGCACTAAAGCCTGATGAAGCTGAAACAGTAACCAGATATGACTCACTTGCTCTAACCCTGCCAGTGCCAGTGGCGAATCATAAGGAGGGAGTAAACGAATTTCGGCAGTGGCGGCGGGAGCCAGTGCCGGTTGCCGGGGGATAGCAAATTTTTCTTTAAATGGAGTGTGTGCGACGGCAACCGGTTCGAGTGAAATGGACATAATTAAACGGCATCAAACAATAATGCCAGCATTGTAGCGCTGGCATTATTCCATGAACAGTTAGTACGTATCAGGTGTTAGAGCCTCTCAGGTTCTAAAACAAATCGATCTCGGTTTCTTCGCTGGTTGCACCGGTTTCAAACTGCAGTTTTTCATCGGTTAATTGATCGATCAGGGCAATGATTTCAGCACTGTATTGTTCCAGAGTTTCAAACCCTTGCTGAACGGTGCTGTGACCACGAATATTTTTACGCCAGTCCTGATCTTCCACCAGATCCAGTAACTGATGCATTTGTGTGTGCAGAGACTGGTGCACCGGATCCAGTGCCGAATACGCCGGTAAATGGCTGAAGAACTGCTGTCCGGCACCGGTGTCGTACCATTGGCCAAAGCTACAGCTGTGATGGTCGACAGCAACCGCTTTCCAGGCTTCCGAATGGTTGCCTTTTTCCATTGCCTGATAACCATTCTGGACATAAATCATATGATCCACTTTGACCAGTGATGCGAAGCTGACAATTTGCGAATAATTCACACGTTCATAGGTTTTCTGCGCAATCTGAGCCAGTTCAACAAACGACTTTTCAAATTCCTGAGTGGCTTGTTTAGCAGAGGATGATAGCTCGACCATTTCTTTCGCTTGTTCTGCCATGCTATTACTGGAATGGGTAAACTCACCAATCATACTGCCAATGTCAGCCGTTGCTTTTTGGGTGTTTTCAGCCAAGCTGCGAACTTCATCGGCAACGACGGCAAAACCACGGCCGGCTTCGCCTGCACGTGCGGCTTCAATGGCAGCGTTCAGTGCCAACAAGTTGGTTTGCTCGGCAATACCATCAATCAGCTTCAGAACTTCGGTGATTTTTATTGTGTGTTGCTGCAAACCGCCGGCAGTGGTGTAAATGGTTTGCGTCATATCGGTCTGCTTAATCAGATTACGTGTAACCTGATTAATCTCCTGCAGGGCGTCGGTGGATAAAGACACTCCACGACGTGAAATGGTTTCGACTTCCTGCATTTCCGCCGATACCTTACTTAAATCATCCTGGTTGCGTTTCAGGTTGCGTAACAAGCTATCCGTTTTTACCCGTCCGATATTGGCTTCCAGTTCCTGGCAGTGGGCGAGAAAATAGGCGTTTTCCATAGCGGAAAAGGCGTCGCCGATTTTATCCAGTGAAGTTTTAAAGTCTCCCTGCATACCCAGGCTTAGTGGTTTACGGTAAAACCGTTCTTTACTGGCTTCTTTAAATGATGACTCTACTTCACGGATATAGGTCTCCACCTGATCTAGAAAATTATTAATTGAGTGACTGACCGGAGCCAGTAAATTGCCATCGCGAATCTGAGTTAACCGTTGTTGTAAATTTCCCTGGCCAGCACGGGTTAGCAGCGACTCAATTTTTTGTTGCGTGAAGCGCTGATGGCTGTGCTGCAATTTGCGCAACAGTGTTGTGATCAATAGCAAAGCGCAAGACGCAATAATTGCCGTAACGGATGCCTGGGTAATGGCCAGAATAAAAATGCTGACAGCCCAGGAACCCAGGCCAATGATATTCAGGGTTTTTGGATCAGAGCGATAGAGCGAATTCAGCATAGGTTGCGAACTCCTTGGTAATCGCCTTCCACAAAATGGCAGAAGTCATTGGGATTTGTTGTTCTTTCTGCAAGGTTTTTTCCAGTTCAATCATCTTGCGATACAGAGGCTCCACCACCGCAATGGCGGAATCTCCCGGGCAGCGGCGTACCGATAAATAGCCGGTTTTCTGGTTGTTTTCATACACGGGTGCAACACTGGCGAAGGTCCAGTAAAACCCTCCGTCTTTACGGCGGTTTTTAATATAACCAAAAAATTCCTGATCCTGTTTCAGGTGCTCCCACATCAGATAATAAATCGCACGGGGCATATCGGGATGACGGACGATATTCTGCGGCTGTCCTAACAGCTCTTTTTCCCGGAATCCTGAGTAATAACAAAAGGGCTTATTGGCATAGGTAATCCGACTGTCGAGGTCGGTTTTGGAAACAATCAGGTCGTCACATTCCACAAACACTTGTGAATCTGTGAATGACGGTTTATCGATTGTGTTGGGTGTTCTGGCGGGCATACACAACCTGTTAACTCAAATACTATTTGCAGAGTATAGATAGCTTGCAGAGTTTTGCTGTGAAATGTTGTTATCGCCAAAAGAAAAGCCCGCAAAATTAATATCTTACGGACTTTAGTCGTGTTCAGGCCGGAGCTGGATTGTTAGAGCTGTACAGGGCTATTCCGCGCTGGCAACAAAGTCAGCATACAGTTCAGCAGTTTGTTGTGGAATTTCAATCATCGGCAGATGACCAATTTCCGGATAAATCTTCACTTTGGCATGGGGAATCTTTTCTTTAAAGACCTCAACAGCAGAGACATCTAATACCCGATCTTCTTCGCCCCAGATGATCAGGGTTGGCATGGTAATATGCTCTTCTAACTGCGCTTCAAAGCCGCTGGCGGCGAGTTGATCTTTGGTAGCAATCATATCGCTGAAAATAGCACGGTTAAGATCGACCCGGGCGACAGCTTTGCGCATCATTGCCGGACGTAATGGCCAGGGTAGTGGTGGTGCTTTGGACATCACAAAGTCGAGACGGTATTCAAAGCTTTCCTTATCCGTCGCAATTAATGGATTTTTACCGTCCTTCAAACCTTCCATATATTCGCTGGGGTTTGGCGCTTCAACACCTGCAGCATCAATCAGGGTCAGGCTTTGAATATCTTGCGGATAGAGGGTGCTGTAAATGGCACTGATCGCGCCACCCATGGAGTTGCCGGCAATATGAAACTGGTCAATCTTCAGATTTTGCATCAGTTCATGCAGTCGCTCCGCCTGGCGAACCAAGCCATAATCGCCGCCTTCCGGAGCGGGAGTATCACCATGCCCGGCCAGATCCGGAATAATCAAATGAAAGTGTTTGGGCAATTCGTTGGAAAACTGTAGCCAGTTATCTTTGTTAGCTGAGAAACCATGCAACAACAACATGACTGGCCCGTCAGTCTGGCGCTCCAGATACGTCATGCTGACATCGCTGAGCTGACTTTGTTTCAGTTCCAGGCTGGCGGCCTCACGTGCCATGTTGAGTGTTTGTTCCAGCAGGGCATCTTGTTGCTGGTCACTGCATCCGGCCAGGCTCAACAGGGTGGTTATCGCTGTTGTCATAATCAGGGCATACCGTCGAATGGTTACACGCATGGTTTTCTCTTTTTTATTGTTGTTTGTCAAAAGTCCGTTGCTCCTCAAGAAGCAACTACGCTTTAAGAAGCAACTATGGCTCCGTTGTTTGCAGTAACCTTGCCAGCTCACAACCACTGCTTAAAGCAGCTGGCAGGTCATCTGGAGATAACAGGTAGTTTGGCCTGTATAGCAACAGGATGCCATGGCTCCATTCAATATGAAGGTGCGGATGAGCCAAAAGCCACTGACGTACCTTCAAATTCAGTCTTTTGGCTAATGTCCCCGGGGTCTCACTGAAAATCTGCAGTGCACGAATGTCTTTGTGCAACTGGCCGTGCTGAAGCTGGCTCATCGAATGGTGAATCGGTTCAGAGAATACGTCCGTATTCAGCCAGTTTTCGGGTTGAATACGGAAGCGTCCGCACAGGGCTTCCGGTAGTGGGCAACTGATCATCATCAGTGTCTGGTTTGCGGTACCGGCTTCATAAACCAGGCTGTAATCCAGCAGATTGATGCTGGCTGCCTGGGTCTCACCTTCTAATAAATGACGAAAATGCCGGAACTGACCGGCTTCAATAATCAGAAACTGGGCATCACGTACCTGACGGCTGAGTGACGCATAAGGGCGATATTTCAGCCCTAGCTGATCAGCCTGCTGGCGCAATTTTCCGGAGCGACTGCTGTTATCAATGGACATTAATAAAAACAGGGCTGAGATAATCACCAGAATAATGATGAGTGAAACCACCAGACTGAAGACCAGTGTCATGACGACCTCTGACTGAGCAAGAAGTCAGAATAATAGGCTTATCCGATCAGACTTTGCCAGTGTTCCATTTTTTCCTGTATTTCGTCAGTAGTCAGCCCCAGTCTCTCCAGTACCGCACCATCCGGCCAGATTTTATCGACGTTAGAAGAGGTAAAGTAATACGCTGCGGCTACTAAGTCAGAACTACTTGCCTGGCTTTGCCCTGATTGACTGAGCCCGGGATGATTCAGGTTGTTGTAAGTGTGTGGGATGGCGCACAGTGTGGTGGGAAAGCACCAATCATCCAGCAGTCGGTCGGCCAGGTTGGCATGGTGTTGTTCCACCATCAGGGCGATATCGGCTTTGCTTAACGCCAGCTCAGGTTGCTCGTCCAGCCAGCGTAAAATAGGCAAAGCGCCGATTTTATGCAGCAGTCCGGCAAGATAAGCCGTACCAGGGTTGATGGAATAGCTTTTAGCCATGGCCATGCACAAGCTAGCGACGTGTGAGCACTCTTCCCAGGTTTGCTGGATCAGTTCAGCAATGACGTTGTGACGAGCACGAAATAATTGCTTCAGCGCCAGGCTGATGGCGAGCTGGCTGCAATACATCACGCCAAACAAACCAATGGCGGTTTTCAGGTCGGTGACTTCGGTGGAGCAACCGACCAGAGGGCTGTTGGCGATTTTAATAACATGGGCGGTAATGGCCGGATCTTGCTCGATTAAATGTCCCAGCGCTTCGGTGGTCAGTGTGTCTCCCTGATTGGCCTGCAGGATTTTCTGAGCAATGGCGGGCAGGGTAGGAAGCGGTAACTGACCATTTTCGATTAAGGGTAAAATCTGTTCCACAAGGCTTTCCGATTTTGTCTGGTTCGGTGACTGATTCAGTGGTTGGGATGGCATCATAATAAACTCGATCAGCCGCTGATGGCCGATTGGGTGGCACCCATTTCTTCGCTCAGCGCATCCAGTTGGGTGACTTCTTCATCACTGTCCAGCCCCAGACGTTTAAAGGACCCGAGCTGACTGCGATCGACTTTTGCCAGCGGGTGATCCGTGCCGGCATAACTTTGGAAGGTAGCTACCTGAATCAGGTCGGTATAGGTTGGGGTGTCGGCCTGATAGCTGCGATCCAGATAGTGCTTGGCCGTTTCAATAATCTCAGCCGGGAAGTCCCAGCTGCGCAGAATATAAGCGCCCAGTGCCGGGTGCAGGCGGTCTATCACTTTGTCCAATGACAGGCTGTCGGCTAACAAGCTGGCGTTATTTTCGGCATAGGCCAAAATCGGCAGAATACCGATCTGATGCACCAGTCCGGCCAGCATGGCCTGATCGGTTTTCAGATTGGTGAAATGACGGGCAAGTACCTGAGCGGTTGCCGCAACTTCCATCGCCTGAGCCCAGCATTGGCGCATACGATGGTCAATCATATCGTGAGTCGCCTGGAACATTTGCTCCATGGCCAGACCAATGGCCAGGTTAGAGGTAAAGTCGATGCCCAGCCGTGAGACTGCCGCAACTAAGTCATCAACAGGCATGCTGGTGCGCAATAACGGGCTGTTCGTGACTTTGATAATACGGGCGCTGAGCGCTGGGTCACGGCTGATGACACTGCATAAGTCATCAATGGTGGCATTGGGGTCTTCTGCCACTTCGCGGACTTTCAGAGCGATTTCTGGCAGTGTTGGCAACACCAGCTCATCATTTTTAATCTGAGCAACAATATCGTCTTTTACCTGTTTGGCCAGGTCGGTATTCATGGGCGATGTCTCTGCAAAAGCCAACGCCCAATTGGTTATTGAGGTGTCAATCAGGCGTCGGCGTGGGTTTCCTGCTCTTCAGTATAGGAAAGCTTTTTCAGGGTGGCGGAAAATTGCCCGATTTCTTTGTCCTGTAGCTCAATAACAGACAAAGAATCATCATCGTTAAGCAATGCAATGCCGTGAGTATGATGCCAGCTTGCCAGCTCTCCTATCGCTTTCCCGGTGCTGTCTTTGATACTGGATAACAGTTCTGGTGATGCGGCTTGCTCGCTGCTCAGCAGGAAAACGGCTTTTTTGGCTTTCCCCAGATATTGCAGTCGGGCCACAATTTCCTGGCCGGTATAGCAACCTTTGTTAAAGCTGACTCCTCCCAGGTGTTGCCAGTTAATGTTTTGTGGAATCCAATGCTCGCGGCTGGCTTCTGTCACCCAGATCAGGCCTTGCTGAATATCGGCCAGCGCCCAGTCTTCACTATTTTTAAGTGGTTGCTCTGTTTGGAGTTGTTCATTCAGAAGTTGCTCGGCGGCGTCGTTTGTCAGCCAGTATTCCCGACGACCGTCGTGATGCTGTAATTGCGCACCGGATTCTGACCAGGTCAGAGTAGCGGGTAAGTCGGTTTCTGAAGCGTGATAGCTGCCGATGACTTTATGGCTAGCGGTGAAATTCAGCAGTTCGGTTTTAAAGAAAACGGCGTATTTCTTCAGGTGTTGCGCTAAGGCATCGACTTGCATCAGTGGCAGGCGTAGCCAATATCCCTGAGCATCCCGGGCGATAATAAAATTTGCCACCATACGACCTTTGGCGGTGCAGCAGGCACCTAATAACCATTGATCTTCACTCAGCTTTGCCACATCACAAGTCAGCTGGCCTTGCAGAAAACGCTCACTGTCCGGACCACAAACCCGCAGTAATCCAAATTGAGCCAGCCAGGTATAGCTACCTTCTGATATGGCTGACGTGTGGTCGGTCACTGGAGTAAAAAAGCCAGCAGGATTGAGTTGGTCAGCAGAAAACAACGACATGAACAGTAACCCGTGTGAATGAAAATCAGGTCGCTATTCTAAAACAATACGCGGCAAGACATAACGCCAAAAAGACTATGGTATAATCGCGAACATTCTGAGAGGAGTTTTCCGTGATCGATCAAACCAGTCCTGAAGCTATTGAAAACAAACGTACCCACTGGCACAGCCGCCGTGGCATGCTGGAATTGGATGTCTTGCTGGTTCCTTTTGCTCAGGAAGCCTTTCCAGGCCTTGAGCGTGACGATAAAGACCGTTACCTGGCTTTGCTGGATCGTGAAGATCCGGATCTATTTACCTGGTTTATGGAACATAAAATCCCGGAAGATCCGGAGCTGGCAAAAATAGTCGCTATGGTGCAGGAGCATGCACGCCAGCGCTGAGTGGGCACTCAGCTTCTCCCGACAGCAGCAGGTTTGTGATCTGCTGGCTCTGCTGCTGTTTCTTATCTTATCCGTTTACCTGTTATGGCCTCTGGCTATTTGGATGATTGCGGCGTTAGTGATGCTGTTGAGTGTCAGTGTGATGGTGCTCAAACGTATCTGGCAACGTGATATCAGTTCGGTGGGCTATCGTCCGGAGGGCTTGGCGAAACGCTGGTGGCTGGAAATTAATGATCATCGCTATAACGTGCGCTGGCGTGACGGCAGTGTTCGACAGCGCGATTGTGTGGTGTTGTGCTGGTCATTCTGGCCCTGGGATCGGTTGATCCTGCGGGCCGATAGCTTTGTCAGTGCCGAAGAATTCCGGCGTTTCCGGGCTGAACTCTACGGTGAAATCTGACCGTCAATGACGTCGCCGTTAAAGCTCTCCCAATTCTTTTAAGTATTTGGGTGTTAACACCGTGTCAAAAGCGCGGGGTAATGGCTGTGGGTAGTCACGGCTGTAATGTAATCCGCGGCTTTCTTTGCGCAATAACGCCGAGCGGATAATCACATCCGCCACATCAACCAGGTTGCGCAGCTCCAGCAGATCGTTGCTGATATGGTAGTTACTATAAAACTCCTGAATTTCCTGGCGTAACATTCTCACCCGGTGTTTGGCACGTACCAGACGTTTAGTGGTGCGAACAATACCAACGTAATCCCACATAAAACGACGCAATTCATCCCAGTTGTGCGAGATCACAACGGCTTCATCAGAATCGGTAACCTGACTTGAGTCCCATGCCGGTGCTGCAGGCACGTCGGCGTTTAAATCAATATGGTCAATGATGTGTTGCGCTGCTGAGCGGGCAAACACCAGGCATTCCAGTAACGAATTGCTGGCCAACCGATTGGCACCATGCAGCCCGGTGGAAGCCACTTCACCAACGGCGTATAAATCTGGAATGTCGGTCTGGCCAAAGGTGTCGGTCACCACACCACCACAGGTGTAATGCGCCGCCGGAACTACCGGAATTGGGTCTTTGGTAATGTCGATGCCCAGTTGCAGGCAGCGCTCATAAATGGTCGGAAAGTGCTCTTTGATAAAATCCGATGGTTTATGGCTGATATCTAAAAATAAACAATCAGCCCCAAGGCGTTTCATTTCATGGTCGATGGCGCGGGCGACAATATCCCGGGGCGCCAGTTCTTGCCGCTCATCAAAGCGATGCATAAATGGCTGACCATCGGGCAGTAGCAGGCGTCCACCTTCACCACGAACGGCTTCGGTAATCAGAAAAGACTTGGCTTGTGGATGGTACAGGCAGGTGGGGTGGAACTGGTTAAATTCCATATTGGCGACCCGGCAGCCAGCCCGGAAGGCCATGGCAATGCCATCTCCGGAAGCCCCATCCGGGTTGCTGGTATAAAGATACGCCTTGCTGGCACCGCCGGTTGCCAGTACCACGGCATGGGCGGTAATGACATCCACATCACCGGTGAGATTATTGAGGAAATAGGCACCGATACAACCTTGGCCTTCCAGCCCCAGTTTTTCCCGGGTGATCAGGTCAATGGCAATATAGTCGTGCATCAGATGCAGATTTTTCTTTTCCTGAGCACGTTTCAGCAGAGTGTCTGAGATAGCGTGGCCGGTGGCGTCAGCGGCATGAATAATTCGCCTGGCACTGTGCCCACCTTCACGGGTGAGGTGAAACTGATTACTGTTGTCCTGGGTAAAGGGCACGCCAATATCAATCAGCCACTGAATAGCATCGGTGGAATTTTCGACGGTAAAACGCACGCTGGGTTCATGGCATAAACCCGCACCAGCGATCAGGGTGTCATTCACGTGGGCATCCACACTGTCTTCGGCGTCCAATACCGCGGCAACGCCGCCCTGAGCCCAGCGAGTTGAACCGGCATCGAGCTGGTCTTTGCTGATAACAGCAATATTCATGTGTTCAGGCAGTGACAATGCCAGGGTCAGGCCAGCAGCACCGCTGCCAATAATGACCACGTCAAATGACAGTGATTGGGTCATATCAGATTCTTTTTACCAGTGAAAAGACAACCAGATGTTGTGTTACTGCATCATGACCGAGTAACACTATACTGAGTATGTACAGCCGCCATTGTAAACCAAATTGAATCAAAACAAATGATTGGGAACTTTTTGCTGCCAATGGTGTTCTTACTGTCATCGCGTGGGGATAACAGCTGACTCATGGTCTCAGCCAGAGAGAAGGCTGATGGCAAGCGAACAGGAGAAGAGCAGTGGCAAGTGTAGCGTTGGCTGTGCAACAAGAGCAAAAAACAGCGGATAACAGCATGACAGATCAACAACAAACTGACCGGCAATTGGTCGCACGGGTACAAAAAGGCGACCGTCGGGCGTTTGACCTGCTGGTGGTGAAATATCAGCACAAGATACTGGCTCTGGTTGGTCGTTATATCAGCGACTTTGCCGAAGCACAGGATGTGACTCAGGAAGCGTTTATTAAGGCGTTTCGTGCCTTGCCCGGATTTCGTGGAGAAAGTGCGTTTTATACCTGGATGTACCGGATTGCGGTGAACACAGCCAAAAATCATCTGGTGAGTCGTGGTCGTAAAACGCCCACGCATGATGTTGACCTGGATGATGCTGAATTTTTTGCCGACGAGTCGCATATGAAAGATGTTGAAACTCCGGATGGCTTACTACACCGCGATCAGCTGCAAAAGGTGGTGTTTGATGCCATCGAAAATTTGCCCGAAGAGCTGAAAATGGCCGTTACGCTGCGCGAAATTGATGGCATGAGCTACGAAGAAATTGCCGGTGTGATGGATTGCCCGATTGGTACCGTGCGGTCGCGTATTTTCCGTGCCCGTGAAGCTATTGATAAAAAAATGCAGCCGCTGCTCAGCGCAACGGCATAGAGCGATAAGTACAAGCACTGTGTGGTGCTTTATCCATAGAAAGTGCGAACAACAAATTAAAAACAGATTGGCAGCAAACAGCCGCAACTGAAACGCTGACAACAGGGTAGGTAAGTATGAACGATCGAATTAAAGAATCTTTATCGGCATTAGTCGATGGTGAAACCGATGAGCTGGAAGTGCGTCGGATTCTGAATGAAATGGAAAAAACGCCGGAATTAAAAAATGCCTGGCAGCGTTATCAGATGATTGGTTCACTGATGCGTGAAGAGTCGGTGAGTCGTGCTCAGTTGGAAGGTGTTGATTTATCTAAAGGTATTATGCAGGCCATCGATGGTGAGCCGATGGATGAAGTTCCAGCTCGCCAGGACGAGGTGGAAAACAATAACGTTGTTGCGTCACGACGCTTCAACTGGCTGGCCTCAGGTGCGGTTGCTGCATCAGTGACTCTGGCTGTTCTGCTGGGTGTGCGCCTGAATAATGATATTCAGCAACAAGAACTGGTGGCTGAAGCTCAGATCCCGGTTACTGATGTGCAGCAGGTTGCTGCAAACGCAGATATGACACCGGAACAACTGGAGCAGGCGCAGCGTAAACTGCAGGAGTATGTGTTGCAGCATACTGAAAATGCCGCTCTGAATACCGGTCGTGGCATGATGCCATTTGCACGTGTTGCCAGCTTTGAAGACGGTGCGACAGAAGCCTCTGAGCAAGGTACTGACTCTGAGCAGGCGGCTCAGTCTGTGGAAACCACTCAGGAATAACCGCTGATGCGTTGCTATTCTTTCGTTGCACTGCTGTGGCTGACACTGTCTGCCTCAGTTGCGTTGTCGGCACCGGCTGCTGTTTCCTCTTCAGCACTGGCTTCGACGACAGCAGGCGCTCAGGATCCGCTAAACAGTCAGACTCCGGCAGATGCCAGAGCCTGGCTGAATCGTATGTCTCATGCGTTTAAAGAGCTGGATTATCAGGGTGTGTTGATTTACGGCGATACTCAGCAGTGGGAAACGCTGTCGATCACTCACGGTGTTATGAATGGTGTGGAGTATGAACGACTCTATCATCTGACTGGGGAATCCCGGGAAGTGGTTCGTAAAGGCCATGACATCACCTGTATCCATCCCGGAGAGCATGTCGTTCGCTTAACGCAAAACCCATTAGCTCAAGGGTTTGTGAATCAGACCTCGGCTATTGATGCCTACTATCATCTCAGTATGGAACCAGGTGACCGTATTGCGGGTCGTGATACACAACAAATTATTGTGTCGCCACGTGATGCCTATCGCTATGGCTATCGCTTATGGCTGGATCAGGAATCCGGCATGTTATTGCGCTCAGATCTGATTAATCAGCAAGGCACGGTACTGGAACGTTTTCAGTTTGCTGAAATCCGTATTGGTGAGCCGCTGGCCGCCAGTGAGTTCGAACCCCAGAGTTCTGGGCATCGTGTTGCATCGCATATCGCAGGTCATGAAAGTAAGTCGTCACTGACCAATCAAGGTTGGCACCTAGGCTGGTTGCCCCGTGGTTTTATGAATGCTGCCAGCCAGTTACGCGATAGCAGCAATCCAGCCCCCGAAGGAGCGCTGGCAACCTTGATGTATACCGACGGTCTGGCTGCGATTACTGTATTTGTTGATGATGCCGGGCAACAGGAGCCGATGCCGGTGATGAGTCAGCAATGGGGGGTGACCGGTGCTGTGGTGAAATACCTGAAGACAAACGACACAACCTATCGCATCACGGTAGTGGGTGAAGTACCATTGCCAACCGTTGAAAAAATTGCGATGTCAGTGATGCCGCAGTAGCTGTTGTGGTTGGTATCATTTTGAAAGGTATAGCTCGATGAGTCAGGAAATTGTTGAAATCGTTGAAGTGGGTGAACAAGGTGTATGGGTTGAAGCCATGCAACAAAGTGCCTGTTCATCCTGCAATGCCCGCAGTGGTTGTGGTCAACACTCCCTGAGTAAACTGGGCCGTAAAATGCGCCTTTGGGTACCGACTGAACGACATTTTTCCGTGGGTGAGCAAGCGACATTAACCTTGCCTGATGGCAGCCTGGCCCTGAGTGCTCTGGTGCTTTATGGCATGCCGCTGGTCAGTATGATCCTGTTTGCTGTTGCCGGTCATTGGCTGGCAGGCGAGGCGGGTTCTGTAATAGCCGGATTAGGCGGGTTAATCAGCGGCTTCTGGATCGCACGAAAAATTGCTGACGATAATAAAGAACAATGGCAGCCTCAGTTTAAAGACGGGTGTCATCATATCTCTGCGGTTACTCTTCCCTGATCATCATTTCGTCTGTTATGCATTCGTTTGCCTGTTAAGTATGCATTTTGCTTGTCAGGCATTCTTTGTGATTGTTGCTAAACCCTTGCCCAATCTTACTTTTTTATACATGACAATTCCCAGCCTCTGAGCCATCTTTAATCCTTATGAATTAAAGGTTTAAGTGACGCAGGGGAAAATCTATGTCGCAACTGCTTCGCACCATACCTATGGGTATTGTTGCTGTTTTAACGTTATTTGCCGCCAGTGTGCAGGCCTCGTTGCCTGACTTTCGTGATCTGGTAAAAGAAACCTCTCCAGCGGTGGTGAATATCTCAACCATTCAACATGTCGATCAGCGCAGCACCATGCGCCGTTACGGTTTGCCGGAAGATGTACCGGAAATATTTCGTCATTTCTTTGGTCAGCCTATGCCATACGGTAATCCGCAATCGCCACATAGCCCACGAGGTCGTCAGCAGGAAAAATCGTCGTTAGGTTCTGGTTTTATTATTTCTGAAGATGGTTATGTGTTAACCAATAATCATGTGATTCAGGAAGCGGATGAAATCATTGTGCGCCTTAATGACCGCCGCGAATTAACTGCTGAATTAATTGGGGCTGATCCAAGCAGTGATCTGGCCCTGCTGAAAGTCGAAGCTAACGATTTACCAACAGTTGAATTAGGTAATTCAGATAAGCTGGAAGTAGGTGAGTGGGTGGTCGCCATTGGTTCACCGTTTGGTTTTGACTATTCAGTAACGGCAGGCATTGTTTCGGCTAAAGGCCGTAGCCTGCCTAACGAAAACTACGTGCCTTTTATTCAAACCGATGTGGCCATTAACCCGGGTAATTCGGGTGGTCCGCTGTTTAACTTAAAGGGCGAAGTGGTAGGCATTAACTCACAGATCTATACCCGCTCTGGCGGCTTTATGGGGGTGTCGTTTGCTATCCCGATGAATGTGGCCATGAATGTGGCTGAACAGCTGAAAGAAAAAGGCAAAGTCAGCCGTGGCTGGTTAGGTGTTGTGATTCAGGAAGTGAATAAAGAACTGGCGGAATCCTTTGGTCTGGACAAAGCCGCAGGTGCACTGGTGGCTCAGGTAGTACCGGACAGCCCGGCCGAAGCGGGTGGGTTGGAAAATGGCGATATTATTACTCACTTTAATGGCAATGAGATTTACCTGTCCTCGGACCTGCCACATCAGGTTGGTCGCGTGAAGCCCGGTACTAAAGCCAAGGTAAACGTGGTTCGTAACGGTAAGCGTAAAGTCCTTTATATCGAGATTGGTGTGTTGCCAGATGGCGATGGTGCGGTTCTGGCCAGCAATAATGGCCCGAAAGAAAGCCAGAGTAACCGCCTGGGGGTCGTTGTTACCGAGCTAAACGACGCGCAGCGTAAAAAAATGGGTGACGGCGTGGTGGTTAAAGAAGTCAATCAGGGCCCGGCTGCGTTTGCTGGCCTGGTGAATGGTGATGTGATTACTATGATTTATGGTGAGTCCATTCGCTCCGTGGAAGATTTCGATAAGGTGGTGAAATCATTGCCGAAGAATCGCAGTGTGCCGATGCGAATTGTGCGTCGAGGTGCGGCGATGTTTATTCCGCTGAGAATTGCTGAGTAACTATTTACGTACTTTGGTTGGTTTGAAAACCCCGCAATAGCTGATGCTGTTGCGGGGTTTTTACGTTATCGACTTGATGTTTCGGTTGGAATTAATCCTTTTAAGCCAACAACAAACCCCACCAGTCCAGACAGAATTAAAGGCAGTTGTATCGCGTCAGAACTGAATAGCGGGTGTGTCTTAAATCCATTGAGTAGTATCAGGCAGAGTAATAGAGAGTTAGCTGCACTGGAGGCAGAAAAAATTTCGTTAATTTTATTGGTCAGACGTGAAGCGGTCAGATCGGGTGTTCTGGGGTGAAGCCAGTCGTAGATGATGTGTAGTGCCATCAGTAGCAGAATCCAGACCAGATAATATTTCGTCAGCTCATCCGGCGTTGTTGGATTGTAGAGAAAGCTCAAAAAACGTTCCTTGTTGTCACTAATGCTATGCGGTTGCCAGAGAGTATATTGATAATGAGGCTGAGCCAATCACCGCGGCAACCTGTGCGGCGCCTAAGGATACTGTGACTGCCGGGATAAAAGAAACCAGACCGCATACTGCCAGGCCAACCGTTGCGCCAGCAACCACGGCTTTCAGAGTGTTCTCGGCTTTTTTGATAACGTGCATGGTTAACCTCCGGTTGGATAAACTCGCGCGTCAATGTCAATCGATCATTGCGATAGTTGATTTTGAATTAAGGTGATGCTGAATTCAAGTTTTGTGCTGATGGTTCGGTATGCCCGGTTGCCCGCAAATATATCTGCCAACTACGCTAACCATCTGAATCCGTTAGCCTTTGGCACGCCTTTCCAGTAGAATTCCCGCCCATTTGAATACTTGAGCGGATCTTATTCGTGAGCCAACTGGACCACATTCGTAACTTTTCCATCATTGCCCACATCGACCACGGTAAATCGACTCTGTCGGACCGTTTTATTCAGGTGTGCGGCGGCCTGTCTGACCGTGAAATGCAGCAACAAGTGCTCGATTCCATGGATATTGAGCGTGAGCGTGGCATCACCATTAAAGCCCAGAGTGTAACGCTGGACTATAAAGCCCGTGACGGCCAGACCTACCAGCTGAACTTTATTGATACTCCGGGGCACGTCGACTTCAGTTATGAAGTGTCGCGCTCGTTGTCAGCGTGTGAAGGTGCGTTATTGGTAGTGGATGCCGCTCAGGGTGTTGAAGCCCAGTCAGTGGCTAACTGCTATACCGCTATTGAGCAGGGCCTGGAAGTACTGCCGGTTCTGAACAAAATGGACTTGCCGCAGGCCGATCCGGATCGTGTGGCGCAGGAAATCGAAGATATTATTGGTATTGATGCTACCGAAGCCGTGCGTTGTTCAGCCAAAAGTGGTCTGAATATCGAAGATGTGCTGGAAGAGCTGGTTGCCAATGTACCAGCGCCGGAAGGTGACCCGGATGCTCCACTACAGGCTCTGATCATTGATTCTTGGTTTGACCCATACCTGGGTGTTGTGTCTTTGATTCGGGTGAAAAACGGCTCGATCAAGAAAGGCGATAAGATCCGTATTAAGTCGACTGGTAAAGACCATGGTGTTGATGGCGTGGGTATCTTCACGCCGAAGCGCAACGAAACAGGCCAGTTAGGCTGTGGTGAAGTGGGCTACCTAGTAGCCGGTATTAAAGATATTCATGGTGCTCCTGTGGGTGACACCATTGTTGCCGCCAAGCAACCGGATACGGACGAGCTGCCTGGTTTCCAGAAAGTAAAACCTCAGGTATATGCCGGTTTGTTCCCGGTATCGTCGGATGACTTTGAATCCTTCCGTGATGCGTTGGAAAAGCTGTCTCTGAACGATGCCTCATTGTTCTACGAGCCGGAAAACTCGGATGCACTGGGCTTTGGTTTCCGTTGTGGTTTCCTGGGGATGTTGCATATGGAGATCATTCAGGAGCGTCTGGAGCGTGAATACGATCTGGATCTGATCACTACGGCACCCACGGTAATTTATCAGGTACAAAACCGTAAGGGCGAAACCATCTCGGTGGATAACCCATCGAAACTGCCGGATGCTGGCACCATTGAAGAAATGCTCGAGCCGATTGCCGAGTGTAATATTCTGGTGCCACAAGATTACCTGGGTAATGTGATCTCTCTGTGTGTTGAGAAGCGTGGTGTGCAGATTGATATGCAATACACCGGCTCTCAGGTGGCGTTGCGTTATGAAATTCCAATGGCCGAAGTAGTGATGGACTTCTTTGACCGCTTAAAGTCTGCCAGCCGTGGTTTTGCGTCATTAGATTACAACTTCTTACGCTTCCAGGAAGCACCGCTGGTGCGCCTGGATGTTCTGGTGAATGGTGACCGTGTCGATGCACTGGCGGTGATTATGCACCGTGACAATATCCGTCGTCGTGGTGCTTTGCTGACTGAAAAAATGAAAGAACTGATTCCGCGTCAGATGTTTGATGTGGCGATTCAGGCTGCGGTTGGCAATCAGGTGGTTGCCCGTACTACCGTCAAAGCTTTACGTAAAAACGTAACCGCTAAGTGTTATGGTGGTGACGTGAGCCGTAAGAAGAAACTGCTGCAGAAGCAGAAAGAAGGTAAGAAGCGGATGAAACAGATTGGTAATGTGGAAATTCCACAATCTGCGTTCCTGGCTGTTTTACGAGTGGATGATTAACCAAGGTCTTAAGCCATGATCAACAAACTATCTATGCTCAAAAAGCAGTCCGGCATGTCGATGCTGCCGCTGCTGATGGTAATTCTGGTGGCTGTGATGCTGATTCGGGTCGCCACCTCGGTGGTGCCTATGTATTTTGACGATAAAATTGTGGCTCAGGTTCTGCAGAATCTTGAAGAGTCGGGCAAAATCACCAAAAAAATGCCAGTTCGTAAAATTCGTGCAGAACTGCAAGAGCGTCTGACGCGTAACCGGGTGGATATCTCCCTGGATGATCTGGTAGTTCAGCGCCGCAAAAACTCAACTACACTGACTTTGACCTACGAACAACGTGGCGGCTTTTTTGCCAATATTGAATTGGCAGGCCGTTTTCAACATCAGAAAGAACTGACTAAGTGAATAACCCATTACTCAAATTATCCCAGCGTCTGGGGTACACCTTTAATGATCAGAGCCTGGTAGAGCTGGCTCTGACACACCGCTCGAAAGGCGTTCAGAACAATGAACGCCTTGAATTTTTGGGTGATTCCATTCTGAGTTTGGTTATTTCTGAAGACTTATACCAACGCTTCCCGGAAGCAAAAGAAGGCAAACTCAGCCGTTTAAGAGCCAAAATTGTCAGAGGGAAAACGCTGGCGGAAGTCGCCAAAGAATTCAATTTAGGCGATTTTTTATTATTAGGCTCCGGTGAGTTAAAGAGTGGCGGTCATAAACGTGACTCCATTCTGGCGGATGCGGTAGAGGCGTTAATCGGCGCGATTTATTTAGATGCGGGCATTGATGTTGCCCGGGAGCGGGTTTTAGCCTGGTTTGCATCGCGGCTGGATAATCTTTCTCTGGAGGACCCAATTAAAGATCCAAAAACCCAGTTGCAGGAAATTCAGCAAGCCGCAGGTTCTCGTTTACCGAAATATGAAGTGCTGTCTGTGGATGGTCCAACCAACGAGCAGGTGTTTACCGTTACCTGTTTTATTCCTGAAATTGATACGCCGGTTGAAGCCGAAGGCTCCAGTCGTCGTAATGCTGAACAAACTGCTGCGGCGGTTGTATTACAACAACTTCAATCAGATGAGGAATCTGCATGACTGATGAAAATCTGATTACCCGTACCGGTTTTGTTGCCATTGTTGGACGCCCGAATGTGGGTAAATCCACCCTGTTAAATCGTATTCTTGGGCAGAAGCTGTCGATTACCTCGCGTAAGCCACAAACCACCCGCCATCAGATTCTTGGTATTAAAACTGAAGATGGCAATCAGGTGGTGTACGTTGATACGCCGGGGATTCATAAAAATCACGACAAAGCGATTAACCGCTATATGAATAAAGCGGCGACCACGGCGGTAAAAGACGTGGATTTAATTGTGATGTTAATCGATCGCATGCGCTGGACCGATGAAGACGAAATGGTATTGCAGGCGATTAAGCAGCAACGCGCTCCTGCGGTACTGGTAGTGAATAAAGTTGATTTCGTTAAAGAAAAAGACGAGTTGCTGCCGTATTTACAGGAGTTAAGTGGTCGTCATAACTTCGATCAGATTGTGCCGATTTCTGCAAAAACCGGTCATAACGTTGAGCGTTTAGAAAGTCTGATTGAAAGCTACTTGCCGGAGAGCCAGCATTTTTATCCGGAAGATCAGATTACCGATCGCAGTTCGCGCTTTTTAGCGGCGGAGCTGGTACGTGAGAAAATTATGCGCCAGCTGGGTGATGAGCTGCCGTATGAAATGACGGTAGAAATTGAAGAATTCACCCATGATGGCCGTATGGCGGAAATCAGCGCTCTGATTCTGGTGGAGCGTGATTCTCAGAAGCGTATTGTGATTGGTGATAAAGGTTATCGCATTAAACAAATTGGTATCGAAGCGCGTAAAGACATGGAGCAAATGTTTGATTGCAAAGTGATGCTGAATTTGTGGGTGAAGGTGAAATCTAACTGGTCGGACGATGAACGGGCGCTGCGTAGCCTGGGGTATGACGATCAAGGATAACTACAAATAATAACTACAAAGCCCCAGGTTGTTTGCTGAAAGGGTTGATAACAGGACGTTATCAATTAGCGTACAGGGATGTATTTACAGCGCCCTGAAAGCAAACAACCTGGGGTTTTGTTGTGTGTATAAAAAGAAGTCGGTGATTCAGTAGCGAATAGTTAAGACGAGTGCTAACTATTTTTGCCGCCGCGCCGAAGGGCCATCCCTGGCCCTGCCGCGCGGTCGCAACATCCTGTTGCTGCTCCAAAATAGTTACCACTCTTCTTAACTTTGGCGAAATAAAAATGAACAAACTGTTTGTATTGCAACGTCAACCGGTTGGCGAACATCAGTTTTTGTTGGATATTTTCTCCGCCGAACAAGGCCGCTTATCGGTCGTAACGCCAAAGCGCAAGCACTCTAAAACCAACCAATCAAATCTTTATATTCCGGATCTTTTTCAGCTCTGTCAGGCAGACTGGCGACCGGGTGATGACTGGTCCATCATCAAAGCTTCTGAAATGATTCAGCAATTTACATTGCAGGGTAATTATCTTTACTGCGGCTTGTATTTAAATGAACTGCTGTCGCGGCTGCTGACCCGCCAGGATGCTCAGCCTGAATTGTTTCGTATCTATCAGCAAATAGTAAATGGTTTGCTGGGCGCCAGTGACGATGCGACATCGGCAGAGCCATTGCTACGTATTTTCGAGCATCAGGTGTTACTGCAGCTCGGATATGGAGTTGACTGGCAACAGGATAGCCAGCAGCGCCCTGTTTATGCCGGGCAACGTTATTTCTTTAATGCCCGGGAAGGATTTTATCGGCACGGTGAAGGGAAGTTCTCTGGTGAGGATATCCTGGCATTTCATCACTGGCTGAACGATTTTACTCAGGTTCCGGCCAATGCTCGTGTCTGGCAATGTGCTAAGCAAGTGTTGCGATTGGCATTAGAAGAACATTTTGACCGGCCATTAGTCAGCCGCGAATTATTTATGGCGCAGTCATTGTGATCGACACTGTGCAATAATCACTACCATGTTAATCCATTAATTAAAAAAGGAACGGTAATGTCTCAGGTGAAAAACCCCCAACGTGTTTTGTTAGGTGTGAATATTGATCACGTGGCAACGCTGCGTCAGGCCCGTGGCACCCGTTATCCGGACCCGGTTCAGGCAGCTTATGTTGCGGAAGAAGCGGGCGCTGATGGTATTACCATTCACCCGCGTGAAGACCGTCGCCATATTCAGACCCGCGATGTTTATGTGTTGGCCGAAACACTGGCGACCCGCATGAATCTGGAAATGGCGGTCACCGAAGCCATGTTGGAGCTGGCGGAAGAAGTTGGCCCGGAAGCTGTGTGTCTGGTGCCTGAAAAACGTGAAGAATTAACCACCGAAGGTGGTTTGGACGTGGTCGGCAACGAAGCGGCTATCAAAGCGGCTTGTCAGCGTCTGGCAGCGATAGATAGTGAAGTATCTCTGTTTATTGATCCGGACTATGCACAGATAGAAGCCACCGTGCGCTGTGGTGCACCGGTCATTGAATTACATACAGGTGCTTATGCTGATGCCTGTTCTGAGGTAGAACAGCAGGCCGAACTGAAGCGTATTCAGCAAGCGGCAGCATACGCTCAGGAACAAGGTTTGATTGTGAACGCTGGTCACGGTCTGAATTACCATAATGTTGAGCCTATTGCGGCTATTCCGGGTATGAACGAATTAAACATTGGTCACGCTATTATTGCCCGCGCCGTGTTTGTTGGTTTGAAAGATGCCGTTAAAGAAATGCGCGCGTTGATTGAAAAAGTCGGTGTTCGTTAATGGCTGACGTTCCTGAAACTACATTGCCTGAAGCGCTAGCAGAATCGCTTTCTGAAGTGTCGGGCATTGTTGGTATCGGCACCGATTTACTCGATGCCGCCCGGATTGAAAAAGCCTATCAACGGCGCGGTGAGCGTTTGGTAAAACGTTTTCTGACCCCGGCGGAACAGCAGGCCTGGCAGCAGCGGGGTCAGAGTATCAACTACCTGGCCAAGCGTTTTGCCGCCAAAGAAGCGCTGGCAAAAGCGCTGGGAACCGGTATTGCCAAAGGTATTGGGTTTCAGCAGCTTGAAGTTCTGAATAACCCGCAGGGCGCGCCTGTAGTGACTCTGTACGATGGAGCACTAGCGAGAATGCAGCAGCTGGGAGGCCGACAGGCGTGGATCAGCCTGTCGGATGAAGGGGACTGGATTCAGGCATTTGCCGTGATATCAGCTTAATTCACTCCTGCTGGCTTTCACTATTTAGCCGCGTTAGCGTTGGTGATAGCCAGAGTCTGTTGCCAGTTGTTATCCTCGGCCCACTGCTGCAAGGTCTGAATCTGTGCCATAAAGTTGCGCATATGCTCAGGCAACTGGCGTTTGCCGCCTGATTTAAGCTCGGTTTCAAAATCGTTCACTGTCTGGCGTAATAATGGCACACCACAATAACGGCAAGCCCCGTGTATTTTGTGAACCTTCTCGATTAATAATTCAAAATCCTCTAATTCCCAGGCCTCAAGTGCCGCATCACTGTCCCGTTGCAGAGAATTCAGCAACATGGAGAACATATCGATCGCCAATTCCAGATTATAATTCGCGTGTTTTAATCCTTCTTTTGCATCAAAAACAGCCAGCTCTTTTTCCGCCGCCTCCTGTTCCTTCGAGGCGCTGCCAGCAGGATCAAACGGCTGTTGCGCTTTGTATCCTGTCCAACGCTCAATGCAATTAGAGAGTTGTTCCAGGCTGATGGGTTTGGTCTGATACTCATCCATACCACTGTTGAGCAGTACTTCTTTTTCGTCGGCCAGTGCGTGAGCGGTCAGAGCCACAATAGGCAGATGGGCTTTGCCGGGCAGTGTGCGGATATGTTGGCTGGCTTCCAGGCCAGTCATGTTTGGCATCTGAATATCCATCAGTACCATTTCGATATGTGTATCAGTCACACAATCAATCGCTTCCTGGCCCGATGTTGCCGCGTAAACACTGACGCCCAGTTCGTGCAGTAGTGCCGTCACCAGCTTAAGGTTGGCTTCATTATCATCCACCGCCAGAATGCAGGGAGCCTCTCGCTGCGGTGTAACCGGACTGTAATCGCTTGGTTGTAATTCCTGGTGAGCTTCCGGCTGTAGCAGAGTGCGCAGCGTATCGCCCAGTTTTTGTTCGCTTACCGGGTGTGACAGTGTTGCACTGGCGCCACAATCGGTCAGCCACTCCAGATGCTCGTGATCGACGCTATTGATCAGGGTAATCACAGGTGTTGGGAGTATCGCCAGCTGTTGTAGAAAATGTTTTAGCTGGTGTTGATGCAGCTGTGAACGATCAACGGAAATCAGCAACGCACTTAATCCGGATTCCTGAGCGACCTGATGGAGCAGGTCCTGTTCGTCTTCGGCCAGATGATAATTCAGATGCCACTCGTTTAATAAGGATGACAGCATCTGGCGGTTCAGGTCGTTGCTTTCTAATACCGCAATATGTGGTGGCTCTGCCATGTTATGCAGCAATGCTACTGGCGTCTCTGAAGCGTCCTGTTCTATGCCGATATCAATATGAAAAATAAAAGCCGCTCCCTGACCCGGAGCGCTTTCAACTTTGATATCACCATGCATTGCCTGCACCAGCGCTTTAGAAATAATTAACCCCAAACCGGTGCCGCCATATTGGCGAGTGGTGCTGGTGTCGGCCTGAGAAAAGGCATCAAAAATCCGGTTGATCTGTTCCTGGCTGAGGCCAATACCGGTATCACGTATCTCAAATTGCAGGCTGGCGCGTTTATGGTTGCGGTTAATTAATGACACCAGCACCTTTACGTTGCCATGTTTAGTGAATTTTACCGCGTTATTCACCAGGTTGGTGATGATTTGTTTTAACCGCAATGGGTCACCGATTACGTGCAACGGTACATCAGAGGCAATGTGATGATACAGGTCGAGCTGCTTGTGGTAAGCCTGAGGTGCCAATACCGTCAGCACCTGATCCACCACCTCACGCAGGTTGAAGCTGCTGTGGTCCATAATCAGTTTGTCGGCATCAATTTTAGACAGGTCGAGAATATCATTAATAATATTCAGCAGATCCTGCGACGCATTATGAATCGTGCTGAGGTAATCCGCCTGTAAGGTATTCATTTGAGTGCGGGCCAGCAGATCGGTAAAACCAATAATACCGTTCAGAGGGGTGCGGATTTCATGGCTGACATTGGCCAGAAACTGCGACTTCATCTGACTGGCTTCCATTGCCTGTTTACGGCCCAGCTGTAACTCGCTGTTACGCACTTCCATTTCATCCAGCGTTTCCTGAAAGTCCTGCATGGCCTGCTCAAGGTTTTGCTGGTGGTCGCGTTCAGCGTATTCAACCGCACTGGCTAACGAGTTAACGTCACTGGCCATTTGTTCAAACTCAGCCCCGGGCTCAACCTGGATGCGGTGATCATAATGACCCTGACCCAGGCGGCTGACTCCGGCCGCCAGTGTGTTGATTGGTCGTGACAGTTGTTTACTGATACGAAAGGCTAATAACGAACAGGCAATCAGCACCAGCAAAATCACCAGTAAGGAGTTCGCCAGATGCTGATATTGCTGCAATTGGGTGTTGGTGGTGGACAGCTCAACCTCAGCCCAACCGAGCAGCTGCAGTGGCTGAATCGGATCGGCATAAAACTGCTCGGACAGTTGTTCGGTAATAGTCAGATTTTCAGCAAAAACCGGAGCGCGAACCCGCACCGAGCCCTGGGTGCGCAACAGTTGCAGCTGGTTGTGCTGCAGTTCGGTAGAGCCAATTCGCTCGGTCATCATTTTGGGCCCGGAATGGGCAAGAATTTCAACATCCTGATTGTAGATACTGACTGAGCGAACATCGCGCTCTTCCAGCATATTGTTGGCGATGTTCTGCAAGATGCCGAGGTTGCCACTCATCACCCCGTATTCACAGGTGGGGGCCAGCTGTTTGGCCATGGCCATGGCTCGGCGATCCAGCAGATCGTTCAGATCCTGGTTGCGGTCGTAAATAAAAAACAGTCCGAGCGTCAGGGAGACAATGATGCCGGGCAATAACGCCATCAGCATAATCCGGGACTGGATCTTCCAGTGTTTCATACGATCGGGAGTTCCCTGTTCAGTAACTGGTCATCATGAAAATGGTTCAATGCCAGATAGGTTAAAGGTGTGAGGCCCGGGTGTCATCCAGAAACTATATAAAGAAATGCCGTTTGGTTATTACCTTTACTTGAAACAAAGCATTAAACTGCCGGTCTTTAGTTATAAGTAAACAACAGTGAGAGTTTTGCGTGAGTTCAGTCAGTTCCCCCAGCGTTACTTATCCGACCATTGCCGACTGCGTTGGTAATACCCCTTTGGTGCGGCTGCAGCGCATTACTCCGGCCGGTAATAACAACACCATCTTGTTAAAGCTGGAAGGCAACAACCCGGCGGGATCAGTAAAAGATCGCCCGGCTTTGTCGATGATTCAGCAAGCACAGCAGCGTGGTGATATTCAGCCGGGTGACACTCTGATTGAAGCCACCAGTGGCAATACCGGCATCGCGCTGGCGATGGCAGCGGCCATTATGGGGTATCGCATGATTCTGATCATGCCGGATAACGCCACCATGGAACGTCGCTGGGCCATGGAGGCGTATGGTGCAGAGCTGATTCTGGTGTCTAAAGAAGAGGGTATGGAAGGAGCCCGGGATCTGGCGCTGGCGATGCAGAACGACGGCAAAGGCATTGTTCTGAATCAGTTTGGCAATCTGGATAACCCGCAGGCGCATTATGTCGGCACCGGCCCGGAAATCTGGCAGCAGACCCAGGGGCAGATCAGTCACTTTGTCAGCTCGATGGGAACTACCGGAACCATTATGGGGACTTCCCGTTTCCTGAAAGAGCAAAATCCAGAGATTCAGATTGTTGGTCTGCAACCATCAGACGGCGCTGCCATTCCGGGGATTCGTCGCTGGCCTCAGGAATATCTGCCTACTATTTTTGATCGCCAGCGGGTAGACCAGGTGATGGACATTGGTCAGCAGGAAGCTGAAGACACCATGCGTCGATTGGCCCGTGAAGAAGGTATTTTCTGTGGTGTCTCTTCCGGTGGTGCGGTTGCCGGTGCGTTACGACTGGCCGAAACCGTCGAGAACGCCACGATTGTGGCGATTATCTGTGATCGCGGTGATCGCTATTTATCCTCCGGCGTGTTTGCTTCATAACGACCTGAATATTTGAGGGATGTCCTTGCAAATGCCGCAATAATCCCCATTATTGCGGCCATTCCGTTTGTCACAATAATTCAGGAGCTCGGGTGTCACATCCACGCCAACGACAATCCAACAAAAGCCATAGCCGCTCAGGGCGTGAACGCTCAGGTCAATCAGGTCGTGGGCGTTCAGGCCCGCGTCAGGCACCGGCATTGCGTCCGGAGGTGGATGCTCAGCAACTGACGCTGGAAATTGACAGTCTTAATTCCGAAGGTCAGGGCGTTGCTCGTCGTGGCCGTGATGTCTATTTTGTTCCCGGTGCTTTGCCCGGTGAAACCGTTGAAGTGCAACTGGACGGCCGTCGTAAGAAAATCTGGTACACACGCCTGCGACAAGTAATCAGCCCGGCTGCCGAACGCACCGAACCTCATTGCCGCCACTATCAGCGTTGTGGTGGTTGCGATATGCAGCATCTGAGTTATGACGCTCAGGTCAACGCTAAGCAAGCGCGCGTGGAGCGTGAATTTCAGCGTCAGCACATTGAGGTCGAATGCTGGCAGCCCGCCATTACGGCAACCCCCTGGCACTATCGCCGCAAAGCCCGCCTGGGCGTACGTTTCAGCAAAGCCGATGAGCGTAATTTTATTGGTTTTCGTGAGGCGGCTTCCAGCCATATCTCAGATATTGATCAATGCCCTGTGCTGGTTGATCACCCGGCTCTGGATTGGCAGGCCTGGCGTGACTGCATTTCATCGTTGGCCGGGCGTGATCGTATCAGTCAGATTGAAATGATCGATGCCGACAACGCGCTGGCGTTGATACTGCGTGAATTAAAACCTCTGAGCAGCGATGATCGTCAGGCCCTGTGTGATTTTATTCAGACATTTCCAACGACCGATAAACCGCTCCAGCTGTGGCTGAAAACCGACACCAACTATCACTGCCTGTTCCCGCAAAATTCCCCGGATACATTGTTTCACCGGGTACAGGCGTTGGAACTGAATATGGCGCTGGATGACTTTATTCAGGTCAATGCCGGGGTTAACCGACAGATGGTTGATCAGGCATTAGATTGGCTGAATCCGGAATCCGATGAGCGAATCTGGGATTTATTTGCCGGACATGGCAATTTCAGTATGCCGCTGGCAACGCGCAGTCAGCAGGTCACGGCAGTGGAAGTGCAGGACTCAATGGTCAGCAGCCTGAAACGTCAGGCCGAAAAACTGGCCCTGCCTTTGCTAGGCAGAAAAGCGGATTTGTCGCAGCCGGGTTGTTTGGCTGATTTGCCGCAGCCGGATGCCGTATTGCTTGATCCGCCACGTGCAGGGGCTGCTGAAGTGGCAGCGGAGCTGATTCGCCGCCGGGTGCCAAAAATTGTTTATGTCTCATGTGATGTTGCAACGCTGGCACGGGATCTGGCACAACTGACAAGCGCGGGTTATCAGGTGGTTAAAGCAGGCATTATGGATATGTTTCCACAAACACATCATGTGGAAACCATGGTGTTACTGCGCTACTCACCGGGTTAAAAAATACGCCCGGTTAAAAAATACGCGTTATTCATAATAGATATACGAGAGTTACAGCATGGTTAAGGTCAGAGACGACCACCCTTTGCTCCATGATGGTTCACTGGATGTGGATCGTTGGATGGATTGTATTCAGCAATCTCAGGATGTGAATGACCCTGAGACGTTACATCGTGCGTTGCTGGTTGCCAAAGAATTATCAGACGAAGCGATTGCCAACCGTACTTACTGGTCGATTGACAGTGTTCAGATGGGCATCGAAATGGCTCAGATCCTTTTGGATCTGCGCCTGGATACAGACTCAGTCGTAGCGGCGGTGCTCTATCGTGCGGTGCGGGAAGGACGCATGCCGCTGACCCGGGTGACCAAAGATTTTGGTGAGCCCGTCGCTAAGCTGATCGAAGGGGTGTTACGGATGGCGGCGATCAGTGCCATTCAGAATAACGCCACCAAAGATGAAACCGTGCTGGGCCAGCGTGAAGCGCAGGTCGAGAATATGCGCAAAATGCTGGTGGCCATGATCGACGATGTGCGGGTGGCATTAATCAAGCTGGCTGAGCGCACGTCTGCTATTCGGGCGGTAAAAGACGCACCGGAAGATAAACGCCGTAAAGTGGCGGACGAGGTGTTTAATATTTACGCACCGCTGGCACACCGGTTGGGGATTGGTCATCTGAAGTGGGAGCTGGAAGACCTGTCGTTCCGCTATTTACAACCTCAGTCCTACAAAAAAATTGCCCGCTTGCTGGATGAAAAACGACTCACCCGACAAAGCTACATCGAAAATGCGGTACAGCGCATGCGGGATGAGTTATTACTGGCTGGCATTAAGTGTGACGTGTATGGCCGGGCCAAACACATCTACAGTATTTGGCGTAAAATGAGCCGTAAAAATCTCGATTTCTCGCAGATTTACGACATTCGTGCAGTGCGGATTCTGGTTCCGGAAGTGAAAGACTGTTACGCCACATTGGGGATTATTCACTCGTTATGGCGCCATATTCCCCATGAGTTTGACGACTATATCGCCAACCCTAAAGAAAATGGCTATCGCTCGTTACACACCGCAGTGATTGGTCCGGAAGGCAAAATCCTTGAGGTTCAGATTCGTACTCACCAGATGCACGAAGATGCTGAGCTGGGAGTCTGTGCTCACTGGTTGTACAAAGGCACTGATCTTAACGCCAAAGATCAGGGCTATGAGCAGAAAATCGCCTGGTTACGTCAGGTACTGGAATGGCATGAAGAACTGGGTGATTTGCCGGAACTGATGGGCGAACTGCGCTCAGACATCAGTCCGGACCGGATTTATATCTTTACCCCGGATGGTCATGTGGTGGATCTGCCGCCTAAAGCAACGCCAGTAGATTTTGCCTACCGGGTGCATACCGAGGTAGGGAATAAATGTCGTGGTGCTAAGGTTAATGGCCGTATCGTGCCGCTGACGTATCTGCTGAAGACCGGCGAGCAGGTCGAGATTTTAACCAATCCAAACGCACACCCAAGCCGTGACTGGCTCTACCCGGAAGCGGGTTATATTCATTCCAGCCGGGCCCGTGCCAAGGTCGCTCACTGGTTTAAATTGCAGGCTAAAGATCAGAATACCGATGAAGGTCGCCAGCTGGTATTACGAGAGTTGGATCGTTTGGATCTGGCTGATCAGCCGCTACACGATATTGCCGAGAAGATGAACGTTAAGTCCGTTGACGATATGTTTGCCGCGGTAGGAGCGGGGGATCTGCGTACCGGGCAAATTGTGCATGCGGTATTACAGCAGGCTGATCGGGACTCGCACCGGATGGATCAGCAGGAGCTGCCACTGCTGCGCAAACCGGATAGTTCAGATAAGCATGCCAGTGCCGACGATATCTTTATCGAAGGGGTGGGCAACCTGATGACCAACCTGGCGAATTGTTGCCAGCCGGTTCCTGGCGACGATATCCGTGGTTATGTCACTATTGGTCGCGGTGTTAATGTGCACCGCAGTGATTGCGAAAACCTGATGCATCTGGAAGTGACTGAATCACAACGGGTGTTGCAGGTTTCCTGGGGCTCTCGTCCGACACAGAATTACCCGGTCGATATGACTATTCAGGCGTATGACCGTACCGGCTTATTACGGGACATCAGTAGCCTGCTGGCGAATGAAAAAGTGAACGTGCTGGCGGTGAATACCCAGTCGAATACCGGCGAAAATACCGCCAGTATGCAACTCACGGTTGAGGTGGAAAGTCTGGAAGGCTTATCACGACTGATGAATAAAATTGTGCAGTTACCCAATGTGATTTCCGCTCGCCGGGTACGGGGAGGGCACTGATGGCCTTTGGATTACAGGACTTACTCTACTGCATGCAGCGTTTGCGTAATCCGCAAACCGGATGCCCGTGGGATCTGAAGCAGGATTTTGCCGATATTATCCCGCATACGCTGGAAGAGGCTTATGAGGTGGCGGATGCCATTGAGAGGCAGGATTGGCCGCACCTGGAAGAAGAGCTCGGTGATCTGCTGTTTCAGGTCATCTTCTATGGGCAGATTGCCAGTGAGCGTGATTTATTTGATGTCAGTTCGGTGATCGACAAGCTGGTGGCAAAACTGATACGCCGCCATCCTCATGTATTTCCTGAAGGCGAACTCAGCTCTGAACGGGATGCCAGTATTAAGCCGGAAGAAGCTCAGGTGAATGCCAACTGGGATGCCATTAAAGCGGAAGAGCGACGCTTAAAAGCTGAACAAGGACGTCCGGAAGCCATCGCAACTGGCTTACTGGCGGATATTCCGGTTACTTTGCCAGCACTGAGTCGCAGTGTAAAACTGCAGAAAAAAGCCGCCAAAGTCGGTTTTGACTGGCCGGATATCAGTGGCGTGCTGGATAAAATCCACGAAGAGCTGGCGGAAGTTGAAGCAGAGATTACTTCAGGTGATCAAGCCGCACTGGAAGCCGAAATCGGAGATTTGCTGTTTGCAGTGACCAATCTGGCAAGGCATCGCGGCATTGACCCGGAAGTTGCCTTGCGGGGAACGAACCAGCGATTTACCTCGCGTTTTGCTGTTGTCGAGCACCATGTTGAAAAGCAAGGTGGCTGGTCGCAGGCAACAGAAGCAAGTATGGAGGCTGCCTGGCAAGCGGCTAAGCAGCAGGAAAAAAGCGCCTAGAGCTATTCAAAAGCGCTCTAGTGCTTATCTTTTTGCATGGCATTTAAATGTTTGCGGGTTAGCGCTAAAAACTGAGGTGTTAATCCAACATCCTCATAAACCGGATAACCTTCTTCATCCTGAGCCACCACTTTGCTGCCTGCCTGATAGGGAAAATCACTGGCTAACTCGTTCAGCGCGGTACTGATTAAGTCGCGCAGAATCTGCTCCCGGGTAGAGGCTGGAAACATATCGCATAAGGCTTCGATGCGGGCGGCATCTTTGACTTTCAGTGGAATGCAGTAGTCGCTTTCGGTGATGTCGTCACCGAAGTTTTTTTGCCAGTGTTTTAACAACTCGCTGGATTTCATCGTCTTGTCCTTATTATTTATGATCTATTTCAGCATAGGTGGTTATGACGTGGGTGAAAGTCAATCCAACAATTGGTTACACTTTGACAAGATAAAGAAACAGGCTGTCTTATTATGATGGAACTTTTCCATAAATTGGCCGGAACAGTAGCAAATATTGGCTCTGATTGTTGCCCGTTATGCGGAGAGAAAAACCAGTGTGTGATGACCCAACCAGGTTATCAGAACCCTAAAGACTGCTGGTGTATGCAATTGGATGAGCGTATTCCGGAAGAGCTACTGGAACAGGTTCCAGCGCGTTATCGTGGTAAAAACTGTATTTGTCAGGCTTGTTTACAGCGTTATTGGTCGGGTGAAACCCCATAACGCTGTTGTAATTGCCGATAAGCCGGTAGTGATTGCATGCGTTTTACCAATTGATCCAGCTGTTGCTGCGTCATCAGTGATGGGCGCATCAGAATGCTTTGGGTGTATTGCTGATCATAACGATCTGAAATCAGAAACTGTTGGGTAAAGTCGGGCTGTTGCTGCTGCAGTTGTGACCAGTAAGTTTCATTGATTACGGCAATATCGCCTTTTCCCTGTTGCAGTAGCTCCAGCATATTGCTCTCATCCCAGGTCAGCGTGATCTGAAACTGTTTGCGCAAAAAATCTTCATCGGAATTAAAGTCAGCAAAGCCATAGTGGTAACCCAATACGGCGATTAAATGATGATCCGATAAATTTTCAAAAAATGTCTGATCCCGGCCACTTTCTGCCAGAGCAATATAACGCTCACCGCTGCGTTGATACGGTACACTGCTGAGAATACCCATTTCAGACCAGCCCCATAGCAGGCTTTCGTAGAAAAAGGCGTCAAGCTGATTCATTTTATAAAATTCATAACGACGCTTGGGAGAGACCGGGGTAGCAACAAAGCGAAATTCCTGCTGCATATCATTCAGGATAGTAATCAGCTCCGGCACCATGCCGTGAGCCTGACCTTGCTCATCAATTGCGGTAAATGGGATATAAGGGTAAACACCGACCCGAACGGTTTGTGCTGCTTGTGAAGTGGCGCTGTACATTGGTAAAACAATCGCCACGGCGAACAGCATCGTGATGATGTTGTGCATAAAACGGGGAAGTCGTTTTGGCGTTGGCATGTTGCTGTCCCTGATACTGGCGGTCATCTTTAGGTCTGAATCATTTCTTGTTCGTTATTCTAGCAACAGAAATGCCATTGAGTATGTTCTCTGACGACAAAAACTACTGACTGTTTTGACACAGCTGCAACCAGGCGTTCAGCCCGGCACTGCGATACTTCTGTTTATGAATAATCAGATACAGTGTGCGGGAAAAGTCACGTTCGGGCAGTTGAATATGCACCAGGCTGCCACGTTGAAAGGCATCTTCCAGTGTGATTAATGATAAACAACCAATCCCCAACTGTGCCTGCACTGCTCGTTTAATAGCTTCGGTGTGTTGTAATTCCAGCTCAATATTCAGTTCCGGTAACAAGCCGTGCAGGGCCCGGTCAAAGGCCTGACGGGTGCCCGACCCCGGCTCGCGTAAAATCCATTGAGCGTCACGCAGATCGCTGTTGGTGACAGGCTGGCCGGATGCCTGCTTTAGTGCCAAAGGGTGTTGTGGGTGGCAGAACACCGCCAGTTCGTCTTCACGCCAGGGGATGACTTCAAGATCCGGGTGATTAAGCTCGCCTTCAATTAAGCCAATATCCAGCTGATAGTTAAGCACTTGCTGGGCAATATGAGCAGTATTGTCGACTTCCAGCTGAACCCGTGAACCCGGATGCTGTTTCATATATTCGGCCATCAAACCAACAGCTAGATAGTTACCAATCGACAAGGTGGCACCCACGGTCAGAGGGCCGGCTTCAGCATGCTGCATTAACGATTGCTCAAACTCTTTGGCCTGCGCCAGCAGGGATTCTGCTTTGCTGCGCAATTGTCGCCCCTGTTCGTTCAGCTTAAGGCGCTTGCCAATGCGATCAAATAGTTGAATGTCAAACTGCGATTCAAAGTCTTTGAGCGAACTGCTGGCAGCACTTTGTGACATGGCCAGCTCGTCTGCTGCCCGGGTCAGGTTTTCATGGTGGGCAATCGCAAGAAACACTTCCAGCTGACGCAGGCTATAACGCATGACATATCCTAATTCGGTAAAATCAATAACAGTATTAAGAATAACTTGTTTTACCGAATTTGTGACCCCGGATAGTCTGAATGCATTCAATCATTCACCGGAGTTGACCATGAGCAACCTGATTCGTGAAACCGTGACCAGTGTCCGTCACTGGAACGATACTTTATTCAGCTTTACCACCACCCGTAATCAGGGACTGCGTTTTAAAAATGGTCACTTCACCATGATTGGCCTGGAAATCGAAGATAAGCCGCTGCTGCGGGCTTACAGTATTGCCAGCGCTAATTATGAAGAAGAGATGGAGTTTTTCTCGATCAAGGTACAAGACGGCCCGCTGACCTCTCACCTGCAAAAACTGGCCGTGGGCGATGAAATTCTGGTAGGAACTAAGCCAGTGGGTACCTTAATTACCGACAGCTTGTTGCCGGGTAAAAACCTGTATTTGTTATCTACTGGCACCGGCCTGGCGCCTTTTATGAGCATCATCAAAGATCTTGATGTGTATGAGCAATACGACAAGGTGATACTGACCCATGGTGTGCGTTATGTGTCTGAGCTGGCGTATCAGGATCGTATTGAAAATGAATTGCCGAACAATGAATATTTTGGCGATGTGGTACGCGAGAAACTGATTTATTACCCAACTGTCACTCGTGAAGCCTATCGCAATACCGGGCGACTGACCGATCTGCTACGTACCGGTAAGCTGACACAAGATATTGGTTTGGCGGATCTTGATCCGGAGCACGATCGTTTTATGTTGTGTGGCAGCCCGGCGATGCTGGATGAACTGACGACAATGCTCGATAGCCTGGGTTTTCAGGAGGCTCGTGGTGGCAAGGCTGGGCATTACGTGATTGAGCGTGCTTTTGTTGAGAAGTAACGTCGAGAGCTACCTTAAGAAACTACTCCGAGACATTACTCCGAGAAACTACCTTGATTTCTCGGGCATAATCCCTGGATTTAAACAATTCAAAAAACTGGCACTAAACCTGCTCTAACGGATTGAATATCAGAAATAGCCATTTTTTTGTCGGAGCTTGTTATGCCGGGTTATGGGAAAGTCAGTGCCGTATTACGCAGCCTGAACGGTGCCGGAGTGATTACCAAAGAAATTCGTGATGCCAATTTTATGCTGGAACGGCTGGAAATGAAAAAACAGCTGACCGATTTATCCGGCTATATTTCGGTTGCGAAAATGGAGTTAAGCCTGCTGCAGGAAAGCATTGATGAAAAGGATAGCGAGCTGACTCGCCTGGCCGAAGCACTCACCTATAAAGGTAATGTTAAGCGCCGCGGGGATGGTTACTACCGCACCTTAGATAACCGCCCTTATGGTCAGCCATATTGTTCTTACTGCTGGGAGCAGGATCAGCGCTTAATTCACTTACACAATCGGGTGCTCAGTAACGACATCCGTATTTGTCCGCATTGCAAAAACGAATATCAGAACACTCGTACACCGTATATCGAAGCGGATTTACTCGCAGTGTAATTGCAAAAAATGATTATTCCGGCTGGCAGGATGTAGCTGGCCTCTCTATTATTTCGCCATCTGACATTATTTAAAGGGAATGATCATGCGCTGCTTGTTTGTGTGTGGCGGTTTATTGCTGTCGCAGTTTGTGATGGCGGAAGAGCCTGCGGTAAATCCAAGTTTTGAAGATAACGAACTGAAGAAAACCACCCGGGAAATTGAATTTATTGATCCGGAAGAAATACCGGAAAGAATTCGCGAAAACCTGCCCAGTCTGGTGGAAAAATTTCAGGTTGAACGGGCCGCGGCCAATAATCGTTTTGTGTTGTTGCCTCATCGCCCTAACTATGTGATGCCGCTGACGTATCAGACCAAGCCCAGTGATGAAGAGGTCGATCGTTTACTGGAAGAGATCAGTGACGGTGAGCTGGAAGGTGACAATACTGAATTTGATCATCTGGAAGCGGTATTTCAGATCAGTGTGAAATACATTCTGGCGGAAGGCCTGTTAGGCAAATACAGCTCACTGGAGTTTGGTTATACCAACCGCTCATTCTGGCAGGCATATAATAAAGATATTTCAGCCCCTTTTCGTGAAACCAACCACGAGCCGGAGCTGATGCTTAACTGGCAACCAAAGCATTTGGAGTGGGTTGATCTGGTTGGGGTGTCGCTTAACCACCAGTCTAATGGTCAGTCCAGCACCTTGTCGCGCAGCTGGAACCGGATTATTGGTTATGCCACCAATATTACCGAACATGGCTTGTGGCAGTATCGGGTATGGTGGCGTATTCCGGAAACCGATGACGCTGACCCTCGTGATCCCAGCGATAACGATAACCCGGATATTGATGACTATATGGGCCCGGGTGAAATTGCTTACACCCATGTGATGGGTAACCATCATTTAACAACAACCATGCGCAATAACTTTAACTTTGATGAAAACCGGGGCGCGTTGCAGATGGAATGGAGCTTTCCGCTGACTCATCGTTTACGGGGTTATGTGCATTATTTTAACGGTTATGGCGAAAGCCTGATTGATTATAACCGTTATCAGGAGCGGTTTGGTTTAGGGATTCAGCTGTCTGACTGGTTGTAGACTTTATAAAATCTGTAATCACAATAAAAAAACGGCCCGCTTTTTTAAAAGCGGGCCGTTTTTTTATTGGTTTACATTCGATCTGATCAGGCTGTTTGAGCAACTTTGTCAGCGTCATCCTGCCATTTGCGATAAACAAATATAAACGGAATCACCACCAGATACATAGTGATGGAGTACAGCGCCGCTGGCAGTGCTAACTCGGTAATGCCCAGCTCTGAACCACTGATGGCTGCGGCCAGTGTGATGGCCATCGGAGAGTTTTGGATACCGGTTTCAATCGAAATGGTCTTGCTTTCTTTGCGGGTCAGCTTCAGTAATACGCCAATCACCAGGCCAATCATCAGCATCACAAACGGCAACAGCAGCATCGAGGTGCCCATTTCAACAAAGTTATCGACCAGAATATTCCACGATTTGGCAATCGCCAGGAAGACAATAATAATCCATAACGCAATGGCAGTACGTTCCAGTGGTGTTTCAATTTTCTTAACAACGGCTGGCTTATGGTGGCGGATAAATACGCCCAGCATCACCGGTGTTGTTGTAATTAAAAAGGTAATCACTGCCAAACGCAGGAAAGAAAAATCAGGTGCTGCAGACCCCATAAAGTATTCGATGGAAATTGCAGTCAGCGGAGGAATAGTAATAAAAGATAAAATACTGACCACCGCCGTTAAGGATACCGATAAGGCAACATCTGCACGTGACAACTTAGAAATAATATTACTGGTAACGCCACCCGGGCAGAAGCTCAGCAGCATGATGCCGGCCGCTAAAACCGGTGCTAAACCAAATAAATGCGCACTGCCAAAGGCCACCAGTGGCAATAATATTACCTGGCAGGCAACGGCCACAAAAAATACAAAACGTCGTTCTGCAACCCGTTTGAAATCCGCCACTTCAAGGCCGATACCTAACGAAAACATGATTGTAAACTGCACCATCAGCAGGGCAGTAAAAATAAGTGATTCCATCTTTTTATTATCTCTTAAAATCTGGCTGATGCCTGTGCCTTTATACCGGTCAGGCTGTTGTTGTATAACCGAATTGGAATTTTTGTTGAGTTACACTGGGGGAGCATATTACACCAAACGCGCCAGATAATGACATCCTGTGACCACTTTGTTTCAAACCGTCAGTCAGATTTTTATTGAACTTTGGTAGGAAGGAATATTGCCGATTATGTGAATCTTAGGGTACAGGCTGCTTTCTACATACAGAAAGCAGCCTTGTTGATTACCTCTGAATGTTAGCGTTTGTCATCGAGTAAAATTGCCGATAGACCTGAACCATTACCCACTGCAATAGCGGTTTGCAGACTACCCGCAGCAACGACTACAGCATCAGTGCCCGGCACGGCTGCGGCAGTGGTGCCATCGGCCGCAATGACCACGGTGTAGGTATCAGCTGGTAGGGCGGTGTAGTCCGTGTCCTGACCGAGCTCAACATCAGCAAATGTTGGTTGTGCCGGTTGGGTGCTGCCCTGAGCATAAACGAAGATATCAACCGGATCAGCGGCCGCTGCTGAGGAGCCATGCACCAGACGAACGCTGCCGTTGGTTGCCGAATCGTTGGCCCGGGTGTCGGTCAATACAATCAGTTCTGCCTCGGACAGAGCCCCTGTGTCACCTGCGGCAATAACGGTGTAAGACATACCGCGTTCCAGGGTTAATGTTGCGCTGAGATTTGTCAGAGCACTACCGATGCCCTGATTGGCGGCGGCAATGGCGACTGGCAGATCACCAGCAGCAACCTTCTCATAACCACTTGGATTGGCTTGGGTCACAGTGGTATCCAGATAATTAAAATCACCCAATAACTCAGCACCGCCGGCAAACACGTCAACAGAGACTGAATCGACAACATGTACAATGCGTACTTCAGCTGTGTTATCCAGTACCGTAGTCACGGGTGTTTCTGCTTCAGCCCAGATCAGTAACGACACCGGTGATGCTCCGCTGGTGCTGTTCACAGCAACGGCGGTAACGTCGGAGGCGACGGGTAATGTTCCGGAGTCGTACACCACATCACTGTCGGAGGCACTGCCGCTGGCATTGGCGGCTGCGGCGGTTGCCCGCACCTGATAACTGCCTGCAGCGATATCCGGTAGGCTGGCGTTAACGTCAAAAGCCACATTGTCGAGGGTGGGAGTATCAGGCAGATCAGCACCGCTGGCTGTGACATAAATATCAACGGCTCCGGCTGCCGGAGAAGCATGCACAACGGTGACATCATTACTGCCGTTGTTACGGCGTGCCGTATCGTCGAGGACTTCCAGCTCAATATCTGCGACTTCGTCCTGGGCAATCACCGAATAATAGCCATTGGCGGCCAGTGTCAGAGACTGCTCCAGCGCAATGGTATCCGTCCCGCTTACACGTAATGCCAGTGTTACCGGGCCTTCGCTGAGGCGCAGATAGCCGGAGCCTTGCTGGAATTCAACGTCTGGCAGAACTTCGGTGCCATTCACTAACACATCAACGGCAGGTGCATCCGGCGATGCATGTAAGACACGAACAAAGGCCGAGGCCTGATTATCGTCGTCATCACTGCCACAACCAATCAGAGCCAGGCTCATTACGGGTAACAGTACAGCTTGTCGGGCAAGTTGCTGGATTTTCATAAAAACCTCCTTTAATTAAGAAATACCTGCCATGCGTGAATATTTTTCTTATACATGTTGTACAGGTGTTGTATACGAATTGGTTGTTTTCAGAAAGTTCCTGAAAAGTTCAAAAAAATGGAAAACTACTATTAGCGGATGAATAAAGCCGATAAGCGGTTGATTTGGGGGCAGTCACAGAAGTGAAGTTAGGGGAATGAAGTAATACGCGGCGCTTGCATTTGGTGAGTAGATAATTACAGTGGTCCGGTGTTGATCTGAATGATTCAGAGACACCCTTAATATAATAAAAAGACTCTATCTATGAGGTTTCTATGAAACAACTTCTCACTACGGCCATGGCGGGCGTGTTTTCTGCTGCCACACTGTTCTCTGCTGCATCCATCGCTGACGTTGCTGAAGGACGCTGGGTCACCATTGACGATGCCGACGGCTCGCAGGCATCTGTGGTAGAAATTAAAATTACAGAAAACGGTGAGCTGCAAGGCACCATTGTTGAGCTGCTGCGCGAAGACGATAAGGGCAAAAGCTGTGAAGAATGCCCGGATGAATTTCATAACAAGCCGATCGAAGGCCTGACCTTTATGTGGGGGCTGGAGAAGGAAGGTGAGGGTGAATGGAGCAGTGGCCGTATTCTCGATCCGGAGAGTGGTTCGATTTATAAGTCCAAGCTGGAAGTATCTGGCGATGGTCAAACTATCGAAGTACGTGGTTATATCGGTGTCTCCTGGATTGGTCGTAGCCAGGAATGGGTTCGTTATCAGGAGCCTGTAGCATCAGAAGTGACTGACAGCGAAACCACATCGGTGGATACCGTTGCTGATCAGGGCGAAACACTATAACTGCCGGATGGTCTGAGCCCGTCTTACAATTACGGCTTGTATAAGTTCACAAGCCGTCTTATTATTTTTGACGATTCTGTCGGGGTGCTCCAACTGCAATGAGGGGCTGAGATCGCATAAGCGGATCCCGTTGAACCTGATCTGGTTAGTGCCAGCGTAGGAAACAGAAAAGTCGTTTGCAGTTTATTTTTCTGAGATTGTGAATGTCATCAAGGTGTGTGGTTGTTATAACTTTGTCGTTATGACCTTGTGGTAACTGCAACCCGCTCCTTTTTCTTTCTTCCCGCTGCCTGCCTGATCGTTTTTCTGTGATTAGCACATCTCTCAGAGATGGCCTGAATAAACGAGACTCAGCATGGCAAATAATAAAGACTCCTTAACAAATGGCGCATTAAAAGACGCCATCAAAGTCGATGAACTGTCCACCCAGCCATTTCCGGCATCCAGCAAGTTATACGTCACCGGCAGTCGTGATGATATTCGCGTGGGTTTGCGTGAAATCGAATTAACCCCAACCCAACTGGCCGATGGTAAAACCGAATACAATCCGCCGGTTCGTGTTTACGATACCTCTGGCCCTTACACCGATCCGGATGTGGCAATTGATGTGCGCAAGGGTTTAAAGCCAATGCGTGAAGCCTGGATTGATGAGCGTGGCGATACTGAAACACTGGGCGGCTTCAGCTCGGATTACGCCAAAATCCGTGAGATGAATATTGCGCTGGAAGATTTACGCTTTGAATTAAAACGTAAGCCCAAACGTGCCAAAGCCGGTAAAAATGTGACTCAGCTGCATTATGCTCGCCAGGGTATTATTACCCCGGAAATGGAATACGTTGCCATTCGTGAAAATCTGGCATTAGCCGAAGAAGAAATTGAAAAAGCACTGGAAACTCAGCATCCGGGTCAGAGCTTTGGTGCCAATATTCCGAAAATGATTACACCAGAATTTGTGCGTGATGAAGTTGCTCGTGGTCGTGCGGTTATTCCGAATAACATTAACCACCCTGAAACCGAGCCAATGATTATTGGTCGTAATTTCCGTACCAAAGTGAATGCCAATATTGGTAATTCAGCGGTGACCTCTTCCATCGAAGAAGAAGTGGAAAAAATGGTTTGGTCAACCCGCTGGGGTGGCGATACCGTGATGGATTTATCCACCGGTAAAAACATCCACGAAACCCGTGAATGGATTATCCGCAACTCGCCAGTGCCAATTGGTACTGTGCCTCTGTATCAGGCGCTGGAAAAATGTGGCGGCATCGCTGAAGACCTGACCTGGGAATTATTCCGCGATACGTTAATTGAGCAAGCCGAGCAGGGTGTGGATTATTTCACCATTCATGCCGGGGTACGTTTGCAGCATGTGCCATTAACCGCTAACCGCGTAACGGGCATTGTATCTCGTGGTGGTTCGATCATGGCGAAATGGTGTTTAGCGCATCATAAAGAAAGTTTCCTCTACACCCATTTCGAGGAAATTTGCGAAATCATGAAAGCCTACGACGTGTGTTTCTCACTGGGTGATGGTTTGCGCCCAGGCTCGGTAGCCGATGCCAACGATGAAGCACAATTTGCTGAATTACGCACGTTGGGTGAACTGACCAAAATCGCCTGGGAACACGACGTACAAACCTTTATTGAAGGCCCGGGTCACGTGCCGATGCACATGATCAAAGAGAACATGGAAGAGCAGTTAAAACACTGCCATGAAGCGCCGTTCTATACCTTAGGGCCACTGACGACGGATATTGCACCGGGCTACGACCACTTTACCTCGGGTATTGGTGCGGCATTAATTGGCTGGTATGGCTGTGCCATGTTGTGTTACGTCACACCAAAAGAACACTTAGGTCTGCCTAATAAGGACGACGTAAAACAAGGTTTAATTACCTACAAAATTGCGGCGCACGCAGCAGACTTAGCGAAAGGTCATCCGGCTGCGCAGCTGCATGATGATGCCATGTCAAAAGCCCGTTTTGAGTTCCGTTGGATTGACCAGTTTAACCTGGCCATTGACCCGGATACCGCACGTGCTTATCACGATGAAACTCTGCCAAAAGACGGCCATAAAGTGGCACATTTCTGCTCGATGTGTGGGCCAAAATTCTGCTCCATGAAGATTTCTCAGGAGGTGCGTGATGCGTCTTCGGATAATCCGAACTGGGCTGATGAAGCGCAGGAAAAATTAGCGCAGGAAGCGGTTGAAGGCATGAAAGAAATGTCTGACCAGTTCCGTGAGCAAGGCAGCGAGCTGTACCATATTGCGGAAAGCTGATTATGGTAATCACAAATACCGGACTGTCGGTTGATGCTGTTGCACCCGATGCAGTAGTCATCGTTGGCGCTGGATTGCTGGGCAGTTTATTTGCCTGGCGTCTGGCCCGGCAGCAACCACAATTGGCGGCTGCGATTACCGTGCTGGAAAAATCCCCCCGCGATCAACTGCAAAGTGCTGCTAATACCGCTGCGGCGATGGTAGCACCTTACGCCGAGCGAAATGTGTGCGATAGCGATATGTTTGAGCTGGGCAAGCAAAGTCTGAGCTTATGGCCAGCCTTGTTAACTCAATTGAGTCAGGACTCGGGTCAGCAAGTTGCTTATGGCCAGAGCGGTTCGCTCGTGGTGGCTCATCAGGCCGATCAGTCTGAACTGCGCCAATTCGAGCAGGAAATGGCGGCGTTTCAGTTACTGGGTGGCAACACTGCTCAGCTATTGAATCGTCAGCAGATTCAGCAATTAGAGCCGGGTATTAATTCAGAATTTCAGAGTGGTTTTTATCTGCCGCAGGAAATGCATCTGGATAATCGGGCTTTGTTGCCACTGCTGCATGCTCAGGCTGAACAATCAGGCGTTAATTTTTTCTTTGATTGTGACGTTTCTGACGAGCAATTATTGCAGTATCCGGCAACGACGTTAGTGATTGATTGTCGCGGAGTGGGTGCCAAACAAGCACTGCATAATGATGATCAATTATTACGGGGTGTACGTGGCGAAGTGTGCTGGATTGAAACATCGGAAGTCACCATAACCCGCCCGGTACGTTTATTACATCCGCGTTATCACTTGTATCTGGTGCCTAAAGGGCAAACCGAGCAGGGCGCTTATCGTTATATTCTGGGTGCTACTGAGATTGAATCGGAAGATCAATCGCCAGTCAGTGTGCGCTCACAATTAGAAATGTTAAGTGCCTTGTATTGCTTAAGCCCGGCGTTGGCAGAGGCCCGGATTATCGAAACCGATGTGAATTTACGCCCGGCATTTCCCGATCATAAACCTAAAGCGATTCGCGCTGCTAATAACCTGTACCGTTTAAATGGTTTATTCCGGCATGGCTATTTATTGGCCCCGGCATTCTTGCAGCAATTTGAGCAACAATTAAAAGCCGATTATGGCTTGAGCCTGGGGTTGGCCGAACTGCTGGGCTCAGAGGAATTGTTAGCTACAGAGTCCATTATTGAGGAGATTGCCTGAATGGCAGAATTAACACTGGCAATTAATGGTGCTCCGCAGTCGTTTACTAATATTAAGACCCTGCAGCAATTATTAATTGAACTTGGTTATTTTAGTGATGATGGTCAGCCAAAAGGCAACGTGGTGGTGGCATTAAATCAGGCGATTGTGTCAGCTGCGTTATTTAATAGCACGGAATTAAAGGCAGGTGATCAGTTGGATATTTTGGGTGCTATTACTGGTGGTTGATGTCTTTAATGGCCTTGATGGAAGCAAATGCATAACTTTTCGCCGCCACGCCGAAGGGCCATCCCTGGCCCTGCCGCGCGGTCGCAACATCCTGTTGCTGCTCTGAAAAGTTATCCATTACTCCCATCTAAATAGAGTTAGCAGGCCCAGACCAGAATACTCAGTCAAAAATAATGAAGGAGTGAAAGAGGTAATTTGCTTTTAAAGCAGTCACATGGATGTGACGTTAGGATAGCAGGGCCAGGGATGGCCCTTCTATCCGGCGGCTGAAAGTGAATTACCTCTTTAGCTCCGTGCGTAAAAACTGGTGATTAGAACCATGATGGAACACACAATTAACATCGCTGGCGAAACCATTAATGGCCGCCTCTGGCTGGGCACTTCCATGTATCCATCGCCAGAAGTGATGCGCGATAGTCTGCAAGCCGGAAAGCCTGGCTTTGTCACCTTGTCATTACGGCGACAAACGGCTCAGCAAGTGGCTGATAATGGTCACTGGCAATACGTGCAGGAATTTGTTGAGCAAAGTGGCTGTAAAATTTTGCCCAACACCGCTGGCTGCCATACCGCTGACGAAGCGATTTTATTATCCAATATGGCGCGTGAGTTATTTAAAACCGATTGGATTAAATTAGAAGTCATTGGTGACGACTACACTCTGCAGCCACACACCACTCAGTTGGTGAAAGCCGCTGAAACCTTGGTTCAGCAAGGTTTTAAAGTGTTGCCATACTGCACTGATGATTTGGTGTTGTGCAAAGAATTGCTCGCGGTTGGCTGTCCGGCTGTGATGCCATGGGGGGCACCGATTGGTACCGGTAAAGGTTTATTAAATCGCCATCAACTCACGACTTTGCGGGAGCGTTTATCCGATGCGGTACTGATTATTGATGCCGGTTTAGGTAAGCCTTCTCAGGCGATGGACGCTATGGAATTAGGGTTTGATGCAGTGTTATTAAATACTGCGGTTGCTAAAGCACATGATCCGGTATTAATGGCGCGCGCGTTTTATGAGGCAGTGAACGCCGGTCGTTTAGCGTACAAAGCCGGCATGATGCAGGAGCGTCAGGCTGCCAGCGCTTCCACACCGACGCTAGGTATGCCGTTTTGGCATCAGAATTAAGACGATTTTAATAATTAATAAGGCACGGAATAAATGCCGTGTTGTTTTTGAAAGCAGCGACAGGATGTCGCGTCCGCGCGGCAGGGCCATGGATGGCCCTTCGGCGTGGCGGCAAAAAAATAACACGGTGTTTATTCCTTGCTTGTGAAGAATAAACCGATGATAAAAGAAACCAACCGTAAAAAAATCTGGGCAATCAGTGCGTCTGACTCCTGCTCTGGCGCCGGCCTGCAAGCCGATTTGAAAATGGCGCATGTTTTAAATGTTGAATGTGGAACCCTGGTGTCAGCACTAACGGCACAAAGCAGTTTTGGTGTGGATGCTGTTGAAACGGTATCTGTTGAATTTTTAGAGCAGCAGTGGCAATCATTAAAAAAAGATGGTCTGCCGCAGGCGATTAAAATTGGTTGGTTTCCAAAAACGCAAACTCTGATTTGTTGGTTGGCGGATAAGTTATCCGAATATAAACGTGAATGCCCGCAGGGTTGGATCGTGTGGGACCCGGTATTATCCGCCTCGCAAGGTGGTTTAGAGGCTGGGGAACTGGATCTGGTCGCATCGTTATTGCCATTGGTCGATGTTATCACCCCCAATCAAGCCGAAGCATTGCAGCTGACTGGGTGCAAAACTGCGTTGGAGGCCGCAGAGGCATTACAACAAGCAGGTATTGCTTATGTGGTGGTGAGTGGTGGTGATTCAAACACGGATAAATCATTGGTTGAAAGCATCTGCTTTGCTGGCCCGAATGCCAGTCGTGCTGAATCACAAAGTGAGCCTGAGCAATCAGTGCTTACCAACTTTATTATTCAGCAGCCACGGATCGATAAAAAAGTGCACGGCAGTGGCTGTCATTTTGCATCAGCCATTGCTGCCTATTTAGCCAGTGGTGAGCGTATTTATGATGCGTTATTGCTTGCCTCGGCAACCATGAGTCAGATTATTCAACAGGCTTCTGAAACGCCATCCGGTTATTTTAATGCCTGGGCCACTGCTGTTGATCGTGATGGTTTGGGGAATCTGCCATCCGAACAGTGGCCAGTGGTTGTTCCCCTGAGTGATTCCGCGGAATTTATATTTCCTCGTATTGATCAGAAGCTGGGGCTTTACGGCTTAGTGGATAATCTTGAATGGCTGGATACCTTATTAGAGCTTGGCGTGGATACCTTGCAGTGGCGGGTGAAATCACCTGACTTGTACGAGCAGCAATACGGAACCGATAGTTATCGGCGTGATATGAAAACCGCGATTGAACGTTGTAAACAACACAATATTCCACTTTATATTAATGACGATTGGCCAATGGCCGTTGAGTTGGGCGCATACGGTGTGCACCTAGGTCAGGAAGATATGCTTGAAGCCAATTTAAGCGCGATTTCTGCAGCGGGATTAGCGTTAGGTGTGAGCACTCATACCGAATGGGAAATTGCTCGTGCCCGTGCTTTTAAACCTTCCTATATTGCCTTTGGTCCGGTGCATCCACCACTGTCGAAAAAACTCAAATACCCACCGTTGGGGTATACCAATTTAAGCAACTGGTGCGCACGGGTCGGGCAGGAGTTTCCATTAACCTGCATTGGCGGTATCACTACAGAAAATATTGCCAATATCAAAGCCTGTGGTATGCCATCGGCGGCGATTGTCACTGACCTGATGATTGATGAAGAATTACCAGAACGCCATAAAAAACTGCGTAGTGTTTATTCATAATGCTTATCCGTAATACTACGCAATTTAAGCAAAAGACACGTCGAACGTGACTTCATAACTGGCTTAATGGTCAGAAATTCGCTAGCCTCCGATTTTTGCGAATTCTGATCATATGACAACCGATACTCATCGTGGTGCTTTATTTGCCGTCTTAGCCTTCGGTTGGTGGGGGCTATCACCTCTGTATTTTAAGTGGGTTTCCCACGTTGCTCCGCAGGAAGTACTGGCCAACCGTGTCGTGTGGTCGTTTGTGCTGATGTCGGCTTTATTGTGGTTCAGCTATAAAGCCCGGGGAATTGCCAGCATTCTCAAAAGCCGCAAACAACTGCTGGCTATGTTAGGCAGCTCGTTATTAATTGCGACTAACTGGCTGACATTTATCTGGGCGGTGGGTGAAAACCGTGTTCTGGAAGCCAGTATGGGCTACTACATTAATCCACTGGTTTCTATTTTTCTTGGCATGATTTTTCTGCATGAGCGTTTAACTCAGGTACAGAAAATTGCGTTATTACTGGCTGCGACCGGGGTGACTATTCAGGTAGTCGCGATTGGCGAGTTACCCTGGGTCAGCCTGGTCCTGGCTTTTACGTTTGGTTTTTATGGGTTACTGCGCAAATTGGTGCCTACTGATGCCTATACTGGCCTGTGGTTTGAAACAGCGATGGTATTACCTCTGGCTGTTGCTTATTTATTGCTGCTGGGAGGTGGCTCGTTAACCACCAGTGTCCCAGAATTTGGCAAGTTATTCCTGGCTGGTGTGGTAACAACAGCGCCTTTAATCTGGTTTGCGATTGCCACCAAGCATCTGCCTTTAATTACCCTGGGTTTTATTCAATATCTGGCGCCTACCATTGCCCTGTTGCTCGCGGTGACGGTATTTGGTGAGCAATTAACTCTGATCAAAACCCTTACCTTTGTTTTTATCTGGGCGGCGTTACTGCTGATTGTGTTGCATGCGTTGCGACAACGAAAGCAGCTTCGTAACTCTGGATAAATAATCTCTGCCAGGCCGTTTCTGTCTGGCGACCTTTTTATTTTTCTGTTTAACCTGAATTGAGAGTAACTATTGTGGCTAAAGACGTAGCGGCTAAAAAAACGGCGGCTAACGATGCAGCAATTGAAGCATCACGTGGACATTTTTCGTCAAAAATCGGATTTATTATGGCAGCCGCGGGCTCGGCTGTTGGCCTCGGTAATATTTGGGGTTTTCCAACCAAGGTGGCGGAAAACGGCGGCGCAGCGTTTTTATTAATTTACCTGCTGATGGTTTTTGTGTTGGCATTTCCGATGTTGGTTGCCGAGCTGGCAATTGGTCGCTACGGCCAGGGTAACCCGATTGCTTCATTGCGTTCCGTGTGGCAGGGCAAGCGATGGGCACCTTTGCTTTGGGGTGGCTTGGCGATGCTGGTCGCTTCGCTGATCCTGAGTTTTTATTCGATTGTAGCAGGCTGGTTAATTGCGTTTGCGGCTGAGCCGGTATTCAGCGGTTTGGGCCTGATGGAGCAGGCGGGTTGGTTAACTGAATTTTCTACTGCACGTAATGCTTCAATGGCGGTTATTTTTTCCTTGCTGACCATTTGGGTTGTTAGTCAGGGGGTGGCTGATGGCATTGAAAAATGGTCAACACGTTTGATGCCACTGCTGTTCGTATTATTTGCCGGCATGATTGTTTATATGATGACCTTAGATGGCGCCTCGCAAGGGCTAACCACATATCTGGTGCCGGATTTCTCTCAGGTTGATGCACGTTTGCTGGTTGATGCCATGGGTCAGGCCTTTTTCTCATTGTCATTGGGCGTGGGTGCCATGATGGTGTACGGCTCTTATCTGAAAAAAGACGTTAACCTGCCAAAGGTTGCTACTCAGGTCGCAATTATTGATACCTCGGTTGCCTTTGCGGCCGGACTGCTGGTGATTCCGGCTATGTTTGTGGCAAAACATAATGGTGTTGAAATCTTTAATGACGCGGGTGACTTAATCAGCTCCGGTGATCTGGTTTTCCAGGTGCTGCCTGCACTGTTTGATACCATGGGAGCTTCCGGGCCATTTATTGCGGTGATCTTTTTTGTATTGATGATGATTGCTGCGCTGACCTCGTCCATCTCACTGTTGGAAGTACCGGTATCCTGCGCTCAGGATGAACTGGGTATGGCACGTAAAACCTCATCTTGGGTGATTGGCCTGGCGATCATTGTGATCAGCCTGGTTATCTGTCTGAACTTTGGCACTCTGTTTGGTTTGGTGGTTGATTTTACGACCGTCTATATGCAACCGGCGTTGGGTATTATCTGGGCTTTGGTCGTTGGTTGGGTCTGGCACCGCAATGAATTGCTGCACGAATTGCAGCAAGGCAACCCAGAATTGGCGCAAGGCTGGTTCTGGAAAATCTGGCCATGGTATGTACGCTTTGTGTGCCCCGTGGCGATTGCAGCCGTGATCTTTGTTTCCGTCAGCTGATTGCTTTCAGCTTTTCATTTCTGAGTTTCCCTTTCCTTAACTGACCGCCGGGCTGATAGCCCGGCTGGTCAGTGACATTTTGTTGCACAATTTGTTGCGTCATCTTCTCTTGAAATCTGTTGGCTGACCCCCAGATAGGAATCCATACCCGACAACGTAGGCTAAAAGGCTAAGTGTGCTGCAGCGCTGCGTTGATTGAAATTCGATGTCTGCTGATTGATTGAGCGATTAAGGAGAAAAGCATGACGACAGCCAGTAAAGAAACACTGGGCTTTAAAACTGAAGTAAAGCAGTTATTACACCTGATGATTCACTCTTTGTACTCCAACAAAGAGATCTTCCTGCGTGAGCTGGTATCCAATGCTTCGGATGCCTGCGACAAGTTACGTTTTGAAGCACTGCAGAATGATGGCCTGTACGAAGGCAACAGCGAATTAGCCGTTCATATTGATTTTGATGCGGATGCCAAAACCGTCACCATTGAAGACAATGGTATTGGTATGAACCGCGACGATGTAGTGAATCACCTGGGGACCATTGCCAAATCCGGTACCGCTGAATTCCTGAGTCAGCTGAGTGGTGACCAGGCAAAAGATTCGCAATTAATTGGCCAATTTGGTGTGGGCTTCTACTCCGCATTTATCGTGGCTGACAAAGTGACGGTTGAGACTCGTCGTGCTGGTGAAGCTGCAGCGAATGCAACTCGCTGGGAATCCGCTGGTGAAGGTGATTTCACGTTAGAAACCATCGAAAAAGCCGACCGTGGTACCCGTATCACCCTGCACCTGAAAGACGGTGAAGAAGAATTTGCCGATAACTTCCGCCTGCGTTCTCTGATTAAAAAATATTCGGATCACATCGCTGTTCCGGTATTCCTGCCACAAGAAGTGTCTTCTGAAGATGAAGACGGTGAGAATAAGCAGGTTCCTGAAGCGGTTAACGAAGCCAAAGCGCTGTGGACCGTCTCTAAGTCGGATCTGAAAGACGAAGACTACAAAGAATTCTACAAGCACATTTCTCACGACTGGAATGAGCCACTGACCTGGATGCACAACCGGGTGGAAGGCAAACTGGATTACACCAGCCTGCTGTATATTCCGGCCAAAGCACCGTTTGATATGTGGAATCGTGAAGCAACACGTGGCCTGAAATTGTACGTACAGCGCGTCTTTATTATGGATGACGCTGAGCAGTTCCTGCCGATGTACCTGCGTTTTGTCAAAGGTGTGTTGGATTCCAACGACCTGTCGCTAAACGTTTCGCGTGAAATTCTGCAGCAAGATAAGCAAGTAGACTCCATGCGCAGCGCACTGGTGAAGCGTGTACTGGATACCCTGAGCAAGATGGCGAAAAAAGAGCCGGAACAGTATCAGGAATTCTGGAGCCAGTTTGGTGAAGTGTTAAAAGAAGGCCCGGCTGAAGATTTCGCCAACAAAGAAAAAATCGCCAAGCTATTCCGTTTTGCTACTACCCAAAGTGACGGTGATGCTCAAACGGTTGGTCTGGAAGACTATGTGGCGCGTATGCGTGAAGGCCAGAAGAAGATTTATTTCATCACCGGCGATAACCACGCAGCGGCATCCACCAGTCCACATCTGGAATACTTCAAAAACAAAGGTGTTGAAGTACTGCTGTTAACCGACCGTGTTGACGAGTGGATGGTTAGCCATCTGACCGACTTCGACAGCAAAGTGTTCCAGGATGTGACCAAAGGCGAACTGGATCTGGATGAGCTGGCGGATGAGACTGAAAAGACTCAACAAAAAGAGCTGGAAGAAACCCATAAAGATCTGGTTGAGCGCCTGCAAAAAGCCTTGGAAGGTGAAGTAAAAGAAGTACGTGTGACGTCTCGCCTGACCGATTCTCCGGCCTGTCTGGTGGTTGGTCAGTACGATATGGGCGGCCATATGCGTCGTATGATGGAAGCGGCTGGCCAGCAAATGCCAGAAGCGGAAGTAGCACTGGAAGTGAATCCAACCCATCCGTTAATCGAGCGTTTAGACAGCGAGCAGGATGAAGATCGTTTCAACGAACTGACTCAGATTATTCATGCTCAGGCGCAGTTGGCCGAAGGCAGCCAGCTGAAACAACCGGGTGACTATGTTGCTAAGCTGAATAAACTGCTGCTGGATCTGATGAAGTAAGCATCAGATGTATTAGCTCAGACCAAGCAGTAACTACTGAAATCCCTCGTTTTTATTAAAAGCGGGGGATTTTTTTATGAATGGTAATGGGTAAGTGGACGAGCGGCTGGAATAAAACGACTGGAATAGTCCGTTTTACGATTCTTTTAATTCCGCTTCAGACTCGTAGTTTCGTCTTAATAGCTGCGCTGTTATGATGCGTAGCAATAAAAAGCGGCCGCTAAAACGGACGTTGTGTTGAAAAAATTGGGGAATGATATGTCTCAACTGAAAAAACTGGCACTGGCTTCATTAGTGGCTACCTCGGCAGCTGCACACGCAGGTGGCTCTCTGGATTTGAGTATTGCCAATGAAATGGCCCGTGTTGGTTACGACGCGACCAAAGTGGGTTCGGGTATGCATGTGAGTGCTGACTTTCTGCACCATACCGACGATGGCAATATTGGTTCTGTGGGTCTGCATGTGGTTGACGTGCGTAATGAAGATCCGGATTTATACATTGGTGTTGGTGGTAAGCTATATGGTTTCAGCGCTGATGAAGCGGATGAAGATGGCGACGACGCCAGTGGTGCTGCAATTGGTCTGGGTGGCTTCTTCCGTTACCGCCTGCCGGGTGTACCGGAAGTCAGCGTAGCGGGTTATGCCTATTATGCACCGTCGGTTATTTCTTTCGCTGATGCTGATAACCTGTTTGATAGCGATGTGCGTATTCAGTACAGCCTGATTCCAACCGCGCGCGTTTATGCCGGTTACCGTTATACCGGTATCAAGATTGAAGACGTGAGCGATCGTGTTGAATTAGGCGACGGCCTGCATGTTGGTCTGAAGCTCGATTTTTAAAGCCCTATTTCTGGAGCTGAGCAGCGACGTTATTAACGCTATCAAAGTCGTTGAGTTATTGAGGTAATCAAGGTTAAAACAGATATGGCAAGCTGGTTAAGTTTTACTAATCATAAGTTGTACCAGAGTCGGTTGTTACTGCAGCAAGCGGAACAAACCAGCAACCCTGTGGTATTGCAGCAGGCATTGCACGACAGTGCTCTGTACCTATTACGTGATGCTTACCAGTCGTATCTGCATGAATTGGCGGAGCTGGCGAATTTTCGTCAGCCGTTTACCTCGTTGCACGAACTCCTGTCCTTAACCCCATTAATTACCGGGGAAATGCGGGAGTTTGAACAGCTGGAAAATGACAGTTTTTCCTGGCTGTCAGCCATGCTGACGGCATGTGTTGCTGCAGGTAACGCTGATGCGCTGGATAGTCAGGTTCCGCGTACCGTACAGCCGGGAATGATTAATTTACTCGATACGAGTGAGCCACAAACGGCGTACTGGCATGGTCAGTTATCGCAACTGATTGATCTGCAAAGAGAAAATCGACAAGAAAGTTAAACGGCCTTTAACTGCACCGCTGGCGTCGATTACAGCGTATTTTTCAGAGCTGTTTTGAGTCACCTCTGACAGATGAAAAACTCCGATTTTCTGTTGAATTCCCCCTCCTATTAGATGACCGCTGTGTTACACTTCCGCGCCCTGAAACGAGAGGCGGATATGGCACGCTTTTTTGAAATTGTAGAGTTATCGAATGGTGATATCGCCTTGCGTCGTGCAGACGAACAAGAAGGCGAAGCGCTGGTGAGTATTCATTTTTCTGATGATGCAAAAGCAAGTTTGCAGGCTCATCATATGGATATCGCGCGGGTTATGATTGAAGCGGGTGTTCGCAAAGTGGGTGAGTTATCGGGCATGGAAGTCGAACGTGATGACTTCTCTCAGCCGGAATATCATAACCAGCTGCATTAATTGTTTATCAGATTAATAAAAAAGCCTTGTGAGTATCATTCATTCGTGAATAGACCCACAAGGCTTTTTTATTGGTTTGTCGTCAGGTTTCAGTATCAACGACGCTGAATCACAATCACATGGCTTCCTGATAAGTTGGCACGTTGCTCAATGTCCCGGCGTTGTGCTTCTTCAAGCTTTCCCTGCCATTCAATAATCAGATGGCTGTTGGCTGCTTCCAGCGCTTTTTCGATCAGAGTTTTCTGTGTGTCCTGACACACATCCAGATGAATCACCGGTGAGTTCTGTAATCCCAGACTGTCGAGGTAATGTTTGTTCATTGGCATTTCCGGGCTGAGCCACATCAGCCAGCGCTGTTGTGCTGAACACTGGGCTAACAGAGGCAGCAGGTGCATTGGCTGAATGGCACTGCCTTCGGTCAGAATCATCTCCGTCAGACTGCCACTGTTGACCTGTGGGCTACGCAGTGTTGTGCTGCTGAGTGTCAGGCCACCTTGTTCCATGCCAAGCGGTTCCATTCCTAGAGTTAACTGACGCATAACTTCACCCTGAATGCTGAAAACAATTTCTGATTAATAATTAGTTGCGACGTAATACACCAACGTATAAGCCTTCGATGGCAAAATCGGATTCTTTTAAATCCACTTCAATCGGGCTGTAGTCTTTATTTTCCGGATAAAGCGTTACCTTATTACGCTTTTTCTCGTAGCGTTTAACGGTCACTTCATTGTCGACCCGGGCAACCACAACTTCACCGTTACGTGCAGTGTCCATCCGGTGTACAGCAATGTAGTCACCATCCAGAATGCCCATTTCCATCATTGAGTCCCCCTGAACTTCCAGCAGGTAATCAGCTTCTGGTTTAAAGAAGCTGGGTGGGATCTCACAATAATCGGCAATATGTTCCTGAGCCAGAATCGGCTCTCCGGCGGCTACCCGGCCAACAATGGGCAGGCCCGGATTGCTTTCTTCGACGATACGAATGCCGCGGGATGCGCCAGCCATCATTTCAATTGCACCTTTACGGGCCAGTGCTTTCAGATGTTCTTCGGCTGCGTTCGGAGAACGGAATCCCAGTTCGTTGGCAATTTCTGCCCGAGTCGGTGGAAAGCCGGTTTCTTCCAGAGATGCTTTGATGCAATCGAGCACCTGTTGTTGACGCGCGGTCAGCTTGATCATGATATTTATCCAAACTGGTAATCCATACAGTGACTGTAAATGTATACAGTATTTTTTACTGTGTAAACCCCTGTATAAAAAATTATCAGTGTGTGAACAGAACATGCCTAACCGGGTTCCCCGATCTCTGGGCAGGCTATATTAAGCAACAGAGAGTCGCTGCAGTGCTTGCGTTCAAGGTGTTTTAAACGTATGTTTGAAACACTTGTTTTGTATCTGCCGCTAAGGTTCAGGAGTCTGGTTTGTATGGCAAATAAAGAAACGGCAAAAGCCATTCTGAATGCCGCTGAAGAGTTGTTTTCAGAAAAAGGTTTCGCTGAGACTTCGTTACGCAATATCACCACCAAAGCGGGGGTGAATCTGGCGGCGGTGAATTACCACTTTGGTTCAAAAAAAGAGCTGATTCAGGCAGTATTTGCCCGTTTTCTGAATGCCTTTTGTCAGCAGCTGGAAGCGACGTTGGATGACTTCGAGAAGCAGCTGAGCGGTGAAATACCGGATCTGAACAAGGTGCTGATGCTGCTACCGACCACGGCACTGCAGAGTGATAATAAGACCGAGCTGGATGACAATCATCGTCACCGTTTAGGCATTTTTATGCGTTTGCTGGGGCTGGCTTATAATCAGGGCCAGGGCCATGTACGCAAATTTCTGAAGCAGGAATACGGTACCGTCTTTAATCGTTATATGGCGCTGGTAACCGCTGCTTCGCCTCAGTTAACCAATGAAGATCGCTTCTGGCGCATTCACTTTATGCTCGGTGCCACTGTTTTTACCTTGTCGGGCGCCGATGCTCTGATGGCTATGGCCGAGCATGAGTTTGGCATTGATGCCGATATTGGTGAATTATTCAGCAAGCTGATTCCATTCCTGGGAGCGGGTTTTCAGGCATAACTGAATTGCCGCTCCAAGTGCTGATAAGTCTCATATTGTTTTGCGACTGGCAGCTCTGATAAGCTCTTCGCTTTGTCCTATCAGAGCTGTAACAACCTTCATGGCCAATAATCTGATCGAAATATCCATTGCTGATCAGGCATTACGGATTTCTACGGCAGGGATCTGCCATCTTTATTCCATATCAACCGCACTGAACGGTGCCGGTGAACAATCCGGCAGTGGCAAAACGCCGCGCGGCTGGCATCGGGTTGTGGCTAAAATTGGCGCTGAGCAACCAGAAAATGCCGTGTTTATTGGCCGTCGTCCAACCGCAGAAATTTATTCTACGGAGCTGGCTGAACGCTATCCACAACGCGACTGGATTTTAACCCGTATCCTCTGGCTGCAGGGGTTAGAAATGGGCCGTAACCGTATGGGTAATGTGGATTCAATGCGTCGTTATATTTATATCCATGGCACTCCCGACAGCGAACCCATGGGACAGGCACAATCCCATGGTTGTATCCGTATGCGCAACCGCGATGTGATGGAATTATTTGATCTGATTGAGCCGGGAGTGCAAGTGTGGATTCAGCCGCATAGCTTTTCCCGAATTCCCTGCATGAATATTGGCTGATGGTATAGGCTGCGAATGAATTATTTAAATCAGATTGGTGTGATTGCAGATATTGCAGGCACGCAATTAACCCCACAAGATCAGCAATTTCTGCAGCAACCGGAAATCGCTGGGATTATCCTGTTTTCGCGCAATTTTACTTCGCCTGAACAGCTCGCCGCTCTGACTCAAGCCATTCATGAATTGCGTCCGGATTTATTGATTTCAGTGGATCAGGAAGGCGGGCGGGTACAACGCTTTCGAGAAGGTTTTACCCGACTGCCAGCCATGCTGACACTAGAGTCGCTGTATCAGGAACAGCCGCAACAGACGCTGACACTGGCGCAGGATCTTGGTTGGTTGATGGCCAGTGAATTAACAGAGTACGGAGTGCATCTGAGTTATGCCCCAGTGTTGGATATTGAGCGCGATTGCTCGCAGGTGATTGGTGACCGTGCCTTTGGTCACGACGCACAAACCGTGAGTTTGCTGGCCGGTGCGTATATTGATGGCATGTCGTCCGCTGGTATGGCGGCGGTTGGTAAACATTTTCCCGGCCATGGTGCCGTGGTGGCTGATTCGCATCTGGAACTGCCGATTGATGATCGCCCGCGCTCTGAGCTGGATTATGATATGCAGCCGTTTGCCGAGCTGATTAAAGCCAATAAGCTGGTTGGTATTATGCCTGCGCATGTTCGTTATCCAGCGGTAGACCCGCATCATACGGCAGGCTTTTCAGCTCTCTGGCTGCAAACGATATTACGTCAGCAGCTGGCGTTTGATGGGCTGATTTTCAGTGATGACCTGTCGATGGCCGGAGCCGCCGCCGCCGGTGGTTATGGCGAGCGCAGCCAGAAAGCCATTCATGCTGGTTGTAATGCATTACTGGCCTGTAATAATCGTGACGCCGCCATCGAAGTGGTAGCAACCGTAAAACAAATAATGGCTCAGCAGCCGACATTAACCCATTTAAATTTATCCGGGTTAATTCCACCAAAACCGTCGTTAACCCCGGCAGTACAACAGCGGCGACAAGCCATTCAGCAAACGATTTTATCCAGCGTGATGTTATGAACTTTAATAAAATTGCCATTATTGGTGGCACCGGACTGACCCAGCTTAATGAACTGGAGATTGATTCTGAGCGAGTCATCGAAACACCATTAGGGCCTACCTCCGGTAAGGTTACCGAAGGCCGCTGGCATGGCCGGGATATTGTGTTCCTGGCGCGCCATGGTCACCCACATTCGGTTCCGCCCCATAAAATTAATTACCGGGCAAATTTACTGGCGCTGCAACAATGTGGTGTGGATGCCATGGTGGCTGTGAATGCGGTAGGGGGCATTACTCCGGCCATGGTATCCGGCCATATCGCTCTGCCTCATCAGGTGATTGATTATACCTGGGGCCGTGAAAGCACTTATTTTGATGGTGAGTTTAAGCCGCTGGATCATATTGACCTGACTCATCCGTATGATGAAACCTTACGCCAGTTGTTGCTGGCGGCAGCTAACGAATCAAATCTAGTAGTATCGCCAACCTGTGTTTATGGTGCCACACAAGGGCCACGGTTGGAGACTATTGCAGAAATCTCTCGCATGGAGCGTGATGGCTGCGACTTAGTGGGCATGACAGGTATGCCGGAAGCGGCGTTAGCTCGTGAGCTGGGCATCCCTTATGCCAGCGTCTGCTTAGTGGTGAATCCGGCAGCGGGTAAGGCCGACGGTGAAATTACTATGGATGAAATCCGGGCCGTGTTAAATGGCGGAATGGAGCAAGTCAAAGAGGTATTGTCATCCTTGCTGAAAGGGTAGTATCATTTTTTGATATCAAAAGGAAGTGATGTCAGCGATGAACAGTAAACACAAAGCGACATTGGCTGCGGTATACCGTGATCCGGTACATAAGCAACTGGAATGGAAGGCTATCGAAGCTTTGTTAATAGCTGCGGGAGCGGAAGTGATCGAAGGAAGAGGCTCTCGGGTTAGGTTTCACAAAGATGGAGAAATAGCGACTTTCCATCGACCACACCCGAATAAAGAAGCTAAGCCTTATCAGGTTAAAGATGCTCGTGACTTCCTCAGCCGTATAGGAGTTAAACCATGAACACTATGGTGTACAAAGGCTACTCTGCCAGCATTGAATACAGTGACAACGATGGCTGCTTTATCGGGCATGTTGTTGGCATCCGGGATCGTGTTGGCTTTCATGGAGAGTCCGTCGATGAGCTGAAAAAAGCGTTTTATGAAGCCGTTGAAGACTACCTTGAGACCTGCTCTGTCATTGGTAAAGAGCCGCAGAAGCCGTATTCCGGCAAGCTGATGCTGCGCATTCCCCCGGAATTACACGCTAATATTGCTGCGGCTGCGCAAGTTAAAGGGCAGAGTATTAATCAGTGGATTTCCAAAGCACTGACGCAGGCTTCGCAGGCATAGTGCCTGAGTTTTCGAAATACTATCGGAGACCATTGTATTTTCAGTGCTGACCGGGCTTTGGCGGATATGCACCTTTTTATCTGACCGGCCTGGTCATACTCTCTTTCGTTGCTTTGCAATTCCTTATAACAATAAAAAAGACTCACCAAAATTGGGGCCCGTATGTTCTCTCTGTTGCGTTTTACGCTGCTTTTGCACGCGCTGATCTTTCTCTCTGGTTGTAGCACCATTTATCAAACCACTGGCTGGTTCGCCTACGATTACACCGAAGATTATGCCATTCCCTACAGCCTGAAAGGCGATGATCCACAAATGGCGTGCGCCTTATCGGAAAGCATGACTGGCGCTTTGTTATCGTTCAGTGAGGTGGCCTATACGCCAGATCGTCAGGCCATCGCTATGCATATGATGGCTGGTGCCTGTGCCGAAGAACGTGCCCGCGAGCATGCACTGACTTACCTGCGGGCGTTAAAAGCCAAAAACGTCAGCGAAGCAAAAGATGCCCGTATTCGTGAGAAGCGAGAGTATGCGCTGGCGGCCAATCGTCAATACAAAGCCTATCAGCATATGTTGGCGGCTTTTGTTGAAGGCGACGATGTGGCGAGAGAGGTGGGGAATGAGTGCCCGGAGCTGGATGAAGACGAAGAACTGTTCTGGATGATGGGGATTTTATCCGGCTTTCAGGCCGTGATGAGTGACGTTCGCTCGCAAGGGCAGGTGGATGTGCCGCAGAACATCGCCATGCAGTCTGTGCGTGGTATTCAGTGTTTGGATAATCAGCGTTGGTGGGGTGTTCCTCAAGCCATTAATGCCGCAGTGGGCATTATGTTGCCCAGAGCTGAAGATCCACAAGCGGTTCAGGCCTGGAAAGACATGCAGCAGGCCAGCGATATTGCCTCAGCAGTCGGAGTACGTTTAGTCCATGCCATTGAAGTAACGGTTGCTGATGGTCGTGATGAACATCAGAAGCTGCGCGATGCCATTCGTCGTCATGTACGCTCGATTAATACCACTCCCAGCAATGCCCAATTCCGCATGATGGATATTACGGCAACGCGCCAGATTTTGGCGATTTCTGATCGATTATGGACGGAGGCTACCGGCTCACGTACGCCGATTGGTGGACTGGGAACCTTCTGGGACGATGACGACGATCAGGCTGCGGCACTGGATATTGATGACTTACTGGGGGATGAATAATGCGTTATTTAACCCAGTATTTTAGTTTTTTGCTCGCCTTGCTGTTAACGACACTGTGCAGCTCAGTGGCTCAGGCTGCTCTGAGTGACAAAGTTAGCGAGAAACGCGCCTTATGTGTTTTTGATCCACTGGGCAGTAATGGTGCTTTATATGGCATGGCGAAAGATTATGCGACGGAAGCGCTGAACTGGGGTTATGATTTTTCCTTGCGAGCCTACCCGGATGAAAAAATTGCCTCCGATGATTTTAAGGCAGGCCAGTGTGACGCCGTGGTGATGACGGGTGCCCGTGCGCGACCTTTTAATCGCTTTGCATCAACCATTGAAGCCATTGGTGCAATTCCCAGTGAAACCGTGATGCGCAGCCTGGTTAAGATGCTGGCATCGCCCAAAGCTGCGAAATACATGTCGGAAGGCCGCTACGAAGTGGTGGGCCTGATGCCTGCCGGGCCAATCTATTTATTTTTACGTGATCGCCGTATTAACAGCGTAGAAGCCATGTCCGGAAAACGAGTGGCAACCATCGATTACGATGAGCCCTCCAAGCGTCTGGTGCGTCATGTTGGTGCTTCAATGGTACCGTCGAATTCCGCTAATTTTTCCGGAAAATTTAATAATGGCAGTGTTGATGTGGCCTATGCCCCGGCAGTTGCTTACAAGCCGTTAGAGCTCTACAAAGGCATGCAGCAACAGGGTGGCATTTTACGTTTTAATCTGGCGTATCTGGATTTTCAGATTGTGGTCCACAAGGAGCGTTTTGCACCGGAGTTTGGCATTCAATCACGTCAGTTTGTTGCGGGTATCTACGACAATGTGGTGGAGCAGGTGGATCAGGCAACTGCAGAAATACCGGATCAATACTGGGTTGACCTTGCTCCGGCCGATATTGATAAATACAACCTGATGTTGCGTGACGTGCGTTTGGCATTACGGGAAGAAGGCATCTATCACCCGACCATGCTGAAAATTCTGCGTAAATTGCGCTGTCGTGAAAATCCGGCCAATGCTGAATGTGTAGAGAAGCTTGAATAACAACGGATACTTCGCTGAGGAATAGCGACAATAAAAAATAACAACAAAAATAAAAAAGAATAAAAAATACAACAGGATTCTCACTATGGATCAGGCACTTCGCCTTGGTAATCGCAGCGCGTATGAATGGCTGGCAGCCTTGCCCGCCTTTTTAGTACTGACGCTGGTTGTGATTCTGAATACCAGTCATGCGCTCCACGCTCAGTTATTACAGGTTGGTGAAAATATCTGGGATGGCTATTTTATGTTGCGTTCTGATCCGCAGCAGCCCAGCTGTGACAAACACATGGATATCGATGCTCAGCTGGCTGCGCTGGTTGCTCAGGCAGGGGTGACGGATGATGAATGGGATTTGTTCGAGCCGGAACCGGTTGATGAACATGCAATGCGCCAGTCATTAGTAGCGGCGCAACAGCAGTGTGAAACCCGGCACCAGCAATATCAGACAACACTGGAACGCATCACCCCGGGGGTCGAAATTTTCCGCAGTATTGAGTTGGGCGTTGCCCGGTTTGGTGAAATGGGCATGAGTGCCCAGCGTATTATGCTGGCTGTGCTGGTACTTATTTGTGGTTTAACCGCGCTGTTTCGTCGCCATCATATTGCCTTGCGACCCATGATAACGGTGATGGATTATCGGGTGTCGTCAGCGGCGCAATTAATTGCTTCCGGTATTTTATTTTATTCGGTTTACCGTTTTCGTGATGTAGCGTTTTCATCCGGTGTGGATGTCAGTACCGAACATGGCATTCTGCATCATTTATGGATTATTGGTTTTGCCTTTATTTTTCTGCTGAGTCTGTATCAGTTTTTATTTATTCCGAAAGACGCGAAACCCGGTGGCAATTTTCTGAAAGCACAATTGTCCGTCCCTCTGTACGCCACCATGTGCATTATTTCAGGCAGTTATTTTATTGCCAGTGGTCACGGTGCGGGTATTGGCATTTATCTGGGGCAGATGATGGAGCTGTCTCAGCTATTCCTGAATGTTGGCCTGTATGTCTGGATTGGTATGTTGCTGAAGCGTACACAACTGGCTCAGGTGGTGTTTAATGTTTTTCGCCCGTTTAAGTTGCCGCCGGAGCTGTTAGCTGTGGTGGTGGTTGGGCTGGCTGCGATTCCAACCGCCTATACCGGGGCGTCCGGTATTTTTGTGATTGCCGTGGGTGGTTTGATTTATAGCGAATTACGCCGTGCCGGAGCTCGTCGTCAGCTGGCATTAGCGGCAACCGCAATGTCAGGCTCGCTGGGTGTTGTGCTACGGCCATGTCTGCTGGTGGTGATTATTGCCGCGCTTAATAATGAGGTAACCACCGATCAGTTATTTGGCTGGGGAGTGAATGTCTTTTTTCTGACGACGTTATTATTTGCTGGCGTTGCCATGCTGACCAGTCAAACCTCGCTGACACGGCAGTGGCCGGATGATAGCTGGTCTGAATTTAAGCGGGCATTGCTGCCGTTAATTCCGTATGTGGTCATTATTGGTGTGACTCTGCTGCTGTATGCCTTGTTATTAAATGCCTATCTGGATGAATTCTCTGCGCCGATTATTTTACCTGTGTTATTGCTGGTGGTGCTGATATACGAGCGGGTAATTCAGGAAAAAGACATTCTTGCGCGTGAAAATATGAACATCGACTATGTCGAACAGCGCTGTGAAAAAGGTCTGTCTGACCTGGTGGCCGGGCGTGATTCCTTAGAAAAAACCATCCGTGAAGCCACCACCGAAACCACTGGGCATATCGGTGCCTTGTTAATGCTGATGGGCTTATCGGTCAGCATTGGTGGTGTGGTGGAACGTGCTGAACTGATGCATCTGGTACCCGCTCACTTTGATTCTGTCTGGCTGGCCATGGGACTGCTGGTGGCGATTCTGGTGGTGGTTGGCATGGTGATGGACCCATACGGTGCGGTGATTCTGGTTAGCGCCACCATTGCCACCATTGCTTATGACAGTGGTATTCATCCGGTGCACTTCTGGATGGTCACTCTGGTGGCGTTTGAGTTGGGGTATCTCACACCGCCAGTGGCATTAAATCATTTATTAACCCGGCAGGTTGTGGGTGAACAGGAGGTGATGCTGGCTTCTCAGGAAGGGCATAATTTCTGGTATCGGCATGAAAAAATTCTGCTGCCGTTAGTCACCTTGTTTATTGCCTTGATGCTGGTTGCGTTTGTTCCTTTGTTGGTTGGTTATTCATGACGCACGGCTCCCACGCAGAACGTGGGAGCCAGAGTAAAGACGGCATGTCAGTTTAGAGCTAACTGATTGGCGTAAGGGTTGGAATAACTGACCTCAACAATTTGTTGCTGGCCTTCAAACTCCAGGGTCAGCTGCACCTTGCCTGACGGGGTCGATAACTCACGTTCAATATTAATCGTCTGACCCGCCCGGGAACCGGCGCTGATCACCAACTGCGCCAGACGCACATCGTTATCGAGAATATTTACTGTCATTTCTTCTGCGGTACGATTATGCAGGCTGAGAATGTAGCGATTGGTGACCGTATCATTCGGTGTCAGTTGATACAGAGATAAGCGGTCGCGCTGGATGCTGACACTCAGCGGATCATTATTCAGTGCCGATATCAGGGTGAGCACCGCCGTCAGTGTGACAGCCATACCATAACCCCATAAACGCCAGCGTTGTCCGGCAGAACGCTGCATTTCCGGTTCATAGCTGATCAGCCCACGCGGCTTGCCAATTTTATCCATAACCCGGTCGCAGGCATCGACACAGGCACCGCAGTCGACACAAGCGATTTGTAAGCCATCACGAATATCAATATTGGTCGGGCAAACATGCACACACATGTCGCAGTTAATACAGTCACCCGTGTGTGAATGTGGGTTGCGACGGCCACGGGGTTCACCGCGCTTTTCGTCATAACGTACAGTGCGGGTGTATGAATCAAACATAACCGACTGGAAACGCGAGTAAGGGCAGGCATCGGTACAGAACTTTTCCCGTAGCCAGCCGGCATTCACAAAGGTTAAGCCTCCAATAATAATGACCCAGGCCAATGCCATCATAGAAAGGTCGCCTGCCATCAGATCAGCCAGCCAGATTTCCAGGGGATAGAAATACGCCAGTGCCGTGACTGCCGTTGCCAGTGATAACAGACCCCAGATCACAAACTTCAGCAAACGACGCAGTTTCTGACTGTGGCTGCCTTTGCCCTGATCCAGCTTACGGCGTTTATTGCGTGAGCCCTCCAGTTTTTCCTCAATCCAGATAAACATAAAGGTCCAGGTGGTTTGTGGGCAGGCGTAACCACACCAGAGACGACCGGCATACATGGAGACAAAAAACAGCGCAAACGCACCACCAACCAACAGGCCGATAATGATGGTCAGGTCTTCCGGCCACAATACCCAGCTCCACAGGTGGAATTCTTTCTGCACCAGATCGAAATGAATAGCCGGGTTGCCCTCCCAGCTTAACCAGGGCGTCAAAAAGAAGAACAACAGCAAGGGCCAGGTACTGGCACGACGCCAGTTGCGGAAACGGCCTGTCATGGTTTTTACCCGGTGGGGCGTTACTTCAATGGCGTCGATTCGGCGCGCCTGCCAGTCTACGGCAGAATCACTGCGGTTGGCGGCAGCGGCTACATCAGGCTGCGATGCCTCGGAATGAAATACATCAGACATGTTGCTCTCTCATACTGCAATCTAATCACTGCAGATAGGGCAACTGCTGTACCAGCTCCGAAAGCCGATAACCATGGGCTTTGGTATTGGTTGGAAATATAAATGTGTGATATATCGGCGCGATATTTCGTGCTCCTTGAAATGTCGTGCCCTGTGACGTGTCGCGCCTTATTTCAGCACAATACCCAGCTTTTTCATGCGTGAGCGTAAGGTCGAGTCAGGTAATCCCAGCAAGGCTGCCGCTCCGTTTTTGCCACCAATCACACCGTCGCAATAACGCAGTGCCTGCTGAATATGCACACGTTCGGCATCGGCCATCGGCAGTGGTTTTTGCTGGCGATCAGGGTGCAGATTGGGGTTTTGTAGCTGGGGAATGGTTAGCTGTTGTTGGCTGACGATTAATGCATGTTCAATCACATTACCCAGTTCGCGAACGTTACCGGGCCAGTCGTAGTGCATTAAATCCTGCAGGGTGGCCGGTTTTAATTCAGGTTCTCGTTTGCCTAATTTCTGTGCCAGAGTACGTAAGAAATGCCGCACCAGCAGCGGAATATCAGCCTTGCGTTCGCGCAGTGGCGCAATGGTGAGTGGAAACACCTTAAGGCGGAAATATAAGTCAGCACGGAATTCGCGCTCGGCCACCATTTGTTCCAGATTGCGGTGTGTGGCGGCAATCACCCGTACATCCACCTTGATGGTTTGGCTGCTGCCCAAACGCTGGATTTCCCCTTCCTGTAATACCCGCAACAGTTTGACCTGAGCGGCAGAGCTGAGCTCGGCCACTTCATCCAGAAATAAGGTGCTGCCATTGGCTTGTTCAAACCGACCAATGCGGCGTTGATGAGCGCTGGTAAAGGCGCCACGCTCATGACCAAACAGCTCACTTTCAAGCAGGGTATCGGCCATGGCACCACAATTGACCTTCACCATGGCCTGCTGGGCGCGCGGGCTGAGTCGGTGTAGTGCTTCGGCAACCAGTTCTTTACCAGTGCCGCTTTCCCCCTGAATCAAGACACAACTGGGAGTTGGCGCGACTTGTTCAATGGCGTGTTGCAGGGCTTGCATAGCATCGCTTTGGCCAATCAGGTCGCGGTGATCTTGCTGTTCCCGCAGCGCCTGATGCAGATAGGTGTTTTCGGCCTGCAGTTTCTGTTGCAGCTGTTCAACCTGTGCCAGTGCCGCCTGTAACGAACGCTGATGCTCCAGTCGCTCGCTGATGTCCTTAAACACCACCACCGCGCCGGTAATTTCACCATTGTCGATAATGGCAGTGCTGGAGTATTCAACGGCAAAGAAGCTGCCGTCTTTGCGCCAGAACACTTCCTGATCACTGTGTGCGGTTTGGCCACTTTGCAGGGTGTGATAGATCGGACACTCTGATTGTGGGTAATGGCTGCCATCGGCATGGCTGTGATGGTGAAACGGATGAATGCTTTTGCCTTTGATTTCATCCTGGCTCCAGCCGGTCAGACGCTCGGCCGCCTGATTGACAAAAGTGGCATGGCCCGCAGCATTTAAGCCATAAACCCCCTCAGACATCGACTCCAGAATACGCTGATAGCGATGCGTCAGCTCACTGTGGGTCAGTGCTGTTACTGTTGTTGGAGCTTGTGCGTGTGCTGGAGCTTGTGTCGATGTCAGAATCGGTGACGGTGTTGACGTTGAGGTGCTGCGCTGGCTCATGCTACATGTTATACCGGGCTGAAAACTGAGGCGTGAGTATATCAGCCCGACGCCGTTGCTAAAGGTGTTTTATGACGGTGTTTTATGTCCGCAACTCTTGTCGCCTGCCGGGATGACGAGTAGGCTTTGCAGCCATCAAACAGAATAATGAAGGAAACAATCGGGATGAGTGATCAGTTACAGGATCGCGTGCAGGATATTAAAGAACGCACACAAGACTGGTGGGCCGATGGCGGCTTTGCCCGCAGCAGTATTCTGATAGCCCTGCTGGTGTATTTATTGGTGGCGCTGGTGGTGGGTTTTTTCTGGAGTGAGGAGCCGGAAACCTTCGCCGTGAAAGAGCACGCGGCTGCCAAAGCGGAAGAACTGGGAGTGGATACCGTTACCGGTTTTACCACCACCGCCACTCTGATGAAGGTGACCGATACACTGTTGAACAAGCAGGGTGGTTATCTGAGTAATGATATTTTCCCTCCGGGCCTGTGGCTGGATAACGTGCCTAACTGGGAATACGGTGTATTGGTTCAGGTGCGCGATTTTTCTCGCGCCCTGCGTAAAGACTTCAGCCGTTCTCAGAGCCAGTCAACCGAAGACAAAGACTTAGCGATTGCTGAACCACAATTGCATTTTGACAGTAACAGCTGGGCGGTACCGTCAACCGAAGCTGAATACCGCCGTGGTTTAAAAGCATTGGAAAACTATTTAGCGCGTTTATCCGATCCCAACACACCGACCGCTCAGTTTTACGCCCGGGCAGATAACCTGCGCCAGTGGTTGTTTGATGTGGAGACCCGTTTAGGCAGCTTGTCTCAGCGCTTAAGTGCGTCGGTCGGTAAACGTCGTTTAAATACCGACCTGGCCGGTGATCCGGTGGCATCGCAATCCACTCCAACAGATTACGATCAGGAAGTAAAAACACCGCGGACTCAGATTGATGACGTGTTTTACGAGGCGCGTGGTACCGCCTGGGCACTGGCACATATTTTACGTGCCATTGAAGTGGATTTCCGCGATGTGCTGCAAAAGAAAAATGCTTTGGTGAGCTTGCGTCAGATTATTCGTGAACTGGAAGCCACCCAGGAAAGTGTGGGGTCTCCAATTATTCTCAATGGTGATGGTTTTGGTATTTTTGCTAACCATTCATTGGTGATGGCTTCTTATATTTCCCGGGCGAATGCCGCGATTCTGGATTTGCGTGAGTTATTATCTCAGGGTTGATGTTCATATATTTAATGCCTTTGAGTAACGAGTGATTTTAGTTAATGGCTCTGTTTCTTTGACTAAAATTGTGAATCTTGATGTGAAATGCGAGAGTGTTTCAAATTACAAAAAAGGCCTGTTTTTTACAGGCCTTTTTTGTAGCCATTATTTTTTCCTTATCTTTTTGACGGCTATGAATTCTTGACTATATTTCAGGGTTACGAATTATCTATAGCAAGGGGAGAAGACATGGCTAAAACATCCAGAGCCTTAATTTATTCAGCATTACTGAGTGCAACCGCATCAGTTAATGCAGCGGATCTCAATATTCATGGTTTTATGAGTGTTGGTGGTGGTTTTTTAAGCAATGATGAAATTACTGATCCGGTAACCGGCCAGCAATCTGGCTATGCAGGCTATGATGATGCGGCCTCTTTTTCCCCGGATACCATCATCGGGTTGCAGTTTAATAGTCAGGTTAATGACAAAACCTCAGTAACGGCACAGCTCGTTTCACGTGGTATTGATGATTACGATACCGAAGCCGCCTGGGCTTATGCCTCTTATGACGTGACTGACGATTTAACGGTTAAAGTTGGCCGTATTCGTACGCCTTTCTATTATTTTTCTGAATTTCTGGAAGTCGGTTATGCCTATAACTGGATTCGTCCAAACCCTTTGGTCTATCGCCTGGATTTTATTTCCTCCATTGATGGTATTGATCTGACTCAGAGCTTTACCGCCGGAAGCCTGGATGGCTCGGTAAAAGTTTATTACGGTCGTGATGACTTTAATGATTTGGCACTGACCGACAGCATTCGTGTGGATGGTGAAATTAAGAACTTCGGTGGGGTTATTCTGAATCTGAGTCTGGATAACGTCAGTACCCGATTCAGCTATCACCAGGCAGAGGCGACCAGTGAAGCCTCGGATCCGTCGTTTGTTCTGGCCAGTGAATTAAGCGCCGAAGATGAAAGTTACTCATTTGTTGAAGCTGCGATTGCTTACGACGATGGTAACTGGTTTGCCTTTGGTGAATGGACTGCCATCGAAACGGACATCCTGTTTGATAACGATGATACCGCTTATATGCTCAGCGCCGGTAAGCATTTTGATAACCTGATGCTGCACATTACTTATGCCAATGTAGAAGAAGATGGCGAAAGCAACCGACTGGTGACAGAAGATACCGAGCAACAAAGCATCGCGCTGGGTGTTCGCTATGACTTCGATACCGGTACCGCCTTTAAATTTGAGGTAGAACAGTACGATCGTGATCTGGGCAGTGATGCATTAGATAATGATGCCGTGTTGTATTCCTTCGCTGTCGATACTGTATTCTGAGGTTAAGATGATGAAATTATCCAAAATAGGCATGTTTCTGGCGCTGGTACTGATGGCGTCATCGGTTTGGTCGGAAACGGCTGTGATTGTTAATGCTGCTAACAACAGTGCGATGGATGCCTCCACCATCAGTCGTATCTTTCTTGGGAAGGCCAAATCATTTCCAAATGGCACTGAAGCCGTTCCACTGGACCAGAGTGAAGGCTCGGCCCTGCGCAAAGGTTTTAACGAGACCATCCTGGGGAAATCTTCCAGCCAGTTGAAGGCGTACTGGTCGCGACTGATTTTTACCGGCAAAGGCACACCACCAAAAGAGTCAGGCACTGATGCTGACATCATTGCTTTGGTTGCTGCGAATCCGAACATGATTGGTTATGTTGATGCAGCCTCTGTTACGGATGCGGTTAAGGTGGTTCATCGGTTCTGATCATCAGGAAGTACTGCCTTTTTACGACAAAGCGCCATTAATTGGCGCTTTTTTATACCTTATTAATACTTACTGTACCTTCGTTCTGTTTTTTCTGGTGCTATCGTTCCAGGTCTGGTAATGTCTGTTTCACATTCTTGATCCACCGTTCAAATAACAATTATAAGAACAGGGAGTTAGAAGATGGCTGTAACACGCTATCTGGGTCTGTGGGGGAGGCTGCTGTGCGCGCTGGCACTGACGCCGCTTTGCACTATGGTCAGCATTATGACCAGCACTACGCAGGCACTTGAAAGTCTGGATGATTCCGCTCTGTCGACTGTTACGGGTCAGGCTCAGGGGATTCGTTTTACCTCCGAATTTGATACCAGTATCAATGCCATTACCTATACCGATGATGATGGGTACTATCGTGGTGATGGAAATAGTCGCTCTGATGGAAATAGCCGTGGTGATGGAAATGCCAGCCAGAGTGCCGGAAGTATTCGCTTAAGTCCGATCCGTATCGCCACGCCGACCAACCGGCCGATTGTGATTGATTTATCGGTAGCCACCAATGACACGGGTGAAACTGGTTTAGTGTTGGTGAATAAAGACATGGCCATCGATCTCGATATTGGAAAAATCGAAATTAACGGCGTGTCCATCGGTGCTTATGGCCAGAATAATTTTAAAATTGGCACTGAAAATGGCGGGCTGGCCAGTGATGAATTCCGGGTTGAGTTATACGGCGGTGGTGCCGCGGTGGCTTCAGGCCCGGGTGATGATATCGGTGGCGACAGCGGTATGACTTTTAATATCAGTCTGCCGAACAGTCTGGCATTTGATACCTATTTTGAAGACCCAGACGGCAACGGCAATAATCCTGGCGCCCGGCTGACCAGCACCGTGAGTTTTCAGTCCAATTCCGGTAAGAGCGGTTTAGAACTCAATAATATTACGCTGGATATTGTTGATAATGGCTTGCGTATTGGCCTGCCGGAAACCAATGGTGGCGATATTAATGTATACAACGCCCGATTGGGTGATGCCATCCTGAATAGTGTGGCGTATCGCAATATCGACATTAAACCTGGCAGTTACGTGTTGCTGAAAAACGCCCGTGGCCAGGATGATAGTGCGATTGAATTTGATGCTGTATTAAGCAAACGCAGCGCTGTGGATTACGTTTATATTGACGGCGAAGTGGATGTTGCCAGTGGTGTGGTGTCTGATCCGGATATTTATGAAGGCTCTGCGTCTTTTGTGTTGCTGGATGATCTGAGTGTTAGTGGGGCACGGGTTAACGTTGATCGTGAGCGTGGACTGGTGGTGGATTTTGATCCGTCTCAGGCTGATGCCGGGGTGTCGGCGCATGTATTGGTTAATGATGTGAAATTTCGTCGTAGCGACCGGGATATTGCCAGCACGCCAACACTGGGAACCTTTGATGCGCAGATTAACCTGACTAATAACAGTTATCTGCAGGTGGAGGGGCATTAATGAACGCCATCTTCTCTCCCCTGACTTCTTCTCGATGGACTTTCTCTTATCCGGCCTTTTCCGTATTAGCCATCTGGTTATGTGCGTCACCCTTGCAGGCATTACAGGCAATTGACGATGTTGATATGGCATCTGTGTATGGCCAGTCCGGTATTAGTATTGATACACAAATTGAAGCTGACGATGGCACCTTACTTACCATCGGTTCGGTGACCTATACCGAAGAGAATAAGGATGATTCGGGTGACGAGTTTCTGCAGCTGAAAGATATTGGTCTGCAGATTGTTGAAATTGATGATGCCGGTAACGTACTGGGGCCAGGGTTTATTTCTACCCGGATTGATGTTGCTGAAAACGGTAATCTGAATATCCGCTCGTCCGAATTAGGTGCCATTAACTTTACCGTGGGTTCGATTGAATTCAGTGGTCGTTCCATTGGTGCACTGGGGTTAAACCGCTGGCGTTTTGCGCCCGGCAGCTTTCTCGAAACGACCGTGTTGAATGACACGCCGGTTAAAATTCGCAGTCGTACTCTGATGACCGATGGCAGCGGTATTGATTTCCGTTATATCGAAGACGATTTGTTATTAACCAGTAATATTGAATTTAAATCCGATTCATCAAATCGTCCTTTTCAGAGTGAGTTTTTCCTCAGTGCTGACAATCAGGCGCTGAAAATTGAATTTGGTGAAACCCGCGGAACGCTGGAATTTAATAACCTTAAATTATCCGACAACCTGGGCAATCCGTTGCTGAATAATCAGTCGTTTGGTGATTTGGGCTATGGCGATATTGTTGTTAATCAGGGTTATTTTACGGTTCGTGCTAATGACAACAGTGAAGGCTTAAGCGGTGAGCTGTTATCCGATATCACTGTTGGTACGGCTTTTTATCGCACTGATGAAAACCGCCTGAACTTTGAAAATGTCAATATCGCCACGAACGGTGAAATTCGCTATCAGCTGGAGCTGGTGGGTTCGCAAACGGATTTTGCCCGGGGAATGACAGCAATATTAACGGATATTTCGGATCTGGATCTGACCATTGGCTCGATTATTTTCAGTCAGGCGGATGGTCTTTCTGGTCGCTCCGACAGTTTAGGTGCCTTTGCCATTGAAAACCTCAACCTCAATGGTGGTGCGCTGGTGACATCACTCTGGGCGTTGTCGGCAACGGGTTCACAGGGGATTCGTCTGGATGCTGCCATCACTCGTGGGGCACAGTTTGATTTTACTTATGCCGACGATGAATCTTCTGCGGCTAAGCTTACCGCCGAAGTTGTGCTGGGTGAATTTTCTGCAGAAACCTTACTCGATATTACTCCTAAAGGCCTGAACTTTACCGTTGAAAACCTGGAAGCAGAAGCACATGTGAACGCCATTCGCATAGGGGATGGCTCGCTGTATCAGGGGCAAACCGGGCGTATTGATATTGACGGGTTGGTGGTGCAGCCCGGTAGTTATTTACGGGTAGAACCCATTCCATCTATTTAATTCAGCTTCTGCTATTTAATAACAATAAAATTATGAACATAAGTCGTTTTTCTCTTTTAAATTGTGTCTCTTTTGTATGGCTGATCGGTTTAGCTGCTGCGGTATTTGCGAATGATGACCCAACCGTGCTGGGCGGTGATCTGGCACAGGATGTTTGGTACGACACCATTGATGGCAGCAATAATATCAGTGGCCCGTTTCGTAATTATGAAACCGGGCAGAATACCATTTCTTTTGAACAGGCGCGTTTAATTAATACTCAGGCCCTTGACCAGTGGAAACAAGCCGGGGGAATTCTTTTTCCGAGTCAGCGGCCGACCACCAACGATAATCAGGACTGTGCAGAAATGTTGGCGGATGATAATGGTTTGTGGCAAGCACGAGACTGCTTTGACCGCTTGCCGGTGGCCTGTTTTAACGGTTTTGACTGGCGTATTTCTAATCGTAACGTGCGCTTTGGTGATGATAAAGACGATGGCGGTACCGAAACAAATAATAATATTCAGGACACTTATAACGCTTGTCTGGAATTAGTGGATGATGACGGCGTGGTGGGTAACTACCGTTTTTCAGCCCCCACTTCTTTTGTTCAGAATAAAAACCTGCAAACCGTTGCTCAGGGGCGTGGGATCGATAATTTATGGATCAATTTACAGGATAAGCGTTACGAGGGGGTCTGGAAGTTTAATCTGGAATCCGATGTTATTGCGCCTTTCTGGGCTGCGGGCGAGCCTAATAATAGTGGTAATCAGGATTGTGCTCAGCTCTATGGGGCCAGTGGCCAATGGGACGACGCATTGTGTAATAGCGCTAAGCGATTAGCCTGTTACGACCCGACGTTTGGTAATAATGGTCGCTGGGAGTTGACCATTAACAGCTATGCATTTGGCAATATTGAAACCCTGAATCAGGCCTGCCAATCTGATTTGCCATCATCTATTCCGGTTGCTGAGCGTTCTTTATTTAAATTTTTTGCCCCGATTACGCTATCACAAAATACCGCGCTGCAAGCCAAGGCGGCTGGTAATGATGTCTGGATTAATGCAACGGATCGTCAGACTGAAGGAATCTGGCTGCGCAATCGTGAGCTTAATAATTGGGCGCAGAGTCAACCTTCCAGCAGTGGTCTTGAGTTGTGTGTTGTGGCTGATATTCAGAATAATGCCGGCACTTATACGGCGAAGTGGCGTGCTCAAACTTGTACTAACGGCTTTCCGGTTGCCTGTTCCAGTGGTGGGCGCTGGTATTTTTCAGCGTCGTCACAATTCACTCGCTTAGATGATTTTTCTAACGGCCAGGCGGTGTGTGATCAGGTGCGCTCTGGGTATTTATTTTCGGCACCTAAAAATCATATTCAGATTGAATCTCTGGCATTTTTTGCCCAGCAGGCGGGTGTTACCGGGCAGTTCTGGATTAATGGCAACCGCATTGCAGACGCTAATACGGGCCGGGATGACTGGGTCTGGAATGAGCGTAGTTTTCAGATTCCGGACTGGGTTAATGGCCAACCCGATGGCTTAACCGGAGAAAACTGCGCCGTGTTGAATGCTGGCGCTGATACCATAAACCGGGGCTGGCAGGATGCTGATTGTGCAGCATTAACTCAGCGTTATTTATGTCGTAGCGGCAGCTTCTTTCGGCTGTCACCACCAGCATCTGCGGGTAATTTATCCGATTTCTCTGCGGGTGCCGCCGCTTGCCTGCAGTTGGGTAATGGCTGGATTTTTTCAGCCCCGGAAACGTACAACGAAAACCTGCTGGCGCAATCCATTGTCGCCGCTGCTGGTGTTTCTCAGGTCTGGATTAATGCCACCGACAGCCTGCAGGAATCGGTCTGGTTGCGTAATGCCAATTCCATTACGGCTTATCCAAACTGGGCCAGCAGCCAACCGGATAATGGCTCTGTGGCGCTTAACTCTGCAGAAGATGGTGAAGACTGTGTTTATCAGAACGATGACGGTTACTGGTACGACGAATCCTGCACCACGGCGGCAGAGGCGCCCTGGGCCTGCTCGAACGGTGCTGAATGGCGGGTGACAAAAGCAACAGGGCTGGCGCAGCAAATTGCCGATGGCTACAAACAATGCTTTCTGGAATATGGAGCGGATTATATTTTTGCCGCTCCGCTGAATATTGATGACGAAATTCAGTTGGATTTCGCCCGCTTATTAGCCAATCAGAGCCGAGGCAGTAACAAAACCAGAATCTGGCTGAATGTTAATGATGGCGGCGAAGAGCAGCAATTCCGGTTTAATCTGCCATTTTCGAATTGGCAGCAAGTGTTGTACCCGGGGCGTGAACCGGATGCTGCACTGGCGAATATCTGCGCTTATAAAGAAAGTTCGGATGCTGGAGAAAATAATCCATGGCGCATTCAGAACTGCATTTCCGGTACCGCACACTATGCCTGTTTTGATGGTTCGCGTTGGGAAATAGCCACTTCTCAGGGAGTGTTACAGCAAGGTGTTCAGGAAATTATTCCGATCGATGATGATTACTGGTCGGTCGAGCGCGGTGATGAATTGTGCAAACAACAGTTTGGCCGGGCGTATTATTTCTCAGCACCGGTAACCGGGGCGGAAGAATTTGCACTGGATGCCACGATACGTGCTTTTAATGCTCAGCAAAAACGTATCTGGATTAATTATTACCGCTTAAATGATGCAGTGCGTGATTCTCAGAATAACCGCTGGTTTGCCAACCGCCTGAAAACCGGAGTGTGGCAAAAACCTGAATTCGATAATTTAAATGGATCCGATTGTGTGGTGATTCATCGCGATGGTTCCTGGTCTGATCGTCCTTGTGATGCAACCGACGTGGGTCGTTTTGCCTGTTTTACCGGTAACTGGACGGTGTTTGAAAGTGCTGGTGATGCATGGAATGCCGGGTTTAAACATTGTGACGACGGTGCTGGCAGTGGTTTATTTGCTGTACCGAGAAATCCAACCGAATTACAACAGCTATTAGCGGCTCTGGATCGGGTGTCGGGTGATTCGGTTTGGGTCAATATGAACGACCGGGATCTGGAAGCCCAGTGGATTGTTAATAAACCCCGTAATGCATTCTGGGCGATCAATGAACCGAGTAATCTGGGCAATCTTGATTGCGCTCAGACGTCGCGATCCGGTCGCTGGAATGCCGCCAAGTGTTCAACTGCTGAAGCGCATTATGCCTGCCGTATTATTCCGGATGGCAGTCAGGTGGTGAACTGGCAGATAACAACGGCCAAAGGGATCTGGTCGCAGGGATTTGCCGCTTGCCAGAGAGAATTTTCTGATTTAGGTAACGTTCAGTTTTATTCGGCCATTGCCTTTGGTGAATTTTCAGCCAAAGAAAATAACGATTTAATTTCTGCCGCCGTGATTGCCAAAAATTTAGCGGATACAGAAAAGGTCTGGCTCAACTACAGCGATACCAGCAGTGAAGGTGTTTGGCGACCACGCACGGAATATGTCGATTGGGGCAGTAATTCTTTAATTGATGACAGCCGGGATTGTGCCTATTTCGATCGTGAAGCAACCGGGCAGGGAACCTGGTACGCCGACACCTGCTCCGGTTCTGTTAGCCGACAGTATGCTTGTACCAACGGCTATGAATGGCGTTTGGCAACCGCCTTGCCGGGCGAGTCGGGCTGGAGTGCTGGTTTTACCGCTTGTCAGGCACTGAATAGTGGTGATGAAAGCTGGCATTTTGCCGCCCCAGGAAATGCCGTTGATAACGCTCGCCTGAAGCTGGCAATGGAGCTGTATAACAGTTCAGGTCTGGGGCAGGTCTGGATTAATGCTCAGGACTCGTTGGATGAAGGCAACTGGACGGTTAATGGCGATAAAATTAATTTTCCGCTTGAAATTGTACTGGCGATTGAAGCCGGAGCATCATTACCCTTACAACCGGTAAACGAGATTGTTAACGAAAGCCAGACCGTTCGGGTTAACTATACACTCACGGATGCCGAAGGTGAGTTAATAGATATCAGCGGGTTTAATACGGCTGACTCAAGCGCCAAAATTACATTGGAGTTAGTAGCGGCAGAATATATTAATAATGGATTAACCATACCCGCTGCTCTTCCCGTTATTAGCTTACAGAACCGCACGGCTACCGGCGGCGACCCTGCCAGCAGTAATTCCATGGCTAGGGTATCGGCTGAATTTATTGCCCCGGCGTTGCTGACACACGATGTACTTGTCACCTTAAAGCTGTCGGCACTGGATACCGCACCGGCGGCGGCCACCGAATCTTTTAGTGAGCTGATCACTCAGATAACCATCAAGTCTCCGTTGCAAGCGGCTTATAACTTTAATGACGCAGATGTTGCCAACCGAGATATCTCCGGCAATCATCGCGACATTGTTAATAGCCAGGCTTATCCATTGCCGGATACTGTTTCTTTGTTGGAAGTTCTTCCTCAGGGTAGCCCGGATCAGCGTGCCTTAAAATTAGCAGCGCCAGATCGTGCAAAAATTGCTGGCTTAGCCAGTGATCCTGATAACGGCTTATCTCTGGGTGATGAGTATGTGATTGCGTTACGCCTCAGTATTGAACAAGGCTTTGATGAAGATACGCAGAGCAATACAACCCGGGGGATTTTCCAGCTTGGTAATCAGACGACTGGTGATCAGGCTTTTTCATCCAATATTGTCAGCTATCTGCAATCGGACTCTGAAAAAATTTATTTTCAGGATGCGTTAAACGTAGCGAACAGCGGCGCGGAAACGCCAGCGCAACCTTTACGCCAATGGCTTAATGTGGTGTATAGCAAGCGTCCGAATGCATTGGATGTTTATATTGATGGGATATTAACGGCAACCTATAACTACGGGGCTGGAGAAAATTATTCCGCCAATAATGGCGATTTCTGGCTGGGCAATATTCCGGGCGCTGATGAGTCGTTGGTTGGTCTGGTTGACGATATTTTTATTTTTAATCGCCAGGTGGATATTGCTTCAGTGGTTGCGTTAATGCCATTACCGCCAGTGGGTAATGTCACCTTTTCAACTTTCAGCACCACCACCGCCGAGTATATTGCTGGTAGCACCATTGATATTGCCTTACAGCGCGTTCGTGGTCAGCGTGGTCAGCTGGATGCTTATGTCCGGTTTGAATCGGGCAGTGCTGATTTCAGTAATTCAGCGTTGGCGTCTGTGGATGATAATGCGCTGGATATTGCCTTTGTTGATTATGCGGCTGATGGTGCTAATTCAGGAGCTAAAATCAGCTGGCTGGCAGGCGAGAGTGGTGAAAAATCCATTCAATTACGAATCGATCGTGTTGATGATGGCCTGAAAGAAGGAACCGAGCTGGCGCAGCTGGAAATTGCCTCGTTACAAACCAATGAGCCCTTTGCTGCATTATTGGATGTTAACGCCGGTCCGGTGAGTCGCCATACGCTGGCACTGGAAGATTTAACCCCCAACGAATTTGGTAATTTCTCAATCTGGGCAGTGGAGCGTGACCAGGCCGGTGGCATTGCTTCGCGTAATCTGAGATTAGTCCGTAATGAAGGCGATTCCGGTGAAATCTGTATTTTCCGCGACAGTGGCAGTGTCGGTCAGGTTACGGTGAATTATCAGGTGGTTTCCAGCTTGCAAGATGGTACGCCTGCTGCGCCGAATGATTTCTATTTTGCCGCAACAGATCGCGCCGGTAATGCAGCGATTATTCCTTCTGCGGCTAATGATGCCGTGGTGTTTAACGATAATGGCGCTGGCAGTGGTGCCAGTTATCAGTGTTTTGTTATTCAGTTTACCAATATTGAAAACGATGCAGATTATGCCGATGACGATACACCGGTAACCATTATTTTAACCGGCCTGAGTAACGATTCTCAGTCAGGTGCAGTGTTAACTCAGCAGACTCAGGCGCAGTTGCTGATGCGTGAAGTAGCGCAGGGGGTATTTGGTTTTACGCAGGATAATTACACCTGTTCGGAAAGTGTGCCAACTGCGGATAATCTGCTGACGGCTTGTCCTGGTATTAACATTCAGCGCGATCTTTTCTCTCGTTATGCTCGGGCAGCGGCATTAACCTTTACCCTGGAACAAGCCACGGCTCTGGATAGTAATGGCAACCCAACTGCCTGGTCGGTAGTCGCTATGGATAGTGATTTTAGTCCGGCTCTCACCAGCGATCAGGCGATCATTAACTTCCCGGAAATTACTCCGATCAACTTTATTGATCGTGAGCGGAGCCTGGATCTGACGGTGATTAACGACAACCAGCAGGAAGACCTGAGTGAGGTATTCCGGGTCACCATTAATCCGACAGAAGGTGTGGCTGCGACTTCCGGGTCATTATATGGCTCAGCTATTATCCGTGTAACCGATGTAACCGAGCCGGCTAATCTGACATTAACCGGGGGGACTACCGTAAATCAGACCGACACGCTCCCTATTGCCATTACCCGTTCCGGTAATGCTAATACGCAATTCAGTGTGAAACGAACAGTTCAGTACACGCCCAATTTACCCGCTGGTTGCAGTATTTCTGATTTTATTAATGGTGCCGATGTCGAAGTGATTAATTACACGGATAACGGTGCGCAGAATCAGGGCAGCCCAATCAGTTTAAAACCGGTTTTCCGAGGTAATACGCCTTACACATTGCAGGCTTCTTTGGGTGAACGCACACCATCGCGTGTGGTGACACTGGGCGGCAACTCAGCCAATAGTGAAATATTTCAGACGTATAATGTGACGGCGAATGAAAATGGGCCGGTGAGAGCGGCACGAGAAGCCATTATTGCTGGTGGCTCTTATTCAACGGCTGGCAGTGGTGACTCGGCAACTGTTGGTGCCAATACTTATTTTCCGATTCAGAGTCGTTTAGCGCTCAGAACCAATGTTGATCTGGCGTATACCTTTCCGAATTTCAGCAGCTGTGTGAACGGCAAAATTACTTATAGCTGGTCGTTAAATGATGCACCGGCAGCCAACGTAAAACATGCTTCAGTATTAACCTCCGGTGGCGGTGAATACCTGATGAGTGCTATTTCCGGTCAAACCGCCAGTGCCACTATTCAGCTGCCATTTACCTTTACCGGTAACGTAACAACCACGGCAACGTTGACCATGGTGTACAGCAATGAGTCAGGTACGGAAACCTACGGCACCTTTACGAAAACCATTGATGTGATTACCGCACCGCGCTGGCGAAGAATTCGCAGTCGCGATGACAGTGGTGATTGCCTGCGTTGGAATGGCTCATTATTCCGCACCATTGGTTGTGAAAATAATAATAACGATTTATGGACTTACGACCCGGTTGATCGGCGCATGATTAACCGCCGTGATAACGCTGCATTTTGTGCAACCGGTAACGGTGACCTGAGCCGAACTGCCTGTAACTCAGCTGACCAGTGGCGTTTGCAGGCACTGGGTGATAATGATTTTGTGGTACTGCAAAACTCAGGCAATGAGCTTTGGTGTCAGGTGGGCACGCAGCAGGTTAATGTCCGGCCAGAAGGCTTTTTTAATTGCAGCTTCGAAAATGAGAGGAGATGGTTTTGGGATTAAAATACAGTATTTGGGCATCACCATTACTCGTTATTGTATCGACCAGTTTTTCTCTGGAAGCTCTGGATGACTCGCAATTATCCGATGTAACCGGTGAAGGGCTGGGTGCCACCTTTGATAATGTGGTGTTGTATTCCGGCGACTTAGGTCAGCCGGATGATTTTGAAATTAAGTTGTACCTGGAAGAAGGTGACTCATCACAATCTGATTTTTTGCGCTTCAGTGAATTGCGCTTAAATAAATCGGGTGAAACGCCCGGGCTTTCTACCTCAGGTGGGCGTTTTGGTACATTTCTGGATTCTTTTAATTTAGGCACGATTGTCGATAAAAACGAAAGTTACGGTGCTCAGCGCAGCCTGACGGTATGGGAAACCGCTTTCCCGGCAGCCGATCTGGCACAGGTCGAACGTAGCTTTCTGACTTTTGGCCGAAATAATGGTTTAAGTTATCTGTCCGGTGGTGGTCATAATGCCTCGCGTTATGAAACCTTACCGAATGGGTTTTTCCCGGAGCCGGTTGAAGATAATAGTGGTGAAAAGCGTTTCACAACCGACGGCGTAGCCCCACCGGGGTCTGTAAATCTGGGCAATTTATTATCAGTTGGTAATAACTTTGCCCTCGCTTCCGATTTATTTGATGCGGAACTGGATAAAGCGTCTGATAAGTTTGATCTGCATCTGCGTATCGACTCTGTGACCGACTTGAATCGTGATCTGGGATTTGACGATCAGTTTTTTGCCGCCATTGATTTAACCGGACTTCGCCTTTACGGCACCCGGGCCAACGTCTGGGCGCGGGATGTGTCTGAGGCGGGCAATAACAGCGGTCTGGCGTTTGCGCTGAATACTGGCCTGGTGGTGGACAGTATTGATATTAATTCAGATCCGAATGGTGCTTTAGGCAGCCGTTTATCTTTAGAAGGTGTGGATGCCTATTTACCCTTCGGTACCATTGATCAGCCCCTCACTATTAGTACCGTACAATTTCGACAGCAACAACGTTACCGCTGGACGACCGACAGTAATGGTGAGCGTACCAATCTCGAAGATCCAACGACTCAGCTGCGTATTGAAATTGCAGCCTTGCCTCAGGAAGCACAACAGGCGATCCCCGGGCATATCACTGTGCGTCAGCTGAACTTTGGTGATCCGGATGACCCGGAAACCATCACCGGTGTGGAAGATATTTATCTGCGTAATTCTGCCGGGCAGGTCGTAGCCAAAGTAGATGATGTAAAACATCGGGCGTTTGTTCCAAAAACCGTGACCTATAACGAAGAAGTGCGCCGTTATAACGAAGCCAATCCGGGCGCAAACCTGCCTTATATTCCGAATGAAAATGTGATTGAGCTGAAAGGCATCGAAATTCAGCGGTTAGTTATTACCACACAAGATCTGAACCGGAGTTGTGACGTATGTATAACCAATTAATTTCACTGGGATTGTTAATCACCATATTGCCGGTTAGTGCGGAATTATCGCAGTTATCCGAAGACGATTTGGGTGGTGTTTCTGGTCAGGCGGGCATCACAATCAGTGCCCGGGCCGATTTTGATGATGGAACCAAGGTGGCGTTCAGTAATGAGAATATTCCACAAACGGATTATGACCAGAATGGGAATTATATTGGCAGTGGAGCAACCTGGATTGTGTTTGATGACATCAGTGGTTCCATTGAGATGAAAAATCTGGATATCGATTTAATTGATGGCGTTGGTCCGAACGAAGACAAAGGTGCTGTTCAATTAACCTTGCCGGAATATATCGATGTTAATGAGCTGAAAACCAAAGGTGTTTATTTAGGCAATGGCCCGGAAGTCGCCTATGACAGTGCTGATAATTCAACCTCTCATTTATTTTTAATTGGGTTGGAAATTGATGGCCGATTAACGTTGCCGGCAGCGACCAAGGTTAATATTTTTCCGGTAGAACAATAATAATTAAAGGGGACAGCTATGAATAAGATGAATAAATCCGGTTGTTTAATGTTACTTTTTTTTAAGTCACTTTGTTTAAAGTCACTCAATTTAAAATCGCTGTGTTTAACACTGTTGTTCAGTCATGCTCCGGTTTATGCCGAGCTGACACCAATGGCTGAACAGGAGCTGGACAGTATGTACGGGCAGGCCATTTTCGAAGTACGTGATCAGGTGGTGGCTCAAAGTAATGGTACGGATTTATCCATGCTGCGTTTAACCATTGGTGCTCAGGTGGAAATTAATGCCAATGTGGCTGAGGTATCATTAGGTCGTTACTGGCGTCCGGAAGGCACCAACTGCACCGGCGGTAATGGTGATCGGGTGTGTTACAACAATAACCCACCGGCCAGTTATAACGACAATATTGACTGGGCCTGTACCGCGGCACCTTGTGGTTCGGTGGGACTGGATGATGCACAATATGTTTCGTCGGCTATTACGCATGGTGAAGAGCGGGCCTTTTCTGAATACCCGTCTGGTTTTTTCCCCGATGCTGGTATTGATGTCAAAATCCGTGATCTGACCATGGGCCAGATTAATTGTAATAACGGCACCTGCACCATGACACCACTGGTGCAACAAAATCCGTATCTGGAATTTGCCTTTGATGAAACCTCCGGCTCGCGCAAACTGGTGGGTTTTCGCGTCGGGGCCGAAGATGGCTTTGGTTATCAGGGTAATGCCATTGATGTGGTCTCGGGCTTTATCCGTCCGTCGATCACGGCCGATGCCGGCTTTCTGGGCACCATTAATCTGGAGACTCAGTTAGGTGGTGTGCGCACGGTGGGCTGGATTGATCAGAATCAGACGATTGTTACCGGCGGCAGTGGTCTGGCATCGATTCTGGGTGCCGGTGCTGTGGAAGGGATTTCTCCAACCGCGCAACTGTTCCCGGTGCAGTCGAATTATTTAAACCATACCGCTGCTTTCTTCTTCTCCATGGGCACCCGTTCTATCGACTGGAGTGAGGTGGCTGGCTACTCGCCGGAAACAACCCTGCCCGGGGTTTGGGTGAACCTGGGGGGGGACGGTGGTCTGGTCGCGAATACCCGACAGGGTGATCATCCGATTAACTACTTCCCGGGGCATCCGAACTACGATCGTTACAGCAGTGGCGTAAATTACACCCGCCCGCAGGCCAGCTGGTCTGAGACCTATCAGTAGTTTTTAATCGTACGCCTTATATTGCTTCTGTACTGCCAGAACTCTTCTACACTGAAAGTAACAACCTGATCAGGAGTTACATTGTGGAAGTAGCGGAAAATACGTTGATTAAGCCAACGGTATTACTGGTAGACGATGAAGAGAACATTCTCAAATCATTGCGTCGTACATTGCGGCGCTCGCAGGTTGAGATTGTTACCGCCACATCCGGGCGGGATGCGCTGTACATAATGGAGAACACCGAGATTGATCTGATTATCTCGGATATGCGCATGCCGGAAATGAGCGGGGCCGAATTTCTGGCCGAAGCCGCACGCCTTTACCCCAACACCATTCGTATTCTGTTAACCGGGTATGCCGATCTGGAGTCGACGATTGCCGCCGTTAACGAAGGCAGAATCAGCCGTTATCTGAATAAGCCCTGGAATGACGATGAAATACGTCAGGTAGTGGAAGAAAACCTGCGCAGTAAATTGCTGGAAGTACGTAACCAACAACTCAGCGAAGAGCTAGTGCAAAAAAACCAGCAGCTGGAAATTCTGAATGCCTCACTGGAAGAAAAGGTGGCGGAGCGTACCGAAGGCCTGAAACAGGCAAACCGGGCTATTAGTCAGGGTTACGAGCATATGGTGATGCTGGCTTCCAGTATTGCCGCCATGCGTGATGAATCGGTGGCAAATGCGGCATCGGTGAAAGCTGCGATGGCAGAAGAAATTGCGCGCCAGCTGAACATGCCTGACGAGGAAGTCTCAGCCGTTCATGATGCCGCGCTGTTATCCGATCTGGGAAAAATGGGCTTCACTGATCAGATGCTGCGTACGCCTTACAGTCAGTACAACAAAGATCAGTTACAGCTATTTAAACAGTATCCTTTGATGGGGGAGGCGGCTCTGTTGGGGGTGCCACAGCTGTTTATGGCCGGGGTCTATATTCGTAATCAGTTTGAGCGTTTCGACGGTTCTGGTTTTCCTGACAAATTGACGGCTGACAGCATTCCTTTGGGGAGTCGTGTGTTGTCGGTGGTGCGTGACTTTATCGACTTGCGCATGGGTAAATACACCGGCACCGAATATGCGGAAAAGCAGGCGGAAAGTGAAATTATCCGCTTTTCCGGTAGCCGCTATGACCCACAAATTGTGACTCTGTTCAGCAGCGTGTATCAACAGTTCTCGACCGACAGGCTGCGCGAACATGAGCAGTTGGTGAAATCAGCCGATCTGCAGCCGGGCATGATATTAAGTCGCCACTTGTTGTCATCCAAAGGCATGGTGTTACTGAAAAAAGGTTTTGAACTGAATCAGGCAGTGATTGGCAAGGTGGTTAATCTCGAACAGACCTCGGGTGAGAACCTGGATGTGTATATCGAGAAAGGGGCGACTTCGGTATGAAGGGGATTGTCTTTGATATGTTGCGTGACATGGTCGAAGAGCAATACGGTCTGGACGGCTGGCAAGCGGTATTGGATAAAGCCGGATCGGATGGCTTATTTATTTCGACCGACAGTTACCATGATGAAGAACTGCTGGCACTGGTCGCGGCGGGCTCAGAAGTTACCGGTATTGACCCAAACGATCTGGTATTTGCCTTTGGTCAGTTTATGGTCGGCGAATTTTATAAGCGTTTTCCGCGCTATTTTGACGAATGTGATGGCCTGATCGACTTTCTGCTGTCGGTCGACCGGGTGATCCATGTGGAAGTGCGCAAATTATTCCCGGATGCCGGGGTGCCGGAGTTTCGCTACAGCCAGCCAACCCCAGACCAGCAATCTCCCGATCAGCTGACCATGATTTATCAGTCTCAACGCAAACTATGCCGCTTGGCGGAAGGGCTGATTGATGGCAGCGCCCGCCACTTTAACCAGCCTTACCAACTGCAACATCCCTTATGTATGCATCGTGATGATCCGCAGTGTCATCTGATTGTGACTCTGCTGGCCGGGTGATGTATGGCGGATTATCAGAAAGCGTATCTGCGGGAAAAAGAACTGCGTAAGCGGGCAGAGCAGCTGCTGGAAGATAAAGCCCGGGCGCTGTACGACTCATACGAACAATTGAATCAGGTTCATGAAGACATGAAACAACAGCAGGAGCGGCTGATTGTTTCTGAAAAAATGGCGTCTCTGGGCATTCTGTCAGCCGGTGTTGCCCACGAAATCAATAATCCGATTGGATTTGTCAGCGCCAATCTGAATGCCATTGGTGAAGCCTTTCAGGCATTCCGGCAGTTTGTTGAGCAGCTGGAAAATGATATGGCATCGGATGTGACAATACCTTCGGCCAGGATTCGTGATGCCATAAGTCAGCATGATTTACGCTATTTGCTGGATGACTTTGATGCTCTGTCGGATGAAACCCGGGAAGGACTGAACCGGGTTAAACAAATTGTTGCGGACTTAAAAGCCTTTGTGCATGAAGGGGATGTGAAAAAGCAGCCATTGGATATTAATGAATGTGTTCGGGGGGCAATCAATATCCTCAATAACCAGCTGAAATATCACGCCAGGCTGGAGGTTAGTTATGGCGAATTGCCGACGATTCAGGGGTATGGTGGAAAATTAAATCAGGTGTTTACCAATCTGATTGCTAATGCCAGCCAGGCTGTCAGCGACAACGGAGTGATTGAAATCCGCACCTACTGTGATGAGCAGCAGCTCTGCATTGATGTACGGGATAACGGTTGTGGTATGAGTGATGAAGTCTGTAAACAGCTGTTTACTCCTTTCTTTACCACCAAGCCGGTTGGCCAGGGAACCGGACTGGGGTTGTCGATATCACTGGGGGTGATTGAGGAGCACGGTGGCACGATTCGGGTCGACAGTCAGCCGGGCCAGGGCAGCTGTTTTACGGTAGTTCTGCCTATTCATCCAGAAAATAGTAGATATACATACTATTGATTTTAATTATGTGGGTGAACTCTCTAGTATTCCCTGCAGTTAGCGTTAGTCAGTACATCGACTAACACAAGGTTTGTATAAATAACTTGTATAAACCTAACTCTCCAACAACCCCACATTGAAGGATTGACCTTATGTCAGCTTATCAAGACGACATCAAAGCGGTTGCAGCGCTGAAAGAAGCAGCTGGTAACCCTTGGGACGCTATCAACCCAGAATCTGCTGCACGTATGCGTGCTCAGAACCAATTCAAAACTGGTCTGGATATCGCTCGTTACACTGCCAAAATCATGCGTGAAGACATGGCAGCGTTCGACAAAGACAAGTCTCTGTACACTCAGTCTCTGGGTTGCTGGCACGGTTTCGTAGGTCAGCAAAAGCTGATCTCTATCAAAAAGCACTTCGGTACTACTAAGCGTCGTTACCTGTACCTGTCTGGTTGGATGGTTGCTGCTCTGCGTTCTGAGTTCGGTCCTCTGCCTGACCAATCTATGCACGAGAAGACTGCTGTTGCTGGTCTGGTAAGCGAACTGTACACCTTCCTGCGTCAAGCTGACGCTCGTGAACTGGGTGGCCTGTTCCGTGCTGTTGACGCAGCTCGTGAAGCTGGCGATGCAGCTAAAGAAGCTGAACTGCAAGCTCAAATCGACAACTACGAAACTCACATCGTACCTATCGTTGCTGACATCGATGCTGGTTTCGGTAACGCTGAAGCCACTTACCTGATGGCTAAGCAAATGATCGAAGCGGGCGCTTGCTGTCTGCAGATCGAAAACCAGGTTGCTGACGAGAAGCAATGTGGTCACCAGGACGGTAAAGTTACTGTTCCTCACGCTGACTTCCACAACAAGCTGCGCGCTCTGCGTTACGCTTTCCTGGAGCTGGGCGTTGATGACGGCCTGATCGTTGCACGTACTGACTCTGAAGGCGCTGGCCTGACCAAAGAAATCGCTGTAGTTAAAGAGCCAGGCGACCAAGGTGACGTTTACAACTCCTTCCTGGATGTTGAAGAAGTTGACGTTGCTGACATGGCTGAAGGCGATGTTGTATTCAACCGTGGTGGTAAGCTGGTTCGTCCTAAGCGTCTGCCTTCTGGTCTGTACCAGTTCCGCGCTGGCACTGGCCACGAGCGTTGTGTATTCGACTGTATCGAAGCTATCAACGCTGGTGCTGACTTGCTGTGGATCGAAACTGCTGTACCTACAGTACACGAGATCAAAGGCATGATGGACGAAGTACGTAAAGTACACCCAGATGCGAAGCTGGTTTACAACAACTCTCCATCTTTCAACTGGACTCTGAACTTCCGTCAGCAAACTTACGATGCGTGGGCTGCTGAAGGTAAAGACGTTTCTGCATACGATCGTAACAACCTGATGTCTGCTGAATACGACGATTCTGAGCTGTCTGCTGCTGCTGACGCTCGCGTTAAGACTTTCCAGGCTGATACTTCTCGCGAAGCGAACGTATTCCACCACCTGATCACTCTGCCTACTTACCACACGACTGCACTGTCTGTTGATAACCTGGCTAAAGAGTACTTCGGTGAGCAAGGTATGCTGGGTTATGTTGAAGGCGTTCAGCGTAAAGAGATCCGTCAAGGTATCGCTTGCGTTAAGCACCAAAACATGGCTGGTTCCGACATGGGCGACGACCACAAAGAATACTTTGCTGGCGAAAACGCTCTGAAAGCGGGCGGCGCTAAGAACACTTCTAACCAGTTCTCTTAATTTGAGATTGGCTAGTTAGTTCTGAAAAAGGCGACCTTCGGGTCGCCTTTTTTGTGCCTGTAAAACAAATCAGGCAGATAACTGATCTAACACATCCTGTAATTGTTTAAGTAAGCGCTGCTTTTCTTCATCCGAAATAAAGCTGGCTTCAATCGAGTTGGCCGCTAATTGCGCGGCTTGCAGGCGTGTCATGCCCAGTGCATTGCTCAGCGCCTGATAGTTGGCCAGCAGATAACCGCCAAAAAATGCCGGGTCATCGGCGTTAACCGTTACACATACACCTTTATCCAGCAGTTCCAGAATCGGGTGCTCACTCATATCCTGATACACCTTCAGGCGTGTATTGGATAACGGGCATACGGTTAATGGCATACGCGAATCGGCCAGACGCTGAATCATGGCATCGCTATCAGTACAACGAACACCGTGGTCGATACGCTGCACATCAAGGATATCCAGTGCACCTTCAATATACTCAACCGGGCCTTCTTCACCAGCATGGGCAACGCGTTTGAGCCCTAGCTCTGCGGCAGCGGCAAACACCTTGGCGAATTTTTCAGGTGGGTTGCCTACCTCGGAAGAATCCAGGCCAACACCAACAAAGTGCTGCAGGAAAGGCTTTGCCTGTTCCAGTGTGGCAAATGCGGCTTCTTCGGACAGATGACGCAGGAAACACAGAATCAAGCCGTAGCTGATGCCAAGCTTTTCTTTTCCATCTTGCAGAGCACGACTGATGCCGTTGATCACTATCTCAATGTCGATACCACGATCGGTGTGGGTCTGAGGATCAAAGAAAGGCTCAATATGCACCACACCTTCGGCGTGGCATTGCTCTAAATATGCCCAGGTCAGGTCGTAAAAGTCCTGTTCGGTTCGCAGCACATCCGCGCACTGATAATAAATATCGAGGAATGATTGCAGGTTATGGAAATCGTAAGCGGCTTTGACTTCTTCGATGCTGGCATAAGGCAACTGGATGCCATTGCGCTCAGCCAGGCTGAACATCAGCTCCGGTTCCAGTGAACCTTCCAGATGCAGGTGTAATTCGGTTTTTGGCAAGGCACGCAGAAATTCGGTATCTGCCAGTTGCTCCGGCTGGGTTAAGGTCAGATTATGCATAGTTTCTCTCTAAAGCTGTCTGGTTGGTCAAAATTGTAGCACTTGATGAACGTATGTTCTTATATATGTTCAGATAACATCTGTACTTGTGAGTATGGCCTGCCTATTGTGTACTTACTGCCTTGATTTATTAGTGTTTTTTTAATGCCGGTCGTTACTTGAATAAGCTTTCGGCCTTGTCTATACCTTTGTGTACAACTATTTACGAGCTGTTCCTGAGGTATTACATGCGCTTCGGCCGATCTTGTTTTTCTTTCCTATCTTCTCCTTTGTTGCTGTGTTTTTCGCTGCTGTTTTTTTCGTTGCAGTCTCAGGCGAGCACTCCCAGTCATGTATATCAGCAAGTTGAATCGCTTGTAGCAGATATTCATGCCATCCGACAACAGCAGAATATCCATGAGCCAGCCCGTGATCCGGGCATTCAGATCGCCAAAACCCCGCTGCATGTGTACACCAAAGGGCTGGAGCTGTTCGAAAAAGTACAGCGTTATCAGAAAGCGAATAACTTGCCAACGGTGCCGGTACCGGGCTTGCCCACCCAGAACACCACACCTTCTGATGTACTGGCGTTGATGGTTCAGATTGATACCCAGATTCAGGTGATTAAACAACGGTTGAATATCACTTCAGCAAAAGAATATGGTTTGGTGCCAGGTAAAACCCCGTCGGATGTTTATGAGCATGTTTGGCGTGCATCACTGTTAATGGATGAACTGGTTGGTGCGATTAAACCAGCATTTGTTTATCGCAATACGGAACGCATTATTGAGGGGATTAATCAGTTAGCCAGCGACATGGGGAAAACACTGCAACGTCCGGAGAAAGTGGCTGTTTCTGGTAAAAAACCGATTGATGCCAATATCGAAGGTTTTAAGGTGCTGTACCAGCTGGTTGCGCTGGAACGTAAATTAAAAATTAAACCTTTAAGAGTACCTGGATTTCCGTCCGGTAATATCACTCCGTCGGATGTTTACGATACAACCAATAATATTCTGGCTGAATTAACCCGAATTAATATTCAGCGCAATTTACCGGTGATTCCCAATAAGGAAATCACTAACCATAAAATTACACCCAATGAGGTGGTTGCCAATATGCGACTGATTCAAAACCTGCTGAACCAGTTAATTTGAGGTTGATCATGCTCAAGAATCTCTCGATCCGGAAAAAGCTGATGTTAGTGCTGGTGGTGATCGGCAGTTTATTAGCGGTATTTACCCTGCATCTGGTTAATCAGTTAAGCGCCAGTAATGATCGTGTTGATACACTAAAAACCTTTATCCATGATCAGGCGACCAACGGTACTTCATTATTAATGGTGCAGAATATTATGCGCCGTGAGTTGCTGAATAAGCAGTATTTACTGACCAGTAACCATCAACAAAAAGCCATTATTGAATTACTCGAAAAAGAATTTGATGAGCTTTCCGCCATTTTGATGCAATCGACCGCTGATGCCGACTCTCATACATTGATTGAGCAGGTCATTGCTCAGGACCGTGCCTATCGCACAACATTAATCAATACCTTGTGGCCTTTGAGTGAACAGCTGCACCAGCAATTAAAGGAATTAAACCAAACGCAGGGGCCAAAAGCAGAGCAGTTAGCCAATACCACTCGCGATCTGGGGGTGCTGGAAAATAATGTGAACACGACCGATCTGGGAGCACGCATTAATACCGGGTTAACAGCCAGCCGGGCTTATCTTAACCAATACCTGGAAACCGGCAGTGATACCAGTTTGCAACGTGCGTTGCTGGAATTGATGTCGGCCGAGTCGGCATTGGCGGATTACTCTACCTTATTAAAAATCACGCCGCGTTATCACTATCGTGAATTGCGCACGTTAATTGGCGAAATCAAAGATACCATTCACCAGGTTGAGCAGCTTTATTCTCAGCGACAGTCTGCTGAGCAGCAGGCGGCGAATCAAAACAGTGCGATTACGCAAAAAATGCTAGCTGAGTTGGTAGGCGAATGGCGCCGACTGGATTATCAGGCTGGCCAGGTGCAGTCATTTTTGTCGCAGCTGCAATGGCAGAGTGCTGTTGTGATGGTGGTGGTAATACTGATTGGGGCGTTAGCGCTGTTTTATGTCACTCATATCATTGCTTCGAGTCTGCATAATTTGCTGGAGCGAGTGAAGCAGATTTCTCAGGGAGATGGCGATCTCACCAAGCGGGTGAAGTCCGACAGTCAGGATGAATTGGGTGAATTAGCCAATGCCTTTAATGGCTTTATTGATCAGCTGCAGAATATTATTCAGCAGGCTCAGGAATCGTCGGATGTGGTGGTTGAAAAGTCGAACGAAAATGCCATTAACGCCGGCCAGACCCGGGATATGTTGAGTCAGCAGCAGCAAAAAACAGTGCAGGTGGCTACGGCGGTTGAGAAGATGTCAGCGACCGCCCGGGAAGTTGCTGAAAATGTCAGCCGCTCCAAAGTCATGGTCGATAACGCCTTTAGCGCACTGGATACAGGTACTCAGGTAGTGGATGGCTCTATTGCTGCCATTAATCAGCTCAATCACCGTATGACGGATGCAAAAACCGTAATTCAATCTCTGGCGCAGCAATCGGATGCCATTGGTCAGGTTGTTGATGTTATCAAAGGGCTGACTGAGCAAACCAATTTGCTGGCACTGAATGCGGCCATTGAAGCGGCTCGTGCCGGAGAAGCGGGGCGCGGTTTTGCCGTGGTAGCGGATGAAGTTCGCAGTCTGGCGAGTAAAACCCAGGGCTCGGCCAGTGAAATTGAAAACATCATTCAGCGCCTGCAAAACGAATCCCGTAATGCCGTCACGGCTGTTGAAACCAGTTATGAATACACTGAAAAAACAACCGTCAGTACTCAGAAAACACACGAGGTGTTTGCCACTATTCAGCGCTCTGTTGAAGAGATTTATCAGATGACTGCGTTAATTGCCACGGCTGCCGAAGAGCAGTCGGCGGTTAATCAGGGCATTAATGAAGATGTGGATGAGATTTACCGCTTTGGTCAGGATACCGCTGCCAATGCAGCGCAAAGTTTCTCGGTCAGCAGCGATTCGGCCTCTAAGGCGACAGAACTCAGTAAGGTGCTTGCTCAGTTCAAAGTATAACAACGATGATAATAATCAGGCTCAGCTAAGGATTAATTTATGTTACCAGCGCGACTTCCCGTCTATATTGCCGCCGTCATTGGCATGTCATTGCCCTTGGGTATGGCCCATGCTTCGACATCCGGTGCATCGAATCAGGCTCCGGCTTTCTCTTTTCTTCGTGCCAACGAAGACTGGAGTCGGTATTACAATAATGATTATAAGCATGTGAAGTTAAATAGCTCAGGTGACAACTGGGTCAGCTTTGGTGGACATGTGCGTTATCGTGGCGAGTTCTGGCGCAACCTCGGCTTTAATGATGATAACGACGATATCTTTCATTTAGCCCGGGCAACTGGTCATGCAGATTTTCATTTTGGTGAGAAAGTTCGGTTATTTACGGAAATTAAAAGTGCCGGCGCAACCGAAAGGGATTTACCGGGCAAGCGACGCACACTGGATGTTGATACGTTGGCCTTACAACAGGCTTTTGTCGATTATCAGTTCACCCCAGAAGCGCGTTTGCGCTTAGGTCGTCAGGCGTTAAGTTTTGGTAAGCAGCGCTTGGTCAGCCCGTTACCTTGGGGTAATACCTTACGCACCTGGGATGGTGTTCGCCTGGATTACAACAGTGGTGGCTGGAACACTGCGGTGTTTGCGACTCAGTTTGTGCCGGTGCGTAAGTTTGAATTTAACCAGGCCGAAGACGATATTGCGTTTAACGGTATTTACAGTAGTGGTGTGCTTTCAAAAGCGACCAAGACGGATCTCTACTGGTTAAACCTGCAGAACACCGACGATCAGAATATTCATACTCTGGGCGGGCGTATAAACCATAAAGGCAGTGGTTGGGATCTGGATGTAGAAGCCGCTGCACAAACCGGGACGGATGCAGCGGATAATGATGTGTCGGCCTGGATGTTAGGCTCAGAATTGGGCTTTAGTGTGACGTCCGGTGCACTGAAGCGTTATTTTGTAGGGCTGGATTATGGCTCCGGTGATGACGATCTGAGTGATGATAATAACGGCACTTTTAATCAGTTGTTCCCGCTGGGCCATGCCTATCTTGGTTTTGCCGATCATATTGGCCGTCGTAACGTGCTGGCCGGTAATATTGGTCTTATCCTGAAGCCGATGGCGAAATTAACCACACGGGTTCAGCTGCATACCTTCTACAAAGCGGAAAAAGAAGACGCGGTTTATAATGCGGGTGGTGCCGCATTGCCAGGTACCGCCAACAGTGAAGATACCCATATTGCTGATGAACTGGATGTGGTTGTGAGCTATGCCTATACCAAACAGGTTAAGTTCAGTGGTGGGGTCAGCTACCTGATGGCAGGTGACGTGATTGAAGAACGTGACAATGACGACGATGTGATATTTGCCTATTGGTCGGCCAATTATAACTTTTAAGTCATGACTTCTGATCTGATTAAGCGGCCTATGGGCCGCTTTTTTGTGCGCTTTTTGCGGAAATTGCATATCCATATCGTTTGCGTTGATTTATTTTGCTGAGCTGTTTTGCCTGGCTGTATATTCATTTATGATTCTGCTATTGGTTTGGATCGCTGTATGAGGTACTGATGGAGCCATTGGAGAATCACACCGCCTGCCATGAATGTGATTTATTAATTGAGCTGCCGCAACACGCGCGCTATCAATTAAGCTGCCCGCGTTGCCATTCCATTATTGCCAATTTTGATCCACGTAATGCTGAACGCTTGTTAGCCATTACTATTACGGCTTTATTGTTGCTGATTATGGCCAATGCTTTTCCATTTCTGGCATTTGAGGTATCCGGGCAGTATCAGCAGATCACCCTGCTGCAGAGCGTTACCACACTCTGGCACTATCACTATCCAGGGCTGAGTATTTTGATTCTGGTGTTTATTTTGTTAGCGCCGGCGGCATACCTGCTGTGTATTTTTTATTTATTAACGCCGTTGTTTTTTAATCGGCAACCACGGTTTGGTATACCAGTATTTGCCAATCTCTTTCGTCTGAGCGATTGGTCTATGGTGGAAGTCTTTTTGATCGGAGTGTTGGTCAGCCTGATTAAACTGGCTGGTATGGCCGATGTAATCCCGGGTATTTCACTCTGGGCGTATATCGGTTTCAGTATTGCCGTGACGTATGTGCTGTCGAAAACCGATCGCCTGCAACTGTGGCACTGGCTGCATCATGGTATCGACCGAAGCGGGAAATACGATGATGGAAGGGCGGTTGAAGTAAGGGCAGCTGAAGGAAGAGAGAATGGCTGAGCCAGGTCGTTATTCCCGTAATAGTGCCGCAGAACAAGGGCTGGCTTGTTGTCATGTGTGCGGCCGGCTAACGCTTGTCGCTAAAGGGTATTGTCATTGTTGTGGACACCACCTGACGTTACGGAAAAAACATTCGTTACAGGTCACGATGGCGTTGGTGGTTGCTGCCATGATTCTGTATATCCCGGCGAATGTGCTGCCGATTATGATTACCAGCACACTGGGCGTCAGTAGTAGTGATACGATTTTAAGCGGTGTGGTGTATTTCTGGATGCACGGAGATTACCCGATTGCGCTGATTATTTTTATTGCCAGCGTGGTTGTGCCATTGGTAAAACTATTAGCGCTTATCTGGCTGTGTTATACCGTGCATCATGGGCGGCAGCAGACGCCCCGGCGCCGCACTCACCTTTATCGCATCACCGAATTTATCGGGCGCTGGTCAATGGTGGATGTGTTTGTGGTTGCCCTGATGGTGGCTCTGGTGCAACTGGGGAATCTGATGTCGATTATGCCCGGCCCGGCGGCGCTGGCATTTGCTGCTGTGGTGATTATTACCATGTTTGCCGCGAAAAACTTTGATCCCCGCTTAATCTGGGATGTATTGGAGGACAGAGAACAAGATGAAGATGAATCGCCCGGAGGTTGAGGAATCCGGCTGGTCTCCGGTCTGGTTAATTCCCGTGGTTGCCTTATTGATTGGTGTTTGGATGGTGTACAGCACTATGGCCAATCAGGGGCCTTTGATTAAAGTGCAGTTTGCTACCGCAGAAGGACTTGAAGCTGGTAAAACCCGCATCAAAACCCGCAGTGTTGATATTGGTACAGTGGAATCGGTGATGTTGAATCCGGGCCTGGATGGCATCACGGTGACTGCCCGTATTGATAAAACGGCAGAGCCGCTGTTAACCCGGGATGCACGTTTGTGGGTCGTGCGACCGCGAGTGGGCACCACCGGAGTCTCTGGTTTAGGTACTTTATTATCAGGTGCTTATATCGAACTGGATCCGGGTACGGCAGAGGCCGGTGCCAGACAGTTCACCGGGTTGGAAGATGTGCCGCTGACTTCTCCCGGTACACCCGGTTTAGCGCTGAAGCTGTTCAGTGACAGCAGTCATTCCCTGACCGTGGCTGATCCGGTGTTGTATCAGGGCTTTCGGGTAGGACAGGTGGAAAGTGCCTCGTTTGATGCTGATATGAAACAGGCGGTGTATCAGATCTTTATTGATGCACCGTACGACCGCCTGATTACCACCAATACCCGTTTCTGGAATGTGGCTGGAATTCAGTTGGATGCCTCGGCTGAAGGCGTTAATGTCACGACCGGATCTCTGGCATCGCTGCTGGCGGGCGGTATTACTTTTGATGTGCCACCTGATTTACCGGTCGGGCAGAAAGTCGATGGCAGTCAGCCGTTCCATTTGCATGCGAATCAGCGTTCTGCGTTTGAGCGTCGACACCAGTATCGGGCGGAATACCTGATTTTGCTAGAGGATTCAGTCCGTGGGTTAACCGTAGGAGCACCGGTGGAATATCGTGGTATCCGCATTGGCAGTGTGGCGCAGATTAATGTGAAAGGTGTGGAGCGCAGCGGCAATTCGGAACTGGATAAAATGATTCCGGTGTTGATTTATCTGGAACCGGGGCGGATTGGTTATGGTGATAGTCAGCAGGGCTTGGATGCGTTTCGCAATGACTTTGTTACCTGGGTGGCCGATGGTCTGAGTGCCAAGTTGCAAACCGGTAATTTACTCAGTGGCAGCCAGTTTGTTGCCATTAATTTTCACGATGATGAATTGCCGGATTTTCCGGATATTTATTCTGGTTACTCTGTGATTCCAACGTCTCAGGAAGGGTTGGAACAAATCTCCTATAAACTTGAGAAGTTACTCGATAAGGTCAACGGTTTGCCGCTGGAAGATACCTTGCAACAGGCTAATCAGGTGTTGGCGCAACTGAATGCTACTCTGCAGCGAGTCGAACAGCTGGGTCATCACACCAATGGTTTACTGGCGGATGAAAGTACCCGGCGTTTACCGGAGCAATTATCTGAAACACTGGAAACCATGAATCAGGCACTGTCCGGAGTTGGCCCGAATTCTGAAAATTATCGCCAGGCACGACAGCTGATGACTGAATTACGGGCAGCTTTGGGCGATTTACAGCCATTACTGCATGAGCTGAACAATAAACCCAGTGCGTTGTTATTCAGTGAGCCACGCAGTGAAGATATTCAGCCGCTGGCGCCTTAGTGGTTTTGGTTTAAGCGTTCTGGTTTTTGGAGTTAATAATGAAAAAATGGTTAATGTCTGTGCTGTTGATGGCGATGGCTTTGATGGCGGGTTGTGCCAGTAAAGTACCAACCACTGAATATTATTTGCTGAGTGCCGGTAACGGCCCCTTTAAAGCAGCGCAAACTGATAAACCGGGCTATTTTATTGCCCCTGTGGTTTTGGCAGATCATCTCAACCGAACAGCATTGGTGATGTTGCGCGGACAACAACAGGTGCAGCTGGCGCATTACCATGTATGGGCTGAGCCTTTAGCATCGGGTGTGACTCAGGTATTGGAATATGAACTGAATCAGATCTGTGCCTGTGAGGTGACCAGTGCACGCCAGGGAATTACGAATAATGAGCAGCGTCAGGAAATTCGTTTGATCATCGATCAGATGGCAGTAAATGAGGCTGGGCAGGTGACGTTGTCGGGAAGTTATGTGCTGGCAGGACTGTCGATGCAGCGTTTTTATCTGCAGCAGACACTCACTGAAAATGGCTTTGAAGCGGCTGTGCTGACTCAGCGTCGCTTACTGGCGCAGTTAGCGTCTCATATTACCCAGCACTCCGGAAACGGTGTGGCAGGTGGAAGTCAGTAATGGATTCAGTTACAAGCAAAATCGGTAATTAGGAGTTTTTTTGTGTTAATTGCTTACCTAGAAGATGATCCGGATCAGGCGGCGAATGTTACTGCCTGGTTTGATGAATTTGGTTTTGAATACGAGCATTTCAGTCAGGCGCAGTTATTGTTAAAGCGACTGAAAGATCGCAACTTTGATGCAGCCGTACTGGACTGGGAATTACCGGATATGCCGGGCACCGAAGCATTACGCCAGATTCGTGAAAAATACCATCAGGATCTGCCGGTATTGTTTTGCTCAATGCGTGACAGTGAAGAAGATGTGGTCACTGCGCTGGAGCTGGGTGCTGACGATTATATGCGTAAGCCGTTGTTAAAAACTGAGTTAAAAGCGCGTCTTACCTCGTTATTGCGTCGTATCAAAGGGCCGGAGTCTGGCGATGGCCGGGTGCTGGAGCATGGCCCGTATCGTTTTGAAATGCAGAACCGTCTGGCCTTTTGTGATGGCAAGCCGGTGGAAATGACAGATAAAGACTTTGAGCTGGCTACCTGCCTGTTTGATAACATTGGCCGTATTATGTCGCGCAGTTTTTTACTGGATGCGGTATGGGGTGTATCAACGGATTTAAATACCCGAACCGTGGATGTTCATATCAGTCGGGTACGTAAAGCGCTGGGCATTACGCCGGCCAGCGGCTTCCGCATTAAAACCATTTATCAGCATGGATATCGTTTAGAGCGTATTGATCAGGGATGACAGACAGAATGTTGCGTGTGATTGTGATGTTGTTGCCGTTATTAACGGCATCTTTGGCCTTTGCAGAAGAAAAAGACTCGGATTGGCGCTACCGGGTTAAGGTAACCGATACCATCTGGGATATCTGCAAAAGTTATGTGTCAGAACCTCAGTGCTGGCGCAAACTGGTGGAATATAATCAGGTTAAAAACCCGAAATATCTGCCGCCGGACAGCATTTTGCGGATTCCGAAATCCTGGTTGAAGCCCGCTCTGGCTCAGGCATTGGTGGTTGCGGTTGAAGGTGATGTCAGTGTTGCCCGTAAGGATCAGCAGGGCGAGGTTGCTGTTCGTGTGGGAGATAAATTAAATCGTTCGGATGTCATTACCGCTGAGGATGGCAGTGCCATGATTCAGTTTGCTGACGATTCTAAACTACTGCTGAAGCCCAACAGTTCAGTCCGGCTGGAAGGTTTACGTTATTACCAACGTGGTGGTATTGCTGATACTCGCATCCGGTTATTAAAAGGACGTGTGAAAGCCACTGTGGAAAAGCTGCGTGGTGCTGGCAGTCGATTTGATATCTCAACACCGGCGGCGGTTGCTGCGGTGCGTGGTACTGAATTCCGGGTCGGGCTTGAAGATGATAACGGTAAGGCTGTGATGTCGACGGAATTGCTGGAAGGTGGTTTGAGTCTGGAAAATGAACAGGGTGAACAAGCGCTGGCAGCAGGACAAGCGTTGCGTGCCACTGAAGGTGAGGCACTGCCGCAGCCAGTTGCATTGTTGCCTCGTCCGCAGTTGGAATTTACCTCTGCTCAGCAAGTTACTCTGCCTTATCAGCTTCGTTGGAAAACGGTAGCCGGTGCCGAAAAATATCGTATTTCGCTGCGCAAAAATAATGTACTGGTGTGGGAGATGGAATCGTTTGATGCCAGTTTTGAACTCGACTTACCGGATGATGGGGAATACGAGATTCAGGTCAGTGCCGTTGATGCTCAAGGGTTTGAAGGGCAAGCCCGACGTTTGAAAATGGCGACTACGACGAACTAATGGCAATTGCAAAGCTGGCGTTTGATCGTTCACTGCTATTGCTGGCCGTGTTGCTGATTCTGTTGGTAAATATCAATCTGGATTACCGCTGGTCACGTGCGGCGGATTATTTTATTTACGATCAACTTATGCAGCAGTCCGGTTTGCCCGAAACCGATGATATTGCCATTATCGAAATTGATGATCAGAGTTTATCGCTAATTGGTGAGTGGCCCTGGGATCGGGCCTTTCATGCAGAACTGATTAATATACTGACGCAGGCGAACGCCAGGGTGGTTGCTTATAACCTGGCGTTTGGCTCTGGTAATGTGCCGTTAACCAGTAGCGACTATGTGCTGGCCGAGGCAATTCGTCATAATGGCCGGGTGGTTCTGCCGGTTTATTTTGATCGGGTATTTAATGCCGGGCCGCTGGAGCTGGTATTACCTCATGCTGCTTTGATTGATGAAGCCGAGTTGGGACACGTCAATGTGTATCTGGATGGTGATGGTGTTTACCGCCAGTTAAGAGTCAATGATCTGTTTCAGCAACAGCGCTGGCCACACTTTTCATTAAAAGCTTTCAACCTGGCGAATCCGGAAAAATCAAAAGCGTATGAGCAGGAAGAAGATCTGTTGATCCGCTTTGCAGAAACTGCACATCCATTTCAACATTATTCGTTTGTTGATGTTATTACCGGTGAAGTTGACCCGGCTGAGTTTTATCAGAAAGCGGTGTTTGTGGGAGTGACTGCAACTTCTATCGGAGATCCGCTGATTACTCCTGTCAGCCGCGAAGGCCGGCAGATTTCTGCTGTGGACATCAATGCCAGTATTTATCAGATGTTTGCTCAACAGGGAGAGATTCGGGCTTTACCTCGTTGGCTGACTTACCTGTTGAATACTCTGGCTATTTTGCTGATGGCGGCTTTAATTCCACGTTTGCCTATGGCCGATCAGCTGTTTTTTTCATTATTAATGCTGGCACTGTACATCGGTTCGTCGTTGGTGATGATGCGAATGGGCTATTGGTATCCGGTTGCGGGCATTGGTCTGACGTTGTTGTTAATCCCTTTCGCCTGGAATGTGATTCGCCTATCGCGTTTGTTTTCTTATTTTCGCAGTGAAACCTTACGCCTGGAAACAACCCGTCGGGACAACAGTTTTCATTTCCCCGACCAGTTATTATTAAAAGATGAACATGCTCTGAAACAACTGATCAAAGTGCTGGGCGTAGAGCATTATCGTCTGACACCTGATTCACAATACGAGCCGGATTCACGTTATGTGGTACAAAAAATTATCCCGCTGGCACTGGCCGAGCATTCCTGTTTCCTGCATTTATTATTTAAAGAGTTCGGACAAAAAGAACAGCGTCAGGTATCGCTGCTGACGGCTTCGTTTTCAAAACACCTTTCAGAGCCGAAACACCTTTCAGATTCGATGCATCTCGCAGACGGTTCCCGGCACTCTGCAGCTGGCAGTAGCGATATTTTTTCCCGGCAGATGAGTCTGGTACAGGATTATCAGGATTATATTGCTGCCAGTCAGCATTTGTTTGAGTCCAGTATTCAGGGGTTGAGTTCAGCGGTTTTGGTTGCTGATCTGGGTGGCCACCTACTGTTTCATAATACGCTGGTGGATGTCTGGCTGGAGCTTTATAGCGGTGCTGACCGAAACCTTTACAATATTCTGGAGCATTGTCAGCTGTCTGGTCGTATGAAGTGGCAGGATGTCTGGCAACAAGTGTTGGTTGGTGAGCAGCTCGTTGCTGCGGAAGCGCGTCTTGACAGGGCTCATCACCGAATGGATGTGGCCATTAATATTGTTTGTCTGGAAGACCAGCGTACCGGGTTGCCGGTTCTGGTGGTGAATATTTCAGATATCAGCCAGATTAAAAAAGCACAACGAGCACGTAACGAAATGATTGATTTTATCTCTCACGATATGCGTTCGCCGATTGCATCGTTACAGGCCTTAGTACGTCAGGCGGAAGAATCACCGGATGCTTTGCCGCTGGCTGAGTTGCTGAGAAAAGTCGACAGTCATAGTCGCCGGGCGCTCAACTTTGCCGACGAGTTTCTCAGCTTAGCGAAGGTTGAGAGCGACGATGATATTCAGGTTTATGATGTTGACCTGTATTCCGTCTGTCAGAATGCGGTCGATACCTTATACGAGCAGGCTCAGGAAAAAGGCATTGAGGTTGGTCTGGAAGTTGATGATGACTGCTGGGTATCCGGCAATGGTGACTTACTGGAACGGGTGATGATGAATCTTTGCAGTAATGCCATTAAATACAGCCCGGAAGAGACCCGGGTGTCCGTCACAGTAGCAAGGCAGGGTGATAGCATTCTGGTTGAGGTTGCTGACCAGGGGCCAGGTATTCCTGAGGCCTTGTTGCCAAATCTGTTCAAATCCTTCCAACGCGGGGTAGGGAAGCAGGAAGCCAAAGTAAAAGGTCTGGGGCTGGGGTTACGTTTTGTTGATGTGGCCTTGCAGAGGCATAACAGCCAGATACAAGTACGCTCGGCGCAATCCGGCAGCACTTTTTATTTTGTTCTGAAGGCTTTGTCGCTCTGAGCCCTGATCTGCGGACTCTCGATATCGGGGCTCTGATACCGGGTTTCGGATGCCAGATTCGCTGTTTTCGGATGCAGTCCCGGCCTTAATTGTCTGTCGCAACAAAAAGCGGCATAATACGCACCCCAAATTTTGCCACTCACTTTAAATATTGGAAGGTGACACCGTGAGCCAAGATATGCGCGAAGCTTGTTTGCAGGACTGGATGGATCGCGAATCAATTGCTGAAGCAATGATTCCACTGATTGGTGGTCTGTATCGTAAAAATAATGTTGTGACTGCTTTGTATGGCCGTCCAATCATCAATCGCTCTGTGATTGAGCTGCTGAAGGCGCATCGTTTTGTGCGTCATATGGAGTCTCAGGAGCTGTCTGTTCATGACACCTATCCAATTCTGAAAGCGTTAAGCGAGCTGAACGTTGCCCGTGCTCACGTTGATCTGGGCAAAATGGCGGTTAAGTTCCGCAATGAAGGTAACGGTCGTGATGTTAACGAATTTGTTGCTGAAGAACTGAAAGACGTTGTTGGCCAGTCTCCGGCGGAAGGTGAGAACCGTGACGTTGTGCTGTATGGCTTTGGTCGTATCGGTCGTCTGCTGGCGCGTATCCTGATTGAAAAATCCGGTGGTGGTAACGGTTTGCGTCTGCGTGCAATCGTTGTTCGTCGTGGTAAAGGTGATGACCTGGTTAAGCGTGCTTCTCTGCTGCGTCGTGACTCTATCCACGGTACATTCCGCGGTACGCTAACAGTTGACCACGAAAACGAAGCGCTGATTGCTAACGGTAACTACATCAAAATCATTTACGCCAATAACCCGGCCGAAATTGATTACACTGAATACGGCATCAACAATGCGCTGGTCATTGATAATACCGGTGTATGGCGTGATGAAGCTGGCCTGGGTCAGCACCTGGAAGCTAAAGGTACCGCTCGTGTGCTGCTGACGGCTCCGGGCAAAGGTGACCTGAAGAACGTGGTATACGGCATCAATAACGGTGTTATCGAAGAAAGCGATAAGATTCTGTCTGCTGCTTCTTGTACTACCAATGCTATTACTCCGGTTCTGAAAGTAATGAACGATGCTTATGGCATTGATAATGGTCACGTTGAGACTGTTCACTCGTACACTAACGACCAGAACCTGATCGATAACTACCACAAAGGTGATCGTCGTGGTCGTTCTGCGCCGCTGAACATGGTTATCACTGAAACCGGCGCAGCGTCTGCTGTTGCTAAAGCGCTGCCTGAACTGAAAGGTAAGCTGACCGGTAACGCGATTCGTGTTCCTACGCCAAACGTTTCTATGGCGATCCTGTCTCTGAACCTGAACAAAGACGTGACTGCAGAAGAAGTAAATGACTTCCTGCGTGAACAGTCGCTGCACTCTGACGTTCAGAAGCAAATCGACTGGGTAAACTCTCCGGAAGTGGTTTCTACTGATTTTGTGGGTAACAGCCATGCCGGTATCGTTGATGCTAAGGCAACCATTGCTAACGGCAACCGTGTAAACCTGTACGTTTGGTACGATAACGAATACGGTTACAGCCGTCAGGTTGTTCGTATTGCTCAGCAGGTTTGTGGTGTGAATTATCCTGAATTCCCGGCACGCGGTTAATTCTCTGAATTAACAATTTTGCTGAATAAAAAGCCATTGCCCTTGCAATGGCTTTTTTTTGTCTAAAATTTAAACATTGAGTGGCTGACACCTGACCTCTTAACCTGACCAGAGTGGCAAATTGATTGCGAACCTGGGCTGCAAAGCCAAAAGCGTAATGAATTGGTTATAACAGCGGTGGATTAATCATGGTGTGGTCATTATACTTAGCGCGATTTTTTACTGGGAAATGGGTCCAAGTACTTGTTTCCAAATACAAAAATGAATCGAACAGGGTAGATTGTTCATTTCGCGCACAGCAACCTTGGTGAGAGGGGATTGGTTGTGCGTGTTTTTGTGCATTTGGAAATCAGTATCTTTGGGTCAACTGTGATTAGGCGAGGCGTATGATCAACATCAAGAAGGGTCTCGACTTACCAATCACCGGAACACCTGAGCAAGTCATTTCAGATTCAGCCAAGGTAACGGAAGTTGCTCTGGTGGGTCCGGATTACGTGGGTATGAAACCTACGATGGCGGTTCAGGTCGGTGATCGAGTCAAGAAAGGCCAGGTGATTTTCACCGACAAAAAAACAGAAGGGGTGCAATACACAGCACCAGCTGCGGGTACAGTGAAAGCTGTAAACCGTGGTGAGCGTCGTGTATTTCAGTCGGTTGTGATTGAAATCGACGGTAGCGACGAAGAGACCTTCAATGCTTACTCAGCGGATCAGCTGGGTTCACTGTCTGCGGCAGACGTTCAGGATAATCTGGTGAAGTCCGGATTATGGACTGCGCTGCGCACTCGTCCTTTTTCGCGTGTTCCTGCTTTGGATAGCAAGCCGGAAGCGATTTTTGTCACTGCAATGGATACCAATCCGCTGGCGGCAAATCCTGAATTGGTAATTAACGAGCAAGCTGACAACTTTAAAGCGGGTTTACAGGTACTGAAGCGTCTGACCGAAGGCACTTTGTACGTTTGTAAGGCGCCTGCTGCAAACATCCCAACTGCGGGTGTTGAGCAAACTGAAGAATTTGGCGGCAAGCACCCGGCTGGTCTGGCAGGAACTCACATTCACTTCCTGCATCCGGTCAGCGAGAGCCGTACCGTATGGACCATTGGTTATCAGGATGTTATCGCATTTGGCGCTCTGTTCCTGACCGGCAAGATCTACACCGATCGAGTGGTTGCTCTGGCAGGTCCGCAGGTAACTAAACCTCGTCTGGTTCGTGTACCTCAGGGCGCTAACCTGGATCAGGTAACTGCAGGTGAAACCAAAGACGGCGAAAACCGTGTGGTATCCGGTTCTGTATTTGGTGGCCGCACGGCTGCTAACGGTCATCAGTTCCTGGGTCGCTTCCACAATCAGGTATCTGTGTTGGAAGAAGGTCGTGATCGCCCGATGTTGCACTATCTGACAGCGGGTACTGAGCGTTTCTCTGTGATGCCGATCTACCTGTCAAAACTGATGAACAAGTTGTTCCCAATGACCACAACCACCAATGGCTCCGAGCGTGCCATGGTACCCGTGGGCGCTTACGAGCGTGTGATGCCATTAGATGTTCTGCCGACTCAGCTGCTGCGTGCACTGATCGTGGAAGACATGGAAACGGCCATCAACCTGGGTGCGCTGGAACTGGACGAAGACGATTTAGCCCTGTGTAGCTTTGTGTGCCCGGGTAAATACGAATACGGCCCAATCCTGCGTCAAAACTTAACTCGAATCGAAGCGGAGGGTTAATCATGCTGCGTTCTATGCTCGATAAACTTGAACCTCACTTCGTGAAGGGTGGCAAGTACGAAAAAATGTATCCGCTGTACGAAGCCATTGATACTGGCTTGTACTCTCCGCCAAACGTTACTAACAACACGGCACACGTGCGTGATGGTATCGACCTGAAGCGTATTATGATCACCGTGTGGATCTGTACCTTCCCGGCGTTATTCTTTGGTATGTACAACATTGGTCTGCAGGCGAATGAAGCCATTGCTGCTGGTGCGGGTACTGCGATTGAAGGCTGGCGTGAATGGTTGATCGCTCTGCTGGGCGGTGGTGCTCACAATGCCGCCAGCGTGTGGGACAACATGGTGTTTGGTGCTGCTTACTTCCTGCCTGTATACGCCACGGTCTTTATCGTGGGTGGTTTCTGGGAAGTATTGTTTGCCACCATTCGTAAGCACGAAGTGAACGAAGGTTTCTTCGTCACCTCGGTGCTGTTTGCTCTGATCCTGCCGCCAAGCATCCCGCTGTGGCAAGTGGCGCTGGGCATCAGCTTTGGTGTGGTGATTGGTAAGGAAATTTTCGGCGGTACCGGTAAAAACTTCCTTAACCCGGCACTGACTGGCCGTGCGTTCCTGTTCTTCGCTTACCCGGCCGATATGTCTGGTAATGCCGTATGGACTGCAGTTGATGGTTTCTCTGGTGCAACTGCGCTGGGTACGGCTGCTGAGCAAGGTGTGGTGAATGGCCAGATTGGTGATATCACTTGGTTTGATGCCTTCTTTGGTCTGATTCAGGGTTCTATGGGTGAAACCTCTACTCTGGCGATCCTGATTGGTGGTGTTGTGCTGATGACCATGGGCATTGCTTCCTGGCGTATTGTGCTGGGCGTGTTCCTGGGTATGGTGGCAACTACGCTGCTGTTCAACGGCATTGGCTCTGATACTAACCCAATGATGGCCATGCCTTGGTACTGGCACTTAGTGGTCGGTGGTTTTGCCTTCGGTATGATCTTTATGGCAACCGATCCGGTATCCGCTTCCATGACCAACAAAGGCAAGTTTGTCTTTGGTGCATTGATCGGCTTCATGGTGGTGATGATCCGTGTGATCAACCCGGCCTTCCCGGAAGGTATGATGCTGGCGATTCTGTTTGCCAACCTGTTTTCCCCTCTGATCGACCACTTTGTGGTTCAGGCCAACATCAAGCGGAGGACTGCTCGTGTCAGCTAATAACGACAGTATTCAAAAAACCTTATTGGTAGCGATTCTGCTGTGTCTGGTGTGCTCGATCATCGTCGCCGGCGCTGCTGTATCCCTGAAGCCAATTCAGCTGGCAAATAAGCAGCTGGATAAAAACTACAACATCTTATTAGCAGCAGGTCTGGTTGAGGGTGGTGTTAAGCCTTCAGCGGATGAGATCAAAAAGCTGTTTGAAGAGAATATCACGCCAAAAGTTGTGAACCTGGCTGAAGGCCGTTACGCAACGGCTGCTGAGCTGGACGAAATCAAAGCGGCGGGCTACAACCCAGAGGCTTATGACCAGCGTAAAGCGGCCAAAGATCCGGCGCTGTCTGCCAAGCTGGCAGCCGATAAAGATCTGGCCAGCATTCGTCGTCAAGCTACGTTTGCTGCGGTTTATACCGTAGAAAACAATGGCATCGTCGAGAAGATGGTTCTGCCGGTACACGGCTATGGTCTGTGGTCTACCCTGTATGGCTTCCTGGCTTTGGAAGGTGATCTGCAAACGGTTGTGGGCTTAGGTTTCTACTCTCACGCTGAAACCCCTGGATTGGGTGGCGAAGTGGATAACCCATCCTGGAAAGCACTGTGGAACGGCAAAAAGCTGTATGACGCAGAGGGTGATCTGGCGATTCAAGTGGTTAAAGGTAAAGCACCCGCTGATGACATGAACAGTGTTGACGGCCTGTCAGGTGCAACCCTGACCAGTAAAGGTGTTTCTAACCTGGTTCAATTCTGGGTCGGTGAGAACGGCTTCGGCAAGTTCCTGGCGACTGCTAAAGGAGGTGCTTAATGTCTGTTAAGTCCGTATTAACCGAACCTTTATTCTCCCAGAACCCGATTGCGGTTCAGATTCTGGGTGTATGTTCTGCGCTGGCGGTAACCACCAGCCTGCAGGTAACTCTGGTTATGTGTATTGCACTGACCTCAGTAACTGCGTTTTCTAACCTGGGTATTGCACTGATTCGTAACCACATCCCGAACAATATTCGTATCATCGTGCAGATGATCATTATTGCCTCGCTGGTAATTGTGGTGGATCAGATTCTCAAAGCCTACGCTTACGAAATCAGTAAGCAGCTGTCGGTATTCGTGGGTCTGATTATTACCAACTGTATCGTGATGGGCCGTGCTGAAGCATTCGCTATGAAGAATGGCCCGGTACTGAGCTTCTTCGATGGTATCGGTAATGGCTTAGGCTATTCCGTAGTACTGATCGTGGTTGCTGTGGTACGTGAGCTGTTTGGTGCCGGTTCTCTGATGGGTATCGAAATCCTGCCGCTGGTTACTAACGGTGGCTGGTATCAGTCCAATGGTCTGTTGCTGTTACCACCAAGTGCGTTCTTCATTATTGGTCTGTTCATCTGGGCACTGCGCAGCTGGAAGACTGAACAAGTGGAAGCAGCTGACTTCAAAATTCTGCCGAACACTGAGAATGGAGGTCACCACTAATGGAACACTACATCAGTTTATTCGTTAAGGCTGTGTTTGTTGAAAACATGGCGTTGGCCTTCTTCTTGGGCATGTGTACCTTCCTGGCAATCTCCAAGAAGATTCAGACCGCTCTGGGCTTAGGTGTTGCCGTGATTGTGGTACTGGCCATTACCGTGCCGGTTAACAATCTGATTTACACCTACGTATTAAAAGAAGGTGCCTGGGCCTGGTTGGGTGCAGACTATGCTGCGGTTGACCTGAGCTTCTTAGGTCTGCTGACTTACATCGGCGTTATTGCTGCGATGGTTCAGATCCTGGAGATGGTTCTGGATAAATACGTACCAGCGCTGTACAACGCACTGGGTGTATTCCTGCCGCTGATCACCGTGAACTGCGCCATTATGGGTGCCTCTCTGTTTATGGTAGAGCGTGACTACAACTTCGCTGAGTCGACCGTTTATGGTATCGGCGCAGGCGTAGGTTGGGCGCTGGCGATCACTGCGCTGGCAGGTATTCGTGAAAAGCTGAAGTACAGTGACGTACCGGCAGGTCTGCAAGGTTTGGGTATTACCTTTATGACTGTTGGTCTGATGTCTCTGGGCTTTATGTCTTTCTCCGGCGTATCACTGTAAGGAGCGATCACTATGAGTCCAGAAATTATCCTCGGCGTAGTGATGTTCACGGTTATCGTACTGTCTCTGGTAGCGGTAATTCTGAGCGCACGTGCCAAGCTGGTTAGCAGCGGTAAAGTTAAAATCCTGATCAACGGTGAAACCACCGTTGAAACCGAAGCTGGCGGTAAGCTGCTGCAAACCCTGGCAGCCAACAACATCTTCCTGTCATCAGCTTGTGGTGGCGGTGGTACCTGTGCCCAGTGTAAGTGTCAGGTAACCGATGGTGGTGGTTCTATGCTGCCAACCGAAGAGTCTCACTTCACCAAAGGTGAAGCGCGTGAAGGCTGGCGTCTCTCGTGTCAGGTGCCGGTTAAGCAAGACATGGTTGTTGAAGTGGATGAAGAAGTATTCGGTGTTAAGAAGTGGGAGACCACGGTTGAATCTAACCCGAATATGGCCACCTTTATTAAAGAGCTGACTCTGCGTCTGCCAGAAGGTGAAAACGTTGATTTCCGTGCCGGTGGTTACGTTCAGCTGGAGTGTCCTCCATTTGAAATTAACTTCTCTGACTTCGATATCGAAGAACAGTACCGTGGCGATTGGGAACACTTTGGCTTCTTCGACCTGAAGACAGTAAACAAAGAAAACGTGATCCGTGCTTACTCAATGGCTAACTACCCGGAAGAGAAGGGTGTGGTTAAGTTCAATATCCGTATTGCAACGCCACCTCCGGGCACAACCGGTATTAACCCAGGCATCATGTCGTCTTACGTGTTCAACCTGAAGCCAGGCGACAAGGTAACCGTATATGGACCATTTGGTGAGTTCTTCGCTAAGGACACCGATGCCGAAATGGTATTCATCGGTGGTGGTGCGGGTATGGCGCCAATGCGTTCTCATATCTTTGACCAGCTGAAGCGTCTGAAGTCCGATCGTAAGATCAGCTTCTGGTACGGTGCACGTTCCCTGAAAGAACTGTTCTATCAGGACGAGTACGATGCATTAGCCGAGCAATTCCCGAACTTCCAATGGCACGTGGCGATGTCTGACCCGCAGCCAGAAGATAACTGGGAAGGTTTAACAGGCTTTATTCACAACGTTCTGTTGGAGAATTACCTGAAGGATCACCCGGCACCGGAAGATTGTGAGTTCTACATGTGTGGGCCACCAATCATGAACCAATCGGTGATCAAGATGTTAGAAAACCTGGGCGTAGAACCAGAAAACATCTTATTGGATGACTTCGGCGGTTAATCTGTAACCGGCAAAAGCTCCAAAGAAAAACCCGGCCAGATAGTTTATCTGGCCGGGTTTTTCGTTTTTAGGGTGAGCAGATCTCTGCTGATCGTTGGCTGACCAATACGACCCGCTGAATTCAGGAAAGCGGTTGAGTGCACCAGCTCGCGCAGGTTTGTTTCAGCGTTAGCAAGGCCGATTGTACGCTGTTGCCGCCCACATCAATGCACTGCGTTAGCAATGCCCCCCAGGCCACGCACACCAGAAATTCAGCCGATTCCGCCACATTCAGGTCAGCACGAATCAGTCCGGCTTGTTGGCTGGTGCTGAGGATGCTCTCTGTTCTGCTTACCAGCATGGCGCGGTAATTGTGTACGAGATCAATGTGTCGTGGTTCCAGTAGCGCTCGTTGAGAGGCGGCACCAACCATCAGGCACCCGAGAGGAAACTGAGCGCCGGATTCACTATGACGGTCGAGCATTGCTTCAAATACCGTGACTAACTTTGTGACGTCTGGGTCGGCAGTCAGTTCGGCAAAATTACGTTCCATCACCTGATGATACAGGCCCAGTATGCGTGCAAAAATATCGGCTTTGTTACCAAAAGCATTGTATAAACTGGTTCTGGGCAATGACGTTGCTGCTTCTAAATGGCCGAGGTTAGTCGCTTCATATCCTTGTTGCCAAAATAGCCACATGATCTTGTAAAGGACTTCATTTTCATCAAAACTGCGATTTCTTGGCATTTTGTACTGACCGAAACAAAAAGGTTGAGCGAAGGCTGTTATTCTGTCATATTTATTTTGTACTACTAAGTACAAAATAAACTAATTACTCATCAAGGAACATGAGCCATGACAACTGAAGTACTTTCGCTGTATGTATTTTGCGCCACGATCTTCTTCACCATTTTTGCCCAGGCAATGGTGACGGTCGCAACGACGAATTTCGCCTATGTGTCGGGTAACCGCGATGTACCGCTGGATAATCCAAGTCCGGTATTGGGCAGGCTGGAGCGGGCCATCCGTAACTCCATCGAAGCGGCTGTTGTATTTGTACCGCTGGTATTTATTGCCACTCAGGCGGGAGTGTCTAACGAAATGACGCAGTGGAGTGCGATGGTCTTTGCTGCATCCCGCGTGCTTTACGTAATCACTTATGCGCTGGGAATTGTTGGTGCCAGAACCATCATCTGGAATGTGGCCGCCACGGCGTTGGGTATTTTCGGAGCCGGTATTTTGCTGGGTTGATTCCTTGGAATACCGCTGTCAGTTGTAGATTGTTTAAACCCCGGTTGAGTGAAAACTCTGCCGGGGTTTTTGTTGTCAGAAGCATAAGTTGGTGATCCTGCTGGTTTTTGTGTTAAAAACAAACGGATTATTTATGTTAGACAAATAAACGGTTGTAACTGAATGCGATACGCAACAAGCCTGAAGTTATTATGCAACGTTGCCGAAGCCCGGGGTTTGAACCCTCAGGATTGCCTGGCTGGTACCGGATTGACTCTGGTGGATATTGGTAATGAATCGACCCGACTGACGCTGGATCAGGAAGCCAAAGCGATTGAAAATCTGGTCAGAATGTCTGAGCAGGACATAGGACTTGGCAGTGATGTTGGCAATCGTATGCATGTCCATGCTTTTGGCATCTGGGGCTTTGCCATTTTAACCAGCCCGACGTTAAGAACAGCGATTGATACGGCCATTCGCTTTATTCAGTTGTCATTTGTTATTGCTGATATGCGGCTGACCGAAGACGATGGGCAAGCAAGGCTCGTTTTTGATATGCAGCAACTACCTGAAACAATTCATGGTTTTTTGCTTGAGCGTCATGCGGTGGTCGCAGTGACCTTTATCCGAGAGATCCTGCAGTTGAAATCACATGACGACTTTGTCGTTGAAAGTACACGTCAGTCTCCGGATTATATTGAGGCGCTGTCTGCAGCAACTGCACTCCGTGCCCGTGGCAATGCCGGGTCGGCAGCGTTATTGTTTCCGCAGGCATGGCTGGATAAACCATTGCCAAAGTCTGATCCTCAGACGCTGCAGTATTGCCTCCGGCAATGTGAATCGTTATTGGAGCGTATCAAAGAAGATTCGCGCCCCTGGTCTGCAAAAGTCCGGGACGTGATGATGGATCATATTGGGGAAGAGATAAAAATCCAGACAGTTGCCCAATTGCTGAACCTCACGGAGCGAACGTTGCGACGCCGGTTAACAGATGAAGGCAGCCGTTTTCGTGATATTTATTCGGATGTACGTTTGTCCATCGCTTATGAATTGCTGGAGACAACCGGAATGGCGACCGAAACAGTTTCCTGGCGGGTTGGCTATGCTGAGTCAGCCAGTTTTATCCGGGCTTTTACTAAAAAATTCAGCAAAAAGCCCAAAGAAGTCAGAAATACACGCTTGTCCCGTGCAAGTTAGTGTGAGAACGAAATATCACGCTTACCGTTATAAACCGATTGTAGAATGACCTCAGCCTGAGCTTTTTTCATCACTCGGGGAACGGCATAAGAACGGCGGGCTTCTGCCAGTGCCTCGGTTGTAATGGCTGCAAAATCCTGAGGCTGCAGATCGGTTAGCTGCGCCGGAATATTCAGCGTGTCGGATAACTGATCTACTCGTGCGATAAACTGCTGCGCCAGTTCTGCTGCGTTATTCTGAATCTCGGTGGCCGATAACAAAGCTTCCAGTTCGGCGTAGCGTTGTACACACGCGGATTGATTAAAGCGCAATACCCGCGGAAGAATGACGGCGTTGGCTAGCCCATGAGCGGTGTTGTAATGCGCACTGATCTGATGGGAAATAGCGTGCACATAACCTAACCCGGCTTTATTAAAGGCATAGCCAGCCAGAAAAGAGGCAATGGCTACCATTTCACGTGCGTATTCGTTATTCCCATTGTTATAAGCCTCGGGTAAAAACCGAACCAACAAACGAATGGCCATCGCCGCATCACGATCACTGTCGGCAAAATGGCTTTTGGCGGTATAGGCTTCAATAGCATGGGTTAGCGCATCCATGCCGGTTGTGGCGGTAATTGCCGGTGGTAACGATTTTAATAAACCGGTATCCAGTGCAGCAGCTAACGGAATGTATTTAGGGTCAACAAAAAATTGTTTCTTATGGCTTTGGGTGTCAGAAATCACTGCAGCACTGGTGGATTCTGATCCGGTTCCTGATGTGGTTGGCACCACATAAAAAGGCACCAATGGCTGTTTGAGTTTTAAAATTCCGGCTAATGCCTGAATTGGTTTACGGTTGCTGCTGGCCGCCGCAATCACTTTGGCTGCGTCAATGGCAGAGCCACCACCAACGGCAAAGACAGCGTCACATTGATTGCTTTGAGCAGCTGCTAAGCCAGCTTCAATAACCGCCGTGGTGGGGTTGGGAATAATGCCATCGAAGGTTGTCACCTCACAGCCCCGCTCGCGAATGTGAGCAATCAAATGATCCAGCATGCCATTGGCTAATAAAAAACTGTCGGTGACTAACAGCGGGTGTTTAACGCCGCTGTCGATCATAAAATCAGCCAGTTTGATGGCGGACTCAGAGCCAGAAAACAGCAGGGGTTTCTGCGACGGATAAAACGTCGCTAATGCACGCAGCGCAATGGTCATGATGGAATTAAACATGGGATCCCTCAGAATTTCTTAAAACGACGCAACTGGAAATTAACAAAAAAGTTAAAGTATTTGTTATTCCATGGCGCACCAATTAACGAATTAGCATCCAGTTTTCCTTTAATAACAACGCCTTTGGCCTTGGAGAAATTCAGAAAACCTTCTTTGCCATGATAATGACCCATGCCCGATGGGCCAACACCACCAAATGGCATATCATCGACCATGGTATGAGTCATGACTTCATTGATACAGACGCCACCCGAGTGAGTTTGACGAAGTATTTTTTCGCCCCGACGGTTATCCCAGTCGAAATAATAAAGCGCCAGTGGGCGATCACGGTCATTGACGTAGTGAATGGCATCCTCGAGGGAGTCATAGCCAATAATCGGCAGGATAGGACCAAAAATCTCTTCCTGCATAACACGCATGTCCGAGGTTGTTTCCGTTACCAGATGCATCGGCAGTTTTCGGGTGCCGTCAAAGTTTTCATTGGCCGGATTAATGACTTCAACGGTTGCGCCTTTTTCCCGGGCATCATTGAGATTATCCAGTAAACGATCACGTTGGCGCTCAGTAATAATTGCAGTGTAATCCGGGTTGTCTCTCAATGTGGGGTAGTGCGTGCTGAACTGTTCGGTGAAGGCGCGTGCAAATGCTGCGACTTTATTTTTCGGAACCAGAATATAATCCGGTGACACACAAACCTGGCCGGCATTCAGACCTTTGCCAAAAGCAATCCGTTTGGCGGCTTCTTCAATCGGAAAGCTGTCATGGATAATGGCCGGAGATTTACCACCAAGCTCCAGAGTCACCGGTGTCAGGTTTTCAGCAGCAGCCCGCATAACAATGCGGCCAACCTGAGTAGAGCCGGTAAACACAATATGATCGAACGCTAAGCGAGTGAATTCACTAGCAACTTCAACCCCACCATTAACCACCATCACTTCTTCAGCGGCGAAATGTTTATTTAACATCTCTTCCAGCACCAGGCCGGTTTGTGGAGCAAATTCGGATGTTTTAATCATGGCCCGGTTGCCCGCGGCAAAAGCCCCCACCAATGGTGATAAGCCAAGGAATATCGGAAAGTTCCAGGGTACCACAATGCCAATCACGCCCAGAGGCTGATAATGCACTTTAGTCTTGGCACCTAATAGCATCATGGGAGTATGGCGGGTTGATTGCCGCATCCATTTGCGCAGGTGCTTTTTGTTGTAACGAATACCTTCCAGTACCGGCAATATCTCGGCCATCATGGTTTCAGCGCTGGCGCGGTTGGAAAAGTCCTGATTAACCGCTGTGATCAGACGATCTTTATATTCCAGCAACGCTGTATGTAGCCGCTTTAAGCGCGAGATGCGTGTGTCATAGGAAGTATCCGGATCTTTGCTGTATGCACTGCGGATCTGGCTCAGAGATGCACTGAGCTGATCGTAAATCGAATGGCTGTTTTCAAGCGTCACGGTTGAGGTCATGCTGTTTTCTCCGGTATTGATCGCTGCGGTATCGCCTGGTGGATCGGCATTGTTACAGCATGCGCCTGGCGGGAGGTTTTCGACAGATTAACCGCGGACAAATTATTGATATTTTCGGACGATCTCCGATTTGTCATTTCAGGCCAATGGTTTTTCAAATCAACTCTTTTAATGTACGTTAGTGCCAAAATGATAATGAAACAGGCTTTGCATTATGTTCTTGCGATTATTACTTGGTTCTCTTCTGGTGTTACTGTCATGGGGCGCACTGGCCGAGAGCTATATCTATCTCACCAACAACACCAATCAAGCGTTAACGCTGGATATTCAACAGTCCGGATCGCCTCTGGTTAAAGGCGAGCACTGGCGGCAGCTGGCTACCCGTGTTCCGCCTTATGGCACGGTAGCAGTGCTGGAAACCAATCGTGATCAAGGTATTCGTTGGGGTAAAAGTTACTATTTTGATACGACGGTAACGGCGCCGGATGGCAGCACTACCGTGCTGCAGCAGAAGCTGACCGGCACCTGGAATTTCAGTGAAATCTGGTACGGCGCTAACCACTCCGGCTTATATGAAGGTCGTGATCTTTATTCCCAACGCCAGGACTTTGCTGGCAAACCATCCACGCTGGCATTTAAAGGAGAGGCCGGTCGTGTTAGTGGTGATGATTTTTACTATGTGATTCATCCTGACCCGGAATACCCGCAGTTGGGCATGTCCAATGAACTGAACGTTCTGGCCTACAACGTGTGGGCCTTGTTACCCGGGCTGGTTGCCAGAGACACCAGCGACCGCCTGACTGAAATCAGCAAGCAACTGAACGGCTTTGATGTGGTGGTATTTTCTGAGCTGTTTGAAAACAACCGGCGTGAAGATTTTCTGCAACGTATTCGTGGCCAATACCCGTATCAAACTCAGGTGGTTGACCGCCGTGGTGCCATCGAAGATGGCGGTGTTTTGATTGTTAGTCGCTGGCCGATTGAGCACGAAGCGCAGATGACATTCTCTGACTGTGATGCTGATGATTGCCTCGCTTCCAAAGGCGTGATGTACGCCCGGATTAATAAGGGCGGGCAGAAATATCATGTGTTTGGCTCGCACACTCAGGCATGGCCTGCTGTTGAAAATCAGATAACCCGGGCGAAACAGTTTGCAGAAATAAAAGCCTTTATTGATCAGCAATCTATTCCGGCTTCTGAGGCGGTGATTATTGCCGGTGACCTGAACGTTGATAAAACCAACTTCCCGGCAGAGCACCAGCAAATGCTGAATATTCTCAATGCTGCTGAAGTTCCTCAGACCCGTGACAGTTATCCGTACACCGCTGATGGTAACGTCAGTGCCTGGACCGATGGGACTCCTGAGTTTCTCGATTATGTCTTAACTTCTAATGCGCATTTGCAACCCGGCCAGGCCGAATCGGATGTGCGTGTACCGCGTAGTATCGCTGCCAGTGTGTTTACCAAATATGACCTATCAGATCACTTTGCCATTGAAGCATCCCTGTCTTTTAACACACCTGCTTCAGATCCTTATGCAACCTTATTCCGGGAATTAAAAGATGGCCGTAGTGGCAAATGTCTCGATTTCCCTGGTACCTCACCCACTAATGGTGCGATGGCTGTAATTTACGATTGTCAGGATGTTGACTGGCAGAAGTGGCAATACAACGCGGTTACCGGATTATTGCGCAATAAGGCAAATCCGGACTATTGCCTCGACAATAAAGGTGAGCATTATGCCGGTGGTGGCGTGCATTTATGGCAGTGTGTTGAGGGCAGTGTTAATCAACAGTGGGAGTTTGTTGGCGACTCGCTGCGACCCAGAATAAATAGCAGCATCTCGCTGGATGCTTATGGCCGTGACAACAATAGCGATGTTGGCTTATGGAGTGTTCACGGTGGTGAAAACCAGCAATGGTATTGGGGGCGCTGAAGCGCTCCCTTAGCAGTAATTGCTAACGGTTAATTCGTATTTCTGATAACAATAAAAAAGGAAATGATGATGAACAACAAGCTACTCGTTCTTACTGCTGGGCTGTTTTTATCGACGACGGGCCATACGATGAGCGGCGCGCCGGCAGATGCAGATATTGCCAGTGATGAGCTCGCTAACCATAAAAATTCCTGGGAATATAAGGCGCTTAGTCATCAGAATATTCTCGACAATGCGGTCCCCATTGCTCAGGGCTATAACAGCAGCTCACATAATGCTTTTAACAGTTCGGCATACAGCTCAATTGTTTATATCGACCCTAATCATACCCTGTCGATGTTTGAGCAGCTGGAAATCGGTGTGCGTAATTTTGAACTGGATGTGCACTGGACCTGGCAAACCAAGGATATTCCTAACGGTGATGCCCTGTTGTTGTGCCATAGTCGTGATCAGCGTGTTGGCTGTAGCGGTCTTGAGCGTTACTTCAGTGACGCCGTGCATGAAATTAATCATTGGTTGCGCCGTAATCCGAACGAAGTGGTGTATTTAGGCTTCGAAGATTTCTGGGCTGATAACGAAGACAAAATGATTCAGGCATTAGCCGCAGTGGATGACCTGATATACAAGCCGGGAAGCTGCACGAACTTTCAACAAGTGGCCACAACGCTAACCGAAGAAGAGGTACTGCGTGCCGGTAAGCAGCTGGTGTTATTAAATGGTGATTGTGCCACCTCCAACTGGGCGGGTTATGCGTTTCAGGGTGGTTGGGGCTATACCTCGATTGAGGCAGCCACTGCTGATAACTGTCTGACGGCAAATGCCAGCTGGAATGGCGCGGGTGTTCAACGAATCTTTGAGCAGGACACCTTTTTTGGCAATCTTGGGACGGCGTTAGGTTTGGCTGATGATAACGGCCTGTTCTCCGATGAAACCATTGCTAAAGCCCAGCGATGTGGCGTGAATCAGATTGCTTACGACAAATTAGTGATTGGTGATCCCGGCCTGAAAGCATCCATCTGGAGTTGGGATATCAATCAGCCAGACGATTACGCCAGTAATGAAGACTGCGCTGAGTCCTGGGGCAATGGTCGTTTTAATGACCTGATTTGTTCGGCCTCAATGCGCTTTGCCTGTAAAACAACCGATGGCAGAAACTGGGCTATCTCGGATATTCCTAATAGCCATAGCGAAGCTAATGGTGAGTTTGCCTGTCAGGCGTTGGGTGCTCAGTGGCACTTTGCGGTACCGACCAATAGTATGCAGAACGAATTGCTTAAAAACGCCAAGGCGGCGGCCGGTGTTGAGCGTGTGTGGCTCAACTACAATGATACGGTTGCCGAAGGAGTATGGACGACACCGCAGCATACGCAGAATTACAACCCACTGTTGAATGCTGACTTTAAAGAATTCAATTTAAAACACGACACCAATAAGTGTCTGGATGTTGCAGGAGCCGGAACCGCTAACGGCAGCAATGTTTTGTTATGGGATTGTCATGGCGGTGATAACCAGAAATGGGTCTGGGATGCAGCAGGTCGGTTACGCCCTGGGCATGCGCCTCAAATGTGTCTGGATATCGAAGGGAATATTCATGCGGTTGGGCAGAATATTGTGATCCGCGACTGTAATGATCCAACCGTTCCGACCTGGGTTGAGATTAATGGCAACTTGTATGCACAAACCACCAATGTTGTGATCACCTCGGGCAGTGGTGCAAATGGCTCGAATGTGTATACCGATCGGCCGGCAGATACCACGAATAAAATCTGGTATCACGGTTTCCGCTAAGAGTTGTGCTGAAGAGAGGGAGGGATATTAGCCCGGATTAGTCGTCACTGATCCGGGCTTTGTTTAATGCGGATTCTGTATTAAAGATTAATCTTGGATGTATTCCGGGTGAATCATCGGTGCCACAAAGGATTTATGCTCTTCAATTTCCTGCTGCGTCAGGCCGTTTAACTCGTAGGGGAATACCAGCCAGTCATTGGTTTGGTGCAGGCAAAAGTCCGGGTTGATATCGGTACGGTTATAATCCGGGCGTTGCCAAAGGGTTGCCACTTTAACCTGCGACGGCATATTGCGCTTCAGTTTGCCCTGTAAGCGATTAATCACCGCCTGAATGTTATGGCCGGTACTGAAAACATCGTCGACAATCAATAAACCATCATCAACATTCAGGTTCTCAACCAGATACTGAGTGCCGTGCACGCGGATTTCTTCTGGTGATTCCATAATGTCCTGATAGGCGGTCTGGCCGCGATAGGAAGTACGCAGAGCAATATGATCGGTTTTAACGCCCAGAGTCTGCAGACATTCCTGAACATAAATACCAACCGCGCTGCCACCACGCCATAAGCCAACAATAAAGGTTGGGCGAAAGCCACTTTCAAAAATAGAAACGCCGAGTCGGAAAGCATCCTGAATCAGCTCTTCTTCATCAAGAAAATGTTTGGACAAGGTGGCCGGGGCATGTTGCGCAGAGGACATAAACGAGAATCACATTAGCAGTTTGATAACCAGAGAGGTATGATACACGACTGACCATGCGGTCAGCTAATGATTTTTGAAATCGGCCGTGAACGAACGGCCAGTGCAACAAGAGAGCAAACACATCATGAGCGAGAAACTCTACCTGACAGGTCAAAGTCTGCTGGAAGATTCTTACCGGCTGGCTGAAAAAGTACTGTTAAGTGGCTTTCGTCCTACCTTTATGATCGCCGTATGGCGTGGAGGTGCGCCCATGGGAATTGCCGTTCAGGAATACCTGGCGTATCACGGCATCGAAACCGACAATATTTCAATCCGCACCGCCTCTTATGCTGCGGGTATTGATCAGCAAGCCAAAACGGTACAGGTTTTTGGCCTCAACTATCTGGTGAAAAACATTCGCCATGAAGACAGTCTGCTGATTGTTGATGACGTATTTGATACTGGCCGCTCCATTGATGCCATCATTAATGAACTGAGTCGTCGTGCGCGTCTTAATACGCCACATGATATCCGGGTTGCGGTGCCGTATTACAAGCCGGAGCGTAATAAAACCGATCGTGTGCCGGACTACTACGTGCATGAAACCAGCTCCTGGCTGAAATACCCGCATTCACTGGAAGGTCTGAGCGCGGAAGAAATTCAGCAAGGTCGCCCTGAGTTGTACGATATCATCAAAGACCACCTGCCCGAGTAACATCTGCCAGAGTAGAGCATACTTGAGTCAATCGCCCCGTTAACGCTTAAACCAGTTACGTACTGAACTCCAGCGATTGGCCAGTAACGAGGCAAAAATCAGCGCACAGCCCATCATCTGTTGTGCGCTCATTCTCTCATCAAACCAGAAGGCTGCAATCAATGCGGTCCAGATAGGTTCCAGTACCATAATAACCGCCGCATGTGCCGGTGATGTTAGCCCCTGAGCATAGGTCTGCAACAGAAAACGCGCCGATGTGCCCACCAATACACTCAAAACCAGCCACAGCGTCATGCTGCCGCTCATCTGTGTTGGCCATACCTCCAGCGCCAATGACAGCGGTAAAGCCGTCAGACCAACAATCGTCAGCTGAATCGCACTCAGTGCCAGCGCCGGGGTATTAGAGGCGGCATGACTATTGAGAATAAACGTCAGAGCCAGTAATAACGCCGCAACAAAGAAAAATATCTGACTGGCTTCCGGATTAAAGCCGTTTTCTAATGCCAGTAGTGCTAAGCCGATAATTGCCAGAGGCAAGGCGAACCAGGTAGATGCCGGTGGCTTGTCGCCAAAAAACAGCAGGCCAATGGGAGCCACAAACACCACCGCCATGCTGGTAATAAAGGAACCTTCCCCCAGGCTGGTGGTGTAAAACAGGCCCATGATCCAACAGCTCATGGCGATGCCAAAAAAGATGCCCACCGCCGCTGCGGAGCGCCATTGCTGTGCGGATAATGACCGCAGAGACTGGCTGCCAACGGCGGCTAACAACAAACCGGCCAGCAAAAAGCGACTGCCGATAAATAGCAACGGCGGAAACTCAGCCAATGCTTCTTTAGAAAACATCCAACTGATCGCGGCCAGTAAGGTAACAATAATTAATAAGCCATCGGCTTTGGTTGAGTGCAGGCTCAAAGAGTTTGATCCGGTTGGTAATAAATTGATAGTCAACGATTTTAAACCGGTGAGATAATCTAGTCACTGCGGCATCAGTCCGCAAATATTCTTTAGCGGCGAAATGAGCATAAAGGCAGGGCGCGGTGGAGCTGGCAACGTATTATTATCACGATAATTCTTTACACCTGATTCGTCATGTTCAGGCGTTATATGCGGATATTCTGGATGATGCCGAGCGGGAATTTATCGAGCAGTTTTTGTTGTTGTCCGCCAGTGCTCAACAAATCTATATTCGCCTGTTGTGTCGCAAGGGTGATCTGTTTCGCAGCAGCAAACTGACCTATGCAGAGATATCCAACTTGCCGGATGCTCTGGATGAATTACTGCAGCAGCGCTTTATTGGGCGCTTAGCAACCGGACGGGAATACGATCATCATCATGCTGAGATCGTGGCGTTATATACCAAGCCGGAACTGAGCCAGTGGCTGATTGAGCATGAGTCAGCATTCACATCACAAGCTGAAACCGGGTCGCCGGGTGCGTTTAAAAAATTATCACGCTCCCAGCTGGATGACCTGGCTGACGCATGCTGTAACCAGTCAGCACAAGCTCTGTCTTCCTTGATTAAAAATGATGTCATCTGCTTGTTTGGTGAGCTGGAATTTACCACCTTCCGGTTATTGTACTTTGGTAATTTATATCAGGATTTTACCGACTTTGTGCTGCGGGATCTGGGCATTTATCGTTATGAAAATTACCGTATAGATCAGGCAAGTCGAGGCTTTAGCCGTCGTGAGCAATTGGAAGAGCATCTGAATTATTATCACTTTACTGAAGACTTGCCTGAATTACAGGAAGCTTCTGAAGCTGAGGTGATTGAGTCGGTTAATGCCTTGCTGCTATTGAAAGAAAACAGCAATGACGAAGGTATTATTCGACGTTTAAATCACAAAGGTTGTGAGTTAACACGCCAGTTGGAACGCTTAGGTGCTAATGAGCAAGCTTTAGATTTTTATCGTCAGTTTCCGCTTCATCCAGCTCGTGAGCGAATTTGCCGGATTTTATGGAAACAAACGACGGCTAAGCACGCTAAAAATTCGGATGAAACAAACAAAACATCTGAAACAGCCTTAAAAACATTGGCAGAACTCAGTCTGGCCATATCAGAAGCGCCGTTTCATGTATTGGAGAAACAATTTATCAACGGCTTTTTGCCAGCGCTGATCCGGCGTTTACGTCAGTACCATTTATCCGCTGTTGCTGATCGGTGTGAAGAAGGCATCACCGGCTCGTATGTCTGGCGTGAAGATATTATGACGTGTGAAAAAACGCCTCTCTGGCAGCACTCCGGTGTAGAAGCTGCTGCGATTGAGCTGGTGGAACAACAACAGCCAGGGCAGGCTTATCATGTTGAAAATGCGCTGATTCTCAGTGTTTTTGGATTATTTTACTGGCCGGTTATTTTTGCTCCGGTTACGGGTGCTTTTTTCCATGAATTTCAGGCCGCCCCAGTGGATTTATATCAGCCGGATTTTCTCGAAAAAAGGCAGAAAACCTATCAGGCTCAGCAGGCACTGTTAGATCATCCACAAGGACAGAGCACCTTTAAAAAACAGGTGCTGGAGCGGGCTCAACAAAAAGCCGGTATTCATACGCCATTTGTTTTCTGGGGTTTATTTGACGACGGCAATCTTTCTTTGGTTGAGCAGGCTTTAGAACAGATTCCATTACACCACTGGCGATTACTGTTTGATTATTTATGGCAGGATCTGAAACACCACCGTAATGGTTTGCCGGACTTATTGTGGCTTTCAGAAAGTGGAACGTGTGGTGACTATGAGTTAATCGAAGTGAAAGGGCCGGGAGACAGTTTGCAGAAAAATCAAAAGGGCTGGCTGGAATATTTTGTACGGCAGGCTATTCCAGCCAGGGTGCTTTATATTCGTGAAGCGGCAGGCGACTAAACAGCGACAGAGTGTTATCCCGCCTTATCCAGGCCACTCAGTGCCCAGATATCAACATGAACACGGGTGCCGGGTTTTATCTGTTTGAGTTCTGATACATCGTCCAGTGCATCGCCCCAGATATTGCAACTGCAGGCCAGACGCGATTCGCCATAGCGTGAAATGGGGGTGGGTCCATAAGCAATGGTGATTGAACTGCCATCCGGCCAGAAGCCAATATCACCGGGTTTTACCACGTTGGTCGCGCTGTCTTCAAAGCTGACCCGCACCGGGCAGTCAAACATCACCTCACTGCCCCAGGTCTGAATGGTGGCCGTAAAAGGAATGGCATTAAGAATGGCCTGGGCGGTGGCGGTACGGCGCAGAGCAACCCGGATATTTTTATTATCAAACTGCAGATTCAGAATGGTCATACCGTGGCCCCTGTTATTAGTTTTTGTTGATCGAGCTTTCTTATGAGCCATACCAAGTTAGCAAACTTCACCCCCCGAATGCCGCGTTTTTTTGTGTTATTTTTCGCTTAACAAAACCATAACAAAGTAACCTGATCAGATGGTTAGCCATAAAAAAAGGCCGCCGGATGGATATCTGGCGGCCTTAGCTCAGAAGTTACTTTAACTCTTCAGGCGGCAATTTGTTGTTCGGCAATGGCTTTGTTTAAACACGACAGAACCGCATTGAGGCTGGCAGCGACTATATCCGAGTCCTGAGACACGGCGGTGTAACGCTTGCCACGAATCGTTGCCTGAATCAGTGCCAGTGCCGAGGCTTCAGAACCCTGCTCCAGCGAATGCTCGTCAAATTGCACCACTTGAATATCAACCCCGGTGGCTTTATGAATACCATCAATAAAGGCACTGATGGCACCGCTGCCCTGGCCGTGAATCGGCATCAGGTCGTTGGCGTCGGTTAATGAAGCCTGAACGTGATGCTGGTTGCCCTGACGATCAATCTGATAGCTGGATAACTGATACTGGCCATCCTGATCCATAAAGTGTTGGCGGAAAGTCGATAACACTTGTTGTGGTTCTACTTCGCCTTGTTGTTGCTCGGCCAGTGTCTGAATCGGTTGTGCCAATTCAACTTGCAGCCAGCGGGGTAACTCAATCCCTAACTGCTGCTCCAGCAGGTAAGCCGCGCCGCCTTTACCAGACTGGCTGTTCACCCGGATCACCGACTGATAGGTACGGCCAAGGTCCTGAGGATCAATCGGCAGATACGCCACATCCCACGGTTCGTCAGTCGCTTGTTGTGCCAGACATTTACGAATGGCGTCCTGATGGCTGCCAGAGAAGGCGGTGTACACTAACTCGCCTAACCACGGGTGGCGTGGGTGTGTCTTGATGCTGGTGCAGGCTTCAACCGTGGCAATAATATCGTCGGCTTTGCTCAGATCCAGCTGCGGGTCAATGCCCTGGCTGTAGAGGTTCATGGCCATGGTTACTATGTCCATATTGCCGGTACGTTCACCATTACCTAATAACGTGCCTTCAATCCGGTCGGCACCGGCCAGAATTGCCAGTTCAGCGGCCGCCACCGCACAACCCCGGTCATTATGAGTATGAATACTGATGATCAGCGCATCGCGCTGGTGTACATGGTCGCAGAAGTATTCAACCTGATCGGCGAACACATTTGGTATAGCACACTCAACCGTGGCAGGCAGGTTAATAATGGCTTTGTTAGCCGGGGTGGGCTGCCACTGATCAATCACGGCATTACACACCTCAACGGCAAAATCGACTTCGGTTGAGGAGAAACTTTCTGGCGAATACTGGAACACCCATTCCGTGCGAGGGAATTTCTTCGCTTCACTCTGCACCTTACTGGCACCGTGGCGGGCAATGTCGATAATGCCTTGTTTATCCAGGCCAAAGACCTTGTCACGTTGCACCGGAGAGGTGGAATTATAAACGTGAATCACCACCCGGCGAGCCCCGGCCACCGCTTCAAAGGTGCGCTCAATCAACTCATCACGCGCCTGCACCAATACCTGAATGGTGACATCTTCCGGAATCTGATTGGCTTCAATTAACCAGCGGACAAAATCAAAATCCGGTTGTGACGCCGCAGGAAAACCCACTTCAATTTCTTTAAAGCCCATGTTCACCAGCAGACGCCACATGCGTTGTTTCTGCTCCACCGTCATAGGTTCAATCAAGGCCTGATTGCCATCACGCAGATCCACCGAGCACCAGGCTGGTGCCTGCTGAATGGTTTGTGACGGCCAACGACGATCGGTTTTCTGAATAGCCGGGAAGGGGCGGTATTTGGCGTGATTAAAAGGCGCAGCAGACATGAAATTTCCTGAAATAGCGATAACGTTTGAATGCCACCAGTATAAAAAGACCGGGTTGGAATGAGTTTGCAAAGTGTGTGTAGAAAAAGCTGATTTAAGGCGATATATTGCTTTTAATTGATTATTTTTAGGTTTTTATTGTTTTGAGCAAGCAATCTTCCGAAAACATTGAGCTGGATCGCACGGATAAGCGCATTCTTGAGTTACTGCAACAGGACGGCAGCCTGAGCAACCTGGATCTGGCCGAGCGGGTAGGATTATCGCCATCGCCTTGCTCCCGGCGGGTCAAGGCACTGGAGGAGAGTGGCCTGATTCAAGGGTATCGCGCTCATCTGGATGCCCGGCGTTTAGGACTCAATCTGATGGCGCTGATTAATGTGAGTATGGATCGCCATACCCCGGACCGGTTTGAGAACTTTGAGCGAACGCTGCGTGATTGCCCGTCGGTGTTGGAGTGTTACCTGATCACCGGCCAGACCGCTGACTACGTGATTAAAGTGCTGGTGGAAGATATGGACGACTTTCAGCAGTTTTTATTGGGCACTTTGACACGTATTGAAGGGGTCTCTGGGGTGCATTCCAGCTTTGTGATGCGTAAAGTGCTGGATCGTACCCAAATCACCATTCGCTGAAATTGTATGATTGTTTAAGGAAAGAGCATGGGTCAGGTTTTATTGAACCCGCAAGTGTTGTCTCAAATAGTTCTACCGCTGGCATTGGCCGTTATGATGCTGGTAATGGGTTTGTCACTGCGGCTTGAACATTTCCGCCGGATACTTCAACAGCCCGGGCTGATTGCTCTGGGTCTGGCATTGCAATGGCTGCTGTTACCCTTGGTAGCGGTGTTATTAATTTCAGCATTAGCACTGCCGGTTGAAGTTGCATTGGGGTTGATGATTCTGGCAGCTTGCCCGGGTGGCGCGACCTCCAATGTGATCAGTCATCTGAGTGGCGGCGATGCCGCCTTATCGGTCACGCTGACGGCGGTAGTGAGTTTATTGGCTCCGCTGACATTACCCTTGTGGATCTCGTTGATGACGGATGTGTTAGCCATGCCCAGTCTGTCGGTGGCGTTGAGTTTTAAGGCTGCGGCTTTGCCGTTACTGCTGGTCACGGTTATTCCGTTGTTGACGGGTATGTTGTTGGCCGCTCGCTTTCGTGACTGGGCGCAGCGACATGCACCATGGCTCAACCGGCTGAGCTTTTTGTTATTTTTTATGCTGGTGATTGCGCTGACCTGGGTGAATGCCGATCGTTTACCGCAATTATGGTCGACTGTCACCGTAGCGTGCTTAGGGTTATGTCTGATTGTGATGACCCTGTCCGCATTTCTGACACAGACCCTATTTGCTGAACCGCGCTATGCTCGAACACTGGCGATTGAAGCGGGCATACAAAATGCCGGAACGGCCATCATGGTATCCGTCACACTGTTGCAGAGACCGGAGCTGGCCGTGGTGGCGCTGTTTTACGGCATTCTGATGAACCTGCCAGCTTTGTTGCTGATCTTTCAGTCCCAGTTGCAGCGGCCTGTCTATACTGACGTCAGAGAAACCTGAGCAGCCCGGGGAATATTTTGAAACCTAAGCTTCAGTCCATTGAAAGTCGGCTTACCATCTATGTGTTGCTATTCAGCGTCACTCTGGGTGTGGCGTTCAGTGCTCTGCAGATTGGCTTTGACTACGTGGGCGAGCGCCAGCGATTTGCGCAACAAACCCGTGAGTTGTTATCCCGCCAGCAGGTGTCGGCAGCACTGGCGCTATACAATTATGACGATCATGCCATGAACGCCATTCTCGATAGCCTGAGGCTGAATCCGGCGATTGTCACCGCCACTCTGATGGAGCTGGACAGTAACTTTCAGATAACCCGCGGCTGGCCAGAAGCACAGCGCCAGCAGGCGCTGAATCAGTCTTATATGATTGCTTTTCGACAAGACCTGATGGAGCCTGACACCTACACCAACGGCACTAAAGCCCTCGGTATGTTGACCGTTTGGGCTGATGAACGTCTGCTGCATCAGGGCTTTGAACAGCGTGCCGGGCTGACTCTGATGCTGGATGTATTGCGCAATATTGTGCTCGCTTTTGTTTTGATCATGGTGTTTCGCTCGCGCTTAACCGGCCCAATTAAACGCTTGACCGGGCGTATTCTGGAAGTGGATCCCAAATCGCCGGTGAAGTTACCGCTAACGGTTGAAAGCCCGTTGCAGCACAGTGAGCTGGACGACCTGACCAATAAGATGAATGCGTTGTTAGCGGCGATGGATGATGAAATTATCCAGCGTGATCTGGCGGAAAAGCAGGTGCGCTTTTTTAACGAAAAGCTGGAAGACAAGGTGCGTGCCCGTACTCAGGCGCTGAACGACAGCAACCAGCAGCTGCAAAACAGTCTGGATGAGTTGCAACGTACACAACGGTTGTTGCTTAAAACACAGAATATGGCGGCACTGGGGCAGTTAGCTGGTGGCATGGCGCATGAAATTAATAACCCTATTGCGGTGGTCAACAGCAACCTGAGTATGCTGGCCGATTACTTAAATGATCTGATTGGCCTTGTGGTGACTCTGTCGGCTGATGAATCGAACACGGCTATCACTCCCTTATTACCGAAATTGAAAGCGCTAAAACAGCAAATCGATTTTGATTATATTCGTGATGATGCCGCTGATTTACTGGCCGCCTGTCAGCAAAGTACCAGCCGGATTCAGAATATTGTTGATGAGCTACAGACCTTTGTGGGTGGTGAAGGTCGCGATCATCAGTCGGTGCAGCTCAGTGCGTTATTCCGGATGGCGGTTCAGGATAGTTTGCTGGATCAGTCGGACTTTATTCAGGTGCAAGAGCACTTCGATTGTGGTCATGATGATTTGGTTTGCAATAGCCGGCAAGTGACTATGGTGCTGGGCAAAATTTTGCGCAATGCCCGCGATGCCATGCCTGAGGGTGGGGTGATTGATGCCACGATTCAGGCTTCAGAAGAGCAGATTTGCCTGGTGATTCAGGATCAGGGCGTCGGCATGACAGAAGAAGAACTGATGTACGCCACCAACCCGTTTTATACCCGCAAAGAAGTTGGGCAGGGCATGGGAATGGGCCTTACGGTGGCCTACAATGTGATGGTGAATCATGGCGGTTCGCTGGATATCAGTAGTAGCAAAAATACCGGCACCCGTGTAACGCTGACCTTTCCTCATTCACCGGATTCTGCCTGATCTTTAACCCTTCGGCATTTGCGCATTGTTGCAGAAATCAGTACCGTCGCTCCCTCACAAACCAAACACTCTTTAAGACAATGGCAAACGATAAGCACTCTTCCACTAAAACCAATACCTCGCCAAACAACGCCTCACAAAGCAAGCAGCCAGTCGATTTATCGGCGTTATTACAAGGTGGGCTGGGCTCGGCTAACAGTGCCTCTGATAACAGCGGCTCGGTGTATTCCACCGCGGTTGGCAGAACCTGCTCTGGTTGTGGTCAGGCGGCTTCAGATTGTGCCTGCAAGGATGAAAGTTTGCCTGAGGGCGATGGCATTGTCCGTGTCAGTCGTGAGTCCAAAGGGCGTGGTGGCAAGGTTGTGACTCTGGTTTCGGGTATTCCGCTGGTGGGAGCAGAGTTAAAGACGCTGGCTAAAGACCTGAAAAAGAAATGTGGTGTGGGTGGTGCTCTGAAAGATGGCGTGATTGAAATTCAGGGTGAACAGCGCGATCTGTTGGTGAGTGAGCTCAGTAAGCGTGGTTTTACGGTTAAAAAATCCGGTGGTTGATTTCGCGTATTTATATCAGAGGCAAAAATAATACGCTTGGTGAATAATATAAATCCTGCGACAATAGCCCTCGATAACAATAGTTTCCTGTGATTTCTGAGGCTTAACCGTGAATCTGGATCGAATTGATCTGAACCTGCTGGTGTATCTTGATGTGCTGTTGCGAGAAGGCAGTGTTACTAAAGCGGCTCAGCAGCTGGGTATTACTCAGCCCGCTATGAGTAACGGTTTACGCCGTTTGCGTGAATTGTTTTCTGACCCCATTCTGGTACGCACCTCCGATGGCATGACGCCCACAGAGCGGGCGCAGGAACTGCAGCCGATGATTCGTAAAGCGTTGGGTGAGCTGGAAGCCGCGTTGCAGCCACTGGAAGACTTTGATGCCAAAATCAGTCATCGGGTGTTTCGTATTATGGTCAGTGATTATGCCGAGTCGACCCTGGTTCCTGAATTGGTTAAACGCCTGCGTAATGATGCGCCGGATGTGATTCTGGATGTATTAACCCCCTCCGATGTGACGTTCAAAGATGTTGAAGCTGGTAAGGTCGATATGGCGATCAACCGCTTTGACGATATGCCTCAATCGTTCCATCAGATGACCCTCTGGCAGGATGATTTTGTGTGTCTGGTAAATCCCAATCACCCCTTGGTTGACCAGTTTGATTTAAATGCTTACCTGTCGAGTAAACATATCTGGGTTAGTAAAACCGGTATGGGTGCAGGTGTTGGTATTGATCCGGAAAAAGTGGTGCGCTTGGGATGGGTTGATAACGCCTTATCCAAACTGGGCCATAAGCGTAAAATCTCAGTCTTTACCCGTCATTATCAGATGCCTGCACTGCTGGCGCATAATAACGATCTGGTGGCAACGCTGCCGCGCCGTGTGGCAGAAATGCAGGCCGAATCCTCTTCGCTGCAAGTCAAAGAGCCACCGTTCTCTATTCCTCCATTTGAATTAAAGATGGCCTGGTCGCCATTGTTGCAACACCATCAGGCCCACCGCTGGTTGCGCCGCACCATTGTGGATGTGGCTCAGCAGTGCCAATAGGCCTGGTAACGCGCATAGCCAGTCGATGATCGCGGAGCTCAGCAGGCTGCTTGATATGTATCAATATCAGGTAATTTGCCACTGAATGGTATTCAGCTGATGAGTTCCGTTCTCATAGAGGATGGTGATAGCATGTCAGCCCCAAGCATGTTCGTTCCCGATAACTGTTTCAGTGAGGCAGGTGCAGTATGGAATTTCAGGATTACCCTCAGGTAGCGATGGAATTTATGAATCGTGATCACGAAGAATTTGTGACCTTATTAAATAAAGCAGAGCAAAAGCTGCTGATGGGGGGCAAATTCACTAAGCACCTGAAAAAACTGTACAACCATTGTGTTGAGCATTTTGCCCATGAAGAGGCAGAAATGCTGGCCAGTCATTTCCCCCCTTATGATATGCACAAGCAGGAACACGAACGGGTTCTGGCATTATTCCGTGAGCAGCTTGAGCATTATGAAAAGCATCAGGATGACGAGGCAGCATTGGAGTTTATCGAAGAAACGATTCCCCAGTGGTTTATCATGCACCTGAACACCATGGATAAAGTGACCGCGCAGTACCTGTATCAGCGCAAAGGCAATGTCGCCTGACGGTATGCTTTAGTCGTCACGGCTGAGTATCAGGGTCAGGCAATGCTGCTGGCCCGGCGCTACTGTGACCACGTCCTCCAGTGCATTGGCGGTTTCAATACAGACCATATTACGATAATCCTGATGACCAAACTGGCCAAGGCGTTTGGCTTTTTCTATCCATGGATTCCAGACAATACATGACTGGCTGCCCTGAGCCGTCAGATAGGTTGTTCCTTCAGGCGTTTGTAGTCTGAGTCGGTTGTTGTTCTTTTGCTGATAAACCCGATCGGTTTCTGCCGTAAAAGCAACCGGCCCCCTTTGAATACTCTGCTTCCAGCCTTGATGGTCACTGATTAGTGCATCGGCATAACGGCAATCTTCGAGTCCATATACCTTGGTATTGCTGATATCACTGGTCGGCAAATACGTGTGTAATGCCTGACTCAGCGTCAGTGGTTGTGGGGCTGAATTGGTGGTGATTAATGACACGCGGCACTCATGTGCAGTCAATACAAACTGCGCCTCCAGTGTTGCCTGGCCGTGCCAGTGTGATGGGTTGTCACGGCTTTCATTTTTGTTTGGCAATCTCATAGATACCTGCACCTGATCACAGCTTTCCTCAATATCCATTAACTCCCAGAGTTGTGTGCGGGCAAAGCCATGTGCAGCTGCCTGATGTGGGTCGCTGATATGTTGCTGCACCGACGCCGGATTTTTATCAGCATTGCCAAACCAGGGCCAGCAAACAGGAATTCCACCACGCACTGAGGTACCGGATTGATACTTCGCTTCCGGGCTCAGCCATAGCCAGTTGTCCTGGCAATGTTCCGGTTTGAAATAAATCAGTTGGGCGCCCTGAAGCAATATGTCGGCTTTAAATAAAGGGTGACGAATTTCCAGGCAGGCGAGTTGGTTGCGCTGTTTTATGCTGGAGAAAACCCGTGTGTGCATGGTGATTTTCCTTATCGGCAAGAGATCAATATTAAGACGCAGATAGTGTAACAATTCTGCAAGTTGATGAAGTACTATAAGCACATGAATAACGCAGAGATAACACCGGGTATGATGGATAAAGCCGAATTAAAGGCGCTGCTGCTGAGCAGTCTTGATCAGGAAATTGATGAGGCAATAAAAGCCGCACAACAAGCTCAGGAAGCCGCAGCTCATCAGGATAATCAGCCAGAAAATCAATACGATACCCTGAGTCTTGAGGCGGCTTATCTGGCCCATGGTCAGTCAGAGCGTATTCTGCAGTTACAGCAGGATCGGATACGACTTGAAAAGTGGCAGATTCCGGAATTCTCAGATGATGATGTAATTGCTACCGGCGCGCTGGTGACTCTGGAGTGCAATAACAGCTCTCCGCGTTTAATCTGGATTACCCCCTGTGCCAGCCGGTTATTGAATAATCAGGTGCAGGCTGTGAGTGCTCACACACCACTGGCGCAACGGCTGGTTGGTTTGGGTGTGGATGATGAAGTAAATTTACCTTTGGGTGAGTCCGTGGGGGTATGGTGTATTGAGTCTGTTCAGTAAGGATTTGACCGAAAAATTATGATGACCATTATTACGCAGGAAATTGGTTTTATTAACCTCATCAGTCTGGTGTGGTTTTTGTTCTGTTGGATCAGCTATTCATTATTTGCTAAATACATGGCGAAAAAGGTAGCGTCATTATCATCGGTATTACACGTTCACCGGATTAACTGGATGCGACGTTTATTGCAGCGTGACGTCCGGGTTGGGGATGCGGCTTTATTATCCAACCTTGAGCGTAACGTAAACTTTTTTGCCTCATCTTGTGTGCTGATTCTCGCCGGTTTATTAGCCGCGTTGACGGCGATTGAGGAGCTGCAACAAATATTGTCGGAAATTACCTTTGTTGAGCCCACCTCCTTACTGGCGTTAGAGCTGAAAATTATTACGCTGGTGTTTGTTTTTATTTATGCGTTTTTTACTTTCACCTGGTCGCTACGACAATACGGCTTTGCTTCTGTTTTGGTCGGCGCGGCGCCATTACCGGATGACGAAAGTGTGACAGCCAATGAAAGACGCAGTTTTGCTATTTATGGCGCAAAAATTATTGATCAGGCCAGTCACAGCTATAACTATGGCTTGCGATCCTTTTATTTTTCTCTGGCATTGTTAACCTGGTTTGCCAGCCCTTGGGTATTTATACTGGCGGCCACGGCTGTAGTTGGGGTTTTATATGAACGTGAATTTTTATCAAATTCACTGCGGGCGTTAAAAAAAGTGGAAGGGGTAGGGGATAAACTCTTTGAAGATGATAAAGAGCTGTATCGTCGTTCTCTTGTTAAACCTGTGAAAGAGAAGCCCCTGAAAGAGAAAGCATTGAAGGAGATGTTGGTAAAAGAAAAGCCAGTAAAAGAAATACCGGCTAGCAAAGATAAACTTGTAAACAAAGATAAGCTTCCTAAAGGCTGACTCCTTTATTTAGCGTCACTTATTCAACTTCACTGATAAAGCGCGCCAGGACTTCATGCGTTCGTGTGTTAAATACCACAGCGGATAACACCTCGGCGCGCACTGCCTGGGTCGGGTGTTGCTGATAATCTGAGTTCAGGTAACAGCGATTTTTTCTCTGGCATAAACGAAAACCAATTTGTATCTGTAATTCCCGTTTGGCGGTGTAGGGATAGCTGATTTCCGGCGCTGTCAGCCAGGATAAATCTTCAAATAATCCGGGTTCCCACACCCAGTCTGCATGCTTGTTGCTCAGTGATGATGAATTTTTAATATTCAGCGTTGCGGCAACCCAGCGTTTGCCATTTTCTTTTAATAATTGCTGGCCTAAACGATTCAGCTCTGTTTCTTCCAGCAGAGTAAACTCAAGTACGGATTTGGCTTTCTGTCCTGGTTGATAACGGGCTGATTCGTCCGGGAATAATGGGCTGTATGCCTTGCTATCTGGCAGATTACGCATTCCCACAATGCTGAAACTTTGCTTGTTTTTGGCGTAATTGTATTTTGCTGGTTGTAGCTGAAATGTCTGGAAATAAGTGTTGCCAGATGGGAGTGTGGCGTTTTTCTGGTCGGAGAAAATCAGCTTAACGTGTTCTTGAGCTGGTATTTGTTGAGTCTGTTTTTTCTGAGTTGGTGTTTGCTGAGTTTGTATGTGCATAGCGGCGAGTGCCTGGTCTGCGGCCTGGATACGCTCATTTCTGAGTTGCTGACGACGCAGTGCCGCTTGTTGGGCTTGTTGTGCTGCCAGTTCAGCACGCTGGGCTTGCAATAACTGCATGCGACGCAACTCTTCTTTCGAAGGGCCGCTGCAGGCGCTACTGAGCAGGCTGCTAATGAGAATGAATAGCGAAATACGTAATCGCATAGCGGATAACATGGTGATTTCCTTATTATTGTTTGATTTGGCGGATTATAGCGAGATTTTTAAATAGCGGCAGATTGTCGAGCTTCATTGTGCTGTCGGCTAGACAAAAAAGTGCCCTTATGCGAGTCTACTTCCAGTTTAGGAACCGGGTCGTATTGTGAAATCTTTGTCTTTATTTTGTGCTGCTATTATTGGTGTGTTATCCGTTGCTGGCTGTGCTGATTCAGCGATGAGCAAATTATCTGACAAAGAGCTGCGTAAGCGTCATGCTATGTGCCGTACCGGCGCAAATCTATCGGCACCTGAAATCCAGGTATGTAAAAACATCGCGCGTGAGTGTGAGCGTCGTGCTGAGAAGGATAACTGGGCCTGTTAGGACTGCCCTCAGGAGTTATCTTTTTGTCTTTATCGGGTCAGCAAACGACGCTGATCTGTCTGTTGCTGTTCTTTGCGCTTCTTTCGTAGGAATTCCAGAGTGCTTGTAGTAGTGTACGATGCTTCTTGGAAAATCATGCGAAGGAAACCCCATGAAATTAACAAAACTTGCACCTGCAATTGTACTGGGTGCAGCATTATTGGCCGGTTGTGGCCAGGAGGAAAAAGTGAAGTTAGAGAACCATATTGATCAGGCAAGTTATGGTGTTGGCCTGAACATTGGTCGCCAGCTGGCAAGCGAGTCTGTTGAAATGAATGCCGATGCGATTGCTGCCGGTATCAAAGATATTCTGACTGAGTCTGAGCAGCGTATTGAAGACTCTGTTATTGAGGCGGCATTCAATCAGGTTCGTGAAGAGCAGCAGCGTAAGCAAGAAGCTCTGGATGATGCAGCGGCAAAAGCCAGTGAAGAATTCCTGGCTGAAAACGCTAAGCGTGATGGCGTTCAGGTAACTGAGTCTGGTCTGCAGTACGAAGTGCTGACCGCCGCTGGAGGTGAAGGTGAGAAGCCAGCAGCGACTGATACTGTTCGTGTTCACTACCACGGTACTCTGACCGACGGTACTGTGTTCGACAGCTCTGTTGAGCGTGGTGAGCCTGCACAATTCCCGGTAAATGGTGTTATCAAAGGCTGGATCGAAGCGCTGCAACTGATGCAGCCGGGCGACAAGTGGAAGCTGACTATTCCGGCTGATCTGGCTTATGGTGCTCGTAGCCCAAGCCCTAAAATTCCAGCTAACTCTGCGCTGGTATTTGAAGTGGAGCTGCTGGAAATTGTTAAGTAACGATTTCTGAGTTCTGGCAAGAAAACCCGTGATGCAGCTGTATTGCGGGTTTTTTTATGCGCAGATGTAGCTAAATAGATAGCAAAAACAAAAAAGTGTTTTGAAGAATGATTTAAATAGATATTAAGCAGAATGCTTAGAAAGAAGTGGCTCCCCGAGCTGGACTTGAACCAGCGACCAATAGATTAACAGTCTACTGCTCTACCGACTGAGCTATCGGGGAACATAAGGTGAACGAAAAATCGTTCGAACAAATTGTTGGTCGGGGTAGAGAGATTCGAACTCCCGACATCCTGGTCCCAAACCAGGCGCGCTACCAGACTGCGCTATACCCCGTTTGTTGTTGATTGTTTAACTTCCTGAGAAGTTGGCTCCCCGAGCTGGACTTGAACCAGCGACCAATAGATTAACAGTCTACTGCTCTACCGACTGAGCTATCGGGGAATGTCTCTCAACAACGGGGCGAATTCTATGTAGAAGAGTTTGCCCCGTCAACACTTTTTTTTAAGAAAATTTAAAAAAAGCTAACAAAAACAAAAAACTAGGGATTATTAGCCGACCTGAGATCAGGCCAGCGGTTACCCCTGCTGCTTTTTGTAGACGTTCTCAAACACGTGGTTAGTAGCATCAACAAAGCCTTCAATTGAACCACAGTCAAAACGCTTACCACGGAATTTGTAAGCCATCACACAGCCTTCCTGGGCTTGTTTCAGCAGTGCGTCGGTGATCTGAACTTCACCATTCTTGCCGGGCTCGGTGTTTTCAATTTTGTCGAAGATGTCCGGTGTCAGGATATAACGACCAATAATCGCCAGGTTGGATGGGGCATCTTCTTTCGCTGGCTTCTCGACCATGTCCGTCACCCGGAACAAGCCATTACCCATGTCTTCACCGGCAATCACACCGTACTTATGAACCTGATCTTCTGGAACTTCCTGAATGGCGACTACCGAGCAGCGGAACTGGTTGTAGATTTTAACCATCTGCGCCAGTACACCTTCACCATCTTCAGCCGCTACACACAGGTCATCGGCCAGTACCACACCAAAAGGCTCATCACCCATCAGATTACGACCCGACAGAATGGCGTGACCCAGGCCTTTCATATGGTTTTGGCGAGTAAAAGCAAAATCATTGTTTTCGATCAGCTCACGGATTGAGCTCAGCAGAGTTTCTTTGCCAGAGCCCTGAATCTGATGTTCCAGCTCATAGCTGATATCAAAGTGGTCAGCGATAGCGCGCTTACCACGACCAGTTACAAAACCAACCGTAGACAGGCCAGCCTGAGCCGCTTCTTCAACACCATATTGCACCAGTGGCTTGTTCACCACGGGTAGCATTTCCTTTGGCATGGATTTCGTTGCGGGCAAAAAGCGGGTGCCATAACCGGCAACAGGAAATAAACACTTGCGAATCATTGGATTCAATCCTTTGTCAATTACATTTGAAACAGTTTGCTCGCCGGTGAATAGGGAGTCAGGCGAGCGAGTGGTCGAGATTATGTCAGAATTGTTGCGATTATGCGTCAATGAGCATCAATCTATCGTCTGACTGAGCACAATCGGAGCAAGTTCGGTGCCGACCGGGTCTATACTGAACTCAGGCTTGAAGTATGAAGCACAAGTAGACCTAAACATGAGTGGGTTTAAATATGAATGGGTCTAAATATGAGTAGGCCTGAAACATGCTTAATTGATCACCAAGGCCTGCCGCGCATAGGTACTTTGTCAGGTACGTTGTCATAAGGTTAGATGCACTGAAATAAAGCAGAAGAGGAAAGCCGATGCACATTGATGCGCCATTTGAGTTGGTTCTGTTTGGTGGCTTGGGGGATTTGTCGCAACGTAAGCTGCTACCTGCCATGTTTATGCTGTTTTGTGATGGCCGCTTGCCCCAGCCAGGAAAGATTGTGGCCATCACCCGCCGTGAGCTGGCACGTGACGATTTTCTCCAGCAGGTGCGCCAGGCGTTAAGGCAGCATCTTGAAGCCCGTTATTTCGACGAAAGTCTGTGGCATCAGTTTGTTGAATATCTGGTGTGCCATACCATTGACCTGAACGATGCAAATACCTTTGTGCAACTGGAACAGGTATTGGATAAGCAATGCCAGAACCGGGTTTTTTACCTGGCGACCGGATCTGATCTCTACACCAGCATCTGTGCCGGGTTGCATCACAGTCATCTTATTCATGAACACGCCAAAGTGGTGCTGGAAAAGCCCATTGGTCATGATTTTGAATCGGCCACTCAGATTAATAATGCGGTGGCTGAGTATTTTGCTGAATCTCAGATTTATCGTATTGACCATTATTTAGGCAAAGAAACGGTGCAGAACCTGATGGTGCTGCGGTTTGCCAACTCACTGTTTGAACACCAGTGGAACCACAAATACATCGATCATATTCAGATTACGATTTCTGAATCTTTGGGGGTGGAAAAGCGTGCCGGTTTTTATGACCACGTTGGTGCGATGCGCGATATGTTCCAGAACCATTTGCTGCAATTATTGTGTATTACCGCTATGGAGCCGCCGGCGAGTCTGGAGCCGGATGCCATCCGGGATGAAAAGGTAAAAGTCATTCGCTCATTGCGGGCGATTACCGGTGACGCCATTAACGATAAAGTGGTTCGTGGTCAGTACGATGCCGGTGTGGCCGATGGTAAACCGGTGCCGCGTTATCGGGATGAGCCGGATGTGGCAGGTAAAAGCCAGACAGAAACCTTTGTTGCCGTTAAGGTAGAAATTGAAAACTGGCGCTGGGCTGGTGTGCCTTTTTACCTGCGTACCGGTAAACGCCTGGCGGAACGCGCCTGTGAAATTGTGGTGCACTTTAAAGAGATACCGCACTCCATCTTTCCATTGCAGCACAAAAATACCATGGCGAATAAGCTGGTGTTTCGTTTGCAACCGGATGAAGGTATTCGTCTGATGTTGTGTGAGAAAAAGATTGGCCCGGGCATGAACGTGCGGCCGATGAACTTAAGCCTGAATCCGGCGGATCACAAAAAAACCCGTGTACCTGAAGCCTATGAAAGGTTATTGTTCGACGTTTTGGTCAGTAACGCAACGCTGTTTCTGCGAGACGATGAGCTTATGGAAGCCTGGCGTTGGGTTGACTCGATTTTAACTTTCTGGAACGACCTCGAACAACGGCCTGAACCCTACACCTCAGGCAGTTGGGGGCCTGCAGCAGCGACCCTGTTGCTTGCCAAAGACGGGCGTCTATGGGATGAGAATAGCTGAATGATTAACGATAACCGTTTCTCCGATACACACACTCTGGCTCAGCAACTGGCCGACTCCGTTGCCAGGAAAATGCAGTCAATTATTGATGAGCGTGGCCGGGTATCCCTGGCTGTGAGTGGTGGCACAACGCCAAAAGCGTTTTTTCAGAAACTGTCGGAAAAAGAGCTCGACTGGGCCAAAGTGCTGATCACTCTGGTCGATGACCGTTGGGTTGAGAGCGACGATCAAGACAGTAACGAGCGTCTGGTGAAAGACAACCTGCTGATTAACCACGCAAAACTGGCCTACTTTGTGCCTCTGAAAAATGCAGAGGAAACGCCGAAAGAAGGTCTGATGATCAGTGAAAATCGTTTGCATGAGCAGATTGATGAGCTCGACATCGTTGTGCTGGGCATGGGGCTGGATGGCCATACGGCATCCTGGTTCCCCGGGTCTGAGTCCTTAACTCAGTGTCTGGATGAGCAGGCGGCTGCCTGTTGTTTTGCGGTAATGGATGCGCCGACCTTTCCTCAGCGTATGACCATGTCGTTATCACTGGTGCTGCGCTCCAAGCATATTTACCTGCATTTTGAAGGTGAAGCGAAAAACAAAGTGTTTGAGCAAGTGTGTGATGAGCACGACAAGCACAATTTTGAACCTATGCCGGTTCGCTCCGTTCTGTTCCAGAATCAAGTGCCGGTGAATATTTATCGGAGTGCTTAATGCCACATAACCGTGATGCTGACGTACCTATTAACCCGATTATTCAACGAGTTACCGAGCGTCTGATAACACGCAGCCAAACACAGCGGCAAGCGTATCTTCAGATGATTCAGCAAGCGGTTCAACAAGGGCCAGTGAGGGATCAGTTAAGCTGTACCAATCTGGCCCACGATTATGCAGCGGCGCCGCACGATGACAAACTGATTCTTAAATCCTCCCAGCGCGCCGCGAATATCGCCATTATCTCTTCTTACAACGACGTGCTTTCGGCACACGCTCCCTACCGACATTACCCGGAACAGATTAAAACCGCACTGGCAAAAGCCGGTCATGTGGCTCAGGTCGCCTCGGGTGTGCCCGCCATGTGTGACGGTGTGACTCAGGGCCAGGATGGTATGGAACTGTCTCTGTTCAGTCGTGATGTGATTGCCATGAGCGCTGCGGTTGGCCTGTCTCATCAGGTGTTTGATGGCGCTGTGATGCTGGGAATCTGCGATAAAATTGTGCCTGGTTTGTTGATGGCAGCGCTACGCTTTGGTCATTTGCCGACCATCTTTATTCCAGCCGGACCAATGCCCAGTGGTATCAGTAATTCTGAAAAAGCCAAAACCCGTCAGGCGTTTGCGGCCGGAGAAGTCGGAGAGGATGAGCTGCTGAGCAGTGAGATGGCGTCTTACCATTCCGAAGGTACCTGCACCTTTTACGGCACCGCAAATTCCAATCAAATGTTGATGGAAATGCTGGGGATTCAGCTTCCCGGTTCATCTTTTATTAATCCGAACGATCCATTACGACGTGTATTAACCGACTACGCTTCGCAGCTGGTGGCGCATAAAACCGCGCTAGAACCCGGATTTATGCCGCTAGGCCAGATGATTGATGAGCGCAGCATCGTTAATGCTGTGGTGGGCTTATTAGCGACTGGTGGCTCGACCAATCACAGTATTCACCTGGTTGCGATTGCGCGTATGGCGGGCATTGAGCTGACCTGGGAAGATATGGCCGACTTGTCGAATGTGGTGCCGTTATTAGCCCGGGTATACCCCAATGGGGCGGCGGATATTAATGCCTTTCAGCGCAGTGGTGGGATGGCGTTTCTGATGCGTGAACTGGCATCAGAAGGGCTGTTACACACGGATGTAAACACCATTATGGGAGCTGGTTTGAGTGATTATTTTCAGGAACCTTATCTTGATAGTGATAACCAGCTGGCTTGGCGCCCGGCCGTTTCCGAAAGTCTGGATTTATCGGTGTTGGCGCCCGCACATGCACCTTTTATGCGTGAAGGCGGTATGAAACTGGTCAGTGGCAATCTGGGTAATGCCATTATGAAGGTTTCGGCGGTGCCGGATGATCGCTGGATTGTTGAAGCACCAGCGAAGGTCTTCGCCGATCAGAACGATGCATTGGCGGCGTATAAAGCCGGTGAATTAAATCAGGATGTGGTGGTGGTGCTGAAACAGCAAGGCCCTAAAGCAAATGGCATGCCGGAGCTGCATAAATTAACCCCGGCGCTGACCAATCTTCAGGACGCCGGGTTCAAAGTCGCACTGGTAACCGACGGGCGTTTATCCGGTGCCTCAGGAAAAGTACCGGCAGCGATTCATTTATCGCCAGAAGCCTGTGCGGGTGGCCTGATTGCAGCGATCAAAGACGGTGATGTGGTGCGGCTGGATGGTCATGCCGGAGAGCTGAGTGTACTGACGGTTGGATTTGCTCAACGTGAATTTGAAACACCTCAGGCGCAGGTCAGCTTTGGTTTGGGGCGTGAGATATTTCAGGTCTTCCGTAATCAGGTCAGCTCAGCTGAACAAGGCGCGATCAGCATTGATTTTTAACCGTTAAAAGGATTTCAGGAGTCTTTTCAGTCGCCACCCCGAAGGCACATCCATGTGCCTGCCGGGTGGTCGCAACATCCTGTTGCTGCTTTTGAAAAGACTCCCGAATTCCTTTTCTTCGTTAATAGACTGATAGTGTTTGCTGGGATATGAATCAACAGGAGAAAACACGATGAAGTGGGATTTATGGTTAGAGCGTGCCAAGCCTCTGGTTCCGGTAATTGTGATTGACGATCCGGATCATGCCGTACCAATGGCGCAGGCGCTGGTGGACGGCGGTGTGCGTTTATTAGAAGTCACCCTCAGAACCGAGCATGGCCTGGAAGCGATTCGCACCATCCGAAAAGATGTGCCCGATGCCATTGTTGGCGTTGGAACCGTGACCAGTGCCCGGCAATTTGAAGATGCACTGCATGCGGGCGCTGAATTTGCGGTTAGCCCTGGAATGTCGCAGGAATTACTCGACTGCGCCCGAAATTGGGGCGGCTCTTACCTTCCGGGGGTCGCCACTCCCAGTGAAGTGATGCAGGCCCGCAATGCCGGGTTTAAATATCAGAAGTTTTTTCCGGCAGGAGCGGCAGGCGGCATTGAGATGCTAAAGGCTTTCTCCGGGCCATTTCACGATGTGATGTTTTGCCCAACCGGTGGCGTAGGGGCGGGCAACTATCAGGATTACCTGCAACAGAAAAATGTGTTTGCTGCAGGCGGCAGCTGGTTAACCCCTAAAGAAGCTATTTCGGCACAAAACTGGCAAGCATTAACGGCATTAGCAATCGCCAGTTAAGCGTGCGAATTTAAAGCGTGAATTAATAGCGCGAATTTAAAGTGTTCGTGACAAGCGCCGTAAGAGGGAAAAGGGGAGATGTATGTCGCAGGCCGCCGCCAATCAGTTTACTAAACGATTATCCGCCATTTATCAGGGAGTGATCGACGACAGCCATATTCATCAGATCAGCGAGCGGTTACTGGCGCGTTGCCAACAATTTGCTGAGCAACAAAATAGTGTGGTTGCCGAGCAGGCCGCCAGAGCTACTGACCCACGATGGGATGAACAAGACGTTATTCTGATCACCTACGGCAACAGCATTCAGAAGGCCGATGCCGTACCGCTGCAGACACTGCATCACTTTTTAACGCAATACCTAGCGGACACGGTGAATAGTGTTCATATCCTGCCGTTTTTCCCTTACAGCTCTGACGATGGTTTTTCGGTGATTGATTATCGCCAGGTTAACCCGGACTGGGGAGACTGGCCGGATATTGAAGCTATTGCCCGGGATTTTGATGTGATGGCTGATCTGGTGATTAACCACTGCTCACGTGAAAACCTGTGGTTTATCGACTTTATTGGTAATCGTGAACCTTACAAAGATTATTTTATTGAAACCGATCCGGAACTGGACTTATCTCAGGTCACCCGGCCACGTAATACACCGTTATTATCACCGGTACATACCCATGAAGGAATTCGTCATGTTTGGGCAACCTTCAGCGAAGATCAGATCGATTTAAATTTTGCTAACCCGGAAGTGTTGCTGGAATTTGTCGATATTTTTCTGATGTATATTGAACGTGGCTCGCGCTTTATTCGCCTCGATGCCATCGCCTTTTTATGGAAACAAATTGGCACCAATTGTTTGCACCTGTCACAAACCCACGAAGCGGTAAAATTACTGCGCGATATTCTCGATTACGTTGCCCCTAAAGCGGTATTAATTACCGAAACCAATGTGCCGGTCAAAGAAAATCTCAGTTATTTTGGCCAGTCTGATGAAGCGCATATGGTGTATCAGTTTGGCTTGCCGCCGCTGGTTCTGCATGCCCTGAACCGGGGGAATGCCAGCTTTTTAAGCGATTGGGCGCTGAGTATTCCTAAATTACCGGATGGCTGTACCTATCTGAATTTTACCGCTTCGCATGATGGTATTGGTGTACGCCCGGTTGAAGGCATTTTACCGGAACGTGAAGTACAGGACTTAATTGACTGTATGCACCGCTTTGGTGGATTCGTCAGCATGAAAGCCAATCCGGACGGCAGTGAAAGCCCGTATGAAATTAATATCACGTTGTTTGATGCTTGTATGGGTACCCGCCGTGGTGTTGACCATTTTCAGGTACCGCGCTTTATCTGCTCTCAGGCGATTATGCTGGGAATGCAGGGTATTCCGGCGGTGTATATTCATAGTTTAACGGCAACGCCAAATGATTTAGCCCACGTTGAACAAACCGGGCGAACCCGTTCGATTAATCGCAAAATCTGGGACGAAGAAGAATTAATGTGCCTGCTGGATAATCCGGTGACACCCCAGGCTGAAGTGTTCGCAGAGCTGCGGCGGATGATTGCCATTCGCCGCCAACAAGCTGCGTTTCACCCGCAAGCACGCCAGCAGGTGATTAAAATTAATTCGGATTTATTTATTCTCAAGCGGACTGCATGTGATAAAAGCCAGGTGATTTACGCCATTTCAAATGTCACTGAACGTATTCTGAAATTACCGATGGCCAGTCTGGGTGTGTTGCCCGATGGCTTAAGTGATTTATTGGCGGAGCAGGATGGCACTATCGGTGAGCAACTGTTACTTTCTCCGTATCAAACACGATGGCTGGCTTTTGCCGGCTCGGACTAAGGCCGTATCAGGCCCGGAATGATTACTGAGAAACGTTATGTCAGAACTGATTATTATTGCCCATATTCACGCTAAAGCCGATCAGGTCGATTTTGTGAAGTCCGCGTTAAATCAATTGGTAGCACCGACTCGTGCTGAAGCGGGTTGTCTGCGTTACGACCTGCATCAGGACAATGCTGATAGCACACACTTTATGTTTTATGAGGCGTGGCAGACGCGTGAGTTATGGCAACAGCATATGCAGTCTGAGCACCTGAAGAACTTTTCTGCACAAGCGGGTGGTGCGATTGAGCGGTCTTCGATTTATGAGATGACTACTCTGTAAATATTGAGCTTTAAGCTGAGGTGCCTGAGTATTCAGGCAATAAAAAACCGGTCAGATTGCAGCAATCTGACCGGTTTTTTATTGTGCGAAAGAATTACTCTTCGAGCTGCTTTTTATCAACCTTCAAGCAATTTTACGGCTTTCTTCGAAATAGGCTGATTCGAGTAAGCTAAACCCAGCTTGTTCATATACACCATACGATCCGCTTTTAATGGGTTAATTTCTTCCAGCTCTTTACCGTTGGCCTTGTACACTTCGCCCAGATGCTTGATATAGGCATTGCCCGGTTCCATCAATAACGCCGCGCCACCTGCATCGGTTTTTACCAGTGCATTTTCTTCATCGTTCAGGGTGACTTCAAATACGGCCGGTGTTTCTCCATTGCTGAAATACAGGTTACGGCTTTTGGCTTTTTGGTCTGCCCAGTAGTAAGCCAGCTCTTTGCTCTGCGTCAGAAATACCGGATCTTCGGCGGTAAAGGCAGGTGCCTGAATGGTTTGCAGTGTGCTTTGCATACGTTTCATCAACGCGGCGTCGCCACCACCCACTAAGCCCTGATTGGTAACCGAGGTGATCAGGCCAGAAGACGTGCCGTGATACCACACATTGCTGGTGGTGAAACCATCGTCCGACAGCAGTACTTTTGCGTCCTGGAGATGAGCAGGGGTGTTGAGTTCAGTCATAACAAAAAGTCCGGGCGACAACCGCCATCAAAATAAGCCTATTCAATTGGCCGCGAATCATACCAAGGAATCGGGTATACGTCATAAGCATGGCTTAAATGTCCGCCATAAGTGTGCTTTATAATCTTAGTCGTACAGCATCATCGACACTGCATCGACTACAGGCTCTGTGTACAATGTCGCGAATTTTAAAGGCAGTAGCCAGATATACTTTCAAAGCAGCAACAGGATGTTGCGACCTCCCGGCAGGCACATGGATGTGCCTTCGGGGAGGCGGCTGAAAGTATATCTGGCTACTGAATATGACGATTACTGACTTATGAAAACACTGCTTGTGATTGGCTATGTCTGGCCCGAACCCAAATCCTCAGCGGCAGGCAGCCGGATGCTACAGCTATTACAGGTATTCCGAGGTCAGGAATATCGTATTATTTATGCCTCCCCGGCAGAAGCCAGCGATCACGCTATCGATCTGGCTGATCTGGGCATTGAAGCGCAGCCGATCGAATTAAACAGCCAAAGCTTTGATCAGTTTATTACCAACCTTAACCCGCAGGTGGTGATGTTTGATCGTTTTATGATGGAAGAGCAGTTTGGCTGGCGAGTGGAAAAATGCTGCCCGGAAGCACTTCGTATTCTGGATAGTGAAGACTTACATTTTCTTCGGCATGCCCGTCATGCTGCGCTAAAAGCGGGCAATCAACAAATTATTCAGCCGCCATCGGAATACTTATATTCGGATATGGCCAAGCGCGAGATTGCTGCCATTTTGCGGTGTGATCTGACGCTGACCATCTCCCGGTTTGAGATGGAACTGCTGCAAACCCGGTTTCAGATTCCGGCGGCCATTCTGCATTATTGCCCGTTTATGTGTTCTCACCATCAGGCCGGATTTGATATTCCGTCGTACGAACAACGTCAGCATTTTGTGTCGATTGGCAATTTCCGCCATGAACCGAACTGGGATGCTGTTCGCTACCTGAAGGAGCAGATCTGGCCCGCCATTCGTCAGCAAATTCCCGAGGCGGAGCTGCATATTTATGGCGCTTATCCGCCTAAAAAAGCCACTCAGCTGCATAATGAAAAACAAGGGTTTCTGGTGAAAGGCTGGGCTGATGAGGCGTTACCGGTTGTGGCTAATGCCCGGGTTTTATTAGCGCCATTACGCTTTGGTGCCGGGTTAAAAGGGAAGTTGATTGATGCTGCGCTCTGCCATACTCCGGCCGTGACAACGTCCATTGGCGCTGAAGGGATGTACGGTTCAGATGGAATACAGGATTCGGATGCTAGCCAGGCCGCTGCCATTGCTGATGAACCGGCTCAGTTTGTTGCCAACGCCATCCGGCTTTATAACCAGCCGTATGATTGGTTGTTATCGTCTCAGGGTGCCTCGCGGGTGATTGCCCGATATTTTTCCTACGATGACCATGCAACAGCTCTGGCCGAGGCAGTACAGCGACTGATGACGGAGTTACCGTCGCATCGGTTGAATAACTTTTATGGTGCTATGTTGCGGCACCATAGTTTAAAAAGCAGTCAGTATATGTCGCAGTGGATTGAAGCAAAAAATAAGCTGCAGGCTGTTATGGCACCATGATGTGTTCCATGACTAAAACAATGTGTCGCACTCGATGTTATTGACGATAAAGAGCCGTATGTTGACACTGCTTATCTACATAACAATGAGAAAAAGGATATTTTTATGAAATTTTATGATGCTGAATATGCACCAAGCCCACGTCGGGCACGTATGTTTTTAGCGGAGAAGGGAATCACGAATATCGAATATATTAAGCTGGACTTACCAGCGGGCGACAACCTCAGTGAGGATTTTGCCGCCAAGAACCCAGTCTGCAAAGTGCCGGTATTGGAGCTGGATAATGGCACCTGTATCAGCGAGGTTGCGGCTATATTCCGTTATATTGAAGAAATGTATCCGGATAATCCTCTGCTTGGTCGAACAGCGGAAGAAAAAGCCGTTATTGAAATGTGGGATCGCCGTCTTGAGGCGGCATTTTTATATCCGGCGTTTAATAGCTTTCAGCACAGTACGGGTATTTTTAAAGACCGTATGACACCGGTTGCAGAGTGGGGCGTGGAAGCGCGGAATATTACCGCCAAGTTTTATCCGATTCTGGAAGCACAGCTCAGTAAGCATACCTATGTTGCGGGTGATAATTTTTCTGCCGCAGATATTACCGCGGTGGTGACAGTCGATTTTGCCAAAGTTATTAAACTGCGCGCTGATGAGTATCCGAATATACAGCGCTGGCATGCGCTGATGATGCAGCGCCCGGGGTACGCAGCCTGATCAGGCTGCCATGGCATATCTCTGAGGTATTAAACAGTATATTAATATTAAGGCAATACACCTTTGATATAACAAAGGTGTGTTGCTGATATTTATAAAAATAAATAATTATTTGAATTATTCTTAATATCCGATATGATTCAGCTTCCCACTCGGGGTATATCGTTCTGGTTGTTATTTGACCAGCATCATAATAAAGATGATATCGTTTGATAACTTATATAGAGGTATTCTGTGAGCGTATTTGCCACTGATATTGATAAACAAATCCAGCAACACCAACAAAAAATTGAAGAGCTGGAGCAACTGAAAGTTGATCAGGAACAAAAGTTCGAAGGTATTAAAGAATTTGATGTGCAGATCAAGCGTCTGTGTAATCAAAACAGCCTGACTGAAAACGAGCTGTATGTTTCCCGCTCTGAACAGATTGAAGCCTGGCTGATCAGCATGGCAAAAGCCGATGCGCCGTCTTCAATTTATAAGAATCTGAAAAAGCACTTTGAAAAAGCACTGGCTCGTGAAGCACGCAACGGTGGTAAAGCAGAAAAAGTATCTTCTCTGCCAAAGCCTAAGCTGCCAGTCGGTGTTTATCAAAACCCAGCCACCAGCGAAAAGGTGGAAAAGATCAAACGTAACCCGCGTCAGTTAGACGAGTGGATTGCGGAATACGGTTTTGAAATTGTTAAGACCTGGAAAGTAAGCTAAACACTTCTTACTTCCGTTCTGCCTGTTTGGCAGATAACAATAACCCCCTGATAATAAATATTATCAGGGGGTTATTGTTATCTGAATGGCGTTGTTATCAGAGCTTTGCTGTATCTGAGAGTCGTTGGATCAAAAACTGACCCACTCAGATTCCTGCGGTGCCATTGACTCATTCCAGGCTTTTAATAATTTTGCCAGTTCATGGGTCTGATTATGTAGCTTATGCAGTTCATCAACAGAATTTTTGTCAGCAATTACAATCGGAATTTTTCGCAGTTCAGGCACCAGTGGATGATCGGGTAACTGCATTTTATTACGCTCCAGCGTCCAGCGCAGATTATTTGCCAGCATCCGGAAGAAGGTGATTTTAGTTTTCAGGCTGAACAGAGTGAAATCTTCCAGGTCTGAGAAATACTGAAAGTCGATACCGGCCAGTAGTACCTGCTTATCGCTGACTTTAATGGATGCTGACCGCTTAAAATTCAGCAACATCGCCATCACGCCAAACATTTCGCCGGGATTAATTTCGCCAATTACCTCTTCGTGTTCATCGTCAGCCATTACCAGCAGCTGACCTTTTAACGGGAAATATAAGATATTGGCATCATCACCCTGATGGATAATGATTTCGCCCGGGTCAGCCGTTACAAACTGGCTGACACTCATTAACAGTTCAAACTGGTCTGAATCCGAGTGAATCAGGTCCTTAAAAAAGGTAACACTATTCACGGCACGATGCAGAGTCTCTAACGGGTAATCTTCCTGAGTCACACGACGCATGCTTAAGCCTTGGTTACAAAACACAACAGTCCTGAAATATAGCACTTAGCGGAAGATAACAAAGGGCTGTTAAGTAAATATCTGTCGCAGAAACAGATAATTGTGTCTTACTCCTGATTAAAATCAGGAAACGCACCAAAAACGCTCATAAAAAAAGCAACATTGGCGGCCACCTATGTTGCTTTTTGAGCCTTTATTACTGATAAAACCAGTAATTATTGTGCCGCTAATGCTTCCCGCATCGATTGTTCAGCGACGTTTTCCAGCCAATCAAAATCCATCGTTTTGTGCGCTTCGCAGATAAACCAGGGCTCGCGGGAATCTGGTTCCAGCATAACGCCATGTTTGATTAAATTGTGAGCAAATTCAGTGTACAGATCGCTGTTGGTTTGTTTCCAGTCGCGGTAATTCTGCGGCACGATATTGCCGAGGTGAATACCAAACATAGAGTCTGGGCCGGCAAAGCGGTGATCAACACCAAACTTGTCGAATACTTTTGCCAGAATGCCCTGAATCTTTTTGCCGGTGGCATTGATGCTGTCTAATGCATCAGTATCCCGCAGTGTGCTCAGGGTCGCTTTAGCCGCGCTTAAGGCAATCAGGTTGGCAGTGTAAGTGCCGCCGTGGGTAACGCCACCTTTACCGAAGCTGATTTTATCCATGATGGCGGCTTTACCACCAAAAGCTGCCACCGGGTAACCGTTACCCATGGCTTTAGCATAGGTGGTCAGATCGGCATAAATACCGTACAGCTCCTGGGCGCCACCTTTGGCGACACGGAAACCGGTTTTTACTTCGTCGATGATTAACAGAGAACCGTTCTGATCACAGATATCACGCAGCTTCTGCATATATTCCTGTGTGGAGGCGATGGAGCCACAGTTACCCATGATTGGCTCAATCACGATGGCGGCAATATCATTACCAACGCGGGCGAAGACTTCTTCTAACGCTTCTGCATCGTTCAGAGAAACGGTTTCCAAGTGTTCACGGCTGGCTTCCGGAATACCACCTCCGAACGATTTGATTTCCGGAATGGTGCCAGATTCCGGGTCCCAGCTGTCGACGTCTGGCTTCCACATCATTTCATCGTATAAACCGTGGAAGCCACCTTCTACTACAACTACTTTGTTTCGGCCGGTGTAGCCACGAGCAGTACGAATCGCGCCCAACACCGCTTCGGTACCGGAGTTGGCGAAACGCATCTTCTCGATTTGCGGACACATGGACTTCACCAGCTCGATCACTTCGGAATCCATCGCAGTTGAGAAGCCGGTCATGGTGCCGATGTTCTGGATGCTGTTGATGACCGCGTTGTCGATACGCTCATCGCGGTAACCCAGGATGATAGGGCCATAAGCCAGACGGAAATCAACAAAGGTTTGCTCATCTTCATCCGTGATGGTGCAACCTTTCATATTCTTCACAAATACAGTGTTTTCGTCGCCCCAATAGCGGTAGCTGTCGGCAACGCCCATCGGCATATGAGTGTGAGCGGTAGCCAGCAGGGCATCGCGATTGGGTTTGTGGCTCATGGTATATCCTTGAGAGTGTGTAACCGCAGGGGCTGTATTAAAAAGCCGCGATTATAACGTGGGAATAGAGAAATATAAGGGCTAATCAGCCTGGTGTGTGACATAGGAGGTGTCATGGCTGTCAGGGGGGTGGGCTGTTTGATGAGGGGGCAGTATGCCCACCGAGTATTTGGTAGGTGTCTAGCTGCCATTGTCTGATGGCTAAATTAGTGATATTTTTAGTAATAGATAAATTTATTGGCTACTGAGTTTGATTGCGGTAGTCGGAATGTGCGGCTAAGCACATCAGTCGAAGGGAATTTTTGCCAGGGAAGATTTCAGCTTGAAATCAGTTTGTATCCGAGTGTGGGTCTATCACTGAATATTCTATCTATTGAAAACCTTTATGTCTCGCAATTATCTGTATTCTATTTAAGGGTGGTATAACTAATCCTGAGATGAAATTTCCGAAGTGGCATTGTAATTGATCGACTTGATTGTGCGTCTGATTTTTTAGGGGATGGAGTGAGTAGTCAGGTTATTTTTGTTTCAGCAGGTTTAGATAAACCAAAAAAACGTGATAATGTCTTAGCGCGCCGGCAGCAATACTTGAATTATGGAGCGTTAACTCTAGCAACTATTCTTGATAATAATGGTTATGATGTGAAACTATTTCATGGTGGTCACTCAGAACCAGAGGAGTTTTCAAATGAGCTCCATCAAAACGGTTATTTAAATTCTAGTTTTCCATTGATGTTATCAATGCAGAGTTTATATGCTCTGTCTTGGGCTCAGAATTTCACACGAAGAGTTAAGTTTCTATCACCGGAAACAAAGATAGTTCTTGGTGGTAGATGGGTCATTGGCTCAGATCCTCATTGGATAAAGATGATGCTTCCATTTGTTAATGAGATCGTTGAAGGCCTTGCAGAGGATAGAATAGTTAGACTTACTGAAAGCCAAAACCCTACGTATATTCCTATTCAAAGAAGTTCTGCTGTTCCATTTGTTCTTAATCATCATCTAGTTGATGGTTTTAAAGAATTTCAGCCAAATGTAGAAGCATCTCGTGGCTGTGGAATGGGGTGCTCATTTTGCGAAGAACGAGATGTACCTCTTACTCCGTTAAAAGCTCCAACTTTATTAGCGCGACAGCTTCAAGAAGTAGCTTCGCAATATGATGACTTCCAAGTCAGGCCTTATGTTCAGTCATCTTTCTTTGCTCCAAATTTGAAATGGTCTGAAGACTTTGCAGAAGCTGTTAATAAATTCGAGAGGAAGATAGATTGGCGTTGTGAGTCACGAGTTGATTCAATTAAGCCAAATTCAATTTCATCACTAGCCAGTGGTGGACTCAAGGCAATTGACCTCGGCTTGGAAAGTGCTTCTCCTTCTCAAATACTAAAAATGCGTAAATCTAAGAATCCTGATAAATATTTACGCTTGGCGTCAGAGCTGATTCGAGAATGTAGGAATAATGATGTTTGGGTTAAAGTAAATGTTCTTCTTTATGCTGGTGAAACCCAAAAAACATATGAGGAAACTATAGCATGGCTGGATGACCATTCAGATTGTATTAAAGGGGTTTCAGTTGGCCCAGTAGTTGTGTTCGGATCTCCAAAATCTTCTGAAGGGTATGTTTCTAAAATTATTGAGGATGGTGGAGCTTTGGTTGATAGAAATCAGTTGCATAACACAGGCGTAGGTCATGTTCACCCAAGTTCATGTATCTCTTCAGATGATGCAGAGGGCTTAAGTTTGGATGCAAGTCGAAGGTATATGACCCAGAGGGATTACTTTGACCTTAAGTCATTCTCATACTATCCAAGGAGCTATACTTACGAAGCATTTCTTTCTGATATTAAGGTTAATGGAAACCATAACCTACCGTTTGTATGTGTTGAAGGATGATTAGCTTATTTGCGTATTAGGCTGATTTGATCATGCCGTTGTTTGATAGGGTATATTATGGTGTACCCTTACTAAACTGAAGTTAGCGAAGATGTACACTAGAAACGAGACTTTGTATAGAAGTGTCTAAAGTGGAGTTTTCGTTACTAAATCTACTTGATTAATGATTTATTACTATCTCCCTTAATTGACGGAGATAGTAATGTCTATATTGAAAAATCATTCATTTTCCAAGCTTGAGATGGCAGATGCTACCAAACAATCGATTGAACTGATATCAATGCCTGCGATATTTTCTTTTTGCCTTTCTTTTTTAAGTATTATTTCAGATAAACACGTAGAGACGTTGTTGGCTGTTGCTGTCGAAGAGTTTCTGCAGATTATCGGTATTGTATTAACTTTTTACTCTTCCGTATTTTTTGCTGGTTTGTCTATGATCCTTATTCGATTTGGCTTTGTTCGTGAGCTATTGAATTGGATTACAGCCTCGATCTGCAAATGCGGATTCAATTTCACAGCAGTTGTTGTTGGTGTCTTTTTGGGCTTAGCTATTCCAGTCTGGATTCAAACTGGAAGTGTCAACCAATTCTTCGGATTTTTGTTATTAGTTTTATGGTTTAGTGGTTTTCAGTGGACCTACTATTTTATTTCAGTACTTGTTCATGATGAAATTAAGGAACCGGAAAGAAGCTATTTCGGCATTAATGTTCAAGATCTTTTAATAGCTCTTGGTGTAATTTTTGTATTAATTTCATTCTTTGGTATTTATACAGAGCGTTGGCCTGGCGTCTTTGGGGCTTAAAACGATCATTATGACAGCCCACTTTAGTGGGCTGGAATTATCCAATATATTGGTATTCATACTAATGCAGGCATTTTTCAAAAATCCAAGGGCGGAAAAATGAAAAAAATCCACATCACTATACCAACTCATTCAATCGAACAGAGTATTGCCGATTACTCCGATCAGCTTAGGCTGCCATCCTTGCGTGGTGGTTTCTGATCAGTATGCATTATGGCGTACCGATAACCTGAATTTATCAATTCGACAGAATGTAAATGTTCCAGCAGGCGAACTCCGGCATCTTGGGTTTGAAGACCCAGATGCTCGTGAATTTGTAACCTCAACCGATGTAAACGGTATTTTGTGGGAGCAATTCAGCTTCGAGCAGCAAGCCCAGGAGATTGCAGAGACATGGCCGGATGCGGCGATGATGCCAATATAATAAAACTTCATAATGGAACCTCGCTCAGTCAGGGGGCTGATGTGCTTGGTGTATGAATCCGGCAAAGCCTGCTAGTTACTATTCTTCCGTAAAGCTTCCGTACAAATTGTATAGATTCCATATTTGCTCTACAATCTCATTGTTACGGAATACATCCGTACGTAGGAGGTTCTATGGCAACAGCACGTTTAGATATTCGCCTTGACGAAGAGGTTAAGGCAAAAGCAGAGAAGGCATCGGCTTTACTCGGTCTGAAAAGTCTGACTGAGTATATTGTTAGGCTTATGGATGAAGATGCTACACAAGTGATTGCGGAGCATGAAAGCATTGTCGTGAAGGACAATGTCTTCGATGAATTTATGGCGGCTTGTGACAAAGCAGCTGCGCCTAATCAAGCATTACTGGAAGCCGCACAACTCGCAGATAAGAGTGGCATCAAGTGAGCTGGGGAAATGAGTTCGTCGAGCTGAATAAATCCGAGCACGATCGCAACTCATTTGATTGTGGTGAGCCAGAGCTAAATACATTTATCAAAACTCAGGCTGCAAAACATATGCAGGCGGGTATCAGCCGAACTATGGTTTTACCCAGTGCTCTGCCACTACTTAATCAAAAGTATGCTATTTGTGCCTTTTACAGTGTTGCTGCGAGTTCAATCAGTCGAGAGACGTTACCTGCGTCGTTAGCGAAGAAATTACCTGGGCATCCGGTTCCTGTATTTCTTATAGCCCAGTTGGCTGTTCATAAAGAATTTCACGGTTCCGGGTTGGGCAAAGTTAGTTTGATTCGTGCTTTAAATTACCTTTGGCAAGTGAATCACCATATGAGAGCGTATGCGATTGCAGTGGACTGCCTTACAGACTCTGCACAGGCATTTTATAGGAAGTTCGGTTTTGAAGTTCTGTGTGAGCATAATGGTCGTATTCGTATGTTTTTGCCGATGAAAACAGTGGAACAACTTTTCTGCAAATAAGTTGCGAATATAACAAATGTCATACTAACCATCGCTCATATTGTAAAGCGATATAGACCCATAAACTCTTATGGTATTACCGGTGAATAAAATCAATCCAAAAAAACTCCTCAACAGCAAATGGACTGCTGTTAAACCGCAAAACAAAGAAAAGCATTTTATGATCACGGAAGTCGAGTTCGACGAAGAGGGAGAAGTCATTCACTGCTTAATCGAAGCGGTGATGACCAAAAATGAACGCGCTATTGACTGGCAAGACCTGAAAGATAACAGTCAATGGCAGCAGGGCTGGAAGTAATTTTTAGTCTCTAGTGCTGGTCGTAATGGCCGCCAATGGCGAAAATATAAATCGATTTATCATCGTACTTATAAATCAGCCGATCTTTCTGAGAAATTCGTCGTGACCAAAGGCCAGTGAGGTTGTGTTTCAGAGCTTCGGGTTTGCCGATGCCGGTTGTTAGGTCATCTGAGCGCAGCATTTCTTTAAGCAGTTTGCACAGCGCCTTATGTAGCTTCTTATCTTGTTCACGAAGCTGTTCGTATTTTTCCCAGGTGCGGCCCTCAAATACCAGTGATTTCATTCAGCTCGTCATCCGTGGGCTGGTAGCCTTGCTGGCTGGTATGGGTTGTGAGTGAATCGCTGATTTGTTGCATCAGATCCCGGTTTTGCAGTATGTGCAGGCTTTCTTGCTGGCGTTCCCAGTCCTCAGCGCTGATCACTACAAAATCTTCACCGGCACGGCGTGTGACTTTAACGGGTTCATGATCGCTGATGGCTTTCTCTACCACCGTCTTCAGGTTGTCCCGGAACTGATTGACACTGATCGTTTCCATAATAATATCTCATGTACGGTAACTCCGTACGATTATGGGGAGGGAGGGTAGTAGCGTCAAGCCAGAGCTATAAAGACAGCGGCCTATTTGCCGCTGCTGTTTAATCGTTCCCACGGAGAGCGTGAGAACGAGGTTGGGGTTGGTCGCTGATGATCTTCAGAAGAATAAGCCCGCTTCCAGCTGAGCTTCTTCGGTCATCATCTCTTTGCTCCATGGCGGATCAAATACCAGCTGCACTTCAACACCGGATACGTTGGGCACTTTGGCCACCCGGTATTTTACGTCCGAGATTAATACCGGCCCCATGCCACACGTTGGCGCGGTTAAGGTCATGCGGATATTCACCTGAGTGCCGTCAATATCGATGCCGTAAATCAGGCCCAGATCCAGCAGATTGATCGGAATTTCCGGATCAAAAATAGTGCGTAATGCCTGTTCAATCTGATCTTTATGAACGGCGTTATCGCCGCGGTCTTCAAACTGAATTTCTTCCGCTTCCAGGCCTAACGCCGCAGCATCGGTGCCGTCGACACGCATCATATTGCCATTCACGGTAACGGTGTAGTTGCCGCCTAAGGCCTGATTAATGGTGACAAAGGTGCCAGCCGGAATAAGTGTCGGTACACCAGAAGGAACCTGGCGGGCGGGGCACTCTTGTTGTGCCACTACCATTCTTTTTTCCATTATTGTGCTCCTGTTACCACATCAGGTCGTCTGGAATCTGATACGCCGCGTACGGATCATCTTCTTCCAGTTCGGCACTTTGATTTTCGGCGATATAAATAAAGAGTTGTTCGTCACGCTGGCGGATTTTCTCGGTAACCGGTACCGGAATGACTGCATGACTTTTGCCCTGAGCAATAATGGCAAGCTGGCCGCGGCTTAAGCGATCCCAGATAGCCTGATCAACGTACACTTGTTTGATCTTTTTATCGGCACCGACAAACTGATATTTGATATCACCTTGTTCGCTGATAATGGCGTTGGTGTCGATCAATTGTTTGATCTGTGCCTGAATGGCTTTTTGCTGCGCTTCGGCTTCACGCTTCAGATTCAGTTCGCGGTCTTGCTCGGCTTTCTTCTGGCGTGCGGCTTCGGCTTTTTGTTTGGCGACATCCAGCTCATTATCCTGGCCGGTGCGTTGCAGGTGTTCCTGCTTCTTCATTGCCTTAGCGTTTTTTTTGGCCTTTTTCTTATCAACCAGGCCGGCGGCTAATAACTGCTCTTGTAGAGATTTTGCCATTGAAGGGTCTCTATAGGTTTCGTAAGTGTTCAGCCGCCTAGTATATCAAAGAGCGCCAGCGTTTTAGCGCTTAGTTTTTTGGCGGCCATACGCCCGCAGGCATAACGTCTACCAGTGCATCAATGGTCAGATCACGCTCTTCAACGCTGTCGGCTACCACGGTGATGTGACCTAGCTTGCGCGCAGGGCGGGCTTCTTTGCCATACGAATGGCGATAGGCATTGCTCAGGCTGTCGGCTTTGATGGAAGAATCTTCTTCACCAATCACGTTTAGCATGGCAACTGCCGGGTATTTGGAATCGGTATTGCCCAGTGCTTTGCCGCTTAATGCCAGCATATGGTTGCGGAACTGGCTGGCTTCGGCACCTTCTATCGACCAGTGGCCGGAGTTATGAACCCGAGGCGCGACTTCGTTTGCCACTAAACCTTGTTCGGTCTCGAACAGCTCCAGTGTGATGGTGCCGACGTAATCCAGGCTGTTGGCCAGATCGCGAATATAACGCTCAGCGATTTGTGCTTTTTCTGCGGATAAGCCAGCGGCTGGATACAGTGAGTAGCGCAAAATGCCTTCGTGGTGCACGTTTTCAGTCATCGGCCAGACATTGATGTTGCCATCGCGGTCGCGGCTGGCAATCACAGAGGTTTCGCGTAAGAAAGGCACAAAGGCTTCGGCGATCAGTTCACGGTTGCCAATGGTGTTCCAGGCTGGCTCGGCATCTTCTGGCGAGCGTAAAACAAACTGGCCTTTGCCGTCGTAACCTTCGGTGGTGGTTTTCATCACGATCGGCAGGCCTAGTGTTTCGATGGCCGTGTGTACATCCGCCAGCGAATTCACCGCACAGAAGTCTGCGGTATCAATACCGGCAGCACGTAGCGCGTTTTTTTCCAGTAAGCGGTTCTGAAAGATTTTTAAAGCCTTCAGGCTGGGGAAGACTTTGCTTTTCTCATATTGTGCTTCGTGGGACTCTAATTGAGCAACGATATTGGCCGGGATGTTTTCGGTCTCGTAGGAAACGATATCCACGCCCTTGATAAAGGCGTTTAGTTTGCCTTCTTCATGGGCACGTAAATCGTACAGGGCGATTTCCAGATCACTCAGATCAGTGACACTGGATGCTAACATCTGGCCTAACTGACCATTACCTAAAATACCAATTTTCATCGGAGCTCTCGTTGCTAATCAAAGTTGAAGTTAATCAGAGCTGAAGTCTTATTTGTTATGCCAGCGGATTATTCAGCGCTGCGTGGATCTGGCTGAGACAATACGGTATCGGTTTGTTCCGCACGGAAGGCATCAATACGCTGCAATAAGTTGTTATCCGAGGTCGCCAGAATCTGAGCCGCTAACAGTCCTGCGTTCTTGGCACCGGCATCACCAATGGCCAGTGTGCCAACGGCAACACCACCCGGCATTTGAGCGATGGATAACAAGGAGTCAATGCCATTGAGGGCACGGCTTTTTACCGGAACGCCCAGTACTGGCAGGGAAGTTTGGGAAGCCGCCATACCCGGCAGGTGTGCAGCACCACCAGCGCCAGCAATAATCACTTTAATACCACGGCCTTGTGCGCTTTTGGCGTAGTCAAATAACAGGTCAGGTGTACGGTGTGCGGATACCACCTTCACTTCGTAGGCGACGCCCAGTTTATCCAGCATGTCGGCCGCGTGTTGCATGGTTGGCCAATCGCTCTTGGAGCCCATAATAATTCCGACGGGTGCAGTCATGATGACCTCTTCTGTATATCGCTAGGCAAATTTGAAAGGCGCGCATTCTATCACAAAGATCTACGCTCCAGCAGTTGTAGAGTGCTGATAAATAACAAGAAAATGACGCCAAAAGCTGACCGGTTAGTCTATAAAATGACATAAATTGTCCTTCTCTAAAAAGGCAGATCTCCACCTTTAAAGTATGGTTATTATTTGTTATGTTTTTTGTCAAGATGGCTCAAATAGTCTAATTGTCGTAAATGAGCTGATGCCCATTATGGAGTTACCCCAAAGGAAGCAGGTCGCTGTTATGCCAAAAACAGGTCTTTATCAAAAAGTGCGTGAAATGGTGTCTGGCATTCAGCCCAAAGACAGCCCGGAGCTGTATCAGGCAATGGTCGATACTGCCGCTGCTGGTATGGTAACCATTGATGAGCAGGGCACGATTCAGGCTTGTAATCCGGCGTTATGCCGTATTTTTGGCTATGAAACCGATGAACTGATTGGTCAGGCGATTGAAACCCTGATGCCGCGAGCCTATGCCCGCCACCATCAGGCCCATCTCGACCGTTATCGCGAGCAGGGCGAGGCAACGGTGATGGGGCGCGGCCGCGAGGTAAAAGCGTTACGTAAAACCGGCGAAGAATTCTCCGTACACTTATCTGTCAGTGAAATGACCTTTGCCGGAGCTCGTTGTTTTACAGGCGTGGTGCACGATTTATCCGCCGCTATGATTCAGGCCCGCCCGGGTTATAACGATCAGAGCTGGATCTCCAATGTATTGGATCACACACCAGCATCACTGACGGTGAAAGACAATGACGGGCGTTACCTGTTATTAAACCGTAAAGCTGAGCAGTTGTTTCAGGTAAAGGCCGATCAGGTTGTGGGTCACACGGATGCAGAATTATTCGACCCGCACTGGGCGAACACCGAAAGGCATGTTGAACAGGATGTGATTCGCAGTGGCTGTTCCCGCATCAATATTCAACCGATTGTGTTGCAGCAACAGGACTACACCTTATTGGTCAGCAAAACCCCGTTGCACGATGCCAGCGGCCACTTATTAGGAGTGGTGAGTTTATCACTCGACATCAGCGCTTTATCGTCACTGCAACCACACACTTCGCCCTCCGATGCTGAAATGCTTGATCTGCTGCCACAGGCGTTAGCCCTGGTGGCCGACAATGGCGATATTCTTCAGGCCAATCAGGCGTATGCCCAGCGTTTCGGCATGAATGCCGCAGCATTACAGAACTGCAATCTGAATGTGGTTGAAAGCGATCGGCTGGTAGCCGAGTTTCAGCAACTCGTGGCGGGCGTAACGCCGTTTGTGGATGTGGCCGAAGCGGGGTTAGCGGCGCTGCGTTTACAAAAGACCCGGCTACGCGATCAGGTAGTGATTCTGCTGAGCGAAACCAGTTTCGCTGCTGAGGAAGAAGACGCACAGACAATGGAGGCGCCAGTGGCGTTAACCAATAACGCTCACTTTATTGCCAGCCTCAGTCACGAATTACGCACACCGTTGAATTCAGTGATTGGTTTTAGCCAAATTCTTAAAAACGGTGATCTCAATCGCTCTCAGGCAGAAGCGGTGGGCATGGTAGAGCGTGCCGGTAAACACCTGGTGGCTCTGGTGGATCAGGTATTAGATCTGATTAAACTGGAAGGCAATGTCTATGATATTCAGCACGAGGCGTTTGCGTTACAGCCGGTGATTAATGAATGTCTGGAGTTAGTGTCGTCCATGCGTCAGCGGGTTGAAATCCATCAGGCAGTCACTGTGGAATCTCCCTGGCTGAGGGCCGATCGCATTCGGGTAAAACAGATTTTACTGAATCTGCTGACCAATGCCCTGAAATACAACCGCAATCATCACGATATTTGTCTTGAAGTGAATGCAACGGCCGATGGCCGGCTGGAGCTGAGTGTGATTGACCAGGGGCTAGGCATTGCCAATGAGTATCATGATCGGGTTTTTCAGCCGTTTGAGCGTTTGTCGGCCAGTAATTCGCTGATCGAAGGAAATGGACTGGGTTTGGTAATTTGTCGTCAGCTGGCTGAGCAGATGCATGGTGAACTGAACTTTACCAGCGTTGTCGGGCAGGGCAGTACGTTTACTCTGACGTTACCGGCAGCAGATCCTTTGTATGGTGGCTTTTCGACAGTGAATTCGCCATCGTCGGAGACGCAGAGTGTCTCGCTGGATGCTTTGCAGCGGGTGCTGTATATCGAAGATAACGCCATTAATGCCCGGTTTGTGGAGCTGGGTTTTCAGGCCAATGAACAGGTGGATATCACCATTGCCAGCACTGGCAAAGAAGGCGTGGATAAAGCCATCGCTCAGACTCCGGATGTGATTTTACTGGATATGCGCCTGCCGGATATTCACGGTCTGGATGTGTTAAAACAATTACGCCAACAACCTCAATTACAACACGTCAGAATTTATGGCGTTAGCGCCGATGCATTACCGGGTGATATTCATGCGGCGAAGGACGCCGGGTTAGATGGCTATATGACCAAGCCCCTCGATCTGCATCAGTTAAATGCGATGATCTGCCATTAAAAAACATTGCCTTGTTGCACCTGATGCTCAATGGCCGGAGTTAATGGCTGATAGTGTTTCCCTCTGGGGAGTAATAAATATACCGGCTCGTTGAACTGAGATTGTAAGAACGACGCTTGTTGCAGTGCACTTTTTTTATATTTAAAGGTTCCGGTTATTTCCTGTTGCGGGCGAATTCGTAAAAATAATGGCACGGCATAAGCCGGAAGTTTTTTCTGCAGGTGTTGGGTCAGTGCCTGCCAGTTGATCGTTTGTTCGCTTGTATCGAGTGTGATGGCTGCCATACCGGCACGGCCATCACAGCCGGGCAGGGTAATCCCATAAACCACAGCATGACTGATGTCCGGATAATCCATTAATACCGCTTCTACTTCGGTTGTTGCTACGTTCTCGCCTTTCCAGCGAAAGGTATCGCCCAAACGATCAACAAAGGCAATATGTTTGTAGCCCTGATGTAACACCAAATCTCCCGTGTTAAACCAGCAGTCGCCGGGTTTAAAAACATGACGAAATAATTTTTTATCGGAAGCGTTGGAGTCTGTATAACCTTCAAATGGCTGTTTCTGATTAACCTCGGTAATTAATAATCCGGTTTCACCTTTTGCGACCGGTATCATAAAACCGGACTGATCCAGAACCGGCGTATCGTCTTCAATACTGTATTGCACGATGGCGTAAGGTAGCGGACAAAATCCGGCGGTCTTATCCAGATTAAAACTGTTGGTAAAAACCAGATTGCATTCACTGGCGCCATAAAATTCATTAATGTGTTGAATTCCAAAACGTTGTTTAAACGCCATCCAGATATCTGCCCGCAAGCCATTACCAATCATTACCCGGATTTTATGTTGCTGGTCGAGGTTGCTGTTGGGTTGATTTAATAAATAACGACACAGTTCTCCGATGTAACAAAAAGCGGTGGCGTTAACCCGGCGAATATCATCCCAGAAGCGACGCACACTGAATTTACGGGCCAGTACCAGAGTGGCTCCGGCCCCTAATACGGCAGCCAGCGAAACGGTTAACGCGTTGTTGTGATACAACGGCAGAGCAAGGTACAGCACATCTTTTCGGGTTAATCGTATCGAGGCTAAGCCCATGCCCGCCATGGATTTATACCAGCGGTAATGGCTCATCACAGAGGCTTTGGGCAGCCCTGTTGTGCCGGAAGTAAAAATGTAATAACACGGTTGGCGCATCGTTATCAGTCGGGTTGAATCCGGGTTGTGATCTGGTTGTTGCCGCAGTAATGGTTCAAGTTCCTGATAGTGGTCGTGCGATGGGCATGGATCGGCGGAGCTGGTGTCGCGGATCAGATAGAGTTGCTTGTTGAGTGTATTATCCAGCTGTGGCCTGATTTCGCTGATATTGTCTGACAGCTCTTCGCCAATCAGCATTAAGCTGGGTTTCACCAGATTAATGCTATGAAGCAATACATCTCCTCGTTGAGCCGTATTCATCATGCTGGCAATGGCGCCTAACTTAACACTGGCTAACACGGCGATCAGTGTTTCGGCCCGGTTTTCGGCCAGAATGCCGACCGTGTCTCCCATGCCGATTTCCTGGCTGGCGATAAAATGTGCCAGGCGATTAACCTGCTGATTCAGTTGCTGGTAACTGAAACGACGCTCCTGATCAATCAGGGCAATATGTTCTGGTTGTTTGCGGGCCTGCTTTTCCAGTAATAAACCAATCGATTTTCTGTGTTCTGGCCGACTGCTGGCTAAAATATACAACCCTTTGGCGATGATGGGAGCGTCCTTTAGTTGATGTATCAGCTGACGCAGAATATTGATTAAGGAAACGGGTCTGGCGGTGAGGGGCATTATGATGTTCCGAATGTTATTTTAATTCAGCAGAGGTTTTATTTAATAATCGTCGCGCCACAATTAACTGCTGAATTTGTTGTGTGCCTTCAAAAATATCGAGAATTTTTGAGTCTCGCGCCCACTTTTCTAATAATTCATCTTCGCCATAACCAATAGCACCGGTCAGGGCGACACAACCGAGGGTTATGTGATTAGCAATTCGCCCGGCTTTGGCTTTAGCCATGGAGGCTTCTTTGGAATTCGGTTGGTTATTATCGGCCATCCACGCCGCTTTTAAGGTTAATAACCGTGCTGCTTCCCAATCGGCTTCATAGCGATATAGCGTGGCTTCGGTCTGGCTGCTGAGATGGCAGGGAGTCTGGTAATCTTGCCGAATATCCGCCTGCTGAAGAATTTCACGAGTGCGATCAAGTGCGGCTTTAGCAATACCAACTGCCATCGCAGCCACGACCGGGCGAGTGTTATCGAAGGTTTGCATCACACCGGCAAATCCTTTTCTGATATCCACATCGGCCGAGCCTAATAAGTTACTGGCGGGGATGCGACACTGGGTAAAGGTAATAGCGGCGGTATCAGAGGCTTTAATGCCCAGCTTTTTCTCCAGCCTGACCACCTCCATACCGGGAGTGCCTTTTTCCACCACAAACGATTTAATCGCTGCACGTCCGGCGGAGCGATCTACACTGGCCCATACGACCACGGCATCTGCCCGGGCTCCGCTGGTGACATAAATTTTCTCACCGTTGATGATGTATTCATCGCCATCTTTTACTGCCGTGGTACGAACGGCAGCAGAATCTGAGCCAAAACCGGGTTCGGTAATCGCCATCGCAGCCCATTTATGACCAAACCGGGCCAGTTGTTCATCGTTGGCAACCGCTGCAATGGCGGCATTACCAAGACCTTGCCTCGGCAGGCTGAGAGACAGACCGACATCCCCCCAGCACAGTTCCTGTAATCCCAGTACGGTCGACATATTGCTGCCGTTATGAATACCGTCGAGTGGTTTATTATCTTGCTTCAGCTTGCCTGCACCGGCACTCTCACCGACGCCGGTATGAGCGATGGCGTCGTTCATACCATCCATAATCGCAGCCAGCATATCCAGCTCTACCGGATAAGCGTGTTCGCGGGCATCGTACTTACGCGAGATCGGGCGAAACACATGGCGCGCAACCTGTTGCGCCTGATGAATTAATGGTTTGAACTTCGCAGGAATTTCTAACTGAATCATAAGTGCAGTCCGCTGGTTTGGCAGGCTAATACCCGTAAATCCCGATACCAGCGCTCGACTGGATGCTCTTTGGTAAAGCCATGGCCTCCCAACAGTTGCACGGCATCCGTAGCAATTTTCATGGCTTTTTCGCTACAGAGTGTGTGTGCCAGATACGCTTCCCGGATAAAAGGTTTTCCGGCTTCGGCTAATGACGCCGCACGCCAGGTTAATAAGCGCATGGATTCGAGTTCGATTGCGATATCGGCAATAAGAAAGGCAACCGACTGGCGATGGCTGATGGGCTCACCAAACGCTTGCCGTTCGTTGCAATAAGGAATGACATAATCCAGTGCCGCCTGGCAGGTACCAATGGCTAAGGCACACCAATGCAATTGCCCGGCATGAATAAACTCATGGTAATTGTCCGGGCGCTGCAAAAATGCTTCGCCTCCTAACAGTGCTTCATGCGGAAGTTCTGCATTATTAATCGTCAGGGTGCCGTTTCCGGCGGCCCGCATTCCCATGGTGTTATGGTTGCTGAACTGCAGCGCGGGGTGATCTCCGGCCACAATAAATAATCCGGGTCGGCCTTTCAGCATGGCAGCAACCAGATAATGTTCAGCTTGTCCGGAAAATGGCACCAGAGTTTTCTGGCCGTTCAGGCGGTAGCCGTTTTTGGTCTTTTTGGCCTCCGTGCGTAAATGGTGTGGGTTAAACAGAGGCTGTTTTTCCTGCACGGCAATGGCCGAGACGCAGAGTGGGTCATCCAGATAGCGGGGTAGCAGAGTGTTTTTTTGCTCCGGGCTGCCCCATTTAACCAAGGCATTTGCTACCGCTGTTGGAGCCAGAGAGCAATAGGCCAGGCTCATATCACCCCAGGCCAGAGTTTCAGCAATGATTGCATTCGTCACCGGACTGTAATGTTGAGCGCCGCCGCCCAGCGCTTCCGGCACCGAAAATGCGTTTAGTCCCAGCTCCGAGAGCTGAGCTGAAAATAGCTCAGCCGGCTGTTGCTGCTCATCGGCAGCGAATGCCTGATTGCGAAATACCTCCCGGGCATAAGTATGCAGAGTGTTCTGGATGATTTGTTGTTCGTCTGACAGGCTCAGGTCAAACAAGGGAGACGAGTTTTTCGGGGCGGCCAGCTGCGCCGTAGTTCCTGGTTGTTCTGTAGCTTGTGTACGTGCTTTACGCTTTTGTATTCCTGAAATCAGCTTAAAGCCATTTTTGGTCGACAGGTAGGCAATTCTTTCTGCGGGTTTGTTCAGGCGGTATCTGGCGGCAAAACGACTTCCGGCAAAATAACTGGCCAGTCGGAGTGCCAGACCTTGCCCGGATAATGATCGTTTGTTGTTTGTATTCCGATGCATTAGGACGGCCTTTTGAGGTGTTGCAGTAGTGTCGCAAGCCAGTCGCTGAGGCTCATTGGCGCAACTGACAGATGCTGCGGGTCGCGCTGGCGAATATGTGGAGAAAAGGGCTGGAATCGGAAGATACAATCCTGGTGATTAACAGGTATGATAACGTCATCGTAAAGATTGATTACTCTGAACCCTTTCAGATAAGGATACATACCCATGCTGACGTTGTTGTCTCCGGCAAAGACGCTGGATTTTGATACACCACCCACAACTGATACTTTCACTCAGGCTGACTTTCTGGAGCATTCAGCACAGCTGGTGGACGTGCTGAAGCCCTATTCTCCGGATGAAATCGGAGCGCTGATGAAACTCAGCCCGGCCTTGTCAGAATTAAATGTGCAGCGTTATCACGACTGGGTATTACCGTTTAAAGCTGATAATGCCAAAGCGGCGATGCTGGCTTTTAAAGGCGATGTATACACCGGTCTGGAAGCAAACACCTTTGATCAGTCACAATTAGAATTTGCCCAGCAGCATGTGCGTATTCTCAGTGGTTTATACGGTTTATTACGCCCGTTGGATTTAATTCAGCCTTATCGTTTAGAGATGGGCACCAAACTGGAAAATCCACGTGGTAAAAACCTGTATGATTTTTGGGGTGATATTATTACCGACGCACTCAATGCCGAACTGGACAAACACGGCAGTCAGAGCATTGTGAACCTGGCCTCAAATGAGTACTTTAAATCGGTCAAAACCAAAAAGCTGAAGGGTGAACTGATTACCCCGGTGTTTAAAGATGAAAAGAATGGTCAGTACAAAATCATCAGCTTTTATGCGAAAAAAGCCCGCGGTTTAATGACGGCTTATATTGTAAGAAATAACATTGATAACGCCGAAGCGATTAAAGCCTTTGATGTTGCCGGTTATCGTTTCAGTGAAGAAGACTCAAGTGGTAATACCTGGGTATTTAAGCGCGCAGAAAAGGATATTCCTGATGCATAAATTGATCACCGCCGCTGTGATGGTCGTTGGCTTGAGCGGTTGTGTTTTATCTCCACAAGTCATCGAGTTAAATGATAGCTACGTACTGCCGGCAGGGCAGGTGAACCCGCAACGGGATGCACTGATTCGTGTGATTGACCAGCGTGATGGTGTTAACAGCAATCAGTTGGGTCATCGTGGTGGCCGTAAACCACAGGAATCGCCATTGCTGGCTCAGAATGGACTCAATGATATTCTGACGAGCCGACTGCAGGATTCTATGACCCAGTTAGGCTTTGGCGGCTCCGGGCCATTAACGCCGGTAAAATTACAGCTGGATATCAACACGTTTGCATTCAGCTGCAATGAAGGTGTGATTGTGAATGAATGCAACCTGACCTTTAAGTTTTTGTTAACGGCCATTACCGATGAGCAAACCTTCAGAAAAACCTATGGTTTTAATGAAACCCGTGGTTTAGCCGCGTCACCTTCTAAGTCGTATAACCAGCAGTGGTTGAATGAGTCGTTGGATAAAGTCTGGGAGCGGATTTTTACCGATGTTGAGCTGCTGGCGGCTCTGAATGTTGAATGACAGCCATTTAATACGTTATACCGGTATTGATTTTTGTAAGGTGCTCCCACTCAAAGAGTGGGAGCACTGAAGCAGCTTTCTGCATCAAGGCGGTTACCATTCATGGTATCTGGAAAGTAAATTCACCGCTTTTATCCAGATTCATGTGTATTTCACTAATTTCCTGACCGCTGGCCATGGCTTCCAGGCATTGACTTGCAAGAGAAGGGAGTATGGATCGGGAAATAACGTTCTCAACATTACGTGCCCCGGTATCAGGATCTTTACAACGCTCTACCAGGTTTTCGATGATACTCTGATCAAAATCCAGTTTAGCTGAGTAACGCTCCTGAATACGTTTTTGTATTTTATTAAGATTAATTTTTACGATTTCCGTCAAAACAGAGCGTTGTAGCGGGAAATAAGGAACAATGGTCGTTCTTCCTAAAAATGCCGGTCTAAAGTGCTCTAACAACTCAGGGCGTATGTCTTCTAATAACTGTTTGGCTGGAGGCAGAGTCCCTGAGCTGCATGCCTCAGAAATATGAGCGGAGCAGGCATTTGAAGTCATGATGATGACGGTATTACGAAAGTCAATATCGCGACCTTCGCCATCTTTAATCGTGCCTTTGTCAAATAGATTATAAAACACATCCTGGATGCCGGAATGTGCTTTTTCCATCTCGTCCAGCAGAACAACACTATATGGATTACGTCGTACCGCTTCGGTTAATACACCACCTTCACCATACCCAACGTAGCCAGCTGATGCGCCAAGTAACATCGAAACCTTATGCTCTTCTTTGAACTCTGACATGTTAATGGTGATCAGGTTTTGTTCGCCGCCATAGAGCTTTTCGGCCAGTGAAAGAGCTGTTTCGGTTTTACCTGTACCGGACGTGCCGACTAATAAAAATACCCCAACAGGTTTGCGAGGGTCCGTTAAGCCTGCTCGCGACGTGCGTATCGCCTGAGCAATTTCTAACATGGCATGATCTTGCCCGACCACTCTGGCCGCAAGATGCTGTTCCAACTCTGTTATTGTTTTAATTTCATCGCTGACCATGCGGCCAACAGGTATCCCTGTCCAGTTCTCTACGATTTCGGCAACGGCCTGTTGGTCAACATCCAGAGCAATAAGTGGATTATCGCCCTGTAGTTCTGCCAATTGCTGAGTAAGGGCGAGAGCAGGTTCGTTAGCAGAATCCTTACGTTGATTTATGATTTGAGTAATAAGAGACTGCTCATCTTGCCAGCGCTGCTGTAATTGTTCACAGAGAGCATCATTTTCTTCTTTTTCTTCCTGATATGCGGACAGCTTTTCGTCACAATTTCCGGTAATTGCCTGTTCGGTTTCCAGATGTTTGATATTCAGCACAATTTGTTCGCTCTTTTTCTTAACGCGTTCAAGTTGTGCCGGAAGCGCTCCCTGACTTAAGGCGACACGTGCACAAGCCGTATCTAATAAGCTGACAGCTTTGTCTGGTAGCTGGCGAGCGGGAATATAGCGTGCAGATAACTTTACGCAGGCTTCAATGGCTTCATCCAGAATATGAACGTTATGGTGTTTTGCCAATGTCGGAGAGATGCCTCGCATCATATTAATTGCAGAAGAGATATCAGGCTCAGCGACATTCACTACCTGAAAACGGCGTGTCAGGGCAGGGTCTTTTTCAAAGTATTTTTTATATTCGCTCCATGTTGTTGCTGCAATGGTACGGAACTCTCCGCGTGCAAGGGCGGGCTTTAATAAGTTGGCTGCGTCGCCGGTACCTTCAGCGCCACCGGCGCCAATCAGTGTATGGGCTTCATCGATAAACATGATGACAGGATCCGCTGCAACTTTGACATCATTGATTACTGCTTTAAGGCGTTTTTCAAACTCGCCTTTCACGCTGGCGCCAGCCTGTAATAATCCTAAGTCCAGCGATAACAGGCGGATATTTTTCAAAGGCTCAGGTACATCATTTTGGGCTAAGCGCAAAGCAAATCCTTCTACTACCGCAGTTTTACCAACCCCAGGCTCCCCTGTAAGAATTGGGTTGTTCTGACGGCGGCGTAATAGAATATCAATCAACTGCCGAACTTCATCATCTCTGCCCAATACCGGATCAATTTCACCATCCCGGGCACGTTGCGTTAAATCAATAGTGTACTTTGTTAGTGCGGATGAGGCGGTTGTCTGAGAATCTGGCGATGGGGGGTTGTCGCTGGCAAATACTGACTCAGTTGTTGTGCCAACAACCTTAATCAGAGCTTCTGATAATACATCACTTCGGATTTTCGACAGTTCTGGCAGAGCCTGAATCAGCGGAATTCTGATGGTTTCATCAGATATTGCAGCGGTTAAAACATGACCTGAAGTGACCTGGCTATGACCATATTCAACAGAAGCCAGCATCCAGGATGCGGATGCCAGTTCTACTAAAGAAGGTGATAAAGCCGGTGCTCGTGTATTACCGGAACGAAGCTGATTCGTCACCTCTGTGGCTTGTTGTACCAAGCGGTCAACATTGGTATCAGTAATACGTAAAAGGCTGAGGAAATCCGTGTGTGGCAAGGTCGCTATTTTTAACAACCAGTGTTCCACTTCGACATTGAAGTGGCCCTGGCTCATAGCCAAAGCGGCGGCTTCTTCAAGAGCGTTGCGTAATAATGGATTCAGCTTATTAATGATATTCTGCAAGGTCAAATTAGACATGATCAATCCCTGAGTATTGTTTGCACCGGTTTTTAGCAGTTGCTATAGTGTGCGCGCTTTTGCCGCTGTTGTCATCAGATAGGATCATGTCTGGTGAAGAATGCTTCAGGAGTGGAAAGGAAATAATCAGTAATACATTTTGAAAATGAATTGTTAAAGAATACTGAACAATGCAGTGAAAAGTTAACTCACTGTATTACACAAGTCTGACCTCATAATACCGGGCATGGATGCAGGTTTCTGTTTTTCAGTAAATCCATCGTTCAAACATCCTTGTGCTTCGAGGGAAGTAACCAGCTCATCAATTCAGAGAAGGATAAATGAAGATCAGGTATGAGTTATTCGTTTTATGTGCGTTGATTGTCAGTTTTGACGCATATTCTGATAAAACAAAGCGCTACTTTAATGATAATGAATCGGTTCGCTATCAGAAAACCCCCTATCAACAGGCAACCGATGTTCCGGACGAGCAATTTGATAATCGCTTTGACAGGGAGCCGCGTTTAGTTGTCAAAAAATTTAATGTGAAAAATCTTGAGAACTCACTTCCTGATAAAAATAGTGAGCAAGAGCTTGAAAAAATTATCGAAGAGGATCTCAAGCGTAATAAAAATATTTATACCGTTTCAAGATTCAATGAACTTACCCGTACGTTGACGAACTTTTACCGAAGCAAGGGGTTGCTGCTATCCCGGGTTTATATTTCTCCTCAGGCAATTAAAAACCAAACGGTTGTACTGGGTTATGCCGCAGGCCAGATTGAAGGTATAACAGTAAAAAACAATCGTTTATATGATGAAGAAACGATCCTTAAACCATTCCAGAAGCTCATCGATCAACCGGTTGAGCTGACTTCTCTCAGAACTGCAACGACTCAACTGGGGCAATATCCGGGCTTGCAAACAAAAACTACCTTTTCTCCGGGGGAGCAGCCTGGAAGTACTGTTCTTAATATTACAACAACAGAAGAAGAACGTGTGGGAGCCGTTGTTAGTTTCGATAATTACGGAAGTGAATATACCGGGAAGTACCGATTCGCAGCGAATGGGTATATTAATAATATCACTGGTAATGCCGACCAGCTCAAATTAGGTGGTTTTGCAACCATCAGTCCATCTAACTCTTTATACGGTAATCTTTTATACCGTCTACCTCTGACGCTCAATCTTCCTGAAGACGATTCATGGTTTAGCTTTTTATCCCCGGTTTTGAATAAAGGTCTGATCTTTGAGTCCGGTTATACACAAAATACTTATACGATCGGAGAAGAGTTGGAAAAGCTTGATATCAGCGGTGAGTCCAGTGTTTATTTTATAGGTGCTAATACCAATCTTGTTCTTAATGAAAGATATCAGGCAACAGCTGGCCTTTTCCTGAATAGTAAAACAGCTAAAACAGTACAAAATGGCGATACGCTTTCTGAAGATAAGCTAACAACGCTGGTTATTCGTACGGATTGGAATGCTCGCGACAGTTTTTGGGCAGGCAACCCGGCAACCTCATTTGCGTCGTTTGAGTATCATCAGGGAATCAGCGATTTTCTCGGTGCCATGGGAGACAATGAGCCGAATAGCCGAACGAATGGTAAAGGTGATTTTGCACCGGCAGGGTTTAGTAAGTATGTAATTAATCTGAATCGTATACAGAGCCTCGATAACAATCAGTTATTGGTTGATATGCAATATATCTATACACCCGATATGCTGACCCCAATCGAACAAACTCCAATTGGAGGGCCTTACGCTGTTCGTGGTTATCAGTCAGGAGACTACAGTGCTGATACAGCATTAATCATGAAAGCTGAATATTTTGGCTACAGCAGCTCGACACTGTCTTTACCAATTGATCATTTAAAAGCAGGTGTTTTCCTTGATTATGGTATCGGCTGGCGTAATGAGGCACTGGCAAATGAAGAATCCAGTGCGCATTTAATGGCAGCAGGATGGTTTGCTGAATTCGTAAAAGATAAAAAGTTTAATGCTCGTGTAATGATGGGGATTCCATTGACAGAAGCGGAACCCGGTGATGACTCAAGTTTTCAATTTTATACCACATTACAAAGGAAGTTTTGATGATGCGTGTATTAATACCAGGTAAGAAAGTTTTAACGACGTTACTAAGTGTCAGCTTGTCAGGACTCCCTCAACTTGTGCTTGCATTACCTTCAAATGGCCAAGTGCAGCAGGGTAGTATCACAATAAATAATAACGGTTCTATAGCAACAATTAACCAGGCATCGGCGTACGGCCAGATTCAATGGGATTCCTTTAATGTTAACGCCAATGAAACCGTTAACTTTATTCAGCCAGGCTCTGATTCAGTTACCTTAAATAATATTCTTGATCAGAACCCTTCTACTATTTTAGGACAGATTAATTCGAATGGTCAGGTTTTTTTAAGCAATCCTAATGGGTTTATTTTTGGTGCAGGCAGTCGTGTTAATGTTGGTGCTTTATTAGCTACGACATCACAGATTGACAGCTTTGATGCACAAACCGGGAGAATAAACTTATCCAATCCAGGTACTGGAAGCATCGAAAATAACGGGGCTATCCATTCAAATGGATACATAGGCTTCTTTGCCCCATCCATTAATAATACCGGGGAGCTAATATCAGCAGGCGATAGTATGGTTCTAACAAATGATAATTCCGGAACACTCTATTTACCGGGCTTTTCAGGCGTTGGCTTTGATATTGAGAACCTGGAATCTATCGGAGCCGTTGGTATATCCCATGAGGGAGAAATTCGTACTGAAGGAGGGCAGGTTCTTTTAAGTTCTGATGCAATTGATCAGACTTTACAGGCAGCTATTAATAGTACAGGAATTATCGATGTTTCAATTGCAGCGGGACAAAACGGTAACGCCGGTTCTATTGAAATTTTAGCTGAAAATGGATCAATTATTCAGCAAGGTAATCTTTCGGCAAATGCCGGGCAAGATGGTAATGGTGGCGTGATTCATTTGATCGCTGCTGATTCTTTGTCTGCATCCGGAGATATCAGTGCCAGAGGCGGAGATTCTGCTGGAAATGGAGGCTTTGTTGATACTTCTGCTGAAAACCTGATTCATTTACCTGGGTCTGTTGATACAACTGCCGGTAATGGAACCTGGGGAACCTGGTTAATAGACCCAGATAATATCATCATCAATGCTTCAGGCAGTGGAGATGAATCAGCAAGTTACATATCTACTACTTATATTGTGAATATGTTAGAGACTTCCAACCTGCTGATTGAGGCGGATTTAACAATTGCCTTATTAGATATATTGACATACAGCGGTGGAAACTCCTCAACTTTAACTCTGAAATCACCGCTTATTCGTCTTGAGTCAGATATTAACCTTGGCGCTAATGCTAATTTAGTTCTTAATTCCAATACCTTGACGGTTAACCAACGAACAGATTCTCCTTTATCGCTAACTGCTAATAGCCTCGTTTTTCAGAATGATGACAATGCATCCGTGCAAAGGATGACTTTGAACAGTGACTTAATCATTAACGGGTCATCTTCTATCGATTTTCAGGATGCCTTGATTCGTGGTCAGGGTTTATACCGAATGACGGTTAATAATCAGGAGGCAGACGACAATCTGGAGTTGTCATTGGGGCGAGTAAATAGTTTGTTAAAACTAACTGTCGATGATATTAGCTCAGTTATTTTATACGATGATATCCAGACTTTTGGTGAAGGCGTTGATATAAGCTTAAAATCAGGGGGAGAGATCAAAATAGCAGATACTGTAGCGGACAATAGCATTGAAATTGAAGATATCAGCACAGGTGATATCCGGCTGGATGCTGGTATTGATGGTAATAGTAATAGTCTTTTGATTGATGCACTGGAAGGTGATGTTTATATACAAGCAGCAAGTAACCTGAAAGCGTTAACCGTTGAAAACTTTGCAGGAACACTCAACCTTAATGGGAATATTTCGGCAACGGAGGAAATTAACTTTGCTGCTGTCTCTGATATTGAATCTTCTGCCGATATTACTCTGGACTCGGCCAGTATAACGCTGACACCTAATGATTTTACCAGCTCGGCAGGATTAACCCTGCAAGCAACAGGAGGAGATGTTAAGACTGGAAATATAACAGCAAACTCTTTAACTGTTATTGCAGATAATCTTCTGGTTGATGGTAATTTGATTACCAATACAGCGATAGAGAATGGGCTGAATCTAGGCACTACTACTAATGCTGTACTTCAGTCTGATTCCATCCTCACCGGAGATCTTGTTTTCGGTCAAATCGATAGTGTTGATGGAAGCAATTCTTTACAGATTAATATTGGTGATAATGATTTTGATCTTCAGAATATAGGTATTACAAATGGATTTTCTTCATTTTCATTAAACGGTAATGGAGAGCTTAATATTATAAGTTCTCCTGTAATTTCTGGGCGTGGTGGGTTTAGTATTCTGGGGAGTATGACTACAACACTTGCCAACGATTTGACAATTAATACCAGCTCAGCTAATGGGTTAATTAACTTAACCGGGTTGACCATTAATGGTGAGAAAACACTAACGTTAAATAGCGGAAGTGGAGATATTAGCTTGGGAAGTATCGGTGAAGAAGTTGCTTTGAAAGATATTGTCGTTACTACGGCGGGGACAATTAACCTGCACGATAATGTAGTCTCAACTGCTAATCGATTTGACTTTAGCAGCGCTTCAGCAATCGTGCTGTTTAATGATATTGCTTTCGGAAGTTCAGAGGCCTTTCTGGATAGGCTGGATTTTGGCAATGCCAGTGTTGATGGCACATTTAATCTGACGGTATTCAGTAATGAGTTTTCATCTGGAGCAATAGGACAAAATACAGCACTTCAGGATATTACTCTTAACATTGCTGGAGATGGATATACCCTGAATAATGACATTCAGGCAGCAGGCGGTATTCGTATTGATACAACTGCATTTCGGCAAAATGGTTCAATTTTCAGCAGTGGTGGTGATGTCAACATCTCATCTTCTGGTGATTTAGCTATGTCTTCTTCTGCCAGTACCAGAACGGAGTTGGGAGATATTTCTCTAACGTCAGAAACAGGCAGCGTGGCTCTTGGAGTATTAAATGCTTCGCAAAAAGTTAATGTTGATTCTGCCTTGAATATCACCAATGCAATTGATGATTATGAATCAAATGTTGATACATCAGTTAACATTCTCTCATCTGATGTGACTCTTAATGCTGGCGGTGGTATTGGTCAGGGAGTTGAATCGCCGTTAGTGATTTCGGCAGGATCAGAAGGGAGTATTAATGCAGTATCAGGTGACGATATATATATTGCTAACCTGGATAACTCGAAAACTAACCTTGATGCTATAGAAAATGATTTGAATTTGTTAGCCTCGACGGCTAATGCTGACGCAACTAATCAAATTAAGACTCCCATATATGAACTGACATCAGCAGATGAAACGTTTGATATATACAGTCCCGATTGGTATACGGATGAATCAGAACAAGAAGAAAATAGTACTCCACGAATCTATCATGATCGTAATGGCTGGCGGTTAGGAAATCCTTAAACCGGTTTTAAAGCATACCAGCATATAGTTTCTGAGCTTTTTCAAATCTATATGCTGGTATTTTCAATGCTGAGTAATTTGTAGTAGTTAGATACCGTCGTTCAAATACAACCTAATAGTCGTTGGTTTTAAATCGATGCCTGGCAGATTCAACCTGAGTTAATCGCTTTTCATCCTCGGTGTAGTTTTCAGATAGATCGCACTGGTATCATCAACTACTCATAGGTAGGCAGATTTTTGTCGTATTTACTCTTGTCATCTCATTTGATCGTCAGTGTAAAACCTGATTTGATCCATCGATGTTCAAAAGAGTGGGCATATATCTCATGCACTTGATGTGTATATCACGTGGCTAGAGACGTTCCATGTAGAGTCAGTTGCTCATTAAAAGACTAAAGTGGCTTGCAAGTCATAAGGCTTACCAGAAACGTTACAGGGTAGCATACGTCCTGGGAAAACATCAGCCGCTTGCTCAGTGGTTAGAGTCTGACTAAAAGTTAGACGTTTGCCATTAAGATCTGAATTAAACACCTCTCCAGATATTTCATAGATATTAGCGCCACGGAAGAACTGTGGACTGATATCGGTAATTTTTATCATCGATGTGCTGTTTTCTTGTGGTTTGGCGGCTGAAGTAGGTTTTTGAGTCGTAGCCGTTTGCTTTAGCTGCTCAATAATGCTGGCTAACTCTGGGTTATCTGATGCATTAATATCAGATGCTTTGATAATCGTAGGTTCAGAATCCTGAACGACGACATTTACATTACCATGCTTTCCTGGCTGAACAGAGCCACCGGCTAAGGCCGTTTGAATGATGCTGTTGATGTCATTAGAACCAAACTGATTTTGGGTATTTCCTGTTTGTGTCGGACTATCATCCCAATCGCCTTGTTTAATTGCCTCGTAATCAATAACAACTTCTTCTGGATTGTTTGGATTGTACTTTAAAGGAATTGGACTGCCAGGAGGGGAGTGATACTTGAAATCTGGTGGGACGTATAATATTTCTTTTTCATGAGAAAGGTATTGAACATGGATATTAAGAAATCTTCTTTCATTTTGAGCAAGCTTTGAATCTCTCATACTTGTTACAATGCCGATTATTTTTTCCTTGCACCTTTTTCTTTTTTCATTTTCCAAGTGATTTTTGTATATGTTGTATGCCCATAGGTAGGTTAAGAATACTGAAAAAATAATTCCCATTAAGCTTGGGATTTCTCCGGTTTCTAGTGTGTTTTTTACTGAAGTTCCCACTATTAATACTGCCGGCAGTGCAATGGTTGCAGTTACAAATAAGTTGCTTGAGTTGAAATAGAACATAATTAACCAATTATCGTGATTTTAGCTTTAACAATGTTAATGTTGTTTTTAACGATGTTGTTGTTTACATTTACTATTCTTGTTACCGATTTTTCTGTATCTGTATTGCTGTCATATATTTTCATTGTTTTTTCAATGTTAACAGTTGCGGCTAACTTCAGATCCATTGTTGCACCAATAAAGTTAGATACCTTTCCCCCTGCAAAAGTTTCTGTCACAAATCCTACTGATGTGCTGCTTTCTGGGTCGGTATTAATTTCAGATACTTGGCCAATAAAAGTATTTACCCGTGCTTTTGCCATGTCGATTAGTGTTTTTTCACCGGCAGTGCTTGTGTTTTCTGTGTGGCTTCCTGACGATGTTGTAGTCTTTGTGGAATCACCAGAGAGGGTCTTGGTAATATCTTCTTTTGAAGCGATTAATGTTTTTGAAATATCGCCATTAATATCCTCAGTAATATTCCCGGTAATTGTTCTGGTTATATCTCCAGTAATCGTTTCAGTTGTTGCGCCATCACGCTGGAACGTATATTCACCCTTATGACCTACTACATGCTTACCTTCGATATGTTCATAAGTATCACCAAAGTTTTGAGTGACGAGAGCTTCATTGCCCCATACAGCAGGGAGTTGTGAGCCTGGCTTAGCCTCATCGAGTTTTTCTTTCGTATAACCCTGAGGCTCGGCTTCTAACGTTGCATTGTTCTCAACATAGCGGCCACCATAGTTAAAGGTCTTATGGATGCCCTTCATATCAACACCCTGAGCCCAGGTCGAAGCTATGCCGCTGTGATAATCGTACTTATTCCCAAAGTCTTTACGAATAAGGCCACCTTTTCGCTCTTTTCTGAGATCTACATCAAATGGGTTGTACTCACCAGCATCATCAATTTTATAAAGCTTGCCACTCAGATCATAATCATTCTTGTAAGCGCCTGTTGAGCGATGAATTGTATGGTTTTCCTCATAACGAGGGCAGTATCGGAATAGTGCATTTACACCATAAACAAAATCAGCACCATAAGCGCGAATATAACGATCACCGTAATGTTCGGTAATATGATGATCGCCTGCAATTAGATCAACTTCCTCATTGGTTGTTTCACCATTCGGTTTTAATATTTCAAGGCGTAAATTCTGAATTGTGTCCAGCACCTCATCCTGATCATAATTACCAGCAATATGCAGCTCTTTTCGAGACTTTAACGCTTCGGTATACAAAAGGCCGTCGGTACGAATAGAGGCATGGTGAGGGTTTTCATTAGTCACTGGATGACGTAGTGATTGAGAATTTTCCAGCGCACTTTGAATAAATGGACGATCTGGGTTGCCATCAACAAAGGCAATCTGAACCTCAGTATTAGGGGTTAGCGGCATCTCCATATGGTTAGTATGAGCGGTAGGGCGCGCTAAACGTATCCAGTGGGAGAGCTTTTTTTCGTCCTTCAGGAAGTCGAATATAACCTTGTATTTGCCTAGCTGATTGCGATGGGCCAGTGCTTGATCATCGGTTTCTGAAGCAACACGGGCAGTGGTTGAAATGGCCCGAGGCTTGGCGTTCGGTTTGATTTTCGGTCGGAAAACAACATCCGATGGAATGCCTTTAAACGTTGCTTCATAAAAAACAGCCTCACCACTCTCACCCGCAGCCTGGTCATAAAGATTCTTAGCAGAATGGATGACCTCGGTAATCAGAACTTCTTCTTCTGTATCATTATGAGAGTTATATACCGTTAGAAAAAAGCCCGGTGCTAAGCAGGGAATTCCCGAAGTACCATGATAATAAACGGCTTGAGTTTGATAGCGCTGTAACCGAATTGTTGCAATAAAATCAGCTTCGTCTTGAGAATCACAACCTTCATTCACGAGATGAACACAGGTTTTCTCATTGGTATCACCTGCAGTGCCCCCAAAGTGTTCGCTAGCCTGATCTGGGTTGACTTCTGTGACAATTACGCCTGGAGGAATCGGTTGAAAGGACTTACGAAACGTACGAATCGTATCCGTATTCATGCTCGGGTTATTGCTGATGTCGATATACGCTTTGGGAATAGGGCACTGTTCACAATAAGCATCATCAGCAAAAACAAGACTGTTATTGGCGTGATCGAAATAAAAATAAATGCCCCAATGCGCAGCGAGCCGTGATACAAAATCAAAGTTGGATTCGGCATACTGGCATACAAACTCCTTAACCGGATAGCTGGCATCTTCTTTAATTGCCAGTACGCTTTTTACTTCCAGGTCTTTGTCTAACTCCTCTTGCAGAATCTGCCTAACATTCATTTGAGTGTAAATATCATACGATCGATTCTGTGTATGACGGGAAATTAAAGGGCGGAGTACCGCACGGTAATATTTGTGCTCTTTGGAAACCTGATATTCCTCGTCAATCTGTTCAAGCATGCCAGTGATTTTATGCGAAATTGGCTCACCTTTAACCGTGCCTTCTACCATTAACCAGGCGTCTTCCTGAATGATTTTAGAGAAATCAATGCTATCAACATCTTCGTGCCGTACTCTGAGCGAAATTTCAAAGTGGAAAAGCTCAGAAATAGCTTCCTTGCCAGTAAAGCTGGTAATGTCGAATTTACCCACAGTGCTCTGAGTCGAAAATGAGAATTTGAGTGCTGACATGGTTTTCGTCCTTGAAAGTTATTGGCTCATAGCGGGAAGCAGCATTATTCTGGAGTCTAAATTGTGTATTCGACTGATCCCTGTAGGATTTTGAGCATAATCACTCTCAGTGCATGAATCGAGGGCACTAGCAGGGCTATTGCTGCTTTCTTTTTGAGGGCCAAAACAGGATTGAGTCCACTCATGTTGATTTAAGTACCAGATCAACAACCCTTCACTTTGAACCGCAGTGTGATACCAGAAATTCCCATCAATTGTCCAAGCATCATGAATATTATTTCCGCCAATGTTTGTATCAATTTCACGTTCTCTAAGTTGATTGTGGCCGCTCAGAACTCCATTATTTGATAAGCAGTGATCTGTACTTAGTTCAGTTGGATAAACGCAACGAATATGCGGCGAATAACTCCAGTTTCTATTGGTAGAGGAGTCACTGCATACGTCACGAATGGCAAAATAGTTGTTTCCGCTTTTTTCATAGAAAAGGCAATTTGTTTTGGTTGAATCTGCAACCTGAAAAGACGCTGGAATTCGATACACCATAACGGTATGCGCCGATGTGTTTAAGTCGTGCTCAGTTACTTCCCATATTTTGGGTTGTGTGTTGTCATCAGTTGGATCGTTAAGTTTAAGTGCATAAATTTTATCCGTAGAACCTTTTACTGGAGTGCTACTGATAAGGGTAGTTGGTTTTATGCCGTTATAAAACCGCCAGCTCTCTGGCAAATAATTCTGATTCATGTCATCGAGCTTAGGGGCCATTAATGTAACCAGCTCTTTGATGGTAGGTAAGCGATAGCCATTTAAACCAATGCGTTGACTGGTGACTCGTGTACTTGGAGTAATGCTGGTAGGTAGCGCTGGAACATTGCCTTCGGCGCTTAATATCCCAGAAAAACTTACTTCAGTAAAAGCAAAGTCGTCACCGCCACGGCCATATATAGAAGTAATAGCCTTACTATTCTCGATTGTTGCACCGTTGTCGTTAATCCTGCCATTTACTGGTGTTGCCAAGTTCGAGTATGAAAAAGGTGTCCAGATTAGAGTTTCGCCGCCATTGCTGGTATAGCACAAACGATTTAAATCATTGATGTCGTAACTTGTTGACTGACAATCAATTAGCTCATCTCGTTGAGCCCCCGGTGCTGCTGTGATACCTGAGGCTATTGTTGTATTAGAACTGTCGATAGTCGCTGCTGATTGAAATGCAGCTGACTGGCTACTGCCAGCTGCTAATATCAACATAAAATACCAACGAGATATATTTACTAACCTGAACATCCTGTACTCTCTTCTTAGTTATTGCTTAGTAAATAAACACCGCACCAGAATCCAGCGCATCAGTGTTATTTGGATCACCGTTAATGCTGCGTGCATTACTCGGATCAACGGTTGAGCCAAAGCCTAAGGTTTTGCCATCACGGCTTAAGGTCACGCGTCCGCTATTATCAGCTGCATTAATATGTGGGCGGCGAATATAGGACTGGTATTGCCACTCAGAGCCATTGTAGGTAAGGATATAAACGGAGCTGTCATTAATGCTGCTGTTTGTATTTGCAGATGTGGTATCAGAAAAAAGACCGCCAATCGAGTTATTATCTTTCCTGCTTAAAATAGCGATGGTATTACCATTACCACTAATAGAAACGGAGCTGCCAAAAAGCCCAGATTTCTGTGTTTTTGTCGGCTTAATATATGTTTGTTGCTCCCATGTGCCGCCGGATTTACTAAAGACATAAGCAGCTCCTGCTTCTTTAAGAGAATTGTTGTCTTGGCCTAAATTAATTGTTGTTGAACTACTGTCTTCACCAAATGCACTAATGACTATAATGTTGCCATTATCACTAATTGCTACCTGTTCACCAAACCCATCATCATTTGTTGCTTCGATATTGGATGCTTTTAAATAGGCAGTTTGATTCCAGGTCATACCAGTTCGTTGATAAATAAAAGCAGCGCCAATAGGGCCAGTTGGGTCAGAATTCAGCCCATCATTATTATTCTGGTTGCCGTTAATGCCGGATAAGCTGTCTTCACCAGATGCCCCAATGGCTAAAGTGTTACCGCTGGGAGTTAAATCCAACGCTAACCCAAAGCGGTCATTAGGATCTAAATATTGTGGTTTCAGATAGGCTTGTTCAGGCCATGTATTGTTAGTTTTTCTATATACATAAACTGCCCCTGCATTTACACCAATGCCTTGAATATCTGAACGATCTTGGTTGCGACGATCTCGATAGGCGCCAACAGCAACCGTACTGCCGTCGTCACTGATATCAACTACGGAGCCAAAATATTCTTTCCAGCTAGTTGCCTTGGTTTCAGGTGCTAGTGTTGCGCTATTTGCCCAGACTCCATTGGTAAACGTGTATATATAAGCTGTATCGGAACCTGCGGCACCAATCACTAAGGTATTGCCATCACCTGTGATGGCTACTGCTGAACCAAACCATTCTTCGGCGATAGGAGTTGGTGCTTTAATATAAGCAGTTTCCGTCCATTCGCCTTGTGCATTTTTATCAAAGACATAGACCGCGCCAGAATCTAGTACAGAATTATTGTCGCCGTCTTCATAAACAACCCCATAAGCCATACGAGTCGCATTGGCATTAAAAGCAGGCTTGTAGGTATTAATTCGTTCGGCTGCATCAACATCACCATCACCCGTTTCAGCATTGCTGGCTTTAAAATAACCGATAGCGTTATTAATATCAGTCAAGTTCGGTGCAACTGTTGCCGAGTCAACACAACCCACAGTATTGCAGCTTTGTAATAGATATTGAGCATTGGTGCGTAAGAATAATGCCACTTCCTGGGTATTCGCTTGTGTGCCTTGGGGAATATCGTTACCCAATTGAGTAAAACCAGACTGGCCATCTAGATTTTCCATTAATTTATAGTGGGTCGCATCATTCACGTCATTCCAGCTAAATTTAAACTGCTTAATTGGTTCAACGGCTAAAGTTAGTTCTGCCGCCGTTGCTGGTTTTTGAGGTTCGGGTTGCGGCTGTGGCTCAGGTTGTGGCTGAGGGTTAGCTGGCGTTTCTGGTTGTGAAGAACCACCTCCACCTCCACCACCGCAGGCCATTAGGCCTGAAAGTAATAGAGCTAGTGTTACTTTTTGGAATGATCCGTGGTTCATAAAATAATCCTTAAATATAATTCTGCTGAATATCACTGGTAGCTAGTATTACTGGTAGCTAGTATTACTGGTAAATCGGTAAAATACTGTGATTTTCACCTTGTTCTTTACAGCTGGTAGTTCCATTTAAAATATTTAATACCCAGTAACTGGTAAACGATTGATTTGAGTCGATGTCATCTCTAGTTCCACATACACTCTTTGTCCAAAACTCAGTTTCGCTACCCCTGAAAATTTCTGACTGTGAATTCAGCTTACTAAAATCCAAGACACTGAATAGCTGATGCAGAGTAGGAACGCCCCAGCCTGTTTGGCCACATTCGTTGTTGTAGTCAGTTAACACTGCTGCTGCCGGATCGCTTGTTGATGGCAGAGTGCTTGGTGCAGATGATGTATCGGTATCGTTAGAGTTATCGGTTAACCACAAATACCCGGTGTAGTTATCTTGCACACAGCGATAGTTATCGGGTGCCTGAGGGTTGTTATCGCTGTCAGCTTGACGTGGTATTGGCACACCGTTCACATCAACAAATGTGTAGTGTGCTATCGGGTAGTTTAACTCAGCCTCCTGGTTGCTGTTGATGGCTTTTTCGGGAGTTGCTGTAGTGTTGGCACAGTTTTCACTGTCAATTGTGTAGTTTCCGTCACCATCTTTGGCAATACACTCTTCAATGCCAGTATCAACGATGCTTTGCACTTCATCGTTAATGATGACGATTGCCTGTTTGCCACGTACAGAAACAGGTAAACGATAACCTGATGCATCATCTATGATCTCTAAGTTAAACCATTTATTGGGTGACTGAATGGTGTTTTCCTGAGTGTTAAACTCAAATGTAATATCAGACGTCAACGAAGTAGATTTGGCTATCACTTGAAATTTCGAGGTTTCTGAGCTGACAAAGTCAGTAGCTGTCGCTTTTTCGTTATCAGCTAAATAACAGTCACTAATGCTCTGGTTTTCACACACATCAAAGCTGGCAATAGCTTCGAATTCCAGATCACTGTCACCATCAAATTGATATGTGTAGCCGTTTGGAACGCTTAATTTAACGGTTAATTTATCACCTTCAACGATACTGTTTGGAAGTGTAACGTCAAAGAAATCATCATTTTGAATCGTCAGAGTTCTGTCAGCTTTATTATCTGAATTGTTGTCCAGGTTAATAAAGTTGGCAACCTCCGATGAATCTGTGCTTCCTAATAACGCTGAGAAGGTCGATATGTAAGCTTCGTCCAGTTCAATAACTTGATCATCTCTTGCCGTGATGGCAGGCAGGTCAACATCATCATTTGACGACAGAGTAACAGCAGTAGCGGTAACGCCTGTTTCATTCAGAAGATCATCGTTGATGTCTGTGGTTGTTTGATGAAAGTAGACAGCCGATAAGTTATTAGCTGCCAGACTTTTATCCCAACTTAAGTTGTAACTCATGTCATTACCTTCTGAAATACTGGCAGCTGATGAGGTTACAGTGATATCAAGTTGGTCATTATTTACAATGGTATAGGTTGCTGTTTTGTTAGCCGGGTTAGCCAGGTAACCATTATTCTTATTAACCGCGAGGGTGTAGGTAATGGTTTCGTCGGGTTCAACCAGGTTGTCGTTCTCAATCTTCAGTTTGACCAGATTCTTTTCCGCATCCCCTGAATCCGGAAGTGATAAGCCAGAAACCGGAAAGAGTCCACTGCCGGAAATACCATCATCAAAGTCCGACTGGTTGTTAGTAAAGCAACCGGGGCAGTTGGCTGATAAGGTAAACGATAAATCCTGTACATTACTGGCGATGGCACGGGATGACGTCAATATGACATCAAGCTCTTTATCCGCTTCTTCTTCAGACTCGCTAGTTTTGAACCCAGAAGCCTTAAAACCAAGGGTAATGGTTGTTTGATCGTCATCCTGAATTTCATAGGTTTGTTCGGTAAAGGCAATGCCAGGTTTAAGGTATCCGTCTGAATCTGAAGCTGCCGCCAGGGTATAAGTAATGGTTTCATCAGGCTCAACAACCGGGTCGTTTTCAATTTCCAGCAGTACAGGTGCAGTTAGCTGACTGTAGCTATACACGGTAGCAGCGTTACGTGTTGTATTATTATCACCACAACCTTTATCAGAGATGCTGGTGTCGCCAATATAAGCCTCACAGCGTTCAGAGACGGTAAATGTAAGATCCTTGATATTCTCTGCAATATCGTTCGTGGACGTGAGCTCCATCGTGGCAGATGCCGCTGCTGTCTCTGCCCTCGATGTTGCCGACAGCTTGAGTTCGAGATTATCAATTACATCGTCATTGGTGATGGTGTAACTCTGCGAATCGATCACAACACTGTTGAGGAGGGGATTACGTTTGCTGTCTTTTAAATAATCCTGAGCGCCGGTGTAAGTCAGTGCATAAGTAATCACTTCGTCTGGTTCAACGGTATTATCACCGTGAACCGTCAGGGTATAAGGCGTCGTACTATCCGGCGCTGAATTTGTTAGATTCGTTAAGGTGATTTGAGACTGATTGGTGCTTCCCAGGCCACTGGTAAAATCACCCGCGATATTGTTACCACAGCCACTACAAGTCGCGGTGAGAGATAAGCCAAGGCTAAGCTTATTCAGGTTGTCTCCGAGTTGGCCACCCATATTCAGAGTGAGTGCTGTTGTGGTATCGGCATTATCAGCGCCTTCGTTGCCAGCATTTTTTGCCAAAGACAAGGTTGGATCTAAAAAGTCATCGTTCTCAATGGTGTAGTCGGCGCTGCTGAGGTCATCTCGATCAGCTGAGTCAGCAAAGTAAGAAGCATCACTGGTTGATGACAGGGTGTAGCTCAGTACTTCATTGGGTTCAATAATGGAGTCTTCTGTAATGGTAATTTTAAATTCATCACTACCGGATTCACCGGCTAACGGAACTGAGCTTTTTACTGCGCTGTCGTTGTAATCGTTGGCTTTATTGTTGCCACAATTTGTACAGGTCCCCTTAATTTGTAGTGCTAAATCTTTGGCATTATCGGCAACCGTTCCTCCAAGGGTTAATTTCAGAGTCGCTATGCCAGAAGAATTCTCTGCTCCTTTATCATTTATAAAGCTTAATGAAGGGCTGATTGTATCGTCATTTGTAATGGTAAAGTCAGCGCTGGCAACTTGGCTTTTATCAGCGCGCTTGCTGCTAACTAAGAACTTATCGTCACCGCTATAAGCCAATGTATAGGTGATTTGTTCATTCGGCTCAACGATATCGTCGCCACGTACTGTCAGTGTATAAGGGTCAATTGTGGTTGTGCTCTTAAGGGTAATAGAAGCGTTTGTATCGGTCAGGCCGCTGGCAAAGTCCGTCCCTTTATTGTTACCGCAATCCACGCAATCGGCGGTGAGAGACAAGGTAATTTGGTCATCGATGTTGTCTCCGATTTCTGCGTTCAGATCGAGAGTTAATGTCGCGGTATTTGAGGTGCTGTCAGCACCTTCATTCGCTTCAGTGCGGTTAAAACTTAATGCCGGATTAAGGAAATCATTATTCTCAATGGTGTAAGTGAGCTGACTACCTATATTGCTGGTATCTGTGATTGTATTGCTCAGATAGGCCGCACTGGCATCGTCAAATGCTGATAAGGTGAATGTGATGATTTCGTCAGGTTCAACCCGGTTATCCTGTGTGATCGTCAGTGTAAAAGTCTGATCAGTTGTGATGCCAGCTAAATCAATGGCTTGAGCTGCCGGAAAAGAATAGTCTTCTTTGGTGCCACAATCGTTACAGTTATCTGTGAGGCTCAACTTCAGATCTGTGGCATTGTTAGCGATGTTTTTGTCTAACTGAAGGGTGACGGACGAGGCAACTTCTACATCATCATTGCTGCGATTGTTATTCAGAGTTATCGCTGGCGTTAAAAAATCATCATTATTAATCGTGTAGTTAGCTGTATCACTCAGACTACGATTGGTTAAATAGTTTTCTTCACTATCGTCTGTCAGAGCCAGGGTGTAAACAACCTCTTCGTTAGGTTCTACCCAATCATCATCGTTGATAGTGATGATGTAAGGCGCAAGAGTGCTTCGACCAGCCAGGTCAATAATCGCTGGAATCGTATCGGTGTAATCGGTAATGCCATTGGTGGTGCAGCCACTGCAATCACTGGTAATTTTCACTTTCAGGTCATCAACATTGTCAGCAACTTCACCGCCCAGGTTAAGGGTGAGTTGTGCAGTTGCGGGTGATTTGTTTCCATTGGGTAATGTGATTTCGGCTTCGCTGCCACTGGCACTTGCGAAACTGATGGTTGGCTGGAGTGTGTCATCATTGTTGATGGTATAGGTAGCAGCGCTGAGGCGGGTGCGATCAGCTGAGTCCGCAAAATAGGAAGCGTCACTGGGTGATGACAGAGTGTAGGCTATCGCTTCATTGGGTTCGACTAATGCTTCCGCTTTAATGTTGATATTAAAAGAACGTGCTGCACCACTTGTGCCTGTTAAGTTCCATGAGGAGGCAATATCGGTTGTATAGTCATCCGATATTTTTGCGCACTTTTGGCTCCTCATATCACAGCTTGCGGCTATGTTCAGGCTTAGGTCGGTAATATTGCTACCCACCGGCTTACCCGGATCAACAACCAGTTGCTGGCGGTTTGCAGATTCACTTGCTGCTGTTATGCGTTGATTATCTGTATCTGTAAAATAAATTTCAGGCTCAAGAGTATCGTTATTGACAATAGTGAATGTCGTGTTGCCAATATTTGCAAGGTTGTTTCTTTTGCTTTGTTCTAAAAAGCCTGGATCTCCTGTGTAGGAGAGGGTGTATGTAACCACTTCATCTGGTTCGATGATGTTATCGTTGATGATGGTTAAATTATAAGTGCTGTTTGTCGTGTTGCTGTTTAATGGAATCGCTAAACGGTTGTCGTTATTCAGGGTTAAACCACTGGTAAAGTCACTGTTTTTATTGCTGCCACAAGTGTCACAATCGGCTGTTAAGGTAAAGCTCAAACCGCTGCTATTCAGGTTGTCACCGATCTGACCGCCAATATTCAACGCAAGTTGAGCATTGGTATTGCCATTGCCTTCACCGGTATCTTCAGCCGAGCGATTACCATTGGTAAACGCAAGTGATGGGTTGAGGAAGTCATTATTTCTGATTGTGTATTTGAGTGATTGAATATCGCTGGTATCTGAGATGGTATTGCTCAGGTAGCGGCCGCTGGCTTCATCAAGTGCAGACAATGTGAGTGTAATCTCTTCATTGGGTTCAATGACATTATCTTGTCTGATGGTCAGGGTAATATCCTGATTGGCAGTGACACCCGATAAATCGATGGCCTGCCCAGAAGTTGGGAAAGAATAATCCTGACCTTTATTGTTGCCACAGTTGTTACAACTGTCCTCAATTTTTAGTTTAAAATCCGTTACATTGCTGGCAATGGCCTTATCTAACGTTAGGGTTAAAGTGGCTGTACTCTCTTGATTATCATCGCTCTCAGTGCGGTTTAGTACAATTTCTGGTTTAAGCGTATCATCATTTTCAATGGTGTAGAGAATTCCATGCGTGCCGCCTGACAAAATGCCACCAATAAAGTCACTGGTATTGCCGTTAAAAAGATCACCTAGCGATAACGTTAATTTCAGTTCTCCATTTTCATCTGGCTCAATCAACTCGTCATTGTTAAAAACGGGCAGTTGCGCAGTAAGATTTCCTGATTGCCATACTGGCTGTGATAAAGAGCGAACATCATTACAGTTATTTGTATCTTCATTATCTGGGCAGGTCACTGCGGCAGAAACCGTTACTTGTGGAAAGTCAGCAGCTAAAGCGCCCTGAGTGACGAAATTTAAGATAGGTTTGCTTGCCAGCTCAGACTCAAGACCTTTGATAGTGCTTTGATCATCAGTCAATAACACATTGGCAGCCAGATTAATCATAAAGCGGTCGTTATTTCGGATCGTTCCAGTAGCTTTCAGGGTGCTGTCGCCCGTTGGAGTATCGTCACAGTTAATTCCCTGGTGGCATAAAGAGATCGGAAAATTATCCGGCACATCAGTAAATTGAATCTGTAATTCAATATTTTCATGTAATTCAGTCAGGGCGTCATCCAAAACCGGCAGGGCAATGGCTGCTGAAGGAGGGGTGTTGTTAATACTGGTCAGGTTAATGATGGTCCAATCACTGCTCCCATCATTGGTGATAGGGGCAGGAGTTGAGTTATCAAAGTCGGCATCACTGGTACCAGCGTGAACAAGCTTGTAACGTAAGTTGGCATTGATTGGTGCATTCAAATTCAAATCAAACTGATGATCGCCATCTTCACTGGTGTTAAAGCCTGCGACAGTGACCCTGGCGTTGTCGTCGTTGATCAGCTTCAGGTCCAGAGTGGCTTGCCCGGCGCTGTTATTGTTTGTGTTGTTGTTCGGAATTTCACCATATTGAGAAGTCAGGTTTGCTGTCAGGCGTACTGATTCATCACACTCAACAAAGGAGTCGTCAGTAAAACTCAGGTTGATGGCCAGCCGTTGTTGTGCTTGTTCAAATCTGTTGTTATGTGACAAAGAATATTCATTAGTCGTCAGATTGCTGGTCGTGGCCCATGAGCAACCGGGAGTGTTGGTATCACTTGGGATAACCGACACATTGAAGTCTTGAAGGGTGCTTTCGTCGATATCCGCGAAACCCAGGAATAAGGTTTTCGTTCCACTATTTTCGGCTAAATCAATATTGTTAAGGGGGGTAAATGACGAAGAGGCTCCTTGTTCAAGCCAGGTAATAGTTGGTAGGTCGTCATTGGCAATAACAATTTCAAAAATAATAGGCTCGCCATCTTCGTTATACAGTTCGTTATCAAATTTATCGTACATCTGTAAAAAGAAGATCTCATTACCTTCAACGTTGGTATCAGGGAGGATCGGTAGGGTAATTTCAGTGTCGCTGTTTGAGCTGATGTTGACCCGTCCGCTGGTAATAATCTTACTGGAGGTTGATAAAATGGTGCTGAAGTCGTCTGCAGAAGCGCTGTCTTTGTACGACAAAGTGTAAGCATACTCGGTATCCTCTCCTGTGGTGCCTTGAGCGTAACTCAGCAGCAATCGGTGGGAGTCTGTATCTGAATTATTGTTGCCTTCCCAAAAAACCAAGCGGTTGATCGGAGTGCTGTCCGGATTGCCCGGACTAGGATTTGTATCTTCGTTAATCGCCAGATCACTATTGATTTTGAAGCTGGGTGATTCGTTATCACGAATAAAAAGGGTCGCTGTGCCAAACTCTGCTCCCTGGTCATTCTGTAATACGAACTCGAGTACTTCAGTGCCTTCCAGTTCGCGATCATCGATGATTTCAATGGTTGCCTGATATTCCAAAGTGCCTGGTACGATTTGTACGTTAAATGGAGTGCTGTTGAAGTCGTTGAGGTTAGCTAAGCTGATCGTATCAGTTACTCGGTTATCAGCAGCCATTCTAAGTGAGTAAGACAACTGGAATGGCTGAGTAAACGTACCCTGATAGAGTGGGTCAATTGAGAACGGTAAAACATAGCGGGTGACGCCACTATCGGGCGAGGCATCTGGCGACGAAACATTACTGTTGTTCGCTTCCGCCAGTGTTTTGGCGTCTCCATTGTTGACGATAAACAGCGGTGCTTCGTCTGACCCCGGTGTGTCGTCTGTGCGAATCAGACCAATCGCTTCTGTTTGTTTACCTGAAGTGTGGGAAACAGAAATTTTTAGCGTTTCATTAGGCTCAATGAGTGAGTCACCAATGACTTCAACAGAAATGGTCTTATTAAGCTGGTTGCGTGAAAACGTAAGTGACTGGTTAACAGGTATATAATCCTCATCAGCTTTGGCAAAGCCGATTCCTGTCTCTTCAAGTGTGGCAATGCTCAGGGTGTAATCGTCAATCGTAGACTCTGCCAGGGTGACATTAAACTGCATTGATGATCTGCCTGAGTCAATCTCTGTAATTTCAGTATCATTGATTTGGAAGTCAGGAAAGTCATCATTAATGATTGTGCCTGTCAGGCGTAGTAATTGTTGGTTGTTGGTGTCAGAGAGCAGAACACCCAGCTGTTCATTGCCTTCAACCTGAGCATCACCCAATACTTCTACGAGAATCGCATATTGCTGGCCTGAGACAACTTGAAGCTCACCCGACAGAGGGACAAAGTCACTTTTTTCAACAGCGCTTAAGTCGTAAGTTTGATAAAGAATTGTTCCAGTAATTGGAGCAGTAAAGGGAAGGCTGAGGTTTTGTGATTTGTCGTTTCCTTCGGTAATTTCACCGTTGGAAGAACCGATGATGGATGGATCGTTTGTTGCGCCACCTGAACCACTGCTACCGCCACAGGCTGTGATTAGTGCTGTCAAAAAGACTAATAAAAAGCGCACTGATTTGTTACGTAATGACACGACGGTTACTTCCCTGTGATGAATGCCTGACAATTGACCGGATTATACTCAGAGAGTTCAGTTTTTCTATCTGTTTTTTTGACAGAATGATGTTGACAAGCTACATGCTGTAACCTAATAATTTCGCGAAGTTACAGTCGAGTGGTCTGACTTTATTGGCAGGGTGCCGTTACATTTTAAAGTTATTTGTGGTGCACAAATAATCTCATCATAGAGCTATATGGAAGTAGAAATGGCTGAATTCTCTCATCCTCTCTCCGAACTTGGAAAAGTCGCAATTCCTGGAGATTCTCCCGCCGGTATTAATGCCAAGTACGAGCCTGTTTATGAAACGCTAGAGGCTGAACTGGCAAAGCTTGAATCTATTTCTGCTGAAACATTGGACTGGCAAACTGTCCGTGAGCTTTCTTCCGACTTGCTGCAAAACACAACGAAAGATTTTGCACTGGCTTCATATCTGACAGTCGCTTTGATGGAGGTCGAGGGGTATGTTGGTTTACGTACAGGTCTGATCATCTTCAACGATCTGGTCGAAAACTTCTGGGATGTTTCATTTCCACCGGTTAAACGTTTGCGTGGCCGTAAAGTTGCTGTTGAGTGGTTTTCTGAGAAGGCCTGTCGTTTTATGGAGGCTACGCTGGTTTCTGAGCAAGATCAGGAGCACGTTGTTGAATCTGCAGGTTTACTGAAAAATCTTGATTTTTCTTTGTCAGAGAAAATGGCTGACAAAGCACCGCAGGTGATGGATCTGAATCGTTTACTCAAGCAAGCTAAGCAAGCTGCTGAGTACGAGTTAAAACAAAAGAAAGAAAAAGAAAGTGCTGCCGCAGTTGAGGCAGCAGCAGTGCAAGCACAAGCCGCTGTTCAGGAAAAAACCAGCCAATCTACCGATACTACCGAAGCGATGAGTAGTGCCGAGGAACTTGTGCCTGAAAATCCACCGGTTCAGGCAGCTCCAGCTACACCAACACCGAAAGCGACTGCTACACCGGATAAAAAGACAGCTCCCTCTGTTGCTGTTGAAGTGGGCGATTTAGCCGGTGACTCAGATGCTAAAAAAGCTTACCGGCAAATTCAGGATGGTTTGCGTAAGCTTGCTGATTTTTATGCTGCGCAAAAGCCGTCAGACCCGCGTCGTTATCGTTATTCGCGCTCTGCTTTATGGGATTCTATTGATAAGCTTCCTCCGAATAAAGATGGCAAAACACAATTGCCTAAACCTCCTGCTGATAAATTTAAAAAAATACAGGCACTGTTTGAGCAGCAGGAATATTCTGAGGTGATTGCTCAGGCAGAACCTTTGGCCGCAAAGATGCCGTATTGGTTTGATGGCACGCGTTTGATTGTTTCTTCCTTGGAGGAACTGGGTGCTGAGTACCAAAAAGCAAAAGATGCCTTGGTGCATGAGTTGGTTGGTTTTATCTCGCGGGTTCCCGCTATTGTTGAATTGCAATACTCGGATGGAACTCCGTTTGCTGATGACCAGGCCCGTTTTTGGTTGACGACATTGATGGCATCTGTAGTTGCTGATGGCTCAGGTAGTGATCAGAGTGATGCATTAGCTGAGGTTGTTGCTGAGGCTGAGAAGCTGGCGGCTTCAGGAAAACTGCAGGAAGGGTTGTCTTATCTGACCGATGCGTATACTCCGGCGAATGAACGAGATAAGTATCGCGTACGCTTGGCCAGTGCAGAATTAATCTCCAACGCCGGACATGTTGATGTTGCTATTTCTCTGTTAAAGCAGTTTATCGAAAATATTGAAAAAACATCGGTCGCTGAGTGGGAAGCCGATTTTGTTGCTCGTGCTTATGATCTTCTGATCAGGGCTTATGAGCGGGTTGATGAAAATTTTGATGGTGTTGAAGAGGGCAAAAACAGCGCATTTAAACGTCTGTGTTGGCTTGATCCAATTACCGCAACTGGCATAACCAGTTAATTTAGTTAGCACAAGGAGGCCAGTATGGCTAGTAATGGTAGTGTTGCTCCTAAAGAACGCATTAATATTTCTTATAAATCAAATACCGGTGGGGCATCTGAGGATGTTGAACTGCCGCTGAAATTATTAGTGGTTGATGACTTTACTGGTCGTGAAAGCGATGATGTTATCGAGGATCGTGAGCCGATTAATATTAATAAAGACAATTTTAATGACGTTGTTAAAAGTCATAATTTGTCGATGAGCTTTTCGGTTCCTAATGCTTTGTCTGAAAATAAAGACGAAGAAATTAATGTGAATCTGAAGATGGATTCACTGAAAGACTTTGGCCCGGCGCGTGTTGCTGAACAAGTGCCTGAGCTGGCAAGTTTGCTGGAATTGCGTCGTGCACTTCAGGCTCTTAAGGGGCCGTTAGGCAATGTTCCTGCTTTTCGTAAAACCATTCAGGCGATTCTCGAAAATGATGAAACGCGCGAGCAAATTATGAACGAACTGGGCTTGGGTGGGGAGTAACTGATATGACAACAGTAACCGAAAATGAAGTTGCAGGAAGCGTTGTAACAGAATCTGCTTCGCTGTTAGATCAGGTGATGCTTGAGACGCGTATGAATCCTGATGACGATGGCTTTGATACAGCGCGTCAGGGCGTTGAAGCATTTATTTCCGATCTTCTCAAAAACAACAAGAGTGTTGAGAAAATCGAAAAGAAACTGGTTGATGACATGATTGATGCGATTGATAGCAAAATCAGTTCTCAGCTGGATGAGATTATTCATGCCGATGACTTTAAAAAAGTTGAATCTGCATGGCGTGGTCTTCACTTTTTAGTTAACCGTACTGACTTCAAACAGAATATTCGGATTGAAATGCTGAGTACCAGCAAAGACGAGCTGATTGAAGACTTTGAAGATGCACCTGATGTTACTCGCTCTGGTTTATATAAGCATGTTTACTCGGCTGAGTATGGCCAGTTTGGTGGCAAGCCTTATGGCGCTATTATTTCTGGTTATTCTATTGATCCGAATGCTCAGGATATGCGCTTGTTGCAGGACCTTGCAGCCATTGGCGCTATGTCTCATGCACCATTTATTGCAGCAGCGGGTCCTAAGTTCTTTGGTTTAGATAGCTTTGAAGGCTTGCCGGCATTAAAAGACCTGGAATCCATTTTTGAGGGGCCGCAATACGCAAAATGGCAGAGCTTCCGTGAGTCGGATGATGCCCGGAATGTTGCTCTGACGGTTCCCCGGTTTATGCTTCGCTCACCTTATGGTGAAGATAATAAAATCAAAGAGTTTAATTATCAGGAAGGCATTGATAATAACTTTGGCAAGCTGTGTTGGGGTAACGCGTCTTATGCATTTGCTGCCAATATGTCTCGCTCTTTTGCTGAGTACCGCTGGTGTCCGAATATTATCGGTCCGCAAAGTGGTGGTGAGGTGCTGGATTTACCGGTGTATAAGTATGAAGAGAACGGTGAAACCCGCCTGTATAGCCCAAGTGAAGTAATGGTTTCAGATCGCCAGGAGTTTGAACTTTCTGAACAGGGCTTTGTTGGGTTGGTTGCTCGTAAAGGCACTGATAATGCCACTTTCTTCTCCGCAAACAGCTGCCAGAAACCTAAATTCTTTGGTAATAGCCCGGAAGGAAAACAGGCTGAAACGAATTATAAGTTAGGCACAGAATTGCCTTATCTGTTTATGATTGATCGATTAGCTCACTATATTAAAGTGCTGCAACGTGAGCATATCGGCAGCTGGAAAACCCGAAATGACCTTGATCGAGAACTGAACCAATGGGTTCGCCAATATGTTGCCGATCAGGATAACCCGCCACCTGAGGTACGCAGCCGGAAGCCGTTGCGGGAAGCAAGTATCGTTGTTACCGACGATGAAGGAAATCCAGGTTTCTATCGTGTCGAAATGAATGTCCGACCGCACTTTAAATATATGGGGTCGAGCTTCACTTTGTCACTTGCCGGAAAACTGGATAAAGAGTAAGTAAATTTTTAAGGAGATAGTCAATGGCAATTCCTGCTTATATGATAATTGAAGGGCAAAATCAGGGTGAGATTAGCTCTGGTGCATTGAGTGAAGATTCTGTTGGTACGGCGACACAGGATGGTCACGAAGATGAAATTATGGTTCAGGCCTTCCATCATCATGTGCCTCGTGGCACTAACGAGCAAAATGGTCAGATCACCAGTATGCCTGGTATGCGTCCAATGCAGATCACAAAAATGATCGATAAGGCGACGCCTCTGCTGCACAACGCACTGACTTCTGGCGAACAGCTGGACATCACCATTAACTGGTACCGTATTTCTGCCAGTGGTGAAGAAGAGTTGTACTATGTAATGGAAATGGAAAACGCTGTGCTGGTTGATATTGAAACCGTATTACCTAGCATCGGTGACCCATCTCAAGCGCATCTGGGTCATATGGAAGTTTTACATATTAACCCAGGCTCTATTACCTGGACCCATGAAGCTGCAGGCACCGAAGGTGCTTATCGCTTCGGTTCAACATCTGCCTGATTCAGCCTCTGGCTGACTCGAACTGGGGTTAATTCGTTACCCAGTGTTCGTGATAAAACCTGCGTCGTTGACGCGGGTTTACTTTTGCAGGACGCATTGTGAAATTATTTAATTTTTTAGGAAAGAGTACTTTCCTGCTGATTTTTTTTGCTTCGATTACCGGTTGTGCCAGTAAAACCATTCTGGAAGTGGCTCCGGAAGATTGGATTTACGAAGAGCGGGCTATTCATGTTCACGCCGCTGCGCCAGAAGATTTAAATGCCATCAGTGGCAGGCCTCATACCCTGATGGTCGGTATATTTCAACTTAATGACCCAAACACTTTTCAAGGGGTTTCCGCGACACGGGAAGGTGCGGTGAAACTTCTTAATGAAGGGCGTGTTGACGACTCAATAGCTCAATTTGATCGTTTGATCATTCAACCCGGAGAGAAAAAGGTTATTGCTCTCGATCGTGCTCAGGGAGCTATGTATGTTGGCCTTATTTCAGGTTATTTCGGCTTAAATACAGAGCTGGATATCCATACATTTGATATTCCGGTGAAGGAAGCTAAACGTGGTGCCGTTGATATTGTGTTATCTGGTGTTGGTTTAATCGCTGATGAAGCGCGTGCTGTTCCGGATGATATGTTTATTCGGGTTTCTTTGGGAAGAAAGAGTACCCGTGAAGTGAATGTCGTTGATAAAGAAGAAACGAAACTCTTTTAATTTTGTAGGTTGGCTGGAGTGTACTAATGGTTAAACCTGTTTTCTGGCGTCAGGGTATGTTCCTGCAGCCGCAGCATTTTCAATATGCGGAGCTTTCTCAAGCTGAAAATCTGAATAAAATTCGTGAATTCAGTCGCCCATGGTTTTGGGGTGTGTCTGAGCTGTCTCTGGCTAAAGAATCTTTGGCAACAAAGCATATTGATATTGAGAAAGCCACTCTGATTTTTCAGGATGGTGCAATGGTTGATACAGCATCAAATGCTGTATTGCAAGGACGTTCTTTAGCTGATGTTGACATTGATCCTGAGGAACCTTTGACGGTTTATATCGGAGTTAAGAAGCTCAGCTCTCTTGAAGCAAACGTGACTGTGGTACATAACGATGAAGATGTAGCTAAAGTCAGTACCCGCTTCTATACCAAAGCGGATCCTGAGGCGGTTAGTGATGTTTATCAAAACGATCAACAGGCCGAAGTACAATCATTGTTTTACAAGCTGAAAATAATTTTTGAGCATGAATTGGATGACCATGCAGACTATCTTGTTATTCCGGTAACACGAATTGCACTTGATGGTGAAAGACTGGTTTATGTAAAGCAATACATTCCACCAATGGTAAATATCGGTTCATCCGATATTGCAATGAGCTTGATTAAAGAGTTACGAGATGAACTTAGTGGTCGTGCATTTCAGCTAAACAGTATTGCTGATGCCTCGGCTAATAACTCTGCGGATCCAAATATCCTGCGTTATCGACTGGGCCTGCAGGCTTTGTCACGTTATGTTCCTCGTTTTTTGCATGTTTCAGAAACCACCTCTGTTTCTCCCTGGGATGTTTACGGTCAGATGAGAGAGTTGGTTGGTGAGGCGAGTATTTTTTCCCGGAATATTAATTTCCTTGGTGAAAATAAAGATGGTGAGTCTGAATTACCACCTTATCACCATGTTAATGTGTGGGAGTGCTTTAATGCTGCACGAACTCTTATTACTCAACTGTTGAATGAAATTTCTATCGGGCCTCAGTTTCTTGTTGAGTTTTCTCGTAATGAAACACGTTATCAGGTTGAAATTCCAAATGAATTTTTTGAGGGGCAGGTGGACTTTTATCTGATTCTCAATACAGAGTCGCCATGGTCAGATCATTCTCAGTCTTTCCTGACCACCGCAAAGCTAGCTGAGCCAGATATGGTAGATATATTAATTGAGCGCTCTTTGCCGGGGATTGGTGTTTTGCATATGCCAGGGCCGCCAGCAGGGCTGCCGAAGAAAAGCCATGCAAATTATGCCCGTATTGATGTTCATGATGAAAAATGGAGTCATGTAGCGAACAAGCAACGTCTTTCTTTAGTTTGGGATGAGGCGCCTGAAGATTTAACGATTGAGCTTGTTATTCTGAAAAAATAGGGAAGTGTAATGAGATTACTTGATCATTATCTCGAAAGCTTGTTGGCTGCTCGAAACCTGACAAATGCTTTGAGTACCGATGGTTCGTTAACGTCAGAAGAGCTTAAGAAAAAGTTCAGAAGCTGGATTGACAGAGCTCTGGCGACCATTGCGGCGTCTGGAACTGACGAACAGGTACGCATGAAGTCGCTGTTTCCGGTTGTTGCTTATATTGATGAGTTGATTCTGACTTCTGAGTGGAAAGACAGACACAGCTGGAAAAATGACTCTCTGCAGCGCCATTATTTTGATACAACAAATGCGGGCAGTGAGTTTTACGATCGCCTTAATTTGCTGAATCGGCAGGGGAGTGATAGTGAGATTCGGGAAATTTACCTGATGTGTATCGGGCTCGGTTTTAAGGGTAAGTACTTTATGCCTGAAGACCGACCAAGGATTGAGGAGGCCAGAGGATACAACTTATCACTTCTGTTTCCTGAAGATTCACTGGCAAATCTTGATGAAACTATTTTGTTTTCTCATGCCTACCAAAAAGATATGCGAGAAAATAAATTAATGAAAAGCCGGAAAAATTTACTGCCGGTGTTTTCTGTATTTCCTTTTGTTGCAGTGGCTGGTGCATTCTTATTCTATGCCGTTCAGATCAATGGATGGGTCTCTGACATTATTAAGTTAGTAAATTAATATGAAAACGTTTCTGAAAATTTTGCTTTGGATGTTTATCATCCTGCTGGTTTCATCGGTTGTTCTCAGTATTACCTACCTGCTTGAGCGGCCAATGATTGAGGGTGCTTATGCATTGGGGGCAATTTTCGGCCTGTGGCTGACAGTTGTTATTATCCGGAAGCTTATTATTCGGTACCGGGCGCGTAATCAGGTCAAAAGTATTCTAAATCAGGGTGAAGGTGTTAATGACTCTGATGATTTGGGGATGACGCCGGCTGAATTAAGTCGCTCGTTACGCTTTGGCTGGAACCGAACGGTTCGTGCATTAAAGCGTTCTCAACTGAAATTCCAGGGAGATCCGTTATACGTTCTTCCTTGGTACATGATTTTTGGTCGCCCAACTTCTGGTAAAAGCACCAGCTTACGTAATGCGAAGTTACTATTACCCTCCATTGATCTCTCCGAGAAGCAAGAAGGCTCTACGCTGAATATTGAATGGTGGCTTCATGAAGAAGGCATTGTGCTCGATACTGCTGGTCGTTATGCCGTACCTGATAATCTGGAGCGTGACCGTAAAGAGTGGACCCAGTTGCTCAATATGGTTGCAAAGCATAAACAAAAAGAGCCTCTAAATGGGGTTATTCTTGTTGTGGCTGCTAACCGGTTATTGGGAGCAAGTGAAGCTGAGTTGCTTGAAGAAGGCCGTCAGGTTCGTAATAGCATTAACCGTATGATGGAAAAACTGGAAGTGAAAGTGCCGGTTTACCTGATGGTGACGAAATCTGATTTGATTCCCGGGTTTTCAGAATGGGTAAATGGATTACCAGAAGACAGCAAAGTACAGGCGATGGGGTATCTTAATGATTCAGATTCTGGTGATTATGAGTCGATAGCAAATCATGCGCTGGATAATGTGACTGCCCGATTAAAAGACTTGCGTTTATTAATGCTGGAACAAGACAGTAATGTCAGTGATGATGTTTTGATGTTGCCAGTTGCAATGGAGCGTTTGCGTGCCGGCTTGCATACCTTCATTAAAACAGCATTGAAAGGTAACGCTTATCAGGAAGCACCGCCATTCAGGGGCTTGTACTTTTCTTCCAGTGTTCATGATGAACAGGGAAAAACAGTAGCAGATGGGATGTTTCTTCACGATCTGTTCACCAAGATCCTGCCATCAGATCGTAGCTTCCTTGTTAATTTGCCAAGTGCAGTGCGCTTCCGGCGTGCGATCAGTCGTTATGCCTTTGGTATCAGCGGAGCGGTGACCTTTGTTGCTCTGGTTGCTCTTTCTGCTTTGTTTAATCAAGACCGTGAAGCCCTTAACGATATTTATACGAATTACTCTTCCAGTAAAATTGATGTTTCATCTGAAAAAATGTCTATTGATTCCCGACTGGAAAACCTCTACCGATTAAAAGACCTGATTGAGTCATTGGAAGCGTATCAGGAAGGCTCAATTGTCCCATGGTCACTGATTTCCGGTAATGTAAATCCGGTGGTCGATCTGAAGGAAGAGTTTGTTCATGTTATGCAGAAGAGCTTGCTGGCGCCTTATGATAACAATCTGAAGGTAACGATTGATGCGCTTGAACGACGCAATATCAGTGCTTTAGCGGGAGGCTTGGTACGCCGAATTAATATTCTTCAGGATCGCCTGAATCCTCCAGAGGAGGAAGTTGGTGAAGATCTGCCTATTGGTAAAGACTATATTGCAGTTCAGGATTTAAGTGTTAGCTCAGATGCTTCTTCTTTATACAGTGAGCTTTATACAACCTATGTGGGGTGGAACCCTTCTCTGGTTGCCCTGAATGATGAAAAGATCAGCTTGCAATCAAAACTGTTGTATCTGATTAAGAATAATCATGGTGATTATTCCTGGATTGTTCAGTGGGCTGATTCTCAAGGGTTTGATTCAGTGCGTCTCAAAGACTACTGGGGTGGATCGATCACTCTGCCAGAACCTCCTGTTATTCAGCCTGCTTTTACCTTGAGTGGTTATGAATTCATTCAGAGTTTCCTTTCTGAGTTTCAGAGAGCAAACAGTGATGATAAGCAGCTGACGGAAATCAAACAGGACTTTGACCTTTATTATCAACGGGAATATATCGAAACCTGGTTATTGTTTGCCCGGAACTTTGATGAAGGTAAGTTCAAGCAACGAGATCGGGAGGAATGGTCTGCGTTACTGGATCGAATGGCAACATCCGATAATCCATATTTCCGCTTGATGGAAGACATGTATCAACAGCTTTCTCCGTTTGAAGATGCTGATTATCCATCGAAAGGCCAGCTCGCTTTATTTACGGAAATCCAATCATACTCTATTAGTGATGGTCGAAAAGGCAGAGGCAACAACCGACTGCTGAAGAAGGCATTAGGAAAACTGGGTAAGGCCGGTAAGCTGGCAAAGCAAGGCTTGAAAATTCATAAGAAAGCGACTAAGGGACAAAAAGATGATGCTGGAGACAGCGTATTAGATGATGCTGTAAAGTCAGTTGATGCTTATAAGCAGGCTTTGGCTGAAGTAGCATTCCGTGCGTCATCCCGCTCACAGTCGTTAGATTCAATCACGACGCTGTTTACTTCGCCTGATTCACCCGAAAAAGGCTCAGGGCCAGTTGCATCGGCATGGGGCTCTGTTAAAGACCTGCAATCTTTGGTCGGACGGCCTGTATCGAATACACGTTTATTCTGGCAGTTATTTACTGGCCCAATTGATACTGCATATGACTATATGCAACGCGAAAGCAGCTGCGAAATTCAGGATCGTTGGGAAAACAATGTACTTGCTGAATTGAGTGGTATTCCAAGGAATGAGCTTGGTAATGCAATTGTTGGGGAAGAAGGGCTGTTATGGAACTTTGTTGATACAGAGGTTGCTCCCTTTGTTTCCAAACGTTACAAGCGTGGTTATATCAAAGCAGATGTAAATGACCGGAGTTTGCAGTTGGATGATGCCTTCCTTGAGGTTGTTAATAAAGCCAGTGACGGTGCTTTTGTGGTGGGTAATGAGTTTGTTGTTTCGATGAATGCGCTGCCATCAGGCTCAAACCCGGATGCTTCTGTATCGCCATATGCAACGTTTATTGATCTGCACTGTAGCAGTGGTACGCAAACAATGGCGAATTATAATTATCCGACTCAACATAACTTTTTATGGTCTCTTGAAAACTGTGGTGATGTCAGTCTTCGAATTGATATTGGCCAGCTGATGCTGACTAAGGATTACAATGGCGTAAAAGGATTTGCTAAGTTCTTAACAGATTTCCACGGCGGACGTCGTGTATTTACTCCGGAAGATTTTCCTAATCAGCAGGCTCAGTTAGAAAATCTGAATGTTCGTTATATTGATCTGAACTATGAAATCGAAGGGCAGCGTCCGGTTATTCAAACCCTGGATACCGTTCCTCTTGATCTTCCTTCAACGATTGCTTATTGCTGGTAGGGGTTGAAAGTGGAAGCGATTACAGATCGTATTAATTTAACATTTTCTGATCATAATCAGATTGAGCGTGAATTGCCGATGCGCATACTGGTCATTGCTGATTTAACAGCAGATGACCGGTCTGAAGTTGTTGATATTGATGATCATCGATTGTTAAAAGCTGATGTTGGTGAATTGATGAGAAATTGGAATGTTTGCTTCAAGGCAAATATTCCTAATCATCTTCAGCCTCGTTTCGATGTCTTGCTTGAAATTGATTATCAATTGGTGAGTATAGATCAGTTTGTTCCTGATCAATTAATCAGAGATATTCCTTTATTAAATCGTGCTTCTCAGCTGTATCGATTGCTGACGGAAGAGAATGTTAAGCGTAAGGAAATTCAACCTCTGCTTGAGGAGTTTCAATATTCTGATTCAGAGTTTGACACTCAGGCTGATCGTTTACTGATACAAGCTGATCTTGAGCAAAGAATTCAGCAGCAGCTTAATGAAGTTCTGAACCATACAATTTTCTCTCAACTGGAGCAGAGTTGGAGAACGATCGACTTTTTACGCCGGAATACACCCGGTGATGAAAATATTGAAGTCATATTGTGGAATTCCAGTAAGAAAGCACTGACTGAAGATTTTGAAGATTCACCAGATATCACTCAAAGTTCTCTGTATGAAAAAGTGTATCAGCGGGAGTTTGGCCAGCTGGGAGGCAAGCCTTATACACTGATCGTAACTGACTTTGATATTGGAGAAAACTCACAGGATGTCGCTTTAATTAAGAATATGGCGGCTGTTGCGGCAATGTCACATTGCCCGGTAATCAGCAATGCCAGTGCTTCTTTGTTAGGTGTCTCTTCATTTTCAGAGCTGCCAACAATCAGAGATCTTGATGCTCACTTTGGGCAGCCTGCTTACGCTCGCTGGCAAAGTTTCCGCAGCAGCTCTGACAGTCGTTATGTTGCCCTGGCATTGCCTCGGTTTTTATTGCGTAGCCGCTATGAGAACTATGATTCAGGAGTACGCTTTAGCGAATCAGGGCCAGGATCTGTTAGCGGTGTTTGGGGGCCTTCATCTGTTGCTCTGGCAAGTGTATTTATTCGCAGTTTTGCGAAATACCGCTGGTTCGTTAATGTTACCGGTGATGAATATGGCCTGGTTGATGAAATATCGATTAAGGAATCAAATAGCCGTATTCGGAATATCATTCCTACAGAAGTAATGATTTCAGATAAAACGCTGCATCAGCTTACTCGCCACGGCTTCACTGCTCTTAGTATATATAAGCGTTGTCGCACAGCTGGATTCTCAGCGGTGCCTGCCTGTTTGAATTATTCAGATGATGAAACCAGTGGGGCTGATGATGTTATGAATCAACACCTGGATGGTCAATTACCTTTTATCATGATCAGTTGCCGCTTTTCTCACTATCTGAAAATCATGCAGAGAGAAAATATTGGCACCTGGCAAACCCGATCGCAAATTGAACAATCATTGAATTCATGGCTACGGCAGTTTGTTTCGGATATGGATAGTCCTTCTCCAGGCGTTCGTGCCAAGAGGCCTCTCAGAAGTGCTTCCGTCAAGGTTCGTGAGGCCGAAGGGCGGGGTGGATGGTATTTGATTCGGATAATATTGACTCCGCATTTTAAATATATGGGGAAAACATTTACTTTGAAAGAAAAAGGAAGGCTTGAAAAAGCCTGACGTTGCTGCATTTCAAAGTGAATACTATTGAAAAATTAAGGATTTCATTATGGCATTACCTGGATACGTAAAAATTGAGGCGGAAGAACAAGGGCTAATTGAAGGTGAATGTGTTCTCGAAGGACGAAAAGGCGCCATCATTGCCTATGCCTGTGATCATTCCGTTAAATTACCAACTGATAATCGTGGTTTAGTAAGTGGCAAGCGTATGCATATGCCAATCACGATTCTTAAAGATATCGATCGTACGACGCCAATGTTATACCAGGCTCTGAATGGTGGTGAATTACTGAATAAAGTGGTCATTGAATGGTATCGGATTGACAGTGCTGGTAACGAAGAGCTGTATTTTACCCAGACGTTGCATAACGCCCAGATTATTGCAGTCAATTTTTCTGTCGAATTTGATAGCGTTGGAGCTGATTCACGGTTAGGGCATATGGAGAAAGTTTCATTTATATACGACAGAATTTCGTGGGTTCATGAGGTTGATGGCATTGAATTTGAAGATAATTTCGGAGCTGATTCCTGATGGCTGGGAAGCGTTTGCTTAAACGTATTGAAGAGTGGCAGGCGGGTAAGAAAAGTACCGCTGACAGCTACGATTTACCGGATGAAATAGCGGCCGATATTGAGTTGCTTCTGAATACTCAGCGAGGCAACGTGTTAATTGATGAGAACATGGGGCTTCCTGACCTACGTAGTATGTTTCAGTCGCACTCTGGTGTTGATGTTGAGTTTCTGTCAGAAGAAATGGAATATCAAATATCTCATTATGAGAAAAGACTGGGTGGTTTTAAGCTGAAATATGATGAAAAAAATAGTACGGCAATTCGTCTGAGTTGGCAGTTTAATGCAAATGTTGAAGGCCTTTCGAATCAGGAAGTGAATGCCAGTATTTATATTAATATGGATGGCAGAGTTCAGGTTGAGCCTTTGGCTTAACTGAAAAACCTAAGTCAATCCGGGCTTTAAGCGAGCAATCTTGCTGGCGAGTAAAGGTTATAGACGAGCAAGAATTATAGGCGAACATGGTGCATGAAAACAGATCTTTATCAAAATGAATTAAGAGTATTGCGGGATGGAGCCCGGGATTTTGCTCGTAAGTATCCGGTGTTGGCGCCACATTTATCTGGCAGCAGTACTGATCCTGATGTTGAAAGGATTTTACAGGGTACTGCATTCTTAAGTGCAGGGATTCAGGAGCGTCTTGATAATGACTTTCCTGATTTTGCTCAATCAATATTACGTATTATTGCCCCTGACTATTTGAAGGAAATACCAGCAACAACAATCGTTGAATTCTCTCCGAGAAATATACTAAATAATCCGGTGACTATTGAATCAGGAAGTAAAGTAGATTCGAAGAAAATATCTGGTCGCAGCTGTCGATTTCATATCTGTCGCGATGTTGTCGTATATCCCCTGACGATAAGCAACTGTAATGTGCTTCATGAATCGAACGGGTCCAGTATTGAAGTTGCTATGTATAATACCAGTTTGGCGAATGCTGAACTGAGTTTGTCGGACCTTCCTCTGCATCTTTCTGGTGATTACGTTGTTGCCAGTCAACTTTATTATCTGTTGACAAAGCATGTTAAAAAAGTAGTTTTGGTTGCTGGTAATGATGAGTACAACCTGCCTTCGGATTGCCTGACTTCAGAAGGATGGAATGACACGTCATTGTTAGAGAATAATAGCTCTGACCTTAACGGATATCGAAGGGTTCAAGAGTACTTTATTAATAAGTTCAAATTTTTATTCTTAAATATTGGTGGGCTTGATAACATTGGTCGGCTGCCGAAAGTATTTAAGATCAAATTTGTACTTGATCAGCATGCGCATAATCTTAATATTGATAAAAGTAATGTTCGCTTATTTTGTGCGCCGGCTGTCAACTTATTTGATACGGATGCTGAGCCTATCGCCTTGGATCATAAGTCCTATGATATGCCAATCAATCCTGTTCGGAATTTGGATAAAAGTCTTACCATTAACTCTATTGTGAGTTTACATGGTCAGAGTCGTCGTTCATCAGAGAAGATGGAATATCAAAGCTTTTCGTTAGCTGCGAAAGAAACTGGAAATAATCCGGTTTATGAGCTAATCCAACATTACGCAGGTGTTAACGATCAAGACAATATTCTACGAGTCAGCTATCCCAACGATATGGATATGCCGCCCAGAGAAGTGCTGACGGCGAAGCTGAAATGCTCGAACGGATCTCTTGCCGGGCAACTGAAAGTCGGAGATGTAAGCGTCAATACGCCAGATATTCCGGATCTGGTTAGCTTGCAGAATGTGTCGACTATCAGTGAGTATATTGCTCCTGTCACGGGTGGGAGAACCTTATGGAAGCTTATTACACACCTGACGGTGAACTACTTGCCGGTAGCAAACCTTGATAACCTGAAAACTATGCTCAGTCTGTATAATCCAACCGAGCAAAGTGACACCCGAGAACATGCTGCTAATAAAAAGCGAATTGACTCTTTGCAAAGTCTTACCGAAGTGCCTGTGGAGAGATTGCAGAAAGGTTATTTGATCCGAGGCCGTAACTTGCAGATAGAAGTAGATGGTAGCAGCTTTGCAAGTGTTGGTGATTTATATTTATTTGGCGAGTTGTTATTTACTATATTTAGCCAGTTTAATGATATTAATAGCTTCTTAATGTTGTCTCTTACTAATATTAATAATGGAGAGATAATGCAATGGCAAACGTAAAGTCAATGGCGAAAATAAAGTCAGTGGCAAGTGTCGTCAGTGAGAATCTATCTGTTATAGAAAAAGATATTGTTGAAAATCATCAGGAATACGAATTTTTTCAGGTTTACAGGATTTTAGATAAAATTAATGCTTGTTATCCGGTTTCTCCGCGACGACCTGCAAGAACAATATCTGTGCGACCAGAGTTAGGATTAGGCTATAGCCAAACAGATATTAGTGATGTAATTGTTGCTGATAAGGAATCAGGTTATGAAATTATCACTCAGATATCTGGTTTATACGGTTTGTCATCACCCTTGCCGGATTTCTACAACGAAGAGCTTCTCGATAGTCATTGGGATGAGTTAGATGCACCGCGTGAGTTTCTGGATATCATTCATAGCCAGATGCTTCCTAAGCTTTATGATGCCTGGTCTCTATTCAAATTTAATTTTAACGCAGTAGAGAATGAGAAAAGTAACTACTGGCAGATGCTATACAGCCTGCTTGGTGTGGTCGATCATGAGCAAAACTCTTCTCTGGCACGTTTAAAACTCCGTTATTTTGGATTGTTTTCGAAAGCAGAACGTTCTGCAGCTGGGATAAAAGTGCTTGTTGAAGATTTTCTTGGCCTTGATGGGGTTAAGATCGAAGAATTTGTGATGAGAACGGTCAGGATTCCGGAAGCGCTGTGTTTGCGCTTAGGTAACAGTAATCATCAATTGGGAGAAACTGCTCATTTGGGGAGTTATATCCATGATCAAAATAATGCTTTTCGTATTCATACCGGAGTTATCGAACAACAAGAGTATTTTGCGCTGCGTAATGACCCTGACAAACTGGAGACATTAGCCCAACTGCTGATTACTTATATTAAGAAACCTTTGAAATTTGACCTTGTGTTTAATGTGCAAACACCAGTTTCATCAATGGTTTTGGGTCGTCAATGGCATCAGCTTGGGTGTGATTCGTATCTGCACCAGGAACCGACAACACGGAGTATTCATTATGCATTGGCTTAATGGAGTAGAGGTTTAAAGTGGAGGTCATTCAACCATTCGATCTGGAATCTGCTTATCGTACTTTGATGGTAGATGGGAAGTATTATGTTGTTTTAAGCAGCAAGTTATTTTTTTCACTTCAAGATGGTGAGCCATTAACAGGCAGTCAGGCTTATGAAACTTTAAAAGAGCAGGCGCTTGAATTTAATGATGAGATGTATCCTAAACTAAGCAGTGAATTTCTGGTTGTTGGTGAAGCTAAGGCACCAGCAGCGATTCCTGTCACAGCGATGGAATGCACTGTAAAACTGGCCGGACGAACCAAAGCATTGCAGGTTATAGGCGATCGCTATTGGCTGGGGGGTATCACTGGTGCCACTGAACCTGTGCCATTTAGCAGTATGCCATTAACCTGGCATAAAGCATTTGGTGGCCCAGATGTAAATGAAAATCCACTGGGGAAGGGTCGGATCGAAGAGGCGACAGAACTCGGTGAAAAGTTAGTTTCGTTACCTAATCTGGAGTCAACCGGCCAACGGATGACGGCTAAAAGGCAAATGATCAAACCACAGTCTTTTGCAGCAGTACCGTTTGACTGGCCACAGCGAAGTCAGTATCTGGGGACTTATGATGATGCCTGGAAGCGTGATGCTTTTCCGGGGTTTCCTGCTGATTTTAATTTTAAAGCATTCTATTGTGGTAGTGAGGATCAACGGTTTGATCATTATCTGACGGGTGGTGAGGCGTTCCAGCTAACCAACATGAATGCCGATGCTCCACAGATTCAGGGGGCTTTACCCGAGTTTCGTGTGCGTAATTTTGTAGTCGCAAAAGGGTTAAAACCAGAAGACATTCAAGTGTCTGATTTACAGGAAGTTCCGATGAGGCTGGACACGGTGGTGTTCTATCCGAATCGAGGGATTGGTGCACTTGTTTACCGGGGATCAGTGCCTTCAGAGACAATGGATGGCGAACACTTACAATATTTGCTGAGTGCTTATGAATCCAGATCACAAGAACCAAGAGCGACTGAGCATTATCAGAATTCTCTGGTAGGCAGGACACATCCTGATTTTAGTTTGCAATACTCATTAACGACTAAGGATCTGATTCCCGATGGCATTCCCTGCTCACTGGCTCGTCTGACTCAAGCAAAAGAAGAGCCGCCACAATTAATTGCCGAGAATATGAAAAACCGTGCACTGCGTGAAGAAGCAGAAGCGCGTGCTGGTGTCGAACAGCAGTTGGCTGGTATGTTGCAGTCTTTCAAAGACAAAGGTATGGATACAACTGCACTTGAGCAACACATTCAGCGCTCTATGTCTGGCTCAGAAAAAGATGAATGGCAATTAAAATTTGACGCTGTGCTGGAGAAATTAATTCCTGGTGCCAGCGATGCTAATGGCAAAGTCGATTTGCAGAAAATCGACTTCAGAGCGTTTGATGAACTCTCAGCTCTGAGTGAAGAATACGCACAATTTCAAAAGAACTCAGCGAAAAAAACCTTACAAGACCAGATTGATGAGTTGGCAGACTCGCCTCAGGTTCAGAAAGCCTTGCAGGAAGCGCTGACTAATATTGACCTGCCGCCGCAATTACCACGGCCACAGCACCCGGAGCAGATGTTAAAACAGCTGCGCGATGCTCAGCAGGCGATCAATAATCAGCAAGAACGTGCACGCTCAACAGGCATGATGTTGCCGGATATGCCGACGCTGGATCTGGATGATATTGAGCAGAAGCTATTTCAAAGTGCTGAGCAGTTGCGGGAAGCTTATCGTTTAGGGGCACATAGCATGGGGTTTGGTCGTCCTGTGTTAGATATCCAGCAACAAATGCAGGAGTTTGAGCGCCGTGTTGAGGCCGGGCTGTCACACCGGGGGCAAGATTATGCTGGATTAAACTTCAGTGGCAGAGATTTACGTGGTATTGATCTGAGCCAATGTTTTCTGGAGCAGTGCGTCTTTGATGAGTGTAACCTTCGCAGCGCTGACTTATCCGGTAGTATTGCGGTTCGTTGCAGCTTTATTAACAGCGACCTGAGCTTGGCAAACCTGAGCGCAGCAACAATTGGTGCATCCGATTTTAACAAAGCTCGCTTAAATAACGCTCAGCTCAATGAATGTGAGTACAGTGGTGCTGATTTTACGGAAGCGGATTTGAGTAATACTTGCTTGACGGTTATGAATTCATTGGATGTCACTTTTAAAGGATGCAACTTAACCAATACACAATTCGATCAACCAACATTTATTAATGCAGATTTTAGTCAGGCTTGTTTGTCTGGTAGCTCCTTAGTATCGGCCACCTTTATGAATTGTGACTTAATTGATACTGATTTTTCTCAATCAGATTGCAGTGCAGCTAACTTTATTGAATGCAATGCACAGGGTGGTAACTTTTCAGCCGCTATTCTTACCAATGCACGCTTCATGATGGAGACCTGTCTGGATCATAGTTCCTTTGTTAAGGCGGAACTCGAAAACAGTAATTTGCGTCAAGCGAGCATTGTTTCTTCAGATTTTTCTGAAGCTAATTTACGCTATGCTGATCTGAGTGGGGCTAAAGCAGATAAGGCTATTTTTAATGCAGCTGATTTACGTGAAAGCCAGTGTGTTGCGACCTGTTTTGTTAATGCGCAATTGAGTAACTGTAATCTGATGGAGGCCAATTTGATGCAATCTGATCTGCAGCAAGCCTCTATTCGTAATAGTAATTGTTATGCAACTGAATTTATGGCCGCGGTTGTTGGTAAAACTGACTTTTCAGGTTCCAATATGGATGCCTCAAAACTTGAAGACTGGAGACCTTCATCATGGCCGTTGTAATGCTCAATGCTGAGCAATTAGCCGATAAGATCCAGGCCGGACATGTATTTGATCAGGACGAGTTTCATCAGGCTGATCTGACCTCTGGTTATATTGGTGGAGGTATTTTTTCGGACTGTGTTTTTCAGACCTGTCATTTTGATCAAGCTGTTTTCGAACAATCGAATTTTATTCAGTGTCAATTTATTGATTGCAGCTTCAGTAAGTCGACGGTGAAAGAATGCAACTTCAGCCAGTGTTTATTTACCCGGGCCGACTTTTCTGGCGGGCATTTCGAGAATGTTAATTTTATCGAATGTGATATGAAGCAAAGCTGCTTTTCTGACTCCGTAATGGCCGATTGCAATTTCGTAAATGGCTTGTTTAATGACAGTGACTTTAATCGTTGTACTTTACCTTTTGCGGTATTTAATCAGTGTCAGTTAAACCGAACAACATTTATTGAATCAGAACTGGAGCGTACCGGCTTCATTGAGTGTGAACTTGAAGGCAGCAGCTTTCGCCATGCCAGGATGCAGCAGACACTATTTGAAAAGCCAGATCTGAGCGGTCAGGACTTCTCAGATATGTCGATGGTGATGGTGCAGTTTCGCTCAGCGGTGTTAAATCGCTGCAACTTCAGTAATTCTGATCTGACCCAAGCGTTTTTTGTTGACGCTCAACTACAGCAAAGCTGCTTTGATCATGTTACTGCTATTGGCTGTCAGTTTTATCAGGCCAACCTGGTCGGAAGTCAGCTACGTAAAGCTAACTTCAGTCAGGCGAGTGTTCAGCTGGCGAATCTATCGGCCTGTGATTTTACTGGTAGCGAGATGGTCCAATTACAAGCCAGCGAAACCATGATGCAAAATACTCAGCTCAAACAATGCAATTTGAGTTATGCCGATTTATCAAAGGCAGTTTTAAGTTATACCGACTTATCAGATGCCACCTTGTTGCGAACCAACCTGCATGCGGTAATTGATGATGGCGCAATTTGGTCTGGTAGTAGCAAATCTCAGGCTTTGCCTACTGATAAGAAGCGTGAACAAGCCGATTTATGGAAACCGGCTCCGGTTGCTCACTAACCCGGATGCTGTGAAGGAGTAAGTATATGAACCAAACTGATGTTTCCCCATTATTGCAAAGTATGCCACAACAGAATTTGCTGTTTGGTAACATCCAGGCGGTAACGGAGCACGGCTATGTTGTGCATCAGCATAACGCTGGGGCTGTGATGGCTCTTAAAGCATTTTCTTGTACTTTCCGCCCTGTGGTAGGCGACTGGGTCAGCTTTATACGTTCGCCAGACGGGCAGAATTATATTTTGACGGTATTGCGTCGTGAAGCCGGAGCAGTTGCTGAGATTGAATCCGAGACTGGGGTTCGTATCGCGACACCAGAAGCCGTTAGCATTCACTCTGATCGCCTTGAATTAGTGAATACTCATACTCAGATATCTGCTCTGGAAACTCAGCTGCAGGGCAAGTCTATTTCGGTCCATACCGAGCAGGCTGGTTTGTATGCTGAACAAGCTGAGTCGATGGTTGGCAAAATGATGGCTCGGATGCGTGACAGTATTCGTGTTATTGAGCGGCTGGAGCAGGTGCGTGCACAGGATCTGATGCAAAATGTTAAAGGCCTGTTTCTGCAGCGTTCAAAGCAGGCGGATATTTCTGCAGAAAAAGATGTCAAAATTAACGGCGACCGCATTCATATGGGTTAATCATATATTCAGCGATAAGGAGTTTACGAATGTTTGCTAACTGCTCTGTGGGTGGGATGAATAATGCGATTCCGGATGTGTGTTTAACACCTGTTGGTCCGGCTATTGTGCCAATCCCTTATCCAAATATTTCCATGTGTATGATGGCAATTCCACCAACGACTGCCATGAAAGTATTAATATCCGGGGGGCCGGCTCATAATCTGGGAACCAAAATTGCGTTAAGCAATGGTGATCAGCCTGGGGTTGCTGGTGGGGTTATGTCTAAGATGATCATGGGGCCAACTAAATACCTGATGGGGAGTACGGCAACTATGATGGGAGGTAAACCTGCTGCGCGATTAACAAGTATGACTGGGCAAAATGGTAATAGTATGAACGCAATTGGCGCAACGATTACCCCTTCTCAGGTAAAAGTTTTGGTATTGAAATAAATAACGATTATTTTCGAACCTTTCACGCTGATCTGGATGACTACATATAATGAGAACAGTCGGCGTGTTATCTTACTTATTGCTCTTTGCTTTTCTTAACCGGTTGCGGTATTTCGACCGGGCCAGTGCCTGAAGGTCTTCCACTTCGTCAGTTTCATCAACAATTTCACGCCCTAACAAAGTTTCAATGGCGTCTTCCAGCGACACAACTCCGGCTGTCTGGCCAAATTCATCGGTGACCAGAAACAGGTGTTTTTGCTGTTTGATAAAGGCATCCAATAAACTTTGTACCGACATCTTTTCTGAGACATGGACAATTGGGTTTAACACACTGCTTAGTGGTTGATCACCTTGTCCCTGACGTTCTGCTTTATACAGCTCCGCCCGTAATACTTTACCAATCACATCATCGACATTGGTGTTATAAACCGGAATGCGGGTAAATGGCTGAGCGTCCGGTTCATCTAAAGCCTGAGTGATGGTCATATTGGCTGGCAGCATATGCACCACACTGCGTGGCGTCAGAATAGCTTCGGTTTTGATCTCCCGCAGGCTGAATAAATTGGATAAATATTCATTTTCCTGAGAAAACAAATTGCCGTCTTTATGACTTAGTGATGCCAAAGCAATAATTTCTTCGCGGGTAATTTCATTTTCTTTACTGGCATTAAATAAACGTGTCAGGCGGGTTGCTAGCCACACCAGCGGATAAACAAGGCGTACCAGCCAGATAATGACATACGCTGAAGGTACGGCCAGCTGACGCCAGAAGGTAGCGCCAAGAGTTTTAGGAATAATTTCTGAAAAATACAAAATAGCCAGCGTTAATACAAACGCAATGGCCGTTTCCCATTCGGCACCAAACACTTGTAACGCCTGTGAACCCACACCCGCAGCACCCATCGTATGTGCAAAGGTATTCAGAATCAGAATGCTGGATAAGGATTCATCGAGATTGTCACGAACCTTGGCGATTTTGACACCATGCTGAGAACTGTTGGACTGAACGTTTTCGGCGAAACTGGGTGTGATCGACAGTAACACCGCTTCCAGAATGGAGCATAAAAAAGAAACGCCAATGGCAATGGCCAGATAAATAAACAGTAGCGTCATGAGGTCAATTCGGCGGCTTTATGAGTTTTCATCATATACCGCCGTGATAAATTTGAAAGTGTCTTTATAAAATAAGAAAAGCTCCGGCTTTCAGGTTCAGGCCTCCAGGACCGGGGAGTGTTGATGGTCTCGTTTATAATGTCGTTTGCTGAACTTACGTGATAACGCTGATGCAGAGCGACTGGCGGTTTTACTGATTGCCGCCTCTATTTCGCTGGCCTGGCTGCGAACCACCACATCCGGTTGATCAGGAAGGGTAAGATAAAACTGACAGTCTTTATCAATGCCGCCCTTAGGGCCATTAATGTCGTCCAGTCTGACGCGGATCTTCTGGATCCGGTGATGAAAGCGGTTAAACGCAAATTCCACCCGTTTTTTTAACAGCGAACGTAGTTCTTTTGTGAGGGGGATATTGCGTGATTGAATTTCAATTTGCATGTCTGTTCCTCCGTAACTGCCAATTCAGACTACCCCGCATGTTGATCAGAAAAAAGTGAATTAACGTTAAGATTTGGCAATGTTATGCAAAGAGGTCAGTCTGAGGTTATGGATCAGAAGGCACAAAAAAAAGCGCCGATTGGCGCTTTTTAAGACTCAAAGAAGAAGTAATTATTTTCCGCCGCTTAATACGCGGTTAATACGTGCCTGAGTGTCTTCGGTTTGCAGTAAGTCGTAGAACTCGTCCATTTCTGCTTTCACCATTTTGGCAACGCGCTCACTGTGGCCTTCGGATTTCCCCAGTTGTTTGATTGCACGCATGGAGCCTTCTGAGTTCTTCAGTAAGGCGTTAGCGGCTTTCATGGCGTGTTCCAGAGCGCTGCCGTCTTCTACGGCGGCGTTAATCAGACCCCACTTCTCGGCTTCTTCCGCGCTGAAGAAACGGCCGGTCAGCAGCAGATCAGCAGCGTTTTTAGCACCAATGGCTTCTTTCAGTAAGACCGAAGAGCCACCTTCAGATGCCACACCAATTTTGGCGAACGGCAGGCTGTAGCGGATGCTGTTACCAGCATAAGCCAGATCAGCATGTAACAGCAGGTTAGCACCAATACCAACAGCAACCCCTTCCTGAGCCAGAATCAGAGGCTTGCTCAGTGCCGTTAAGGCTGCAAAAATATTCGCCACACCTTCGCTGACACCCGCCTGATCACCTTCTGGTAACAAATCACGTAAATCGTTACCCGCCGTGAATTTACCATCTGCACCAGTCATAACGACGACTTTGACATCGTCATCCTGCTCGCAGGTATTCAGGGCAGCAATGATGTCTTTGTAGGTTTGGATACGAATTGCGTTCAGAACCTTGGGGCGGTTCAGCGTGATTAAAGCGATGCCATTTTCCAGGCTGTATTCAATATCCTGATACATAACGTGTTCTCTTTATCTGTGTTTAGCGTTGAATGATGGAGATCATGGCAGAGCGGGGCGTAGATTTCAAACAGGTGTTTGAAATCAAAGACTGTCTTTACTTTATTATCATCAGTTCCGGCGCTTTCTGGTAAATGAACTAGACTGATCTCATATTCCCGAACTGCGGCGCTCTGGAGTTGTTTGTGCAGCCTCGAATTCAAATCCTGCTGGTGTATCTGTTTGTACTGGTTCTGGCGTTGGCCATTTCCGCTTCTATTGTGATCTCTGGTCGACATGTCAGTGATACAACCACTCAGCTGGCAGAAGAAAAACTACCACGTTTGCAGGGCATTAATGACCTGTACCTGGCGATTGTTGAGCACGAGCGTCTGTTGTACGAATACTATGCCACCACGGACTCGGATAAATTTGCCGATTTACTCAGCGGTAATGAAGCTCGTATCCGCTCGGATCTGGAGCAGATTACGGCTGCATTCCCAGACTGGGAGCCGCTGGAAGATCTGCGTAAAGAAGAGGGTATGGTCAAAGCCTATACCAGCCAGCTTGACTTGTTGTTTCGGGCAGATCGGGTCGACTGGGATCTGGCCCGTGAGTTATTGCAGGAAGTCAGTAAAACCGGGAGGCGGATTTTTCCGATACTGGATATGCTGGTCGAGCGTATCCATCAGGATGCCCTGGAAACAGCTGAAATGACGCAACGCACCACTGCCAGAAGCAGCACTCAGGTCATTGCCTTTGCGGTACTGATCCTGGTGGTAGCTGGCTTTGTGGGTTATTTCTTTAATAGCTACATTCGTGAGACTGCCAATCGTCGCCGCTTAGCCATGTTTGCTGAGCGCAGTCCGAACCCCATTATGAGCTTTGACTGGAATGGTGAACTGAATTACACCAATCCGGCTTGTTATGAGCTGATGGAGCGGCTGAATAATCGCTCCGGACGTCCGGAAAGTTTATTGCCGGATGATTTTGATCAGATTTTACTGACCTTACAAAGCAGTCAGGACGATTACTCGCAATGGGTGGCCCGTGGAAAAGATAACGCCACACTGGAGTATTCTTTATCTTTATTGCGTGATTTAAGAACCTGCCATTTGTTTATTGAAGATATTACTGCTCAGGTCGAAGCCAATAAATCATTGCAGCATCAGGCTTATCACGATTTATTAACGGATTTGCCTAACCGGCGCTTCTTTAATGAAGCGGTGACGAAGCTGGTTGAACGAAAAGATAAAAAACCATTTTCTGTCATTCTTCTGAGTGTTGATCGTTTTGATCAGGTGGTTGCCAGTGCGGGTTATCAGATCGCGGATAAATTACTCAAACACGTTGCCGAAAACCTTGACCGCATCGTAAAAAACTTCAGCAGTCGCAGTTTTAAAAATCGAAATTTTCGACTGGATTCCAGTAAATTTGCCCTGCTGCTGGAAGACTTTCCGGATCATAACTTTGCCGAAAATCTGGCGTATGAGCTGCTCGAAGAAATGAAAATGCCGTTGTGCATTGACAGTAAAGAATTTCATATCTCCATCAGTATTGGCTTAAGTCATTATCCGGAGCAGGCCAGCTCAGCCGCCGAGTTATTATCCAATGCCGATGCCGCACTGAGTCGGGTGAAGCGTGATGGCGGCGATGGCTTGTTATGTTACAACCAGAGCATTCATGCGGTGGAGCAAGCCTGGATTGAGATTGAACGCAATTTGCGACACGCTATTGATAACGAAGAGCTGGTGTTGTTTTATCAGCCTAAAATTTCTGCTCAAGGGCATTGTTTATCCGGTGTTGAAGCATTAATTCGCTGGCGGCGTCGTGATGGCAGCATGGTATCTCCGGGGGAATTTATTCCGGTGGCTGAGCAAAGTGGCCTGATTGTAATGATTGGCGAATGGGTCATTCACGAAGCCTGCCGCCAGTTTGAGAGCTGGGCGGATGATGAGCCGGTTAATATTGCCATTAACTTATCCGCGCGCCAGTTCCGTCATCCGGACTTTGTGCAGATGATGTCTGAATGTTTACATCATTACGCAATTGAGCCGGGCATGATTGAGCTGGAAATTACTGAAAGCTTGCTGATGAATGATATTCAGAGCAGCATCGAAACTATGCATAAACTGAAAGCAATGGGCTTTAAATTATCCATTGATGATTTTGGTACTGGCTATTCATCACTCAGTTATCTGAAAGATTTCCCGATTGATAAATTAAAAATCGACCGCGCCTTTGTGATGAATATTGAAAACAATCCGGCTGACGAAACCCTGGCGAAAACCATTGTCGATCTGGCCCACAATATGAATCTGACGGTGGTGGCCGAAGGGGTGGAAACCGAAGAGCAACTGGGCATTCTGACCCGTTTAGGTGTTGAAGAGATTCAGGGCTTCTATTTCAGCAAGCCGGTACCGGCTGATCAGATTGAAGAAAAATACCGCCAGCACTGATGCCAACATTGATAACTCCAGCATTGTATAAATAGTCTGGTCGCTGCTGATCTGATCAGCAGCGGCTATCGCCTTACTGCAGCAAGGTCACTTGCGGGAAGCTGTACTTCACTAACCAGTTTAATTCTTTTTCGATAGCGGCTTTATGCTGCTCTTCCAGTGTCCAGCGTTGTTTATCAATCTTAAACTGCTCTTTTTTTGGCAATTGCTTGTAGGCATCCAGAATGGGCATATTACGGGTTTGTTCATAATGCGCCCGCAGAGTCTGCAATTCTGCTAACTGCCAGGCATCCGGGTCTAAGCCGGAAATCAGATAATGAATCCGTAACACGCCTTCGGTAATTTCACACTGCTGAGCAATCACCGAGCGTGCTACAAAGCGAATGTCGGTCACCAGCTCCAGCTGTTTCTGGCGTAAGTTATGGGCTGCCGCGGCTTCTTCTTCCTGTTGTTGCTGTTGAGCTTGTTGCTCCGCCTGTTTCACTTGTTGTGTTAGTCGCCAAGCGTAAACAGCCAGTGCGGTGATAATCAGCAGTCCAATAATCAGGAGAATCAGGGTCATAACAAGCTCTCAATACTTCAGGTGTTAACAACGATGGGCGCATTATGACGAGTTGTTTTTCTCCTTGCCAGGCAATCCGTCGCTAAGCCTTTGGCATTTTTGAGAATATTAGTTACTCTGAGCGATAAGAAAATGAATAAGGATATGGCCATGTTGGTCAATAATCGTTGGGTTCGTGCTTCTGGTGACCTGCATCAGAAGCCAATCAGCATTCAATACCGTGAAGATTGGGCATTGGCGCAAGAGAGCGAACGCTATCCCGTGTGTGTTCAGATTGCCTGGCATGCCGAAAGCCTGGATGAAAGCACCGGCTTTCCAGCGAATCAGGAGCAGAATCAGATTCTGGCGTTTCATCAGGCCTTACAGGACAAGCTGGAGCCATCAGAGAACGCCGTGGTAGTGATGATGATTACTCACGATGCTATCAATCAGTGGATTATCTACTGTGAAGATCTGGACGTGATGAAAACAGCGCTGGATGATATTCCAACCGAGCAGGGGTTGTACCCGATTGAGGTGGTTGCGGATGATGATGCTGATTGGCAGACCTTCCGCAAGGTGCATGAAGTGATTGTTCAGAAAACTTAGTTTTTAAGCCAGTTTAAGACAAAGCGCAGGATCAGAATGCTACGACTTCTGATCCTGTTCTGCTTCTAGCGCTGCCAGACGTTCTGCTTCAATGGCGGCCAGTTCACTCTCTACCATTTCTGGTGTTTCCAGCGAGATTAAACCAATCTTGCCGGCGCGCATTTCATGCAGGCACAATTCCGATGCTTTATGCAGATCCACCACGCCACCCGGGCGTAAACAGCCGCGCTTGGCGGCGACGGTATTGAGTGCTGCTTCTGCGCTTTCAGGCAGCTCTTTCATTTTAAAGCGCGTCATCAGTGGCTGCTGGTAACGTTCCAGCAGATAACCCAGTGCAAATTGCGCCACATCGGTGTACTCGATAGCGGTGTCTTTTACCGCACCCGATGCCGCCAGGCGGTAGCCACTCAGCTCATTTTCAAACTTAGGCCACAGAATCCCAGGGGTGTCCGATAACACGATGCCATTTTTCAGGTCGATCATCTGGTTGGCTTTGGTGACTGCCGGTTCGTTACCGGTACGGGCAATCTGACGACCAGCCAGCGCATTAATCAAGGTGGATTTGCCCACATTCGGGATACCCATAATCATGACCCGAATTGCCAGCTTCTTCTCAGTGCGTTTGTGGCCAATCTTTTTACATAGCTGTACCACCTTTTTAACCTGCTTTTTATCCTCGGCCACCAATGGCATCGCCTGGGTGTTGTGCTGCTGGCTAAAGTACTTCACCCAATCCTGAGTGACTTTAGGGTCAGCCAAATCGGATTTATTCAGGATCTTGATACAGGGCTTGTCGCCTCTGAGTTCATCAACCATCGGGTTGGTGCTGGAGAAGGGCAGGCGGGCATCCAGCACTTCAATCACCAGATCGATTTCCGGCATGGCCTCGGCAATCTTTTTGCGTGCTTTGTTCATGTGGCCGGGGAACCATTGAATTGCCATAGTGACGTTTTCCCATTGACGGTTAGTTAAAAGGGCGGCACATTGTAAAGCAAGGCCTGTGTAGAGCAACTGCTAAGATGTACTCACAACAGACCAGCAGTCAGCGACACAGGATTGTCACAAAACCAGCTTAGGCTGGTGCTAGTCGATAGGACGGGAGACTGAATATGAATCTCTTACCCGAAAACAGCGCAGACAGCGTCAAGCAACAGGGGCGTCAGGCCTCTGCCACCGTATCCGGACGGCGTCGTTCGGGCTTTCTTGTAGGCAATAAGTTTGTATTTTCAGATCAGACTGAAATGTTATGGATGCAGGCAGGGCCCGGAGAATTCAGGGAACTGCGTATCTGGCGTAAATGACGTGATTAAAAAAGGCAGAACGATGATATTCGTTCTGCCTTGATTGTAGGAATGAGCTGACAATCCTCAGTTGGCGAACATCGACGCTGGCTCTGACTCTTCAGCACTGTCTTCTGTTTGAATATCAGTGTCTGCTGATGCTGCTTCTTCCGCTGTAGTCACTTCAGGGGTTGTCTCTTCTGGGGTTGTCTCTTCTGGGGTTGCCTCTTCAAGGGCAGTTTCTTCAGCTGCTGGCTGTTCACTTGCTTCTTGTTGTGAGTCAGATGGCTCAGCCGTATCAGAAGTGCTTTGTTGTGCTTCCAACGCTGCTGCTACACGCTTTTGGACTTCAGCTTCGATAGCGGCTTCTGCTTCGTCATCCAATTTGGCTTTTTTACGTTCCAGCTTGGTCACGGTACGGTCGTGGTTACCCCAGGCGCCGCCTTTAAACTCAATGCTGTGCACGCCATTTTCTTCGGCGATCTCATTGGCAATCGACTTTGCCGCTTCGTCGGCATCACGCGCCATCAGCTTCCGCTCAGAGGCATCAACTCGGGCAAATAAATCCACCAACGCGCTGGATAAAATTTCCTGCGCCACTTCTTCGCGGCTCTTGTGGAAGCGCTTGGCAATAATGCTCAGCATCGCCAGGTCGCTGGCATCCAGGCGGGTCGTTACCGTAGCCAGGGTTTGTTCCATTTCACGCTTGGCTTTTTCTTCCTGATAATAACGATCGATCAGAGATTGAGTGCTGGTGGTATCGATATCCTGCATAGTGATGATATTCCCGGAGTTGCTGCAAAAATCAGCCGTATACTGTATATGCTTACAGAGTTTTTGTGAACAGCCTTTTGCTCAGGACTGCATGTTTTCTATTCGTCAGATGTCTTATAGTGTTGTTTTTTCTACCTATGACTGCGGAGCTGTAAATGGCCGTTGATATTGCGCAACAAATCACCGATAAACTGGCAACATTAGATCCGGTACAACTGGATATTGCCAACGAAAGCCATATGCATGCCGGGCCTGCTACCGATTCTCACTTTAAATTAACACTGGTCAGTGATGCGTTTGCCGGTAAACGCCCTGTAGCCCGACACCAGCTGATCTACGGTATTCTGAGTGAAGAGCTGGCGGGCCCGGTACACGCACTGGCCTTACATCTGTACACCCCGGAAGAGTGGCAGGTCGCCAATGTACCAGTTTCTCCGGATTGCCGAGGTGGCAGTCAGGGTCATTAATTTCGGCCAATGAGCTGAGGCTGTCTGTGCGACAAACTGGCACGACTGAATGTTGTTTTAATGCTGTTGTTATTTAGGCGACGGTTAATTAGACGAAAGTTACTTGGCGATAGCGGCTGAGAGTGGATATGAAATTATTGCGAGCCCGATTGATCAGTGTGTTTTTTCTTACCGTTATGAGTATCAGTGTAATCGCCGATGCTTCCGCGGATGAATCCCAATGGCAGTTGGAAAAGCAGGATGATGAACTGGGTATTAAGGTATATACCCGTGAAGTCGCCGGGTCTGACTTGCGGGCTTTTCGCGGGGAAATGACCATCGCCTCGACCTTAACAGCTCCTATCGCCTTGCTGGAAGACACTCAGCGCGCACCGGATTGGATGCACAACTGCGGCATTGTTGAAATTATCGAAAGTATACAACCAGGCGAAGCGTTATCGTATGTCATCACCAAAGCGCCCTGGCCGGTTTCTGATCGGGACACGGTGGTGCACTCCATTGCCACTCAGGACCCGGACACGTTAGTGGTACGGGTGGATGTCAGCGTGCGTAATGATGTATTTCCGGCGAATGATGAATTTGTCCGTATCACTCAAATGAGCGGTTACTGGTTATTTTCTCCGGCCAAGAGCGGGGAGAAGGGCGTGCTGGATGTGGTATACGAAGTCCATGCGGAACCTAATGGTGGCTTACCGTCCTGGCTGGCAAACAGCGTGGTGGTTGATACGCCGTATTTCACACTGAAAAATATGCAGAAATTACTTCAGGCGGAACACTATCAGCAAGCGGAGTTATCGTTTATACGCAATCGTTAATACGTCTTAAATACGGCTGTAACAAAAGTGTAACATTAGGGTCATAGACTGCCCGCAAATTCGAATCGGGCTGTCTTACTCAATGAAACTGTTGTTTTTTGTTCTTCTTATCTGCTTAACCTTTGTTAGTCCTTTCTCCAGCGCACTGCAGCGCTTTTCTGATCTGCCTTATGACGGCACAACCAATCTGTTTACCATTCATGGCTCCAACACCGTTGGTGCCGCATTAGCTCCGAATCTGGTGAAAGAATATCTGGCTCAAAAAGGAGCTGAGCAAATAGAAACCCTGCAAACCGGTGTTGAAAACGAAAAAATTATTCGTGGTGTGGTACGTGAGAGCCGCACCATTGTTGAAGTGGTGATTGAAGCACACGGTTCCGGTACCGGCTTTAAAGGGCTGAGCTCTCAGCAAGCGGATATTGCAGCGGCTTCGCGCCCGGCAAAATACAAAGAAGTGAACCTGCTGCAACATAAAGCCGATATGCGTGCGCCGGATAGCGAGCATATTGTTGGTATTGATGGTCTGGCGATTATTGTTCATCCGCAGAACCCGATTCATACCCTGAGCGTTGATCAGATTGCCGGTATTTTCTCCGGTGACTATCAGGACTGGGCGGAGCTGGGTGGTAACTCAGGCCAGATTAATGTCTATGCCCGTGATGATAAATCCGGTACCTGGGATTCTTTTAAAGGTATGGTGCTGGGCAAACAAAAAGCTCTGGTTGATAGTGCTGAACGCTTTGAATCGAATGATGAATTATCCGATCTGGTTGCCTCGGATGTGCGTGGTATTGGTTTTGTTGGTTTGGCCTCGGTTCGTCAGTCAAAGCTGGTGGCGGTATCGGATGGCAGCGCTAAAGCATTACTGCCAAATAAACTGACGGTTGCTACCGAAGATTATGCCCTGGCGCGTCGTTTGTATATGTATACCGCTGGTACATCAGCCAATGTGTATGTGAATGAATTTCTGAATTTTGTACTGGAAAATGCCGGTCAGAAAATTGTGGCTGACACGGGTTTTATATCTCAGGAGCTGAAGGCTGTGATGCCTGAAGGTTATGCCGAATTACCTCAGGACTTTCGCGATATTACCGCCAATGCTGAGCGCCTGACGATTAACTTTCGTTTTAAGGAAGGCAGTGCCAAGCTTGATAATAAGGCACTTAAAGATGTTGAGCGTTTGGTGCAATACCTGAAAACTAACAACACCTTGACAAACACCAGTCTGAACGAAATTGTTTTGATTGGTTTTGGTGATAAAAAGAAAACCGAAGAGCGTGCCCGGTTATTATCTAAATTACGAGCCATGGCGGTTCGTCGTGAGTTAGTCCGAAATGGTATTTATCCGAAAGAGTCTGTGGGCTATGGTGAATATTTACCGGTTGCATCGATTAATCGCAGTGAAGGCCGGATGAAAAATCGCCGTGTCGAAGTGTGGTTGCGCGATGGTGCGGCAATAGCAGCGGAATAATTACTGTTGTAGGTTGGGGAGTTGACGACCAAATATGAAGTTGATAATGTGGCCTCATTATTTTCTTGGGATAAGGATTTTATGAAAAATAATATAATTTTTATAGTGATTTTATTAGTTTCTTCGCCAGCAGTTTCGGTTGATCGTTGCGCTAGTTGGGGGTGTATATCGACAGTTTCTGATTTATATACAAATGCTGATGGCCTTATTTATGTTGGCACACCTCTTGATGAAACGCTAGCTAATTGTTCGGCTGTATTAGATGTTTATTTTTCTATTAATCCAGAATCAGGAAATGCTGAAAAGATGTATTCAAGTATTTTGGCGGCGTATGTATCCGGAAAGAAAATTCAACTTCGTGTTAAAGAAAACAATTCTAAATGTGAACTTTCATATGTTCGGTTAAGTGCCGACTTTTAAATATATACTAGGAGTTTTCACCTCAAGTTCATTGGTCAATTCTAAGAAATACTTTTTGCAGCTAGTAAAGAATTGAACATAAGTCGCGATAATTAGAAAGCATATGTGATTTTTTATACGTGTGACTGACAGAACCCTGCTGATGCAGGGTTCTGCTTTTCAGTAAAGTTAGTTGGTTTACTGACCATGCAATTGCAGGTAAACGGCAATCACTGCAGCCGGGATATTGCCACACATCTGGTCGGACAATTCCACATCCTCGTCGATATCGGCCATCTCAGGCTCTTCGGCGAATAACCCGGAAGCGTACATAATCGGGAACAGGCCTTCCGCGACTTTTTCTTCCTGCTCGGCGTACCAGGCTTCTTCCTGCAGTAATACTGCGGTCATATAACCAATGGCCCAGCTTTCCAGCGGTGGCTCATCTTCTTCGTCATCCACCAGGCTCAGATCAGCAGGCACCGGGAAGTCCTGACCGGAATCCAGCCAGGCCTGAATCTCTTTGCTCAGTTTGATAAATAATGTGTTTACCGTTTCTTTTTCATCCTTGCTGAAGCCCAGTTGCTCATCAAAGGCTGATTCCCACACCTGGCGCACGTTAAACTCAATCGGGCCGGACAACAGCCCGGTGATCAGGCCGTGCACGGCAAAAAAATCAAAACTTTCCTGGCGTTCGGCTTCGGTTTCCAGCAAAACGCCCAGGGTTTCCAGCTCTTCTTCACTCAGGGCTGGGATACTGTTTAGGTCAGACATACAATACTCCTGAATTTGCACGCAATCGTATCAGGCTTATGGGCGCACGAACAACGTATCAACGAACAAATCGTCAACCGGCGGGTTATCAGCAAACCCTGTTGCTGGAAATGGGTGGGGAATCGGTTTCTCTGCGGATTTCTGCCAGTCGCCGTAAGAGCATGCGCTTACAGGTTAACGACAAGGGCGAGGTGGATTTACGCATTCCGCTGGGGTGCGCCAAGCGTGATGTGCTGGCGTTCGTGAAATCCAATGAAGCCTGGCTGAAGCAACAACGCGATACGGTACTGCAACAGCAGCAACAAAAGCTGGAGCGTTATTCGATTTTGGGCAAGGAGCTTATGGTGCAAGCCAGTGCTTTGGATGAGTTTCTGGTAACGGATAACACCATCTGGATTCCTGATCACTGGGATCATACCGATTTGCGCGATCAGATGGACAAGTGGTTGCGCCCCAAAGCACGGGCGTATTATCAGCAGTTAATTGACCAGTGGTGGCCGTTTTTTGCTCGTTTTGCTGAGCAAAAGCCGGTGTTACGGGTGAAAAAAATGCGTACCCGTTGGGGCAGTTTATCCCAGCGTGGCTATATCAACCTCAATCTGGCGCTGATGCAATTACCAGAAGAGCTGGTTGAGCTGGTGGTGGTGCACGAATTGTGTCATCTGAAGCATTTTGATCATGGCCCCGGCTTTAAAGGGCTGATGACGGAGGCATTGCCAGACTGGCGCAGTCGTGAGCGCCAGTTGCAGCAGCTGTCATCTAAGGTGTTGTGAATCGCTCATCGTCTCTCAACGCCTCTTACAACTTTAACGATTGCTAACGCTGGTGTTAATCCATACCTGAGAATACCAATAAAACCAGCCGCGATGCTGGCGGCTGGGAATGGTGCAGTTGTAGCGGCTGCGCCCGGCGCTAATGGCTTCTTTGGCCTGAGCATTGATCGTCAGGTGCTGGTTATCCAGCATATCCTTTTCAGCAATCACTTCAGTCGGAATAGAGCCTTCGCCACTGGCGTAACACTGCACCTGAGAGCGGTACACATCGTTGGAGCTTACCAACAGGCTTAACTTCGGTGGGTTATCGTCGCTTAATACCGGCTCAACCAGTTGGTCGGCGGTGATAGGCAGCGGCAAGGTATTCAGTTTGGTTGTTAATGTTTCCGGGTTGGCGTAAATACCCGCCGCCGGAAAGCGCGGCAGTGCCTGTTGATGAGAATCACGACCTATGGGGCCGGACTGCTGACCAAAAGCAATATAACCTTGTTCTTTTACCCACTGGGTAATCTCAAGGTTAAACTCACCATAGGGGTAAGCCAATAACCGATGGCTGACACCCAGCTTTTCTTCAATGCGTTTTTCAGCCTGATTAATTTCCTGATCCAGCCATTGGTTCCAGTTTAATGACTCTGGTTTTTCCAGCAAATAAGGATGACTGACGGTGTGATTGGCGATGGTGGCACCGTTTTGTTGCAGCTCGGCCAGCTGCTCCCAACTCATCACTTTATGATGCTTTTCATCCACCGCCTGAGTATTGGTAAATACAGTGAACGGCCAATTGCGCTGTTTTAATGCTGGATACGCATTCAGATAAATCGACTCCCAGGCATCATCAAAGGTGATTGCCACACTGTCGATAGGCAGGTCTTTACCGTCGTTGAGTGTTTGCAGCGCGGTTTTTAAATCCACCACGGTTTTATTTTGCTGCTCCAGCAGCTGCAGATGCTGTTCAAACTGCTCTGGTGAAATACTGGTGACCGCAGGCGTGGTGCTATCAACATGATGATATTGCAGAATCACCAGAGCCTGGCTGGCCGATGAAAACAGGGTAAATACCAGAAGCGTTAGTAGATGTAGTAAGCGCATAGTTTCTTATTCAGATATGTTTTCGCAGCATAATAACAGAAGATCGGACAGCTTTTTTCTTCGCCACCCCGAAGGCACATCCATGTGCCTGCCGGGTGGTCGCAACATGATCACTCGGCATGTCCTTATGCCTCGCCCTTCGGGCAACGATGTTGTGCAAAAATGATTTCCTACATTTTTGTGTTGCTGCTGCGAAAAAACTCTCCGATCTTCTTTCAGGAATCGGAGAAATATAAAAGGGGATTAGGCAATAAACGACGCTTGTTTTAAGCGTTGATAAGCGGCATTAATCTGCCGGAAACGAATACTGTCACCACCCCGGTCCGGGTGGTGTTGCATCGCCAAGCGCCGGTATTGCTGGCGAATTTGTTTTGCCGTTACCGGCGCTGATAACTCCAGAGCTGCGAGGTCATCGTCCTGATGCTGGCTGTAATCCGGGCGACGCATTTTTTTCCAGAACTGCTCCAGTAGCAATTCCACTTGTTCGCGGCTGGTGGAGAGATTATTTAGATCCAGATAATACACCTGTAACGGGTCCGCTTGTTCCAGCTCAGTGCTATCGGACTGTTCTGTAGTGGCAGTTAACGCAGGAGCCAGCTGAATATGCAGTGCTGAAATCAATAACTCGCCCAATTGCTCGCTACGCCACTGCAAACGCAAACGATACAGGGCGTGCATAATCAGGAAATTACAACGAAATAGTAACAGTGAATCTTTTAACGCTTCATCGTTAAAAATGGATTGCTCCGGCTGCTGCAGCCATTTGACCAGTTCATACAAACTGGTCTTCTTGCCGTCGGCTAAATGACTGGCCAGCAGGGAGCGGATTACGTCGATATCGTCATGTTCATTCATCCCATGACTGTAGCAGATAGACCCAGCAGCTTGCTAACAACCAACAAACTTTATGAATTATCCTCTTCAACGGCTTCATACAAGCGATCCAACACATCCGGCATCGCAGAAATCACCCGGTTCCAACTTGGAATAAAGGGTGTTTCCATTGGATTAGCTAAGAAGTGTTCACCGGCGTGCATAATATTCTGAGCAAACATTTCCACCGCTTTTTCTTCGGCATGGCGATCCAGCGTTAAGCCATTCATACGCGCATCGTTATCGTAGGTTTCGATAAAATCTAACGCGATACGGAAATAGGTGGCTTTTAATGAGCGGAAGGTTTCACTGGTAAATACTTCGCCCTGGGTCGCCAGTTTACGGAAGATGGCTTTGCAGATATCAATGCTCATTTTAGACAGCCCAGCATTGGCATCTTCTTCCGACAGCGGCTGATGTTTGTGATCATAAACATCGGCAATATCCACCTGACAAATCCGGTTGGTGGAATAGTTACGCTTCATTTCAGACAGCACACCAATTTCCAGCCCCCAGTCACTTGGGATGCGAATATCATTTAACACGTCGGCGCGCATGGAAAATTCACCCGATAGCGGGTAGCGGAAGCTGTCGAGGTATTCAAGGAAATCTAACGAGCCGTATACTTTTTTCAGGGCGCGCAGCAGCGGCGTAACCAATAAACGGCTGACCCGACCGTTCATTTTCTTCTCGGCAATGCGGGCGTAATACCCTTTGGCAAATTCGTAGTTAAAGGCCGGGTTGGCAACCGGATAAATCAGGCGGGCCAATAAACTGCGATCGTAGGTGACAATATCGCAATCGTGCAGAGCCACGGATTCGGCCCGGCCTGACGCTAACACATAACCGTAGCAGTACCAGACATTACGGCCTTTACCGAGTTCTTTCGGAGCCAGGCCTTCTTTTTCCAGCAGAGCATCCAACTGTTTCAGACGTGGGCCATCGTTCCACAAAATACGGTGATGTTGTGGCAAGCGGCCAAAAAACTCCTGAGCGTGGTGGAATTGTTGTTCATCGGCACGGTCGAGGCCAATAACAATTTCGTTCAGGTAGGGGACGTCGCAGATTTCTTTAATAATGTGGTCGAGTGCCGGGCCTTCCAGCTCGGAATACAGAGAAGGCAGTACCAATGACATAGGGCGTACCCGGGAAAAACTGATCAGCTCTTTTTCCAGATCTTCAATCGAGCGATCCGTCAGATTATGCAGATTGGTAATAATGCCATTTTGATAAAAATCAGCCACAACTAGCTCCTTCGCGCAGATATTTTATAGTTTTTTAATTCGTTTTAATTGAATCGAATAATGTTAATAAACTGTTATTCCAGCCTTTTGGCCCCTGAAACTCCGCCGTGATTGTCCGTGGGTTATTTAATGTCAGCGGCTCGCCGTTTGCGGGCGGAATTACAATAGGTTGATCACTTTGTTCCAGCATTTTCCGGTCATTTTCACCATCGCCCAGCGCGATCACACCAATATTTTCCGGGCTTAACTGATACTGGTCAGCGTACATGTTGCGAAAAAATTCGATGGCACTGGCTTTGTCGGTTTGCCCCATCACATGATAAAAACGACCACCTTTCAGCAGAGATAATTGCTGGCTATTAATCCATTGTTGGAAAGCCTGCAGTTGATCGTCATCGTCCAGCCAGAGCAGTGGTTCACTGGCACTGCGTTGTTTGGCTAACCAGGCGTCCTGTTCGTTCAGCCCGGTGACAGCGGTCACTTCTGAGGCTGGCATATCATTAAAACTGCGGAATTTAAAACCTTGCTGGCGTGCCTGATGCAGCACCTTGATCAGCTCAGCATAAGGTGTTCCGAGAATTTCGCTGTTGTAATCATCCTGCTGGTTGCTGAGTGGTTCACGTTCTTTCTTGGGAATAAAAAGCGCGCTGCCATTTTCACAAGCGAAGGGTGCGGTAATGGTTAAATCGCGACGCAATTGCACCACTTCGGCAAAGGTTTTACTGGTATTAAAAATACAGGGAATGTTTTGTTGTGCGACATAGGTCAGTGCCGGTTTGGCGGCATCAGTACTGTAATCATGATGATCCAGTAGGGTGCCATCCAGGTCCGTTAAAATAATCCAGCGTTGGCGATTAGTCATGGCTATTGCTCCGCCTGAAGTGACGTATCTTTAGCATAGCGAATAGCCGCCACCTGATGTTGCTCATTCAGCTCTAAGACTAAATCGGCATAACCCGGCATATCGTTTAGTGCACGTTCGGTCAGGCGCTGATAGTGCTGAATAAAGCGCTGAATTTGTGCCGGATTCATGCCACCTTGAGATTGGCTGGCTTTTTCATTATCCGCTTCTTGTTGCGTGCGCCACTGTTGCACAGCTTCCATCCCCGGCACTTTTAACATCAGAAGATAATCGATTTGTGCAAACCAATCCTGATATGCCTCCCGGAGCTGTTGATTCACCCAGTGGCGCCACTGGCCATCCGGGTCTTCGGTTTGTTCCAGTGTGTTTATTGCTTGTTGGAGTTCGGTGACTGTTCCGGCTTTGCAGCCAACACACCAGCCCTCGAATAAAATCAGATCCACCGGGCCTGTGATTGAATGCCATTGATCGGTCGATGAGCGATCATCGGCAATTTTGTCGAATGACGGGAAGCTCAACAATTTTTGATTGTTGAGCGAGCGAAGTTGCTCAAACAGGGTTAGCCCGGCTTGTACGTCATGGGTACCGGGCACGCCACGTGTGGTTAATAAAGGATGCACATCCAGTGCTAACTGCTGGCGTTGAGCTTTGGTCAGGTATAAATCGTCAATGGAAATAACCGCGACTTTCCAGTTGAATGCGGTTTTATAAACTTCTGCCAGGGCGTTGCATAAGGTAGATTTCCCGGACCCCTGACCACCATGAATACCTAAAATGGCAGGCTTTTGATGTTGTTCCTGATAGCGGGTTGCTAATGCGGCTAAATGACTTGCCAGTGGTAGCCAACAGCTCTGAATTTGTTGCTGCCAGGCCTGTGGCATGTTTTTCCAAACCTGGTCAGCGGCCTGACTCAGCTGTTGGATAAGTGGCTGCTGGCTGGAGCTCAATGCGTCAGTGGTTAAATTCGATGGCCAGAGTGTTGTCATAAATGCCCCATGTGTGACTGGTAATAGACATAGCAGTGACTGTGCCAGATCACGTTTTTTTGTCGATGTGTGTCTGGTATTGCGATAAACCAAGGTGAAAGCATGGAATTACCGTACAATGCATCAGCCTTCTGACATGGATCGCTCACTGTATTTATGTTTGCTTGCTCTATTATGGTGCACTGGTCGGATGGTTAAAATACAGTTTTGTTTTAATGCTTCTTTTTGGTGCGTAGCCATTGTGAGAAGCGTTTGTGGAATGCGTTTGTGGAATGCGTTCGTAGAGGTAAGAGTTAAGAGGTAAAAGAAGCCATGACCCAGGAAAATGACGGTTCACGCCGTGTTGCGTACCAAGGAACTGCCGGTGCCTATTCACATTTGTCGTGCCGTAAAGTCTTCCCGGATTGGGAGGCGGTAGCTTGTGAAGATTTTCTGTCGGCGTTAGATCTGGTGTCCAACGGCTTTGCTGACCGTGCCATGATTCCGCTGGAAAACTCCACTGCCGGGCGGGTAGAAGAGATTTATCGTTTAATTCCGCGGACGCAATTGCATGTCATCGGTGAGCACTTTGAGCCGGTGAATCATTGCTTGCTGGCCTTGCCTGGCGTCAAACTGACTGAAATTGAAGAGGTCGCCTCTCACCCTCAGGCCTTAGCGCAATGCCATCAGCGTATTATTAATCTGGGTATGAAACCCATCGCCATGCTCGATACCGCCATGGAGGCGGAAAAGCTTAGCCAGGCGGGTAATGAGTCCCAGAACCGCAACCGTGCAGCCATTGCCTCCAAGCTGGCTGCTGAGCTGTATAGCCTGGAGGTATTGCATGAAAACTTTCAGGATGTCATGGGTAATACCACGCGTTTTCTGGTATTTAGCCGAGAGCCGCAGCATCAGGAATACCTGCCTGAAGAAACCTACATCACCAGTATGTTATTTGCGGTGCGGAATATTCCGGCGGCGCTGTATAAAGCGTTGGGTGGTTTTGCCACCAATGGCATCAACATGATTAAGCTGGAAAGTTATATGGATGGCGGCACCATGGAAGCCAGCCATTTTCATCTGGATGTACTGGCTCACCCGCAGCAGCCAGCAATGGTGCATGCGCTGGAAGAACTGGAACACTTCTCTCGTGATTTACGTTTATTGGGATGTTATCCGGCCCATGAATACCGTAATCGCAGTGCGTTTGTATAACGCGTTTAAGCGGTGGTCGAATGCTGGAATTTAGCTGGGAAATATTAGCGTTATTGGCCGCAGTGGCAATGGCGGCCGGTTTTATTGATGCCGTTGCAGGTGGGGGGGGGTTGTTAACCATCCCGGCTTTATTGTTTGCGGGCGTGCCTCCGGTACAGGCCATTGCGACGAATAAATTGCAGGCGTGTTTTGGCAGCTTTACCGCCACACGTTTTTTTGTGCGAGAAAAACTGGTCTCTCCCAAAGAGCAAAAATGGGCGATTGTTGCGACGGCCGTCGGCGCTGTCATCGGCGCGATTGCGATCCAGTTATTCGACAGTGCGTTATTGGTTCAGGTAATGCCTTATGGATTAATCGCCATTGCCGTGTATTTATTACTGGCCCGTAATTTTGGTAAAACCTCGGGAAAAGAAACCTTAAAGCCGGCAACCTTTAATGCCACCGTTGCTACCGGAGTCGGGGTTTATGACGGCTTTTTTGGCCCCGGCACCGGCACCTTTTTAAGTTTGGGTTACAGCAAACTGCGGGGCATGAACCTGATCCAGGCCACCGCTCACGCAAAGTTGCTGAATTTCACCACCAATATTGTGTCGCTGGGGGTGTTTATTCTTTCCGGTCAGATTTTGTTTCAGGTTGGTTTGGCGATGGCAGTAGGGCAGGCCATTGGTGCTCGCTTGGGGGCGGGAGCGGCGTTAAAACAAGGGGTGGGATTTATTCGTTATATGACGGTGCTGGTTTGTATCGCAATCAGTATCAGCCTGCTGCTTAAGCACTGATTAATCAGGTATGAAAACTCTTTAGATAATGATTTCAGAGAGATTACTTGTCATTTGGTTTGTATGTGAACTAATATGGTTTGTGTGCGAACTAATATGGTTTGTGTGCGAACTAAGTATTAATGATCAGAGAGACGAATTTTTGGATAAGCGATTATTTTTTTTGCTGAATATGGCGCAGCGTAAGCTGTTTAATCACGTTGATCAGGTGTGTGAAGAGCAACTGGATGCCTCAGTGACACAATTAGCGGCTCTGATGTACATCTGCAAACACACCGGCTGTGTACAGAAAGATCTGACCGTGGCGCTGGGGCTTAAAAAACCCGCCGTTACCGGATTAATCTCCCGGATGGAAAAAAACAATCTGCTGCAACGCAAGCCTTGTGCAGACGATGCACGGGCGATGCGTTTATACCCAACTGCACAAGGAATAGAGAAAGCCAACAGCCTTGCGCCTTATATTCAGCAATTAAACCAGCAGTTTGAAGCACACTTTTCACAGGACGAAATAGCCACTGTACTGAAGTTCCTTAATTTTATTCTGAAACGTTTCTGAGCGAAAAATATTATGTCGATTACATATGAACTGATGACCCGTGGCGGTCACAGTATTGTTGCCCGGGTTTTTCCGGTGCAGGAAAATATTAAGCATCAGGGGGTCTGTATTGTTGCACCAGCAACCGGGGTTGCGCAGTATTTATACGATGACTTTGCACTCTGGTTGAGTGATCACGGTTATGCCGCAATTACCTTTGATTATGATGGTATTGGCTTGTCTGTTGACCGGCATGTGAAATACAGCAAAAGCGATAAACTAAGCTGGGCAAAGTACGATTGTCCGGCTGTTCTGGAATTTGCTCAGCAGCATTATCCCGAGCAGAAAATTACCTGGATTGGTCATAGTGTTGGAGCCCATATGCTGGGCTTTATGGAAGATACCAGTGCAATCGACCGGGCTATTACCGTTGGTGCCGGAACCGGAACCTGGTGGTATAACGCGGCACCAACAAAACGTGTTGCCTGGTTTTTATGGTATTTTCTGGTGCCAGTGACGGCTCCGCTGTTGGGCTATTTTCCCGGTGATAAACTGAAAATTATGTGTGATTTACCCAAAGGGGTGATTATGCAGTGGCGGCGTTGGTGCCTGAAAAAGGAATACGCAGTGGGCTATGAGGGTGATTGGTTACGTCAGAATTTTGCTGAAGCAAAAATGCCAATGACGTCGTTGGCTTTTACTGATGACGACATGATGTCATTAAAAAATGTGCGCCTGTTGCATGAGTTTTTTACCGCAGCACCACAAAAGCAAATTCAGATATCACCAGCCGATATTAACCAGAAACGTATTGGCCATATCGGCTGGCATAAACAGCGTTATCAGCAGCTTTGGGAAAATTATTTTTTACCAGAACTGACCGATAACTCCCCGGCTGTTTAATGTATCTCTCTGTTTAATGCAGATCGTTTTGCAACTGTTTGGCCACCGTATGCGCGATACCTTCAACGGCTTCGCGCATGGATTCCGGATTCACGGTGTCGGTTGTGGCCGACCATATCAGCGGCTCGGGTGCCAGCTGATATAAGTTGCTGATCACTTCATAGGTGGTTTCTTTATTGTAATAACCTGGCTCATGAACCACGTCGTACATGCCGCCATACACCTGCGCAAAACGCCCTGAGTGGCTTACACGTGGTACATAAATGGTTTCGCCTTCAACGTATTCAACATTATTTTGTTGTTCGATTAACGCCAGAATCAGCGCATGATTCGCATGCTGACCCACTTCCAGTTTTACATCTTCCGGCTCTTTATCACGTGGGTCGTAATCCTTGCCTAATTTGCTATAGCTGGTGATGGCGGCAAAACCACTATTTTGCAGCTCTTTTACCATGGTGTCTTCCATCGCCATGCGGTTTTGCTCTTCTTTCGCCAGTGCAAACACCATAATCAGTTTTTCATCCTTGCTGGTGGTTGATGTACCGGCAGGCGCGGCCCAGCTGTTTACCAGTTTGGTATTGCTGCTACAGCCAATCAGCGCTAAGGCTAAAACCGGCAACACAAGCATTCGACGCAACATAAGTGACTCCTTTTTGATTGATCGGATAATTATGCCTGATTCTGTAAAAATTGCTGATAGCGCTTGGTCAGTTTTTTCAGCCGCATCTGGTCACGGATCAAGGAAAACAACGGCGACACCGACGGCTTAGGCTGTTTTCCCGCGCCCATACGCTGCAACTGGCGTCGGGTAATGGCCATTACCGCCAGCGCACTCAGGGTTTTATCTTTCCAATTAACCCGGACTTCGTCCGCGCTGGCCTGAGGCTGTTGTTGCCACATATCCGGCAGGGCGGGCTCCATCGCCAACGCCGTGGCAATACCCACCATATCGAAGCCCTGATCCAGAACCTGCTCAGCCACTTTCAGGCGACGAATACCACCGGTGGTCATCACGGGTAGGGTGGCAACATCAGCAATCGCTTTGGCAAATTGCAGGAAGTACGCCTCACGTTCCAGCGTGCGGCCATCGGCGGTACGCCCCTGCATGGCTGGGCTCTCGTAGCTACCGCCGGATAATTCCAGCAGATCGACCGGCAAGCGGTTTAATGCTTCCACCACGGCTTTGGCATCGTCGGCATCAAAGCCACCGCGCTGAAAATCGGCGGAGTTCATTTTGACGCTCACGGCAAACTCGTTAGAGACGACCGCACGAACAGCTTCAATTACCTCAATTAACACCCGCATCCGGTTTTCGATCGTGCCACCATACTGGTCATCGCGCTTATTGGTGAGCGGTGATAAAAACTGCGAAATTAAATAACCGTGGGCGGCATGAATCTGCACCCCATCAAACCCGGCTGTTTCAGCTTGCAGGGCGGTATCCGCAAACGACTGAACTAAGGCCTGGATATCCTGAGCGGTCATCGCACGGGGCTGGCCAAATAATTTTGAGTGCTTGCCCATATCCAACGCAATATCCGACGGTGATAACACATCACCACCCATCGCAGCATAGACCTGACGACCCGGATGATTAATCTGCATCCAGACGCGGGTGTTGTTTTGTTTTGCGGTTTGCGCCCAGGTTTTAAACGGTGCCAGCTCGCTATCTTTTTCCAACACAATGCCACCCGGGCCGGTTAACGCCCGCGCGCTGACCATCACATTACCGGTAATTAATAACCCGGTACCGCCATTGGCCCAGCGCTCGTAAAGACGAAACAACTCATCACCCGGCAATTGCCCGGAGGTTGCCATATTTTCTTCCATGGCGGCTTTGGTAATACGGTTTTTAATGGTCTGGCCGCAGGGCAGAGTGAACGATGTGAATGCCTGATGAGTCATGGCTGCCTCCTGAGAAGCTCTGATGGGAGCTTTGTTTTTATTGGATGGCAGCCTTTATGAGTAAAGTTGGCCTGGAGGTCAAGCCTTGCGCACTTTAATTTTGCGGCCTTTAATGCGGCTTTGTTGCAAATGCTCTAAAGCAAATTTGGCCTGATCACGCTCAACCGCCACATAGGCAACGTATTCGAGTACATCAATCTTGCCCACCGCTTTACCATCGATACCACCATTATTCGTAAGAGCGCCAAGAATATCCCCTGGGCGTAATTTATCTTTACGACCCGCTTGCAGGCAGAGGCTGACATACGGCATGGGGGTAATGGTTGTGGCTTGCTCTGCGGTTAAGGTCTGATCCTGATGCAGATCACCCACCGGGTGCTCGTTAATTGCATCAATTTTGTATTGTTCTTTATCGGTGGCGATGCTGATGGCAATACCGGATTTATCCGCCCGGCCGGTACGGCCAATACGGTGAGCATAGACATCGGTATCGCGTGGCAGATCAAAGTTGATCACATATTCCAGATCATCGACATCTAAACCCCGAGCGGCGACATCAGTGGCAATTAAGAAATTTGCACTCTGCTGTTTAAAGCGGATTAATACCCGGTCTCGGTCTTTCTGATCCATATCACCTTGCAGCGCCATGGCACTGCAACGTAAATCCTGTAACGCCTGCGCCACTTCCTGCACCACCTGTTTGGTATTACAGAAAATCACCGCTTGTTGAATATCAAAAAAAGATAACACTTTTTTCAGAGTTTCAATTTTTTCAGAACGCGGGCACACAAATAATTGTTGCTGGATTTTTTTCTGATCGTGAGTGTCGGCAATACGAATGGATTGCGGCTCATATTGTAAGTGTTTGCTCAGCTGTTCAATATTTTCCGGATAAGTGGCGGAAAATAATAAGGTCTGGCGCTTCTCTGGTGTATGCGCGGCAATATCTTCAATATCATCGCGGAAGCCCATATCCAACATACGGTCGGCTTCGTCCAGCACCAGAGTTTTTACCTGATCAATTTTTAAGGTTTGTTTACGCAGGTGGTCTTTGATCCGCCCTGGTGTACCCACAACAATATGAGCACCGTGGGATAACGAGCCTATTTGAGGGCCAATTGGTTGGCCACCGGATAAAATCACCACTTTAATATTGGCAATATGACGCGCCAGTTTACGGATTTCCTGAGCTACCTGAGTCGCCAATTCACGAGTAGGGCAGAGTACCAGTGCCTGAGCACCAAAAAATCGTGGGTTAATGTTATCCAGAATCGCCAGTGAAAACGCTGCGGTTTTACCACTGCCGGTTTTTGCTTGAGCAATAATATCTTTGCCTTTTAAGGCCAGTGGCAGCGCTTGTGCCTGAATATCAGTCATGGATTGATAACCCAGCTTATTCAGGTTTTCGATTTGTGCCTTACTGATGTTTAATTCGTTAAAGTTTGACATGTTTATGGTTTTCTATTTTGGCTTCTCAGTTAGGCCTGGTTTTTACGCACTAATACCACACCGGTTTCGATATGGTCGGTGTAGGGGAATTGGTCAAATAAGGAAAAGCGCTGGATATCATGGGTCTGACACAAGGTTTGCAGGTTTTGCTGCAGGGTATTCGGGTTGCAGGAAATATAAATAATATTATCGTACTGCTGCACCTGCTTAACTGATTCGTCATCCAGACCCGCACGTGGAGGATCGACCAGCACGGTATTAAACTGATAGTCCTCAAGGTTAACACCGTCTAAGCGTGAGAATTTCCGCTCGCCACGTAATGCCTGAACAAATTCCTCGCTGGATAAACGCGCAATAATTAAATTATCGACGTTATTGGCGCGAATATTTTCTTGTGCGGCATTTACTGAGGTTTTTGAAATTTCGGTGGCCAGCACCTTGTTGTATTTATCCGCCAGCGCAATGGAGAAATTGCCATTGCCGCAATACAGCTCTAATAAATCGCCGTCAAAATCTTCCGAAACCGCACGCGCCCAGCTTAGCATTTGCTGATTCATTTCACCGTTAGGCTGGGTAAAGCCACCTTCAATCTGGCGGTAGCTGAAGGTCTGACCGTCGACCTGCAATTGCTCGGTGACATAATCTCGCTGCAGTACCCGTTTCTGCTTGCGGGCACGGCCAATAATCGGGAAACCCAGCTGCTGTTGCAGCTTTTCGGCTTCGGCCTGCCATTCGTCATCCAGCTGCTTGTGGTAAATCAGGGTGATAACGGCATCGCCACTTAAGGTGGTTAAGAACTCCACCTGAAACAAACGACGACGCAGCAGCTCGTTTGGCATGATGGCATCCAGCACCTCGGCCATCAGTTTGTGAATCAGCTGGCTGGCAATCGGAAATTCTTTAACTTCGTACTTGGTGTTTTTATCACCCGGCTCCGACATAGCATAAAAGCAGCGGTCACCTTCGTGCCATAAGCGAAACTCAGCGCGCAGACGGAAGTGTTGTGGTGCACTGCCATGCACCTCCAGCGCTGGCGGCTGAAACTCAGCAAACAGCTGACGCAGACGTTGTGCTTTGGCCTCCAGTAACTCCGGGTAGTGTTCCGGGTTGACCTGATGCTGATAAATTTTGATGTCTGCCATGGTTTGGGTGCCGCGTGTCGTTGTAAATAGGTTAGGAGAAAAAGGCCGGCCATTATACGGATTGTGGCTAAAGGTGCATCTGTAGCCGTTAGAACCAGCTAAAAAGTCATTCTGTACATGAATGGCGTATTCGGCTGATAATCACAAAAAAATAAATAATGAGGCGAGTATGAGTGAGGTGTTAACACAGTTGGTTGAGCTGTTACGGCTGGAGCCTATTGGCGTGAACCGCTTTCGTGGCCATAGCCAGGATCTTGGTTTCCGTAATTTGTTTGGTGGTCAGGTGTTGGGTCAGAGCTTATCGGCGGCGATTCAGACCTTAACCGATTCAAACTGGAACCCTCACTCGCTGCATGCCTATTTTCTGCGCCCGGGTAATGTCACCGACCCAATCGAGTTTGAAGTGGATGTGTTACGTGATGGTCGCTCGTTTGCTACCCGCCAGATTAAAGCCAGCCAGAATGGTAAGGCCATTCTGACCATGATGGCTTCGTTTCAGCACCCGGAGGAAGGCTTTGTGCATCAAGCCAGCATGCCAGAGGTTAACGGGCCACAGGGCATTCCGTCGCAGCTGGAACTGAGCCGTATGATGCAGGAGCATTTTCCGGAGCGGGTGCGGAGTATTTACACCGCCGACAAACCGATCGAAAACCGGGTACTGAACCCAGTCAATATTTTTGCCCCACAAGTCACTGAGCCGGTGAAATACGCCTGGATGAAGACCAATGGTGCGCTCAGTGATGATGTTAACCAACACGCCCGACTGTTAGCTTATGCCAGTGATTTCAATCTGATTACTACCGCATTGCAGCCGCACGGTGTGTCGGTGGCACAAAAGGATATGCAGGTCGCCAGTCTGGATCACAGCGTTTGGTTTCATCGGCCATTCCGTATGGATGACTGGCTGCTGTATGCCATGGACAGCCCCAATGCCGGTGGTGCCCGCGGATTTTGCCGGGGGCAGATCTTTAACCAGCAGGGTGAAATCGTGGCTTCCGTCGCCCAGGAAGGCTTAATGAGACAGAGGAAGGTTTAAGAGGAGTGCAGGCTAAATGATCCAACTGATTCGTTATCTGATGCTGCTGGCCCAAAGGCCTTGGAAGCCGGCGCCCGGGCAACCAAGGCCAGGCCCGTTAGGTATTCGCCAACATGAATTCTGGGTGATGCCGTGGGATTGTGATCTGAATCTGCATTTAACCAATGGCCGTTATCCGGCCTGGCTGGACTTGATGCGGACGCGCTATTTTATTGAGCTGGGTGCCACGCCCTTGTTTATTAAACAGGGTTGGCGCTCGGTGCTGGCGAGCCAGACGGTGACCTTTATTCGCGAGATTAAGCCGTTTGCAAAGGTGCAGGTCACCTCTGAGTTATTGCACTGGGATCGCAAATACCTGTATCTGGAGCATAAGTTTCTGGTGGCTGGTCAGTTACATGCGGTGGCCATCGCCCGGGTAGCGCTGTTGCAAGGTGGCCGGGTGCGCAGTCTATCAGCCATGCTGGATGTGATTCACGGTAATACCCGACAGTTTGATGCACCGTCGATTCCGGATCATATACAGGCCAAAATTGATTTATTGGAAGCGCAGAAAGCCGCGTCCTGATAGCAGGGCGCGGGTTTTTCAAGGGGAGAGCTGTCAGATGCCGAGGAAATCATTCAGACGAATGCCCCAGCGCGCCGGATCAACCGCCTGAACAATTTCGTCCTGACAGCTGGGGCGGCTCAGATCAATAATTTCAGCCGGAAGGTATTGGCGGTTTCTGGCGTGATAAATCACCCGCACAATCGGCAGACGCTGATCTTTTTCTCCGGCTTCTTCAACAATGGCCAGCCGTTCACTTTTCAGCTTCACCAAGGATCCTACCGGGTAAATGCCCATCGAACGGATAAAGCGGTGAACCAGTTGTTCTTCCAGATGGGTGCCACTCCATTCCAGCAGCTTTTTGAGTGCAGCGGTAGGCGGTAAACCTTTGTGATACACCCGGTCGGCGGTAATCGCATCGTATACATCAGCAATCGCTACCATTTTGCCTTCGCGGCAAATATCACAGCCGTGTAACCCCAGTGGATAGCCACTGCCATCAATACGTTCGTGGTGTTGCGCCGCAACCTGAACGGTGAGCGGCTTAATGCCCGGTGTTTTCTTCAGTAATTCGCGGCTATGCACGACATGCTGGCGCATAATGGCAAACTCGTCGTCGGTGAGCTTGCCAGGTTTATGCAAAACCTCATCGGGAATCATCACCTTGCCGATATCGTGCAGCATGGCGCCGACTACTGCCTGATGCATGGTGTCCCGGTCAAGCTTCATATCCCGGGCAAAAATCCCCATTAACACGGCCAGATTAACCGAGTGTTCCAGCAGGTAGTTGTCTTTTTCACGAATGCGGCCGAGACAAGCCAGAGCGTTATGATTGCGTAATACCGAATCGACCATGCCATCGGCCAGAACATCAAACGCTTCAACATCAATCGCTTTGCCGGTTTTAACATCCTGCAATACGTTGGTGACCAGGCTTTTGGCTTCGTTGTGGATTTTGCCGGCTTTGCGCATTTCTTCCTGAGCCGACACCTTATGTTGAGTGTCGGGCGTCAGCGTGGCGGCGGCCTGGTCGAGTTTTTGCTGATTGTGATGGGCTACTTCAGTTTCCGGGATGGCATCGTCAACATCCAACCCACGGGACGGATCGATATATACATCCTTGATGCCGCGGCTGATCAGCTGGTTGATAGTGGCTTGGTTCGGAATCCGGCCTTCTTTCTGGTAATTGTGGTGGGGAATCCAGTCACAGTTCAGGTCTGCAACGTACATATCAGGACGCAGCTGGTGAATGGAGATCTTCTTTTTCATGGACGCATCGGGAATTAATCAATAGCACCAGTATAGACGTCAGCGGCGCTTTGACACGTCAATCCCCGATCTTTTTTGTGTCTTTTACATTCTTTATTGTTTCGAATGTAACTGACTGATTTTTATCTAAAAAATATTTAGCGCCAGAAAAGTCAAAGCCGGTGTCCTGAGTCATTTCATCAAGGTCCGGGCGCAAACCACAGGCTGCACCTTTAACTGCCATGGTTGCTGACGTACCTGGGTTGGGTAAGTCTTTGAGGCTCATGGCTGCTTGTCCTGAGCCAGAAGCAGACGCGGGTTCACCCGGGCATTATTCAGGCTGACGCTCCAGTGCAGGTGTGGGCCGGTGACCCGCCCGGTTGCACCAATAGTGCCGAAGCTCTGGCCGCGTTGCAGCTGCGCTCCCTGTTCCACCTGAATGCTGTCCAGATGGCAATACATACTGATCAGGCCGGCACCATGATCAATAAAAACGGTGTTGCCATTAAAGAAAAAGTCACCGGTCAGAATCACGGTGCCGGATGCCGGAGCAACAATTGGCGTGCCGGTTGGTGCGGCAATGTCCAGCCCGCTGTGTGGCTTACGTGGCTGATCGTTAAAAAAGCGTTTCAGGCCAAAAGGGCTGGTTAGTGGCCCGGCAACCGGCCAGTCAAATCGTTGAAAGGGCTGTGAGGCAGAATGCTGTTGAAAGGCGGCTTGTATCTGCTGCTTTTCCTGACGCACCCGCTGCAGGTTTTTATCGGATAGCTGGACGTGTTTTCTGGCAACGGTCAGGCGTTGCTCTTTATAGGGGTAGTCGGAGATAGCAAACGGGTGGGGCTGATCATCGACCACAAGCTGGGTCTGACCGGGCGTCTGATGCAGAGGAATGCCGACTAATGCCTGCCAATGACCATCCGGGTGTTTGACGGTCATCACATGTTGGCCATTAAAGGTAACCACCGGAGTCTCTGCTTGAGTGCCAAGGTCAATGATGGCGATGCCCCCGGGAATACGGTGCTCTCTGGGCAGCTCGATGGCATGGCTGATCGTGCTGATGAATGCTGTTAAGCAGGCCAACAGGCCATATCGGAAAATTACGGTAAAACGCTTCGACATATCGACTCCCAAAATACGCGTAATGTCTCAGTCATTGATTTTAGTCTTTATTGGCCAACTCGCTATCCGAATGTGACTCAATCACTTCGCAATCCAGCCAGCCTTGATGTAATCGGGTTTGAATGCGCTCACCAGGTTTCACCTGTGCGGCGTCATCAATCACACGGCCATCCGCTTGTTGCGTCAGAGAGTAGCCCCGTGCCAGCACCTGCAGCGGACTGAGCGACTGCAACAGCTGGACCTGCTGCTGTAAGGCTTGCTGAGCGGTATTCAGACGTTGTTGAATCGTTTGCTGCAGCTGCTTTTCCAGATTCGACAGCTGATTCTGGTAGGTGTTCAACTGGCGCACCGGATGCTGATGCAGCACCCGTTGATCCAGTTGTTGTAACTGATGACTGCGCTGGCTTTGCTGGTTGTTCCAGGCTGATTGCAGGCGTAGCTCTAACTGGTCAAGTCGTTGTGCGGCGGATTGCAGCTGTTGTTGTGGTGTTCGCAGGCGATTAAATAAAAAATTCAGCGTCTGCTGTTTCTGGCGCAGCTGATTAAGCGTTGCCTGAGACAAGCGTTGCTTTAACTGCTGGAACTGGTTGTGTGCAATGGAGCGGTCTGCGCTTAATAATTCGGCCGCAGCCGACGGCGTTGGAGCGCGCACATCAGCAACAAAATCAGCGATGGTAACGTCGGTTTCATGGCCTACGGCGCTGACAACCGGCAGCTGCGAGTGAAAAATAGCCCGGGCAACGGCTTCTTCGTTAAAGCACCATAAGTCTTCCAGTGAGCCACCACCACGACCAACAATAATGGCTTGCGGGCCATTTTCCTGATTCCAGGCGGCATCACGATTGACGCGTTCGATGGCGGCGACAATTTGTGGTGTGGCTTCTTTGCCCTGTACCTGAGTCGGATAAATATCAATACGCACGGATGGATTGCGGCGTTTAAATACCGTCAGCATATCGTGCACCGCCGCGCCGCTGGGTGAGGTAATTAACGCCACCCGGCTAACCGGCTGAACCGGCTTTTTGTATTCCTGAGCAAATAACCCTTCAGCCGCTAAGCGACTTTTTAACTGCTCATACGCCAGTTGTAATGCACCTTCACCGGCGGGTTTCATGGCGTCGACAATCAGCTGATAATCGCCACGGTTTTCGTACAGCGAAACTTTGGCGCGTAATTCAACCTTGTCCCCTTCTTTCACACCAAAACGAACACCTGCTACGCGGGAACGAAACATAGCGCAACGTACCTGGGCACCCTGATCTTTTAAGGTGAAATACCAGTGCCCGGAAGAAGGGCGCGACAGATTGGATATTTCACCTTCAACCCGCACCGCAGCAAAGGATATTTCTAATAGTTGCTTGGCACGCTGGTTAAGCTGGCTGACGGTAAATACCGCATTGGAAGAAACGGACAAAATACACTCGCGTTACTGGTAATTGCACTCACGTTTAAGTGAGGTTAAGAAAAGGCGGGTTACATTATGCTTTAACACTGACGCTAAGGCTGCCATAAAATAAAACCGGCGGCTAGAAACAAAACGTTAAACAGCATCAAAGTGATGTTGGTGGTAGACAGCCAAAAACAAAGCGTCTAGTGTTACCAATCTCAGTATTTAACCGAAATGCTGATTTAAAAATTTTGATCGAACAAGGATATTGTCCATGAAAAAATTAATTGCAGGCGCAATTCTGGTAACTTCTTCCACGATGGCTTTCGCAAGCAGCCCAGCGGGTTGTGGTTTAGGTACAGCGGTTGTGTTTAAAGATGCAGACGAATGGCATGAGCACGTTCTGGCAGCAACCACCAACGGTACTTCTGGTAACCAAACTTTTGGTATGACTTCCGGTACTTTGGGTTGTGAAGCGGCTAATGGCCCATTGGCTCACGCTCAGTCTTTTATGGACGACAACATGGATCAGCTGGCTCTGGATTCTGCAAAAGGTCAGGGCGAAACTCTGGCAGCACTTGCAGAAATCATGGGTGTTGAAGCTCAGGACACTGCAGCATTTAACCGCACTATGCAAACCAACTTTGATGCAATCTTTGCTGCAGAAGGTACTTCTGGTACTGCTTATGACGCAATGACTGCTGCTATGGCGCAAGACGTTGAGCTGAAAAAATACCTGGGTTAATTCCCCGGTTTTAGCAAAAACGTAAAAAAAGGCGCGTCAGATTTATATCTGTCGCGCTTTTTTATTGTAAAACGATCACAAGGACAGGTTGCTGTTTTCGGTAGTTAAATGAGTTGTATACGGTTGTTGGTTAAAAGCTTACTTTTGTTGATGTTCAGCACCAGTGGTGTAGCGCAGGAGCAGTTGGGTGTCGTACCGCACGATAGTGAGGCAAGGCTGGCGGAGCTGGCACAAAAAAAACAGTGGCTGCATTTATTGCACGTGCGTCGTCATCCGTTTAGTCAACAAGTGATCAGTCAGAATGATGACCCCAGCTTCTTTTTATCCAATCGCGGTAAATACGATTTTCTGGCAGAACTTCGCGCCAATTATCAGGCATTTAAAGTCGTTAACCTGGCCGATAATTTATCGGCACAATGCCAGTTTCCGGCCCGTTATTTTTGGTTGAAATCACAATTTCCGGAAGGTCATTTTCAGGATCAGCCATGCTCTGAACTGGATGCCTGGCTAAACGAGTTACAGGCTCACTCATTAACGCTGATTTTTCCCGCATCTCACATTAATTCCCCGTCGTCCATGTATGGTCATACTCTGGTGCGCATGGACCGTAAAGACGAGAGCAAGAGTAAATTATTATCTTACAGCGTGAATTTTGCCGCCAATGCTGACCCCAGCGATAATGAGCTGGTGTTCAGCTACAAAGGGCTGGCCGGTGGTTACCCCGGCATTCTGTCGGTGTTGCCGTATTATGTAAAAACCAACGAATATCAGCACATGGAATACCGCGATGTGTGGGAATATCCGCTGACGTTTACTCCCGACGAAGTGCAACAATTTGCCCGCCATGTGTGGGAAGCCAAAGACGCTGAATTTGATTATTTCTTCTTTGACGAAAACTGCTCTTATCGTTTATTAGCCCTGTTGGATGCCGCGAGTGAACGCTCGGATGTTGCTGACGATTTTTTATTTAAAGCGGTGCCGGTTGATACCGTACGCTCTCTGCAACAACGAGGCTTTGTTGCCGACTCCCTGTATCGCCCGTCTGCTGCGACGGCTCTGGAATTTAAAGGCGCTCAATCGTCAGACGAGGTGCAGCAGATAGCAAAGCAGTTAGTCGAAAGTGACGATGATATTCAGATCTTGCTGGCACCCTTGACCGAGCAGCAAAAAGCCCGGGCGCTGGAATTAGCCCATGCTTATGCCCGTTATCTGGCCATTAAGAAAAAACAGTCCAGCCCGGCATTACGTAAACGCACCCTGCAATTATTATCGGCGCGCAGCAAAATCGACAGTGACAGTCATTTTGAAGCCATGCCGGAACCTGCTATGCGTGATGACCAGGGGCATCTAACCCAACGACTGCACGTCGCCCTGGGTGAAAGTGATGATAAAACCTTCAGTGAATTCAGCTGGCGCATTGCGTATCACGATGTGATGGATTTACCCAATGGTTTTGTCCCCGGGTCGCAGATTCAGATGGGGTTAATGGATTTCCGTTACTGGCACGATGAACAATCACTGCGGTTGCAGCAATTTAAGATTGTTGATGTATTGTCACTCAGCCACCAAACCTTATTCCAGAATCCAACTGCCTGGTCGGTGAGCTTTGGTCTGGATCGTTTTAAACAACAAGAGGCCGAGTTGTTTACTTATCTGAAGGTTGGCTTTGGTAAGAGTTATCTGACATCCGCCGGGCGGTTTTATGGCCTCGGCGAGACACAGCTGCTGGCGGATAATCAATTTGATCAGGGCTTTCAGCTATCCGCCGGGCCACGCTTGGGTTGGTTATTACAAACTCAGAAACTTCAGCACAATCTGGAGCTGAACTGGCAACCGCTGGTATCACACGATAACCCGGTGCGTCGTTCTCTCAGCTGGCAGATTGGTACCGAAATTACCGCTAACAGCCAATTACGTTTGGGCTTTGAACGTCAATTATTCACCTCTCAGGATGATAACGCCCGAGGTGTGCAAGGCGTAAATGAAGGGAAGTTATCGTTTGTTTGGTATTTCTAAAGCCCTGTTCAGTGCCACTCTTATGGTGCTGCTGAGCGGCTGCACGTCGCTGACATCCTTGTATTTTTATCCGCAGGAAGTCTGGATTCAGACTCCGGCTAACCTCGGCCTGGAATATGAGGATGTGTGGCTGAGCGCCGCCGATGGCACTGGTTTACACGCCTGGTGGATTCCGGCTCAGGGCTCAACCTCGCAAGGCAATCAGGTTGTGCTGTATTTGCATGGCAATGCCGAAAATATCAGCAGCCATGTGCGCAGTGTTGCCTGGATGCCAGAGCAGGGCATTGATGTGCTGGCACTGGATTATCGCGGCTTTGGCGCATCGGAAGGGCAGGCGATGATGCCGAGTGTGCTGCAGGATATTGAAGCCGCAGCGGCCTGGATTCGTCAGACTTATCCGGCTAAAGAGCTGGTGGTAGTGGGGCAAAGCATTGGTGCGGCGCTGGCGGTTAATTTTGTTGTCGAGGCGGGAGAGCGTTATCAAGTGCAGGCGTTGGTGTTAGAGGCACCGTTTGCCGGATTCCCGGAAATTGCCCGCACGGCACTGACAAGTAGCTGGCTGGGCTGGATCTTTGTTCCGGCCACCTGGTTGATCCCATCAGACTGGGACCCGCAGGATAAAGCAGCACAAATCCACATTCCGACGCTGATGATGCACAGCAAAGATGATCAGGTAATTCCTGTTCAACAAGGCAGGAAAGTTTTTAATAAGCTTTCCGGGGAGCATTGCTGGCTAGACACAAACGGGCCTCATATTGCCTCCTATTTGGATGAATATAATCGACTGATTAGTCAGAAATTTATCGCCAGACAATCCTGCGCGGCATTGGCCCTGACCCGGCCGCAAGCCCCGTAAAATCTGGCTTGGCCGGGGGGCAGGCTTCCGTTATAATGCCGCGCCTTCTCATATTCCTCACTCTGGAAGGCACTTATGTTGCGAATTGCTCAGGATGCACTCACATTTGATGATGTGCTGTTGGTACCCGGTTATTCTGAAGTTCTGCCGAATCAGGTCTCACTGAAGACCAAGCTGACTAAAGGCATTGAACTGAACGTCCCTCTGATTTCTGCTGCGATGGATACCGTCACCGAAGCTCGCCTGGCAATTGCGATGGCGCAGGAAGGTGGCTTGGGTATTATCCATAAAAACCTGACCGCTGAAGAGCAGGCTGCTGAAGTTCGTAAAGTTAAAAAATACGAAAGCGGCATTGTTAACGATCCTTTCACCGTTACCAGTAACACCACTATTCGTGAGCTGCTGGAGCTGACCGAATTACACAATATCTCGGGTATGCCAGTTGTTGATAACGACGAACTGGTTGGTATCGTTACCAGCCGTGACGTACGCTTCGAGAAAAACTTAGATGCCTCTGTTGCCAGTGTGATGACGCAAAAAGCGGATCTGGTGACTGTGAATGAAGGCACGCCAGCGGCAGAGGTTCAGAAGCTGCTGCACAAAAACCGCATCGAAAAAGTGCTGGTGTTGGATGCCAACGGCAAGCTGACCGGCCTGATGACGGTAAAAGACATCGAAAAAGCCCGTGCTTACCCGAATGCCGCCAAAGACGAACAAGGGCGTTTATTGGTTGGTGCTGCGGTTGGTACCGGTGCTGGCACCGAAGAACGCGTAACCGCATTGGTTGGCGCAGGCGTTGATGTGATTGTGGTGGATACCGCTCACGGTCATACCAGCAATGCTAACGGTACCGGTGTGATTGATCGCGTGCGCTGGGTCAAAGAAAACTTCCCGCAAGTTCAGGTAATTGGTGGTAATATTGCCACCGCTGAAGCGGCCATTGCCCTAGCTGAAGCGGGTGCCGACGGCGTGAAAGTGGGTATTGGCCCGGGTTCTATTTGTACCACTCGTATTGTTGCGGGTGTGGGTGTACCTCAGATCTCTGCCGTTGCTAACGTTGCCACTGCCATGAAAGAGTACGGTGTGCCAGTGGTTGCCGATGGTGGTATCCGCTTCTCTGGTGATATTGCTAAAGCGATTGTCGCGGGCGCTTCTGTTATTATGGTCGGCTCGATGCTGGCGGGTACTGATGAAGCACCGGGCGAAGTTGAGCTGTATCAGGGCCGTGCCTACAAGTCTTACCGTGGTATGGGCTCGTTAGGTGCAATGGGTCAGGCCCAGGGTTCTTCGGATCGTTACTTCCAGGATAAAAAAGCCGGTGTTGATAAGCTGGTTCCAGAAGGCATCGAAGGCCGTATCGCCGTAAAAGGCCCGGCTATGAGTGTGGTGCATCAGCTGATGGGTGGTGTTCGTGCCGCCATGGGTTATACCGGATGCGCGACCATTGAAGAGATGCGTACCAAGCCGGAGTTTGTGAAAATCACTGCGGCGGGTATGAAAGAATCTCACGTACACGATGTACAGATTACAAAAGAAGCACCTAACTATCGTTTGGGTTAAACCGGCGTTTGGGTTAAGCCCGTTCGGAGCTTCTGGTTGTTGATTGTAGTTTCAGTTCAAGGCATCCATCGCATGGACGCGATGGAGTAGCTTACATGGAAGTACTTGTAGCGTGCCGGCGAACTGAAACTACAATTAATAACCAAAGAATAAAGTAAAGGGGGTGAACAGTGTTCATCCCCGTTTTCGTTTTTGAAAAAGTTAAATTTTTGGTGTTGTTTTTATGTCTCAAGACATTCACGCTCAGCGTATCTTAATTCTGGACTTTGGTTCTCAATACACTCAACTGATTGCACGTCGTGTACGTGAACTGGGTGTATTTTCTGAAATTCGTGCCTGGGACATGGATGATCAGGAAATCATGGATTACAAGCCAACCGGCATCATTCTCGCCGGTGGCCCTGAGTCAGTCACTGAAGACAACTCACCACGCGCACCTCAAGCAGTATTCGATAGCAAGGTTCCAGTACTGGGTATTTGTTACGGCATGCAAACTATGGCCGAACAAATGGGCGGCAAAGTAGAAAGCTCTGAGCTGCGTGAATTTGGTTATGCGCGTATTAAAGTGGAAGGTGATTCTGCTTTATTAAAAGACATCTCAGATCACGTTGAAAACGGTGCAAAACACTTAGACGTGTGGATGAGCCACGGCGATAAAGTAACTCAAATGCCAGAAGGCTTTGAGTTAATGGCATCGACCGATTCCTGCCCAATTGCCGGTATGTTTAACGCTGAGAAAAACTATTACGGCGTTCAGTTCCACCCGGAAGTAACTCACACACTGCAAGGTGAGCGCCTGTTAGGCCACTTTATTCACGACATTTGTGGTTGTGAATCGCTGTGGACACCCGCCAAAATTATTGAAGATCAGATCGAACGAGTGCGCGCACAAGTGGGCGACAAAAAAGTTCTGCTGGGTCTGTCTGGTGGTGTTGATTCCTCCGTGGTTGCGGCACTACTGCACAAAGCGATTGGTGATCAGCTGACCTGTGTTTTCGTTGATAACGGCTTATTGCGTAAAAACGAAGGCGACATGGTGATGGAAATGTTCGCCGAAAACATGGGTGTTAAAGTCATCCGTGCCGACGCTGAAGAGTTATTCCTGGGCAAGCTGGAAGGCGTATCTGATCCAGAGCAGAAGCGTAAAATCATCGGTAACACCTTTATTGAAGTATTCGATGAAGAAGCGGGCAAAATTAAAGACGTCGACTTCTTAGCGCAGGGTACCATCTACCCGGACGTGATCGAATCCGCGGCTTCTAAAACCGGTAAAGCGCACGTGATTAAATCCCACCACAACGTGGGTGGTCTGCCAGAAGACATGAAGATGGAACTGGTTGAACCGTTACGTGAACTGTTTAAAGACGAAGTGCGTAAAATGGGCTTAGAACTGGGCCTGCCTTACGACATGGTTTACCGTCACCCATTCCCGGGCCCGGGTTTAGGTGTTCGTATTCTGGGTGAAGTGAAAAAAGAATACGCTGACGTACTGCGTGAAGCGGATGCCATCTTCCTGGAAGAGCTGCACAACTTCGACTGGTACCACAAAACTTCTCAGGCATTTGTGGTCTTCCTACCTGTTAAATCCGTAGGCGTGGTTGGTGATGGCCGTCGTTATGAGTGGGTTGTATCGCTGCGTGCAGTAGAAACCATCGACTTTATGACCGCTCGCTGGGCGCACCTGCCGTACGAGCTGCTGGAGAAGGTCTCCAACCGTATTATTAACGAGATTGAGCATATCTCGCGTGTGGCTTACGACGTGAGTTCTAAGCCTCCGGCTACGATAGAATGGGAATAATTCATAAAGCATAGCTTTATTGAATTATTCCCATTCGGTGACAAAATTTCAGGATAGAAGTTTTGGGCGAACTTTAGTTCGGCTGAAAGCCGAAGGGCAGGGATGCCCTGAGTCAATGGGAGTGATCTTCTGAGAGGAAGATAAACTCTGCTGACAAAGCCGCCTTCGGGCGGTTTTTTTGTGTCTGTTTGATATGAGTTGGTTGTTCAGGGGGCAGTGAAGTGGTAGGTTATTGATGAATCAATAGCTTTTACTTGTGCTGTTGTTGGGAGCGTAAATCCGCTTTCGAAGGGAGTGTCTTGCTAAGGAAGGTTTCAGATTGTTTTGCAGATTCTCGAAGAAGCCTTCATAGGTAGCTATAGCTTACATGCTTAGTAACCTTGTAATGTCGCATTAATAAAATTTTATGTATTTAAGGAGATATTATGCCGTATCAGGTTATTAGGCGTGACTTAACTGAAACTACTAGGAAATGCGATTTCTGCCCAAAATATTTAACTTCTCTGAAGGCTTACGTTTTAAAGGATCTAGAAACTGGAAAGTTATCTTATGCGGGGCCGACGTGTGCAATAAATAAGGCCGGCGAAGGCTCAATATCTGGGGTGCCCGATTTAACCAAATTTACGTCAGCCACAAATACTCGCGAAGTTGGTGGGCCTATAGGACAAGGCAGGGCTGGCGAAAATGATCCAGAAAAACGAGCTGTTGAGTACTTAATGCTAAGAGAGTATAAGCTAGTAAACGAACTTAAATGTTCATATTTAGTGTTAAGGGAATACTATGAAAAACTTAACTCTCAGGGGCTTTCCGAATCAGATATTCGGCATATAAACAATATTGCAGCTAAAGCGCCAGAAAACTTAACTCTTGCAACACTACAAAAAATATACAATTACTTATTCTGGATTGATGTTGGAATTGGCAAACTGCCACCAGAGAAAAACGATTTTCTAGTAGGTGTCAGAAAGACCATCGTTTCAAAAGGAAAAATATCTGAGAGGCAAAAGATCTCTATAAATAGGTGGCTAGAGAATATAGATGGCGTCCCCCAGTTAAAATAATGCATAACAAATCAACTACGCACCTTTCAAGCGCCGGACGCAACAAAGCTGCGCCGGTTATTGAGGCGTCATTCGGAAAAGATGATACGGAGGAATCATGAAGATAATTAGTGTTTTTAATAATAAAGGTGGGGTAGGGAAGACAACCTACATGTATCACATTGCCCACCTGCTAGAAAAACAAGAAAAAACCGTTCTGTTGGTTGATCTAGATAGTCAATGTAATTTATCGTCTTATTCTCTGTCTGATAGCGAATTAAAGAAAAGCTGGAATACGGAACGAGGAAATAGTATTTGGAATACTATTGAACCAGTATATGAAGGCTTGGGAGATGTTAGACAGAGGCAGCCAACCTTAGTCAAATCTGATTATCCGAACCTATATATAGTTCCGGGTGATGTTTTATTGAGCAACTTTGAAGATTCTCTTGGTGATACGTGGAATAGCGCTAAGGGTGGTGCAGCACCGGCGTTACGTGTTCAATCTGCTATATATCGTTATATCAAATGGGCTGCGGATAAAGTCCGTGCTGATGTGGTGATGTTGGATTTAGGGCCAAACCTTGGTGCGTTAAATCGATCAGTTTTAGCCGCAAGTGATTATTTTATTGTTCCAATGTCTCCTGATCTATTCTCTATTCGAGGTACAAAAAACCTGGGTGAAAAATTAGCTGTTTGGAGAAGAGACTGGGATCAATGTAACAGTGCATCGACATCCTCTATTGATCTTCCGAAAGGTGCTCCTACATTTCTAGGTTATGTTATGCAACAGCACAATGTTCGTAGAAATTCAGAAGGGATGACGAGAGGATGGTCTATTTTCGGGAGTCAAATCGAAAGTGCAGTAAAAGAAAATATTATCGATATTCTTGAGCCTTTAGGGCAGGTGCATGACTGGGGAGATAACAACTGGAATATTGGCCAAATACCAAATTTACATAGTTTAGTACCTTATTCTCTTGAAGCTAAAAAGCCAGTTTTTGATTGCACATCGAAAGATGGTTTGAACGGGGCGCATATCACAACAGCTAAAAATTCGTCCCAGCATTTCCAGCCAATCGTAAATAAACTGATGAGCGTTATATAGTCGTATAGCAGGCGTTACAGGGTGCCCTAATGAGCGAAGTACAAGAAATCCGTAAACCGCCAGGTTTTGACTTCATCATAGAAGCATTTCTTGGCTCGCCCGCTCAGACACAAATTGGAATGGTAATGTTCGCTGCCACATGGCTGATTGGCGGGAATATACTTTTTTACTTCAGTATGAAGCGCAGAGATATTCCCTACTGGAAAATAATTATTCCATCATTTATAACAATATTCGATCTAAATGGCAGGGAGTGGTTAATTCTAGCGGGCTTGGCTATTACTTCCCTGTCATTTGCCTTGTGGGGTAGTAGCGCTCAGAACGTATAAAATAGCATTAACTATAGTCAGTTTATGGCCGGGTAATCTAAAGCTGACTGCCTGTTATGGCGGCATTAGCATTCCTTACGGAGAATAAGAATGAAAGTATTTTTGAGTTGGTCAGGAGAAAAGAGCCATAAAGTAGCTCTCATCTTCCGAGACTGGTTTCCATCAGTAATTCAATCACTCGAGCCATACGTATCCTCCGAGGATATAGATAAAGGAACTAGATGGAGTACTGATATAGCTAAAGAGCTAGAAGATTCCACTTTCGGAATTCTTTGTGTAACAAAGGAGAACTTGACGGCTCCATGGCTTACGTTTGAAGCTGGAGCATTATCTAAAACTATGGATAAGAGTTTTGTGAGCCCATTTCTTTTTGATATAAAGAGATCCGAAGTGGATGGGCCGATTCTCCAATTTCAATCGACAATCTTTAATAAGGATGATGTATACAAATTATTGAAAACCCTGAATAAGGCGTGTGGGGAAGAACGGCTCACTGAAGAGCGCCTTGATAAAGCTTTCAATGTATGGTGGCCAACGTTAGAGGAAGAGCTTGGAAAACTAAGGGGGATGAAAGAAATAGAAGAGCCTGATCAAGCTAATGTATCTTTCTCTGAGTCTAGTGAAATACTTGAAGAAATATTAGATTTATCACGAATCAATCAAAAGCTCCTTAGAAACCCTGATTTAAATATTTCCGAGTCTATTTCCGAAATCAATGACAATCTCATGAAAGTACTTTCTAGGTTAGAAAAAGAAAGGCGTATGGGAGGTCCTAGACGTAAGCGAGGATTCCATCCTGGGATGATAGAAGAGCTAATGCACATGTCTCCCCGAGTGTTTGGAAAAAACCATATCCCTTTTCAAATTATTCTGAGTTTAGTCAAGGATGATTACCCGTGGCTATACGATGCCGGAATGGATGTAGTCTCGACTCTTAAGTCAGGAAAATCTATTGATGCAAAAAATAAGGCGGTATCGGAGTTCATGGATCTTGTAGAGTTTTCATCCGAGCACCCCATGATGAGAGAAATGCTAATGATTGATAAAGAACAACACATGATGCTAAGAGAGCTGCCATATATGCTTAAACACTTCTTAGAAGGAGGATTCTAATACTAACAAACAATCAGTCGGCTTTGCCGCCGCTGGCCCTTTTAGATTTACTTACATAGTAGGAGGCAGTAAAACCATGATTCTTAAAATATTATTGATAATGGCTGTTATGAGCTACTACACCACAACCTCCAAAGCTTTTAATGCGGCAATTTTCTGGGGCGTTGCTACTTTGCTGCTAAGCCTTATGTTTCATGGATTCAGTATCGGGGTTGTTCTCGGAAGTGGACTGTCGTTTTTAATTGCTCTGGGCGTCTTTAAGCTATTGGAATATGCAGAAGGTTCGGGCTATTACTGGCCAGCTTATATTGGCGGTATTTTTGTGTTGGTTGCGGTTAGTTGAGGCACACTCTGTGGTGGAAATAGGCCAGCCTGAAATAGAGGTGGCAAAATCCCTACCAACCTGCGTCAGTAGAGCAGGCAAGCAGGGTCCATTTTCTAGGTCAGAGCAAAGAATGCCAGTTACTAAATCTGCACTTTTCTGCGCAACAGTAATAGTGCTCCCAGCATCAGCAGGAATCCGAAGTTAACAGCACCACCGCTGCTTGAACTTTCGGAGCTGTTATCTGAACCGTTTTCTACTTCTGCTTCACCAGAGGAGTTATCGGCCGGAGAATCATCGCCAGGGGCTTCATCAGCTGGAGTTTCATCAGCTGGAGTTTCATCAGCTGGAGTTTCATCAGTTGGAGTCTCATCAGCTGGAGTTTCATCAACCGGTTGTTCTGTTTCCGGCTCTTCCTCGACCGGTTCGGTAACTTCCCCAGCTGGAACAGTGAAGCTTAATACCAGTTTGTCGCCGGTTTCATTAAAGGCCAAAGCAATATTTTCTGCGGCATCCAGGCCGTTAATCGCTACCGTTATTCCATTATCGATAATGGCGCTGGTATTAGTGGTTTGTACCAATACGATTTCATAGTCACCCGCGCTAAAACTTGCCATGGCATCAATAATAATGTCACCCGCTAAGGTTAGTGCTTCCGATTCAATCAGTGGGCTGCCTTCGGTTAAGGTCAGTACATTATCTTTAGTAGCTTGTGTTGTACCGGCAATATTAAAGGTGATTTGGCTGTCTTGTCCGATGATTATTTCCGGCGCGTACAGGTAGCTGTTGCTCAGAGTTAATTCGGACTCTAATAATCCAACAATGGTTGGATCGGTCGTGGCGATCTTCATGGTCGAACCACCGGCAATATAACTTTGCTCAAGGTGGATGTCAGAGAGCATGTTATAGGTGGCGGGCATCGGGGAGGTGGTATCACACACGCTGCAGTCGTTATCCAAACTCACACTGCCTAAAACCACTCTGTCGGTAACGTCCATCGCGACTTGTTCAAAGTCGATATCATCTTTGGCGGTATAGGTGCCTTGGTTTAAGGTAGTGTCTTCTTTTAAACCTGAAATCTGACCAATATAAGCGTCGTCGCCGACGAAGAAGCTTGGGATATTTTTAAAGCTCACCGCAACTTCAACCTGATGGCGGCCACTTACAATATTGTCTGCGTCAGGCGAAGACGAGGGGAATATTTCAGGCTCTAGCGCGGCGATTTCAACGTCGGATGAGCCACCATTGAAGTTGATACTGTCGATATTCTCAAATCTAACAGTCGCTTTTTTAATAACAGTACCTTGTGAACCGCCTTGTATCAGGCCAATCACAAAGTCGTCATCGCCTTCAAAACTGGCGATGTCTTTAAAGCTGGCCGTTGCTGTGCCATGCACATAACCCGTGCCCAATGAACATTCGGTTTTGGCGATGTTCAGATCGTCGTCTAAAAACAGCCGATTGATGTTGGAGAATTCTGTGTCGTTATTCACCACGGCCACACCGTCAAAGGCAGAATCAGCGCATAAACCTTCAGTACTGGCTAACTTAAGATCTTTCGCCTCAAACAGGGTGGTGATATCGGATACTGTTAAGGCAGAAGTGGCGTCGATGGTGACGCCTTGCATAGCGACGTTATTGGCTTCAAAGTCAGAAGCGATCAGGTTGCCGCTGGCTACAAAGGAATCCACTTCGGAGATGGTCAGGCTGCCATCCAGATCAAAGGTGGCCTGAGTAAGCGAAGTCTCCTCCGATGCGGTGGCCGCGGCGGTGGCGATTTTTATTTCCTCTGACAGTGTAATGCTGGTGATGTCTTTAAATTCGACATCCGCGGTCGCGGTGACGGTTTCTGTATTTAATTCACCTAATACCGGGGCGGCGATCATCAAGGCGGTATTAGCAGAGGAAGTATTTTGATTGCTGATGCTATTCGTTTCCGACACCAATAAGCTGCCGGATAGATCCATAGCCGCGCCGACCTGGATAGTTGAAGAGACACTGCCGACCGCAATGGTGTCAACAACATCCACATTCTGGCCCATAACTGATAAGCTGCCGGAACCTTGCTCTGTTCCCAAAGCCAACCAGCCTGCATTAACCGGCACGCTGCCGTTAATAGCGTGACTGCCATTGTCGAGAAAGGCGTATACCGAGGAGTCTGGTAAAACACCGTCTTGCCAATGGCTCACATCGGCATAATTCGACTCATCAGCACCGGTGTAGAAGTTACTGGTATCAACCAGAGTGACACTACCTGCACTGGTATTGGCAATTGGAATGGTGACCCAATCACCGTCGGCATTTTTGTATCTTGGTGGGTAACTGTCATCGTCCAACACGCTGATGGTGTAGGCGTTCTCAGAAATGATGTTGCCATTAGGCTCAAAACGCATATAACCGATCAGAACCTCAGTATCACCGCTTATATATTGCAGGCCTTCATCGATATCAAAGTTAGCAATGTAACTCGCCTGTCCGTCCTGAATGCTGCCTGAGCCGACAGAAGAGGAGTTATCGTGGTTAACCACAAAATAATCTGAGTAATTGTCAGCGTAGATACCGCCAGCCGGGGTTAAAACATTCTCGTATCCCATTTCTAAACCAAAACCATATACCGCAGTGTTTTCCGGGTTCAGATAAATGGGTAAAGACAGGAATTCATCAAAACTATTGCCAGTGGCGTCGCCCAGACGAAGTGTGACGGCATAGGATGGCATTGCCATAGTCATCGTCGTGAGTAGCAGGCATGAATATTGGGTGAGTGGCTTGAGCATGTTAATTCCCTGGATTTTTTTGATTTTCAGGGATCATAAATCAGCAAAGTGCAAGAAATGTGCAAACAGCGGGGAAATGTAATGTCTGGCAGTGCATCTTATATAGCTACAATATTGACGATCCGTACGTCAAGGCGTACGCTTTCTTGCAGAGGTAAATTATGACGACACTTAATGCGACAGAAGCCCGTTCTAAACTTTATGCCCTGATGGATGAGACGTCATCCAGCCACAAGCCTATTGTCATTACAGGCAAAAGAGGCAATGCCGTGTTGCTTGCTGAAGAAGACTGGAACGCCATCAATGAAACCCTTCACTTGCTTTCAATTCCTGATATGCGTGAATCAATTCGGGAAGGTATGGAGACAAGCCTGGATGATTGCAGCCAGGAATTAGATTGGTGAACTGGAGTCTGTACTATACCAAGCAAGCTCAAAAAGATGCCAGAAAATTAGCATCTTCCGGTCTTAAGGATAAGGCTCAGGAGCTACTCAGGATTATTGAAATTAATCCCTATCAAAACCCGCCTCCTTACGAGAAGTTAGTGGGTGATCTGGCGGGTGCATACTCTCGTAGAATCAATATTCAACATCGTCTGGTTTATCAGGTTTTAGAAGCGGATAGGGCAATTAAAATCCTGCGGCTTTGGACTCACTATGAGTAACAAACAGATCTGCAAACTCAAGACTTACGCCGGATATAAAGCTTTTTCTCAACCTTAGCCACCAGGTTGTCTTGCTCGTCTTTAATCACAACCTCATAGGTTGGCAGGTATTTCTCGCCATTGGCGGTGTTGGCTTTGATGTCAGCCAGCATCTCATCGGTAATCAGAAACTGTGCTTTCACCACGCCGCGCCCGGGGCTGACAAATTTAATCGAAGCCTCGGCATCCCAGACAATGTAATCACGTCCCAGATTATTCATCACCAGCAGCATATAAAACGGGTCAATCATCGAAAACAGGCTGCCGCCGAAGTGAGTACCAACATAATTGCGGTTGTACCAACGTAATTTCATGCTGACCCGGGCTTCGCGGAAGTCTTTAGCCAGATACTCAACCTTCACACCGGCCCCTAAATAAGGGCCGTAGATATTCAGAATACGGCGCAGCCCGGAAGCTGAGGTTAACCATTCCTGAAAGCGTTGAATCATCATAACCTGGACCTTATAAAGCTGACGTTGTTACAAGCAGAGCCGTTTTAACAGACTATAATCGGAAAATCAGTAGCTCTGGTGACGCAAACTCAGGGTTTAAAGATAAAAAACACACTTTTCATAACTTAATAGTTTTAATAATAAGCCGCTTGCCGTCGATAACACTCTGGTATCGGCCAACGGAGATTGCTTATGAAAATTGCCCAGTCACAGGTTCATCTGAATGGTCGTTACCAGCGACAGCAGGTCTCAGAAGCCGTATCCCAGCGCTCATTACCGGTATTAGGATCGGAATCCAGATCTGAATCCGGTTCAGCACAAACAACCTCGACGCAAACCGTTGAGCTCAGTCGCCGTGCTTCCGAGCAACAAGCGCTCACGTCTTATTCCAGCGTTTTCTCCCAGTACACCAATAAAGCGAGCGAGTTCAGCAATGAGCAGTTGATTCGTAATAGCGTAGAGACGGTGTTGGAGCAGCGACTGACGCTGACGAATCAACGCTCTGGCCTGATTATTAATGGTGTTAATGTCAGACCCGCACAAATTCAGATTGAGCAGGTACTGACTACCGAAGAGCGTGAGCAGTTTGTGTTCGAAACGCTGGGCAAGGTCACCACCGCCGATGGGCGAGATATTGATTTTATGGTTTCGTTGGAGCTGGATCGCTCCACCATCACCGAGCAGCAGATGTTCTATCAGGGGGAGTTTGTTCTGGTTGATCCGCTGATGATCAATTTTGAAGGCGATATGATTGAGTTCAGCGATCTGAGTTTTGACTTTGATCTGAATGGTGATGGCCAGGCTGAGTCATTGGCGCAAACAACGCAGGGCAGCGGTTATCTGGTGTTTGATCAAAACCAGAATGGTGCAATTGACGATGGCAGTGAAATGTTTGGGCCTCAATCGGGCCAGGGGTTTGCCGAGCTGGCCGAGTATGATGTCGATGGCAATGGCTGGATTGATGAAAATGATGCGATTTTCCAGCAGCTGCAGATTATGACATTTGAAGACGGAGAAGCGATTAATTTGTCACTGGCGGAGGCCGGTGTTGGTGCTTTTTACCTCGGTCATGCCGAAGCGGATTATCAATTACAGGAGGATGATGGCCGTGTGATCGGTAACCTGAAGCAATCCGGTGTTGCCCTGTCAGAAGATGGTCAGGCGCTGATGTTTCAGGAAATCCATCTGGCCACTCAGGGCGAGTCTGAGATCATATTGGATGCCTCTGATGGTATTTCGTTTTTGCTACCCGCATTACCACAATTTGAACTGAACTCTGACTCCGGTGTGTTCGCGGGGGAGAGCATTGAGATTAATACCTCCTTCTCTTTTTCTTTTGCGCTGGCGGAGAGTGCTGCGTCATTGTCTGGCTCGGCAACAGCAGCATCACAAACGCCACCGGCACCAACGACATCACGACAGAGCATTCGCGACTGGGTAAGTCAGGTGATGTTTGGTCGTGATGCCGAAGTCCGGCAGAACGGCCCGCAGCGGAATCAGGAGGCGGTGAGCAGCAGTGATAACGCTCAACAGGCGGGTAACCCGTTTATGGATTCAGAGGTATTACAGCAGCAACAGATTGAATCCCGGGTATTTCGTTTACGTTCTATGGTGGAAGAGCTGAAGTCGATTGAAGTGGAGCAGCAAAAGAAGTATCAGCAATACGCTGAGCAAACCATTACCAATTATAAAAAGGTGAATCGCTTAAGGTTCTGAGGCGATAAACAGGTATAAAAAACGCCCGATGAAATCGTTTCATCGGGCGTTTTTTCTTTTTACTTTTTTCTGTGGCCAGGCGAGTGGATTCAGCCAGTTATTAAACCGGCTTCACCACATACAATAAATCGCCCTGGTTCACTTGTTGGCCATCCGAGTTCATGATCCGGGTGACTTTAAACTGCTGGTCGGCAGGATAAAGCTCAGCACCGGCACGGTTGAACTGCTTCAGGTTCAGTGGCGTGAACATCTTCATTGCTTCCATCAGACACAGAGTGTGATCAATGCTGATGATGTCACCTTCTTTTACGAATGCTGGTTCGGTTGGTGATGCTGAACCGTAGAAGATGCTGGTGCTTGGTGACAGCACTTTCAGCTCGTCAGAACCTTCAATCTTCAGGGCGGAGGCATCAACTGCATCGGCACTCAGATCAGCGGCGTCTTCAATGTCCTGAATCAGGCCGTCAACGTCCATGCGATCCAGGAACTGTGGCAGATAGGTGGTATCGTAAATACCTTTCTGGAACACCTCATCGTCCAGCACACGCTTCAGCAGTGGAATATTGGTGCAAACGCCGGTAATACGAACCCGCTCCAGATATTCACGCAGCTTGGCGATGGTATCGTCACGATCTTTGCCGTAACAGATGATCTGAGTCACCATGCTGTCGTAGAACGGCGATACCTGCTTGCCAGTGGCGGCCATGGAGATCAGCTCGATGTAATCTTCTTCTGGCAGTACACACTCGCGAATGCGGCCCGGAGTTGGAACAAACTCAACATCATCGCCTTTACGCACGGCTTTCTCGGCATTGACACGCACTTCAATGGCGTAACCTTTTGATACCGGCTTCAGATCGTCAATACGGCCACCTTCGGCAATCTTGAACTGGGTGCTGACGATATCAATGCCAGATACCAGCTCGGTCACCGGGTGCTCAACCTGTAGACGGGTGTTCATCTCCATAAAGTAGATGGTGTTGTTGTCGAGGTCGAAAATAAACTCAACTGTACCAGCGCCGACGTAATTAACGGCATCCGCCAGCTTCTCAGCGAAGTCGTAGGCACCTTGCTCCAGCTCGCGCGGCAGCATGGTGGAACCGGATTCTTCAAAGATCTTTTGATTGTTTCGCTGCACCGAGCAGTCACGCAGACCCAGAATCTTAGTATTGCCATGGCTGTCACGTAATACCTGAACTTCGATATGACGCAAGGAAGTAACGTATTTTTCCAGGTACACATCGCCGTTACCAAACGCCGCTTTGGCTTCGGTCGAAATCTGGTGGAACAGGCTGTGAATCTTATCCGGTGATTCCACTACCTGAATACCTTTACCGCCACCGCCGTGTACCGCTTTTAACAGTACCGGGTAGCCAATTTCATCAGCAACGCTGGCGGCATTGGCTGAGCTGGTCAGAATGCCGTGGGAGCCCGGAACAACCGGCACGTTTACACGCATCGCGGTGTTAATGGCGTTCGACTTGTTACCCATGGTTTCCATCGAGGAGACCGGTGGGCCCACAAAGTTAATGTCGTGGTTACCACACAAGGCAGCGAACTGGCTGCTTTCGGATAAGAAACCAATACCCGGGTGCAGTGCGTCAATGCCTTCGTGGTGGGCAACACGCAGTACCGATTTAGCGTTCAGGTAGGATTCGTCTGGTGTGTTACCACCAATACAAACCACACGATCTTCTGGCCCTAGCATATCGACCGGTACCGAATCCATATCCGGGTCAGACTGCACCAGTACCACTTTAATATCGTTTTCCTGAGCCTTACGGATCAGTTTCACCGCGGTACAGCCACGAGCGTGTACCAGCACTTTATCAACCTTGCCGTATTTTTTGCTTTCGTTAGCGGCTTCACCGGTATCCGGTAATAAGCGCTCCGCGGCAACGTAACCTTGCAGTACACGATCCAGCACATCATCAACGGTGTGACGCGCAGTTGGCATATCTGGGTCAATGGCACGCAGACGGCTGTCTAAATCGTCGAAGAATGGATGCTCAACCAGGCCGTCCATGGATTCCGAAGAAACCGACAGATAGTTGGACAGGGTGCAGGTGCTTGGCAGATAGCTTGGTACCACAATCTGACCCGCAAACGGCATGTTAGTACCGGAGAAGTAATAGGTCTGCGCCAGCGGGTGAGTCACAAACGATGCCTGAGCACCACCGGTACAGTCACCAAAACCAAAGATCACAAGTGGCAGATCGTTATCACGCACAAAACGAGTGATACGGTCGTTAACGATGGCCATGGAGAACAGCGCTGCTGCACCTTCTTTGGTTTGCATGCCGCCAGAGGATACAAAACACACAATCGGCAGTTGCTGACGGGCACATTCCACCATCAGCTTGCAGAATTTCTCGGCACTGGCCATATCAAAGGCACCGGCCTGGAAGTTCAGGTTAGAAACCAGTGCACCCACACGTTGCTGGCGTTCACCAATTTTGATGGTGCCAATACCAGTGATTACACCGCACGGTTTTTCGTCTTTGTTCAGCGCACCTTCAATCGAGCTACGGAAGCCAGGGAAGACAACCGGGTCGGCAGACATCAGAGAGTGGTTGATCTCATCAAAGTCAGCGAAGAAGCGTTCAATGATCGCGCTTGGCGTGGTTTTCTTCTGACGCTTGGTGTCGTCCAGCACCTGCTGAATCAGCAGATCGTGGTAACCCATGGTCAGACGGTTCCAGAAGTCTTTACGACGACCAATGGAAACCGGGTTAATACGGCCGTTGTAGTTTTTACCTTCCTGCTCGGCTTCGTGGTATTCGGCCAGCAGTTTTTCAAAGATAAAGGTGATCACCACAAACAGGGTGTCGGATAAACGTGGGAAAGCGCCTTTTTTCCATTCTTCAACCGACTTAAGGAAGTCGACCCGGGCTGAGCTCTTGATGAAGTAGCTTAACCAGTGGTTAAAGGACTCACGTTCTTGTGGGGTGTAGCTGTCGCCTGCGGTGGCTTCCGATAACGATTTCTCCAGTAATGCTTTAACCGCATCACGCGATAATGCACGGGTTTCGTTAGCTTCTTTGGCAACGTTTACCAGATTGTAGATAAAGTTGTCGTACAGCTGACCAAACACCAGCATGTTCTGACACACCTGGCTGAACTCGTAGCGCAGCTCGTCGTGCAAAATCGCATCGAGAATGGTGATGTCTGGGTGTGCCGGGTTCTGAATGTTTTCCTGACGGAACTGAATGTATGGCGCTAACGCTTCTTCCAGTACACGGCGGTTGGCTTCAACACTGGCGGCGGCCACGCTGTTGGCGATGGCTTGTGTGTGAGTGGAGAGCTTCAATTCCGCACGAATGTCTTCCGGAATCAGCTGTTGCTTCATCACGGTGTTTAACGCACTGGCTAACGACTGCTTTAATGCACCTTTCGCCTGTTCACCGGCCATTTCGGTGGTCAGATCCTGACGCGTCTCGTGTGGCAATACCTCACGGATATAAGCCGCCAGCGGGTGGTCGTTATTTTCGATAAAGTCGGCTACGGCATCGGTATCAAGGATGTCGTTGGCACGCAGCATAAAGCGGCTTTGCTTGTAATCTTCCAGATAGTTCAGCAGACCCTGGAAGTTAACCGGCGCATCGGCTTTCCAGCGGTTAAACAAATACAGGCCCAGGCTGAAGCACAGCTCTTGCTTGGCTTTCAGGTAGTTGTTCTTCGGCTCACCCAAAAACAGGCGAGCAATGGTTGAACGGCTTTCATCACGATCTTCGTATTTGCTCCAGAAGTTCTTCCAGTTTTTGTGCAAATGATCGTCGTAAACGATTTTTTCCGGCGCCTGAATCCAGTTTTGGAATTTACGCTGCGCTTCACGCTCATTACGTTGCTGCAGCTGACCTTCCGGAATTTCTTTCTCTGCTAAACGGCCATAGTTTTCCACACTGGTGGAATGAATACGACGACGCAGCGTCAGATAACGGGTGTAACGATAGGTCAGGCCGAAAATATTGAGGTGTTCGGTTGGGGACGGTGCCAGGAAGAAGTTGGCGTTCTTCTGCATGGTCTCCAGTTTTTCCGATGGGTTCAGGAAGCGATCAATCGCTTGCTGATAGTGATCCATCAGGTACGGATTATTACGGGCAAATTCAGCAGAGCTGGTTTCAATCGACTCAATACCGGTGACTACAGCCTGATGCAGGTTAAAGCGCTTTTCATCGGCATCGGTCGGGGCGTAATCAATAATGCCGTCGATAATACCGGCTTCACGTAATTCAAAACCGGATACACCGACGTATTTGGCGCATTCCTGCCATGACAGATTGTACTTGCGGGCAATGCTGGCCAGGCCTTGCGGCTGAATGGTATTAAAAATACCGTCGCGTACCGATAACAGAATGTTGGTGGTAGCCAGTGGAATGGCACCGCCGGAATAACCTGCACCCCAGATAATGCCTAACGATGGTACATCGTTATTGGCCATCTCGGTGATTAAATGCGAGATCGAATGCGCCTGATTACCAGCGTTAGCGGCTTCACCGGCATCGGCTCCCGGGGTGTCGATAAAGGTCACGATCGGCATCGAGCGTTGTGCAAAAGCACGCACCTGTTGCGCCGCTTTGTTATGGTGTTGCGGACCCCAAACACCATTATTGTGTTCGCGGTTCTGGCAGATAAAGCCAACCCGGCGAATTTTACCAGCGAAGTCCATTTCGGCTTCACAGGTATATAACGGGCCGTCTTCTAATTCGGTAATGGTGCGCAGAATCAGATGCTTAACAATGGCTTTGGCACCCATGCGTTGTGCATTTTCACTGGGTGCAACCACTTGTTCGATATAATCATCAATATTCAGGCCAGACAGACGTTCACGCTCGTTGTCACACTGCTCCGGAGAAATCAGGCCTTTCACCGTGTGTTCAACCGGGTTTTCTTCAAATTCGGGGAATAAAGAGAAATCAGCCGATAACTGTTCGGCTTTTAAAAATAACTGATCGGCTACAGATTGATCAGCAGGTGCCTTCTCGTCTGTCATTATTTATTTATCCATGTTGGGTCAAACACAACCGACCAGAGTCAGATAATACGGGGTCGGCGAACATTACATGCGTTGATTCCGGCACTGCGGAGGTCATCCGGAGTGCTGGAATTCTCAGGAAAGGTTGTTTCCTGAGAATTTATAATACTCAGATTAATCCTCCGAGTATGTCATTTTTTGCAGTAATTAAAAACGTCATAAAATCAATTTTGACGTTCCTTTAATAATCACACTTTGCTGAATACCAGCGTGGCATTGGTGCCACCAAAACCAAAGCTGTTCGACATCACAGTGCTCAGCTCGGCATCGCGGTTTTGGGTCACAATTTCAAAGCCATCAGCGCCTTCATCCAGTGATTCAATATTGGCGCTGCCGGTAATAAAACCGTGCTTCAGCATCAGCAGAGAGTAGATGGCTTCCTGAACGCCAGCAGCGCCCAGAGAGTGGCCGGTCAGAGATTTGGTCGAGCTGATTGGTGGGCGTTGTTCACCAAAGGCTTCACCAACCGCTTTTAATTCAGTGATGTCGCCCGCTGGAGTACTGGTACCGTGGGTGTTCAGGTAATCAACGGTTGGGTTACCCGCCATTTCTAGTGCCATTTGCATGCAACGAATAGCGCCTTCACCGGACGGTGCCACCATATCAGCGCCATCGGAAGTTGCGCCATAGCCGGTTAATTCGGCGTAAATGGTCGCACCACGGGCCACTGCGTGTTCGTACTCTTCCAGTACCAGCATGCCGCCACCACCAGCGATCACAAAACCATCACGAGTTGAACAGTAAGTACGGGAAGCGGATTCCGGGGTGTCGTTGTATTTGCTCGACAGCGCGCCCATGGCATCAAACTGAGCCGTCAGGCTCCAGTGTTCTTCTTCACCACCACCGGCAAACACAACATCTTGTTTACCCCATTGAATCAGTTCCATTGCGTGACCAATACAATGTGCACTGGTGGCACAAGCCGAGGTCATGGAGTAGTTAACGCCCTTGATAGAGAAAGGGGTTGCCAGGTTGGCAGAGGTGGTAGAACCCATGGTGCGGGTAACGCGATATGGGCCAACTTTACGAATGCCTTTGTCGCGCAGGATATCAACCGATTCAACAATATCGGAAGAAGACGCGCCGCCAGAACCGGTTACCAGGCCAGTGCGCGGGTTACTAACGATATCTTCGCTCAGGCCAGCATCTTCGATGGCTTGTTTCATCGACAGGTAGGAGTACGCAGCTGAATCACCCATAAAGCGCTTCAGCTTACGGTCAATATGTTCCGCCAGGTCAATATTCGGGCTGCCGGCAACATGGCTGCGAAAGCCCATTTCGGCGTAATCCGGCTGGAATGAAATCCCGGAGCGCTGTTGTTTCAGAGACTCCAGCACCTCTTCTTTGTTGTTACCCAAACAACCCACAATACCCATACCTGTAACAACGACACGACGCATAACGATTCTCTACCTGTTTACAAAAATTCTTCTCAGCATATTACCGAAAGATTGAGGTAATATTTCAATCCCACCACTATATAGCAGTGGCTGAAAAGGCTTAAAGAAAAATATTATTGAGCTTGAGTTATTAATAAAACAACAAAAGGTTGTATTTGTGATGTCTGATCAAGGTCTGCGTTGGCAGCGCGCTCAGGAATTAATGTTGGAAAATGCGTTGGATGTGGCCACGATGGCGGCCTGCCTTGGGATTGATGAGCAGAAGCTGGAAGCCATGCTGGGCGATAAGCCCAGTCGTAAGATTTCTGACTCACTGGCAAAGCAAATGGAGCAAACCTTCTCCAAGCCGCAAGGGTGGCTGGATCAGGGAGATGATGGTGGTATTACCTTTGATTTGTTTGGGTCGTAAATCACGATCCTTTGATCGCGACTCTTGATCACGCCCCTTGTTCAGGAGTGGCGCATAAGGCGCGCCAGCGGCAGCCAGTAATAGCGAACCACCATCACGATGGCAACAATACTGGCGATAACACTCAATAGTTGTGTATCCGGGTAGCGATCATCGTGAAACGCCAAGGCAGCACTGGCTAAGGTTAATAACACCAGTGTAAACAAACGCCAGCCATTGCTTTGAAAAAACGCCAAGCGACGCTCCAACTGGATACTCAGCCAGGCAAACAAAATGCCGAAGCCACCACCAACAAAAATATCCAGCGGCCAGTGTGCCGCCACCATGGCGCGGCTTAATGCAGCCAGTCCCGCCAGAGCCAATAATAACGCTGAGACGGATAGCCGGGCCTGATTCAAGGCTATTAAGGCAAAACAGCTGAGTGCCGTGAACGAATGTCCGGAAGGAAAGCTTTCGTGTTTAAGTTTGGGGCCAATCAGATGATAACTGCCTTCTGCCAATACAGCCGGGGGGCGAGGGATATTCAGCCCTTGTTTAAACACATGAACAAACAGCCCGCCAATAATCAGCAGAACCAGAGACTGGCCGAGTAACCGCGGGCCCGATGTTCCAGCGTTGCGGCTGGCCACAATTAACAGCACGGCAACGGCAAACAGGGTGTCCGCCACCAGTGTCAGGTTGGCCCAGATCAGATCCGGTAGCTGGCTGCCCGCCTGATTCCAACTCAGAAACCAGGCCTGATTGCTGTTGTTGAACACAATAAACAGTGCAACCGCCAGCATCAGGCCGGCGATGGACAAAATAAATGACGTGTTCGCCGTGGAGGAGTTAGTCATTGCTGCCCTGTTTGTTCTTTGAGGAGTGGAGTCTGCTCTTCGAGGCGTTGTTGTTCCAGCAGCTGCGCCTGTTCTTCACTGATGCGGCGTACAATCACAATGGGCCCGGACTGGAATAAAATATCGTAGTGCGGAATCTTTTTCAGGCGATCTTCCCGGGCGTAACCCACTTCGCCAATTTCCAAGCCACGACGTTCTGTCCACTTGTCGAAGTACACATTAAAACTTGGCATATCAATCGATTGAGTGATGATTGGTTCACCAAGCTGTTTGGCAAACTGGGCGGCATCCCAAACCGGGCGTTGCTGCGCTTCACTGATGGCTGGTACAAACACAAACCAGACAAACAATGTTTGCACCACGCCAACCAAAATCAGAGAGAACCAGGGGCTGATGCGTTTCCATAACATCAGCACCACCGACAGCAGCCAGGCGATACCTGCAATGATGGCAAAGTCCTGATTAATATATTCCGCAGCGCGTTCTGCTGCGGCAATTTCAATCGGGTTGGTCAGACCATCAATAATGGTTGGAATCAACAGAGGAAAAGCCACCATCAAGGCAAAAAACAGCGATGGGAAAATGATCGTCAGCAAGCGGCTTTTTAACCAATCGCGGTAACGCGCCATCAGAATCACCAGTGGCGTCACACCATACAAAATATAGTGTGGCAGCTTAGTACTGGCGATGCTGAACAGTACCAGCACGACTAAAAACCAGATCCACAAAAAACGGTTTAATAAATCGGGCGTACTTGTGTCGGAGTTGCCGTTTTTGCCTAATGCTGTTTTCAGACTTGGCACAATACGAACCAGTAAGGCACCAAACGGCGCCAGAATAAATGGCAGCAGGAAAATATAGAACAGTGGGCCGCCATCATGGCCTTCCATCGCGTTATTAAAGCGATTGACGTTGTGCTTCAGAATAAAACCGTCGATAAAGTCCTGCCCCTGAGCCAGGTATTCAAGGATGTACCAGGGCGCGGCAATCAGCAAAAACAGAATCCAGCCGGGGATAAAAAAGATGGCTTTAAAAAACGCATCTTTCATACTGGACCAGAGGAAGAAAATAGCCGACACCATTAACGGAATAGCGACCGCAACCGGGCCTTTGGTTAATACACCCAGCGCCATTAAGGCATAAATCAGCAGCAATAATTTGTTGGATGGTGACACCGTGTAGTGGTACATGCACAGCAAGGTACTGGCGAGAATCACGTTCAGTAAGGCATCGGCCGTGGCTACGTGAGCAATCATATTAATGCCCAGTGCGGCGGCGGCGATTAAGGCTGCGGCGATGGCCGTTGGTTGATTGATATAACGGCGGGTGAAAAAGAAAATTGCCATCGCCCAGGCTAAGCCGGACAGGGCAGATGGCAGGCGGAAGGCCCAGACATCGGTGCCAAAAACACTGATGGAGGCGGCCTGTAGCCAATAAATCAGAATGGGTTTGTCGAAACGCACCCGATCGTTAAGGTAGGTGGTGATAAAGTCACCACGTTCAAACATGCCACGGGTGGCTTCGCTGAATGCCCCCTCGTCATGATCGAATAATAAATAACCGCCCAGATTCACAAAGAAAAACGCAATCAGAGCGGCAATCAGCCAGTAGGGGACAGACAGGTTGCGCATAAATCAGCTGTTCGCTTGTGTTTCTGAAGTCGATGTTTCTGTGGAAGCCGTGTCAGAAGCAGCAAGGCCCGATGATTCAGTGCTGGATTCGGCGCTGTCTGGCTGCTTCATCTCAGAGGCTTGTGCCCAGCAGGCTTCATCGTTTTCGCAGGCCTCTGTGCGATTGTAGATAACGTACTGCTGAAGCTGGGAGGACTCAAAATAGGTGCGTGATATCAGCTCTGACAACACACCGGTGGTGAGGAATTGCAGCGCAGCGATGACACAGACAATCGAGATTAAAAACAGGGGGCGGGTGCCGATATCTTCGCCCAGGAAAATTTTCAGGAAGCCCAGGTAAGTCAGCAATACACCACCAACAGAACCTAATGCCAGACCAATTGAACCAAAGAAGTGGCCTGGACGAGCGCGGTAGCGCATAAAGAAATAGACCGATAACAGGTCCAGAATCACGCGGAAGGTACGGGAGATGCCGTACTTAGATTCACCAGCCACACGAGCGTTGTGCTGCACTACAATTTCGCCAATACGGCTTGGTGGAACAACAGCTGCAACCCAGGCAGGAATAAAGCGGTGCATTTCACCGTATAAACGCACTTGTTTAATTACGGCGGACTTATAAATCTTCAGTGAGCAACCGTAATCGTTGATCCGAACACCGGTGATTTTACCGATTAGACGGTTAGCGATGCGTGATGGGATTTTGCGCAGAACCAGATCGTCTTTACGGTTTTTACGCCAGCCTGTCAGCAGATCCAGATCGTTTTCGATCAGATGATCAATCATACGTGGAATATCGGCTGGATCATTCTGTAAGTCACCATCAAGGGTGGCAATCAGTTCACCACGGGCTTCGTCGATACCTGCCTGCATGGCGGCGGTCTGGCCGAAGTTACGACGCAGCTCAACGATACGAACGTGAGAACCAAAATTTTCCGATTCTTTGTGCAATGCCTGAGGGGTGCCGTCGGTGCTGCCATCGTCAACCACCAGCAGTTCCCATGGCCCTTGGTAATCGGCCATGCCTTCGTGAACACGGGCAACCATCGGTGTGACGTTGTCGATCTCATTAAACATTGGAATAACAATGGATAACGACGGTTTGCTGGCCTCAGTCAAGATAAATACCACTCTGAAAATCGGATAAACATAAAAAGTGCAGGGATGATACCCAAAAGCCGTAGCTGATAAAACTAAAGTAGTGTCATCGTGCTGCGATTTCAGGGAATCTTCCGGGTCGGGGGATTTATTTTACCCGGGCCGTTAACAGAGCGATAAGCCCTGTCAGTAAAAAGGTGCTGCCGAGAACAAATAAATGCAGATTCACGGCGGCGGCTAATCCCACGGTGTGATCAACCCCCCAGGGTAATAAGCCCGCGACAATGCCAGCTTCGTAGGTACCGGCACCGGCGACGCCATTAATTGGCAATACACTGGAAAGCTCACCCGTGGTAGCTCCGACCCAACTTTGCGCGAAGGGTAGTGGATCTGAGATCGATGATAAAAACTGTTGTAATAACCAGGCATACACCGCCAGCTTCAGTGCCCAGTTAATCAGGGTCCAGAATAATGCCCGCACAAACGGCCAGGGTGATTTAGGTAAGGCATGCATCAGTTCAGCTATTTTGCCAGACCAGCTGCTGGGATGCTGGTGTAAGAATTGTTCAACCCGGTTTTGCAGTGGCAGCACAATCAGTGGAGTCATCAATAAAGCAATCGTTAGCAGCCATTGCAGCGCTTCGCTGATTGGCAACAGACTTTTCAGTGAAATCGCCGCCAGCACCAGCAGGGCATATAAATCAAGCAGACGCAGCCACAGCAACGCCGGAGCACTATGGCGATAGGGTAATGCAAAGTGCTGCTTCATTAATAAAGGAAAGGCAGTTTCACCACTGCGCATCGGCAGCAGGTTATTAAAGAAGTTGTGCATCACGGTAATGCGTGTCAGGCGAACAAAATTCCCCTGACAATATTGGTGAAAAAAGTCGTAGAAGCGCAGCGCTCGTAACAAGTAACTAACCAGCATCAGGCCAACCGCAAAGGCCAGTGTGACGGGGTCAATTTGCTGCCAGCTGGCCAGTACATTACGCCAGCCGAAGCTGCTTTCCACCAGATAGAGCAGGCCTGCCAGCAAGACAAGGCTGGCCCAGAATTTCCATGATTTCAGCAAGAGGATTCTCAGTTCAGGCAATTAGTATAATAAAAGCGCGGATGGTTGCGTCTGGGCCGGGCAAAGTCAAGCGCCTCTGCGGCGGTTGCTGAGCTTGAATCCGGCCTGAAATCACGTAAAGTGCGCGTTTTGTTCTACAGCCCCTGTTTTTTGCCGCCGAGAGCTCTTGTGAAAGTATTAGTTGTTAAAACCTCCTCACTGGGGGATGTCTTCCACACGTTACCTGCCGTTGAGGATGCCTTTCAGCAGTTACCGGAGCTTGAAATTCATTGGTTGGTTGAAGAAGCATTTGCCGATATTCCGACCTGGCACCCGGCGGTTACCAAAGTCATTCCGGTGGCCTGGCGGCGTTGGCGCAAAAACCTGCTTAATAAAGAAAACCGACAGCAACTGAAAGCATTTCGCCAGCAGTTGAAGGCGGAGCAATACGATATTGTGCTGGATGCCCAGGGGCTGATTAAAAGTGCCTTGTTTACTCGTATGGCAAATGGCCCGCGATACGGGTTGGATAAACATTCGTGTCGTGAGTCGCTGGCTGCCCGGGCATACCAGTTTCCACAAGCCATTGCCAAAGGCCAGCATGCGATTCCGCGGGTACGTCAGTTGTTTGCTCAGGTGCTGGGCTATCAGGTGCCTGACTCATTATCGTACGGCGTTGGTCGTGGCCGCTGGCAGCGCCCGGATGTGCAAGGCGATTATTGGGTGTTTCTGCACGGCACTACCTGGATTACTAAGTTATGGCCAGAAGCCTACTGGAAACAACTGGCTGAGCTGGTAACACAGTCTGGCCGACAAGTGATGCTGCCCTGGGGCAATGAAGAAGAGAAACAACGCGCTGAGCGAATTGCTGCCGATATTGATGGCGCTTCAGTTCTGCCCAAAATGGGCCTCAATGACCTGAACGCCTATCTGGCGTATGCGCAGGCGGTGGTTGGCGTCGATACCGGTTTATCGCATGTGGTTGCTGCCTTAGAGGTTCCTTCGGTGGCGATTTATGGTGCAACCGATGCTACGTTAACCGGCGTGTTAGGCCCGCAGGTTGAAGTGATTAAAAGTGAACTGCACTGCGCCCCGTGTTTATCGAAAAAATGTTTGCTCAATGAGCCTGGTGAAATTCAGCCACCTTGTTATCGGGAAATATCGCCGCAGCGGGTGTTTGACCGTCTCTCAAATGAGATACATACTGGTTCTGTTGAACAATAAACACGCTGGGAGGGGTATCGATGGCGAATACATCCATGTTGCATGTTCGTGTAGATAGTGCGCTCAAAGAAGAGGCCGCAGAGAAACTGGCTGATTTTGGTCTGACGGTATCTGATGCCGTGCGTATTTTGCTGACCCGAATAACAAAAGAAGGTGGCTTGCCCGCAGGGTTAACAGCCGATTCTGATGCGCACGATGCCTGGTTCCGTAACAAGGTAAAAGAATCGGTTGCCAGCTACCGTACCGAAGAGGCGATAGATCATCAGCAGCTTATGGATGAAGTGCAAATGATGATCGATGCGAAATTACAGGAGTGATGTGTGCCAGATATTACATGGCACTCTCTGGCTCGCCGGGATTTATTGGTCATTGTCGAGTTTATTGCTGACGACAACCCAGATGCCGCACAGCAATTTAAAAATGACTTAGATAAAAAAGTCAGATCTTTAGTTGAATTCCCGAAGTTAGGCCGCCCCGGAAGAGTGCTCGCGACCAGAGAATTAGTGATTGCCGCAAACTATATTGTTGTTTATCGGGAATGTGCATCTGAATTACATATTCTCCGGGTTTTACATGCGGCTCAACAATGGCCGTAACCGGCTTAATTGGCCGGTTTTCTTTTTTGCGGTTGGCGCACTGGCTTATTAGTGCTTTTCTTGGGCGCACTCTCAACCTTACGCTGGGTTGCACCGGACTTTTTCCACGGCGAGTTTTTATTCTCTGAATTGCCCGACGTTTTATTAGCTGATGTTTTATTACCGGTCGGTTTATTTCCTGATTTGCCATTTTTGGCCTGAGCGTGATGTTTCTTTTCACCACTTCGCTGGCCATCTTTATGCTCAGAAAACGTTTTCGGTTTCTTGGGTTTTTTAGGCTTTTTCGGTTTAGCGCGTAAAGTCGTAACTGGCACTTCATGGACTGGTTCAAAACCAGGAATATAATCGCGCTCTAATAATTTACCGATCAGGTTTTCAACCTGAGACAGTTCTTTGACTTCGTCCGCCGCAACCAGAGATACTGCATGACCGCTGGCTCCGGCACGCCCGGTACGACCAATGCGGTGAACATAATCTTCGGCCACGTTGGGTAAATCAAAGTTAACCACCTGAGGCAGTTGGTCAATATCAATGCCCCGAGCTGCAATATCGGTGGCGATTAAAGCACTGATATCACCCGATTTAAATTCTGCCAGTGCCCGGGTGCGTGCACCCTGGCTTTTATTGCCGTGAATGGCTGCGGCTGAAATATTATTTTCTTCCAGATAACGGGTCAGGCGATTGGCACCGTGTTTGGTTTTGCAGAATACCAATACCTGCTGCCAGTTATTTTCTTTAATTAAATATTTCAGCAAACGTGGCTTTTGTTTTTTATCTACCGGGTGAATAACCTGCTCAACTTTTTTAGCGGTGCTGTTGGCCGGTGTCACCGAGATCTCAACTGGATTATTGGTCAGGCGCTTGGCCAAGTCTTTGATGTCGTCAGAGAAAGTGGCCGAAAACAGCAGGTTCTGACGCTCTTTTGGCAGAATATTCAGAATCTTTTTAATGTCGTGAATAAAGCCCATGTCGAGCATGCGATCGGCTTCGTCCAGTACCAGCACTTCCAGTTGTTTAAAGCGCACGGCATTTTGCTGATATAAATCCAGCAGTCGGCCCGGGGTGGCAACCAGAACGTCAGCCCCGCGACGCATGCGCATCATTTGTGGGTTAACTTTGACACCACCAAACACCACGGCCGAAGTCAGTGGTAAGTGTTCTGAATACGCCCGTACGTTATCACCCACCTGAGCAGCCAGCTCGCGGGTTGGTGTAATGATTAATGCTCGTACCTGATTCGGACGAGCCCGCTCACCACTGCTGAGCTTTTCCAGAATCGGCAGGGTAAAACCTGCGGTTTTGCCGGTGCCGGTCTGGGCCGCTGCCATCACATCCTGGCCGGTTAATACCGCTGGAATTGCTTGCGCCTGAATCGGGGACGGCTGAGTGTATCCTTGCTCCTCAATGGCTTTAAGAATGTCGGCGGATAAGCCTAAATCAGCGAAGGAGGAAGCAGGAGAGGACATGACAGGTCTCGGTATTGATGCAAAAGGGCGCGGATTATAGCGATTTGTGGCCGGTAACTCGACCGCTTCTTGCCCGGAGGCTACCAAAAGAGAGCGCGGATATTACTGATAGCAACTTATTGTTATGGTCATATCTGTCATTCATGGCTGGCGATTCGGCCATTGCCCGTTTCACAGTGCCGTGCATACTGCTCAGCCGGTCAACGATGATGTGATTTTTATGGCAGTTTTAAAACATTACCGCTATGACAATGGTGCGCATACGGTGGAGGGATTTCGGGTTGGGCGCTTCAACGCGGGTATCAACACGACCTTTATTGTTTATCGTATCGGAGACACGCTGATTGACGCTGGCCCTGCGAATCAATGGCGTTTTATTCGTGACGAGTTGCAGCCGGTTGAGATTAAACGGCTGCTGATCACTCACCACCATGAAGACCATGCTGGTAATGCCAGCCGTATTGCCAGGCTGAAAAACCTGTTGCCGTATGCCCCTGAGTTAGGAAGACAAAAAATAGCAACAGGCTATCGTACTCCCTGGCTGCAGCAGCTGATCTGGGGGCGTTTGGTTCCGGCGCAAACCCAGTCAATGCCAGAAAAAATGCAGCTGGATGACGGCACGGAAATCATCGCCGTCCATACCCCCGGCCATGCCAAAGATCTGACCTGCTTGTTTTTCCCGCAGCAAAAATATTTGTTCAGTGGTGATATGTATATCTCCCGTTCGCTGAAAATGTTACGGGCAGACGAAGATTTGGCTCAGTTAATCACCAGTCTGGAAGCCTTGCTGGCACTGGATTTTGAGGTGTTATTTTGCCCGCATAACGGCATTGTCGAGCAGGGCAAGCAGGCATTGCAGGATAAATACAACAATCTGACTGAGTTGTGTCAACGAGCGGCCGATTTACACCAGCAGGGCAAAGCGGAAGCTGAAATTATACTCAGTCTGGTGGGCAAAGAAGGCATGTTGGCGAAGATAACCGGTGGTAATTTTTCTAAACAAAACCTGATTCGTCAGGCTATTGCACTCGGAAAAGTTAACAGGCTCTAGGCAAAGTCAGCGTCCATGCTGCTGGCGATACTCTCCCGGTGTGACACCGGTCCAGGTTTTAAAGCGGCGATGAAAGGAACGGGCTTCGCTGAAGCCCAGTTTCAGAGCAATGTCGTTGATGCCAAGGTCGGTGGTGGTCAACCACTCTGCCGCCGTTTCCTGCCGTAAGTTATCGAGCAATTGCTGATAACCCGTGCCGGCATCCTGCAAACGTCGTTGCAGGGTTCGCTCAGTAATCCCTAAATGTTCGGCGACTTTTTCCCGGCGTGGCAAGCCTTCATCCATCAGGGTTTTCAGCAAGGTGCGTGTTTGCATCACAATCGGGTGGCGTTCCTGAATTTCCGCCATGACCGCACTGGCTTGTTGTTCCAGGGTGCTGAGTAATACCGGGTCGGGCTGGCGCAATGGGGTGTCTAATATTTCTTCCGGAAAGATCAACGCGCTGATGTTGGCATCAAATTCCAGCGGGCAGCCAAAAATATCCTGATACGCAGGGAGTAACTGCTCATCCGGTTGCGGGTGTTCAAACAACACCTTAGCCGGTTTGCCATCGTGCATATCTGCCAACCAGCGGGCAAACAGCAACCAGGAACCCAGCACATTATCAATCATATGCGGGCGTACCTGCGGGTGGTCGTACTGGCATACCCAGCGCATCGCCAGATGAGGGCCGTATTTTTCTATTTTGGTGACGCCCATATCACCCACAATGGCTTCGTAAGACGGCACCATATGCAAGGCTTCGCGGGCGGTGCGGAAATTCATCGCCATATAGCCCACCAGACTGTAGGAACCCGGCTGCACATAGTGTGCGCTTTTTAAGCCAAATAACGGGTCTTGTGTCTGTTCGATCAGCCAATGAATCAGGTTCTGAAAAGCGCGGCCACTGGTTCTGGCCACGGAGTTGTCCATGATACCAAGTGGAATGTTAACGGCGTGCAGGGCGTCTTCAGCCTGGATGTTGTAATCCTGAGCGGTACGCAGATACTGGCGAATGGCGTTGGCCGAGGCGGTGCCTAATGAGTCCTGATCGATCATGAGTGGCTGAATTTACTACTCTGGCTGAATTTACTACTGTTGCTGTCCCATTGGGTCAGTGAATGTCCCGAAAAGCACCGATATAGTGGCGCAAGAATAACTGATTAACAAGAATAAAGGGTGGAGCTATGGGTCGTCGTTGGAATGGCTGGGGTGATGAAAACTATACAAAAGAAGTGTCGGCTCATGGACGTGAGTTGATTCATTCCATCATTGGCAAGCCACAACCTCTGCCGTCGGCGACATTAGCGGATGTAATGGCCCGTGTGCCTGCTTCACGCTTACCTCAACATCCACTGATTGTGACGGCTGAAGAAGATCGTGTTCGTCATGCTCGTGGTCAGAGCTTTCCGGATTGGCTGGCAATGCACAGTGGCGAATTTGGGGTTTTCCCTGACGGTGTCGCCTATCCGGAAACCAGTGCTCAGGTTCGTGAGCTACTGGATTTTGCCGTTCAGAATGACTTTGAAGTGATTCCCTATGGCGGCGGTACTTCGGTTGCCGGTCACATTACTCCACTGGCCAGTCAGCGTGCCATCCTGACCATTGATATGGGCCGTATGAACCAGCTGATGGATCTCAATGAAGAAAGCCAGATCGCTACCTTTGGTGCCGGTACCCCGGGGCCGCTGGTGGAATCTCAGCTGCGCGCCCGTGGTTATACCCTGGGCCATTATCCGCAATCCTGGGAGTTGGCAACCTTAGGTGGCTGGATTGCATCACGTTCATCGGGTCAGCAGTCATTACGTTATGGTCGTATTGAGCAAATGTTTGCCGGTGGCCGCATGGAAACTTTGCATGGTTCACTGGATATTCCGACCATCCCGGCGTCGTCTGCTGGCCCGGATATGCGCGAAGTGACCATGGGCACCGAAGGGCGCATGGGGATTTTCACTGAGGTGAAAGTGCGTGTCAGCCGCATTGCTGATGAAGAAAAGTTCTTTGTTTACTTTATGCCAGACTGGAAAGCCGCCAAAGCTGCCGTACGTGAGCTGGTGCAGCAGCGTGTGCCGATGTCGATGATGCGTGTTTCCAACGCCAAAGAATCCAAAGCGCATGCTCATTTAGGTACCAAAGAATCCCAGTTTAAAGCGCTGGATCGTTTCCTGCGTTTCCGTGGGCTGGACGATAATCGCTGTATGCTGACCTTTGGTGTAACCGGCAGCAAGTTTCAGAATAAAGCGTCTCTGAAGCAGATTCGTAAAGTGTTAAAATCACACGGCGGTGTTGGCGGTGTGATTGCCAATATGATGGGCACCATCTGGGCCGAGGGTCGGTTTAAATTTCCTTACCTGCGTGAGACCACCTGGGAAGAAGGTATTGCCATTGATACGCTGGAAACCTCAACCGACTGGGATAATGTTGATCAGCTTCTGAACGACGTTGAAACCGCTCTGGAAACCGCCCTAAAGGATGAAAACGAAGAGGTGATGGTATTCACCCATTTATCTCATCTGTACAGTCAGGGGTGCAGTATTTACACCACCTATTTTTTCCGCTGTGCCGATAGTTATGACCAGACCTTTACACGCTGGCAGAAACTGAAAGGAGCTGCCTCAGAAGTGATTGCCGGGCATCGCGCCACTATTTCGCATCAACATGGTGTTGGTAAAGATCATGCGCCTTATCTGGAAGCTGAAAAAGGCAAGCTGGGTATGCGGGTGTTGCAGACGCTGAGCGAAGATTTTGATCCGGATCAGCGCCTTAATCCCGGAACTCTGCTGCAGCAGGGTAAGTCGTACAAATAAGTAAAAATAAAAAGTGGACTGAAAACCGCTTTAAACCGTTGGCTGGGTTCTCACCTCGTCAAAGCGCGGTTGGCTGCGACTATAAATTCGCACAGACGAATCGCAGTTGATTAAGCGCTTTCCCCCGGTACTGATGGCAACATCAGTACCGGGTCTTCTTTAACGATCAGATCAAATCAGGATTCATTCAGGAAGTTTCAGCATGGCGCAACAAACGTGGCAAGCCGATCATCGGGATCGTTTATTTAATCGCTTGAATGATGCCAATGAGCACTGGGATGTGATTATTGCCGGAGGCGGAATCACCGGCGCGGGCATTGCGCGTGAAGCAGCCCGTCGTGGTTTAAAAACCCTGCTGCTGGAGCGCCAGGATTTCGCCTGGGGAACCTCCAGTCGTTCTTCCAAAATGGTACACGGTGGTTTGCGTTATATAGCCGCCGGCGATGTTAAAACCACCATGCATTCGGTACAGGAACGTGAGCGGCTGATGCAGGAAGCGCCTGGTCTGGTTGATCAGATGGCGTATCTGATGGCGCATTATAAAGGCGGTTTTCCCGGACCATTTGTTTTTAATGCTTTGCTGCGGATTTATGATTTTTTTGCCGGTCGTCGTTATCGTCAGTTCCATACGCCAGACCAATTACATTTTATCAGTCCGAGTATTAATGACGACAACCTGTTAGGCGGTACCCAGTACGCCGATGCGGTTACCGATGACTCTCGTCTGGTGATTCGTGTTTTGCGTGAGGCGCAAAAAGACGGCGCTGACGTTATTAATTACACCAGTGTAAAAAAACTGATTAAAAATGGGGATCAGGTTACCGGTGCTGAAATTGAAGACACCTTGAACGGAAAAACTTATTCCGTATCCGCCGATGTGGTCATTAATGCAACCGGTGCCTGGGCCGACGAATTACGCAGTGAAACCACCGATGAGAAAAAAATCCGTCCGGCGCGTGGTAGCCATTTAGTCGTGGCTGGCTGGCGTTTACCGGTCTCTCAGTCATACACCATTATGCACCCGCGTGATAAACGGCCGGTTTTTATTTTCCCGTGGGAAGGGCGCACCGTTATTGGTACAACCGACCTGGATCATCCGCAGCTAGGTAATAAAGAAGCGGCCATTACTCGCGAAGAGTTCGATTATTTACTGGAAGTGGCACAATTTCAGTTTCCGCAAGCCAGTCTGACAGAAAGCGATATTATTTCTTCCTGGGCCGGGGTTCGCCCGCTAGTGGCGTCCGGGGCGCTGAACCCGTCGAAAGAAAAACGCGATCACAGTATCTGGGATGATCAGGGGTTGGTATCCATTGCTGGTGGTAAATTAACCACTTTCCGCCTGATTGCGCTGGATGTATTAAATGTCGCCAAAAAATATATTCGTAATTTTAGCGAGGGTGAATTTTCTGCCCAGATTTTTACGCCACACACATCCACTCATCAGCGCCTGAAAGCACTGCCGGATTATGTACAAAAGCGTTTGACTGGTCATTTCGGTATGGACGTAGACGCGCTGTTAACGCTTGCCCGTAGTGGTGAATTAGAGATGATTCCCGGAGCGCGTGCAGTTTGGGCTGAGTTACGTTGGGCGGCGGCCAATGAAGCTGTGGTTCATCTGGACGATTTATTGCTGCGCCGCACACGTTTGGGGTTGTTGGTGGAGCAGGGCGGTTTAATTTACGAAGATAAAATCCGCGCTATTTGTGCTGATGAACTGGGCTGGACAGAACAACGCTGGAGCGAGGAAAAATCCCGCTATCAGAACATCTGGAACACCTGTTACAGCATTCCGCAGTGATGCGCTTTGTGTCTCTTAATTCTCACTTTATAAATAATAACGAAAACAGGATTCACTTGTGAAAGATCAGCCATATTTGTTGTCGATTGATAACGGTACACAAAGTGTCCGGGTGTTGGCATTTGACGATCAGGGTAATGAGATTGCAAAAAGCAAGGTGAACCTGGAAGCCTATATTTCCGATCAGCCGGGCTGGGCTGAACAGCAACCGGAATATTATTGGCAATCTCTGGCCAAAGCCTTTGAAGGTTTATGGGCGAGTGGCAAAATCACCCCGGATCAGGTGCGTGGTGTGGCACTGACAACCCAGCGTTATACCATGATTAATCTGGATAAAAATAAGCAGCCGCTGCGCCGCGCAATTGTTTGGATGGATCAGCGTAAAGCCGAGCCCGAAGAACCGTTGCGAGGGCCAGTGGGCTGGCTGATTAAAGCGCTGGGATTAAGCAATTTAATTAATGAAATGCGTGCTAAAGCACGTTGTAACTGGCTGGCACAAAATGAGCCGGATGTGTGGGCCAATACTCGTCATTATGTGAATTTATCCGCCTATTTAACCTATCAGTTAACCGGTGAATTAAAAGATTCGGCGGGTTCCATTGTGGGGTATCTGCCTTACGACTATAAGCGTCAGGACTGGGCTAAAAAATCCGATTTAAAATGGAAATTTATTTCCTGCACCCGGGATATGATGCCCGAGCTGGTTAAGCCTGGTGAATTATTAGGGCATATTACCCCACACGCTGCAGAAGCCACGGGTTTGCCGGTTGGTTTGCCAATGATTGCTGCCGCTTCAGACAAAGCCTGTGAAGTGCTGGGTGCCGGAGGCTCTGATCCTCATATTGGTTGTCTCAGTTATGGCACAACAGCCACCATCAATACCACCACGCCCAAATACATCGAAACCATTCCGTTTATTCCGCCTTATACCGCGGCAATTCCGGGTCATTACAATACCGAAATGATGGTGTATCGCGGCTTCTGGATGGTCAGCTGGTTTAAAGAAGAATTTGCCCATTATGAGCAGCGCAAAGCGAAGGAATTAGGGCTGGAAGCTGAGCAACTGTTTGACGAACTGTTGAATCAGGTGCCCGCCGGTTCGATGGGTTTAATGATGCAGCCGTATTGGTCTCCCGGAGTGCGTCAACCCGGGCCGGAAGGCAAGGGCGCCTTGATCGGTTTTGGTGATGTGCATAAACGCGCTCATATTTATCGTGCCATTCTCGAAGGACTGGCGTATGAACTACGTCAGGGCAAAGAGCAGATTGAAAAACGCAGCCGGGTGCCAATTACCCGTTTGCGGGTGTCTGGTGGTGGTTCACAAAGTGATGCTGCGATGCAGTTAACGGCGGATATTTTTGGTATGCCAGCCGAGCGGCCACATACCTATGAAGCATCCGGTTTAGGTGCTGCAATTAACTGCGCGGTAGGGTTGGGTATTTACCCGGATTACCGCAGTGCGATTGAACAGATGACCCGTAAAGGCGATGTGTTTGAACCTCACTTCCCGACAGTACGTTTGTATGATCGTTTGTATCGCGAGGTGTATCAGAAAATGTATCAGCGGATGAAACCGCTGTATCAGTCTATCCGCGAAATCACCGGCTATCCAAAGTAAAGGGCGCTTATCTCTGGGCCTTTTATTTTTGTGCCTTTTTCTTGTGCCTTTTATCCTGGGGTCTGCTTTAACCGTCCCGGGTTGAGCGGCCCCAGCAGTTCACGACTGTCAATAATCGCCTGCTGGCTGGCTCTGGCCAGCATGTCGGGCGTGATACCAGTAATAAATTGAGACGACCAGACCTGATTCTGCCAGTCAGCCAGTTCGTTGCTGATCACCAGTCGAAGTAAGGCTCCGTAGTGGCCGGTGTGATTCAGCAGCGCTTGTGATAATTCTTCCGGGAGTTTTAAGCGCTCGCAAACTTCCTTCATCGGTAAATCCATAAAAGCATCCAGTACGGAAAATAACCCGAGGGTAAACGCGGTATGTTTATCGGTGGCGGGAAGGTTTTCTGCCAGATATTGTGCGGTAAAACCGCGAATAACAGCCTGTTCTCTTAAAACGCCCGGCTTGTCACTCAACTTTCCGAGTGCCAGAACATTTGCCCAGGTTTTGATGCGGTTCATCCCAGCCAGGGTAATCGCCTGAGGAATAGAGGTAACTTCGGCAACCAGCCCAATAGCGGCGGAGTTAATTAATTGCAGCAGACGGAAGCTGAGCTGAGGTTCACTTTGAAGTAAACGGGTAACATCATGGATGGAGGCTTCCGGATTGCTCAGAGTGGTCAGCAACTGCAATACCGTCATTTTATTATCCGGAATACGCTTGCCATACAGGGGAGTGGGTTTGGCAAAAAAGTAGCCCTGAAATAAAGTGCAGCCAGCGTCACGGCAGGCTTCAAACTGTTCCGGTGTTTCTACCTTTTCCGCCAGCCAGGTTAACCCCGGACGTTGATACTGCTGAATCAGCTGAACGAGATTGATGTCTTCTCCGAGGCGGATTAAATCAATTTTTACGATATCAACATAGGGTAGCAGTTCGACCTGATGTGGCTCGGCAATAAAATCATCCAGCGCTATCTGATACTTCAGACGCCGCAGTTTTTCGATGGCCTGAATGGTCTCTTCATCGGCATGAATATATTCAAGAATTTCGGCTACCAGAATATTTGCAGACACCATTGGCGGGTTAAAAAGCCAGTTTTGAGTGAAGTTAATAAATGCTGGCAGGCCGCCCGTCACTTTTTCAAAGCCCAGTTCCTGATATGCCCCGATCACCACCTCACTGGTTGCCAGGTCGCCGTTTTCTTCCTGCCAGTCCTGGTCGTCTCTGGGCAGTGGGCGACATAACAATTCATAACCCACTATCTGCAAATTATGATCAAGGATAGGTTGGCGTGCGAGTAATGGCAGCTCAGTCTCTGGCATAGGCTTGCTCCTGTGGCCGATCTATTGAGTGTAGACGGAATTTCGATGCGTTTTCACAGAGCTTGTCTACACTTTGTAAAAGATTAATGATCGGAGTGTTGTATGAGCGGTGTTCTCAGTGCCGTTGATGCCAGAACCAAGCTGGTTGGGCAGAATCGACTGGAGTTGTTGCTGTTCCATTTGGGTGGTACCCAGCAATTTGCAATCAACGTATTTAAAGTTCAGGAAGTGATGCGCTTGCCACCCCTGACCGAAATTCCGGATCGTCACCCGGTGGTGCGTGGTGTTACACACCTGCGTGGTCAGACGGTGCCGGTGGTGGATTTGCGTAACGCCATTCAGATGGGGCCACTGCGTACCCCGGATGAAGAAGCCACCATTATCGTCACGGAATACAATATGACCGTGCAGGCGTTTCTGGTGGGTGGTGTGGATCGTATCGTTAATATGAACTGGAGCGATATTCTGCCGCCACCGGGTGGTGCCGGACGCCAGCATTACCTGACAGCCATTACCCGCATTGAAGATCGCATTGTTGAAATCATCGACGTGGAAAAAGTGCTGGCTGAAATTGCACCCTATAACACCCAGTTATCGGCGGATGTGTATGACCAGGAGTTGCTGGAGCGCATTAAGGGTAAGGATATTCTGATCGTTGATGACTCAGCAGTGGCACTGCAACAAATGCGCAGTGTGTTGGAGCCAATGGGGCTCAATATTGTGCAAGCGAATAATGGCCTGGAAGCCTATCAGCTGTTAGCGCACTGGAAAGAAGAAGGGCGTAACATCAACGATGAGCTTGTGATGATTATCACCGATGCCGAAATGCCGGAGATGGATGGTTATATGCTAACCACGGAAATCCGTCGTGATCCGGAATTAAAAGACACCTTTATTATTTTACATACCTCGTTGTCGGGTAACTTTAATAAAGCGATGGTGGAGAAAGTGGGTTGTAACGGCTTCCTGTCGAAATTTGCACCAGAAGCCATGGCTCGGGAAACCCAGCGGCTGATGCGTGAAAAAATGGGCATGCCGCCGCTGGTTTGATATTAGTTATCAGCCTGTAACCACTAAAAACCCGCTCATTGAGCGGGTTTTTTGATCATATCCTAGTCTGGCTATGCTATAGCTCCCACGCTATCGCTTCAATCGTTAAAGCGACCCCGACAGAATCAATCGATCTCCCGTTTCTGGATTAACGGCAAAAACCGCATCGAGGTTCGGGTCAATCACAAGCAGTCTTGGGGTGATGGCACTGGTATCCAGTGTGAGAGAGGCTGGAATCAGAAAACCCAGTCCGTTACCAACTATGGCGTTGTTATCGAACGCATCGTTATCATCCGACAGTACCGTACGATCACCCGTGTCTAAATCAACCGCAATAATGGCGCGCAGGCTCGTGTCCGTGACCAGTGCACGAATATTGTCCGGGTCGCGGTTATCCAGAATAATGGATTGTGGTGAGCTGAACTCGGCACCGCTGCCCACTTCGGCATTACCATTGCTTGAGTCTTCATCATCCGAGAGTACCGTACGATTGCCGGTGGCGACGTCTACGGCAATAACGGCATCCAGGCTGGAATCGACCACCAGTAATGCCAGGTTGTCCGGGTCACGGTCATCCAGCGTGATGGATTGTGGTGAGCGGAAACCAACACCGGTGCCCACTTCGGCATTGCCATTGGATTCATCATCGTCATCGGAGAGTACGGTACGGTTACCAGTATTCAGATCAACGCTGACCACGGCATCAAGGTCTGCATCGGCAATAAATAATCTGGGATTGGCCGGGTCACTGCTGTCGAGGGCGATGGAGGTGGGAAAATCTAAGCCCGGGCCTGTGCCGACCTGAGCATTATTGTTGTTTGTGTCATCGTCGTCGGAGATGATGGTTCGGTCTCCGCTGTCTACATCCACGGCAATAACCGCCTGTAAACCGGAATCTACCACCAGTAACCGAGGGTTATCCGGGTCGCTGTTATCCAGCAAAATGGAATTCAAGTTGTTAAAGGCCGGGCCGTTGCCGACTGAAAGGCCGCCTGAATTAATGCCAAAGCCATCTAAGTCATCGTCCGATAACACGCTGCGATCACCCGTGTTCAGATCAACGGCATAAATGGCATTAGCAACGGAATCCACTACCACAGCTCTGGGGTTGGCCGGGTTACTGGTGTCTAAGGCAATGGACTGCGGTGTTGTAAACAAAACACCGCCGCCGGCATTGACCCCCAGCAGAGTACGATCGCCGTTGTTCAGATCAACCGCAACAACGCCGCCCAATACACCATCCAAAGCCAGTGCTCTTGGGTTGTCAGCATCACTGGTGTCGAGCGTGATGGACTGCAGGCCTGCAAACCCAATCCCCGTACCAATCTGAACGTCGTTATTACTGCTATCAACCTCGTCAGACAATACAGTGCGATTGCCAGTACTCAGGTCAACGGCAATGACGGCTTCCAGGGTTGAATCGGCGACCAAGGCCCTTGGGTTGGCCGGGCTGCTGTTGTCCAGAGTGATCGACTGGATACGTTCAAAGCCAATGCCGGAACCCACCATCAGATCCTGATTGGTGCTATCCACCGCGTCAGACAAGACACTGCGATTGCCGCTGGTTAAGTCGATGGCGATGATTGCATTCAGGCCTACATCTGATATCAAAGCACGTGGGTTATCGGTATCTGTATTGTCGATTGTGATGGAGGATGGGAAGCTGATGCCCGGGCCAGTGCCAACAACGGCATTGTTATTGGTTTCATCATTATCATCCGAGATAATGCTGCGGTCTCCGGTGGCCAGATCCACGGCCACAAGGGCGCTTAAACCGCCATCCGCGATCAGTGCTCTTGGGCTGGCCGGATTGCTGGTGTCGAAGGTGATGGAGCGCGGGTTATCAAGCCCAGGGCCGCTACCCACCATCAGGTTTTGATTGGTGGTGTCATCAGCATCGGATAATACAGTGCGGTTGCCGTTGCTCAGATCAATGGCAATAACAGCATCCAGCACGGTATCAATCAACAATGCCCGGGGTGGAGTGGTGCTGGTGTCTAACGTAATGGATTCAGGAGCACTAAACTCCGGGCCACTGGCAGGGTTGGCACCATCAGTTAAAATGCTGCGGCTGCCATTGCTTAAATCCACTGCAATAATCTGTCTGTCAGACGCCGATTCAACCAGCAGTGCCCGTGGTGGTGTGGTACTGGTGTCGAGCGCGATGGACAGGGGGTTGTTTAACTCTGCTGGCACTGGCAAAACATTCACACTGCCGGTCCCCGTGAAAGTGTCACCCTGGCTGTCGGTGTATGCAGCGCTCAGAGTATTGGTGCTAAGTGATACCAGGTTGCTGACTTCGATTGACCAACTGCCATCATCAGCAATGTCTTCAGCATCAAGGGTATAGATAATGGTAACGGCGGAGCCATCGGCTGTTTGTGTCAGTTGTACGTCGTTGCTGATGGTACCGCTGATGTCATTAACCTTGCCAGTCACGGTCAGGCTGGTGCTGTCGAGCAGCAACTCGCCGTTGGGCGAGGTGATTAATGAGAAAGACTGTGAGCCAAAACCGGTGGCGACGGATGTTTCCACAATGCTTGCCAGCGTGTCTGCGTCAGGAACGTCGCTGATATTGGCCGCCGTCAGTAATTCTGTGATCGCGCTGCTGGTTAAGAAGTCGCTTAATGGCTGGTCAAAATCAACGCCATTGGCCGCAATATTGGTATCAACCAGTGCTGCGGCTGTATCGCTTGTAATGTTGATGCCATTGTTGAGGTTGCTGTCGTCATCCAACAAAAATAATAACGCCACCAGGTTGGTTGCGGCGGCATCCGGGTCAACGGCATCCATCACCAGATCATTCAACGTGATAATAACAGCTGAATTTTCATTGGCTGCTGAGGCGCTGGCATCGGTTGACGATAAATCAATGGTTGGCAGATCAGCGAAATCTTCGCTAAAGGTCAGGTTGGCTAACAACACATCACCAATAGAGAGCTCGGTGGTACCCGGCGCAAAAACAGGAATCACCCCATTATCGTCTGCCTGAATTGTACCTTCAGCGGTTTGCTCGGCCGTATTACCAATCGAGCGGTAAGCAACGCCTGAAAGATTGCCATCCAGAATCTGAGCGGTTAAGGCTGTTGATGGCTCAGGCTCAGGCTCTGGTTCTGGCTCATTCACTTCGATCATGGGATCTGCATCCGAATGATTGTCAGAGTTAGAGCTACTACCATCGCAAGCTTGCAATAAAAAGGATAGAAATAATAAATTGAAGAAATACAGGCATTTATGCTGCCCATATTCAAAGTATTCTTTCATGATTATGCTCCGGAGATTGTGGTTTTTTATTTGTCGTTACTTGGCTGTTTTTATGCAGTTATAGTAATTTAGTAACAGTTTTTAATCGGTTTTCCGAAGTGTATCGAATAATATTGACTCAATCCGGAAATGGCTGTGAGTTTCACATTGTTTGTCATATTCCTGGTCCGATATACGTTATAGCGAGCGTACGTGATGCATATTTCTCAGTTATTTATTTACCCCATTAAATCCTGTGCGCCGGTTGCAGTGTCGTCTCTGGTGTTTGACCGGTTTGGCCCCCGGGGGGATCGTCGTTTTATGCTGGTGGATGAGCGGGGTAAGTTTCTTTCTCAGCGTCAATTGCTTCAAATGGCGAATATTGTTCCTGAGATTGTCTGGGATAAGGATGGCCAGATGCGTGCAATTAATTTGAGCACTGAGACAGGGCAGTGTCAGGTTGAGCTGCGGTCATTATCTCAGCGCTTAGACGTCACGGTCTGGAAAGATACGCTGGAAGCACTGGATTGTGGCGACGATGTGGCTGAATGGTTATCTGAATTTTTAGGACGGCGTTGTCGTCTGGTGATGTTGCCGGCAGATAGTCAGCGTCAAGTCAGTCTTAAGCGTGTCGAAGCCGGGCGTTATGTTGGTTTTGCTGATGCTTATCCCTTGTTGGTGGTGAATCAGGCGAGCCTGGATTATTTCAGTGAAAAAATAGGTCGACCGATGGCAGTTGAGCGTTTTCGCCCGAATGTGGTCGTTTCTGAAACAGCCGCAGTGCCTGAGTCTGACCATAATAAAGCCTTTGCTGAGTTAGGCTGGAAAACATTACAGCTGCCGCAGGGTTGTCTGAAGCTGGTGAAGTTGTGTGAGCGTTGTGTGATTCCAACCCGTGATTTGCAAACGCTGGAGCGGGAGTCGGATGTGTTATCGGTGTTAAGGGAGGATTGTTTAGTCGATGGCAAAATGATTTTTGGTGTTAATGCCATCGACTATGATGTTGAAATGATTTGTGTGGGTGATGAAGTGTCTGTCAGCTGATTTTTAAGCGTCAGAACAGTTCGATTTCGTCGTCGGTACCAAATGTTTCATCACCATCTTTATCAAAGTTGTGATGATAAATTTCCAACGCTTCAGCAACGGAATTACCGGCCATGATGTGTTCAAACATCAGACGTTCGGCTTCCATGGTGTAGTTGCCCTTGATGTGGTTTTGTAAGGAGCGCCAGGAATCCGGCTGGTAGCGCTCTTTGGCATCAGCCATCAGGTGTCCCATACGCTCAAGGCTCTCGCCGACGTGTTCCAGTCGTTGGGTCAGGCGGTCATAAAACTGGAATGCGATCACGGCCTGTTGTATTTCGCTGTTTACTTCCTGAGCAATGGGGGCGATATCTGAGTTAATTTTTTCGTTCTGGCTCAGCTCAAGAATTTTCTGGGTGTTGTTGGCCATCGCCGTAAAGCTGCTGGTCAGCTGATCAACTGACTGATTGCCTTCGTGAAGTGATGTGTCAATCTGGGCAATTGCCAGGGCCAGCATCGCCAGGGTTTCACCAATCTGACTCCAGTCTGGTTCGCCTTGGGCTGCGCTTGAAGATCCGACCAGAGTGTGGCGTTGTACAGAGCTCATAATAATTCCATCAGTTTTTACTGACTAAAGAATAGTTGAGTCTTGTGTCTTCACAATGCCAATCACTGTCTTTTTTGTAGGGATAAAAACGATCTAGCTAAACGAAAAAACCGCTCCTGCCAAAGTGGCAGGAGCGGTTTTTAGAGTAAGTTAATAAGTTATTACTTACTTTTCAGGGTAGTCACGCTTCTGGTGGCCAGTGTACAGCTGACGCGGACGACCAATACGGTAGTCGCTGCTGATCATCTCGTTCCAGTGAGCGATCCAGCCTGGAGTACGGCCAGTTGCGAAGATCACGGTGAACATCTCAGTAGGGATGCCAATCGCTTTCAGGATGATACCGGAGTAGAAATCAACGTTCGGGTACAGGCCGCGTTGTACAAAGTACTCATCTTCGGTCGCAATTTTCTCAAGCTTCATGGCGATCTTCAGCAGAGGATCGTTTTCCATGCCCAGCTCAGCCAAAACTTCGTCACAGGTTTGTTTCATAACCTTGGCGCGTGGGTCGAAGTTTTTGTAAACACGGTGACCAAAGCCCATCAGACGGAACGGATCGTTCTTGTCTTTGGCTTTTTCGATGAACTTGTCGATGTTTGATTCATCACCGATCTCATTCAGCATGTTCAGAACGGCTTCGTTGGCACCACCGTGAGCAGGGCCCCACAGCGCCGCAATACCAGACGCGATACAAGCGAATGGGTTCGCGCCGGTAGAACCAGCCAGGCGTACGGTAGACGTTGAAGCATTCTGTTCGTGGTCAGCGTGCAGCAGGAAGATACGATCCATTGCTTTTGCCAGAACCGGGCTGATTGGCTTCTCTTCACATGGCGTATTGAACATCATGTGCAGGAAGTTTTCAGAGTAGCTCAGCTCGTTGCGCGGGAACATGAATGGTTGGCCGATGGAGTACTTGTAAACCATCGCTGCCAGAGTTGGCATCTTGGCAATCAGACGGTGCGCCGAAATCATACGATGTGATTCGTTCGCGATGTCTGTTGAGTCATGGTAGAACGCAGACAGAGCACCCACAACGCCACACATGATGGCCATTGGGTGTGCATCACGGCGGAAACCGTTGAAGAAGTGGCTCAGCTGTTCGTGAACCATAGTGTGGTTCTTAATGGTGCTGACGAATGTTTCTTTTTGCTCAGCTGTTGGCAGTTCGCCGTGTAACAGCAGGTAGCAGGTTTCCAGATAATCGGACTTTTCTGCCAATTGGTCGATTGGATATCCGCGGTGCAGTAAAACGCCTTTGCCGCCATCAATAAAGGTGATTTTAGACTCAGTGGCAGCGGTGGATACGAAGCCAGGGTCGTAGGTGAACAGGCCTTTGCCAGTCAGACTACGGACGTCAACTACGTCAGGGCCTAATGTGCCTTCGTATACCGGCAGCTCTAGGGTTTCCTCAACGCCATCAACTTTTAATGTTGCTTTTTTGTCAGCCATAATGGCCTCCTGGTTGTTCGGATTTATACCTTATAAATAAGGCGTGACCTCAAAATAAAGGGCACAACTATAGGTTCTGAACTTCGTTTGTCAATTCCCTAGCACTCGGGTGTTAGTCTCAATAAGGTCTAGTATAGTTGCCAGTCCCTCGATAAGTATTACTACCAAGGCTGGCTGGATTTTATTTCTCTGACCGTCAGGGTTTGTAAATCAATCGGCGGGTGACTATAATTTGTCGCAACCTGAAACTTGTACAACACTTGTACATTGTAATAAGGTTGATTTCATAAGCCTGTGTTTAGCCGGATTTATTCTGGTAATAAACCGAAATGAGAGTGTAGAAGAGCCGTGAATAGCAATAGACCTATAAATCTAGATCTGACTACTATGGAGCTCCCACTTCCTGCCAAGGCCTCCATCCTGCACCGTATCTCCGGTGTAATTCTGTTCGTTGCAGTCGCATTTATGTTGTGCGCGCTGGATGCATCTCTGGAATCTGCTGAAAGCTTCGCTGCTTTTACTGCAGGGTTTGATAACGGTCTGGTTAAGTTCATCACCTGGGGCATCTTGTCTGCACTGGGCTACCACTTTGTAGCGGGTATTAAACACCTGTTGATGGATATGGGAATTGGTGAAACCAAAGAAGGCGGTCGTACTGGTGCCATGATTACTCTGGTAGCTGGCCTGATCGTAATCGTTCTTGCGGGAGTTTGGGTATGGTAGCAAGTGTCACTAACTTAGGCCGTAGCGGCCTGTACGATTGGGTGGTGCAGCGTTTAACTGCCGTCATTCTTGCCCTTTACACTCTGTTTTTACTGGGCTTTTTAATTGCTTCTCCTGACTTGCAGTTTGCTCAATGGCAAGGTCTGTTTGCTCAAACCTGGATGAAGGTATTCTCCATGGCGGCACTGATTTCTCTGTGCGCGCACGCCTGGGTGGGTATGTGGACCATTTCAACGGATTACCTGAAAGCAGCCGGTATCCGTTTTGCTTTCCAGCTGGTGTGTGCAGGCGCGTTGTTTGTATACCTGGTTTGGGGTATCGACATTCTGTGGGGTGTGTAAGTCATGTCTAAAATTAAAACCATGTCTTTCGATGCCATCGTAATTGGTGGTGGTGGTGCAGGCATGCGTGCTGCACTGCAATTAACTGAAGCAGGTATTAAAACTGCTTGTGTGACTAAGGTTTTCCCAACCCGTTCTCACACTGTATCAGCACAAGGTGGTATCACCTGTGCAATCGCTTCTGCTGATCCGAACGATGATTGGCGCTGGCACATGTACGATACCGTTAAAGGTTCTGACTACATCGGTGACCAGGACGCTATTGAATACATGTGTTCTGTAGGCCCTCAGGCGGTATTCGAACTGGAGCACATGGGTCTGCCTTTCTCTCGTTTTGAGAATGGCCGTATCTATCAGCGTCCTTTCGGTGGTCAGTCTAAAGGTCCTGATAATCCAACTCAGGCAGCTCGTACCTGTGCTGCTGCTGACCGTACTGGTCACGCTCTGCTGCACGCTCTGTATCAGGGCAACCTGAAAGGTGGTACTACCTTCCTGAACGAATGGTATGCCGTTGATCTGGTTAAAAATGAAAAAGGCCAGGTTGCTGGTGTTATCGCCATTGATATCGAATCTGGCGAAACCGTTTATATCAAAGCCAAGGCTACCGTTCTGGCAACAGGTGGTGCGGGCCGTATTTACCAGTCGACTACTAATGCTCTGATCAACACCGGTGACGGTGTGGGCATGGCGCTGCGTGCCGGTGTTCCTATGCAGGACATGGAAATGTGGCAGTTCCACCCAACGGGTATTGCGGGTGCTGGTGTACTGGTAACTGAAGGTTGCCGTGGTGAAGGTGGTTACCTGATCAACAAAGACGGCGAACGCTTTATGGAGCGTTATGCTCCAAACGCCAAAGACTTGGCCGGCCGTGACGTTGTTGCCCGTTCTATGGTTCTGGAAATTCTGGAAGGTCGTGGCTGTGGTGAAGACGGCGATCACGTATTCCTGAAGCTGGATCACTTGGGTGAAGAAACCCTGAACGCTAAGCTGCCGGGTATTCTGGAATTATCCCGTACCTTCGCACACGCGGATCCGGTTAAGGTGCCAATTCCGGTTGTTCCAACCTGTCACTACATGATGGGTGGTGTACCAACTAATATTGGTGGTCATGCGCTGACACAAGACGAAAACGGCAACGACGTTGTGGTTGAAGGTCTGTACGCAGCGGGTGAGATTGCTTGTGTATCGGTTCACGGTGCTAACCGTTTGGGTGGTAACTCACTGCTTGACCTGGTGGTATTTGGTCGTGCGGTTGGTTTGCAGGTTGAGAAGAGCTTTGATGAAGGCTTCGACTTTGTTGACCCAACAGATGCCGATATTGAACGTGCAATGGCACGTCTGGATCGTCTGAACAATGCAACTTCTGGTGAGAAGGTTGCGGAAGTTCGTGCGGATCTGCAAAAAACCATGCAACTGTACTTCGGTGTATTCCGTGAAGGCGACAGCATGGAAAAAGGTCTGGCGATGCTTGACGAAATCGGCAAGCGCGTTAAGAACACCGTTCTGGATGACAATAGTGGTCCGTTTAACACGGCTCGCATCGAAGCTCTGGAACTGGATAACCTGTTTGAAACCGCTTACGCAACAGCCGTTGCTGCGATTGAGCGTAAAGAATCACGTGGTGCTCATGCCCGTAATGACTACACCGAGCGTGATGATGAGAACTGGCTGTGCCACTCTCTGTATTTCCCTGAAACCAAGACAATCGGCAAGCGCTCTGTGAACTTCGCTCCTAAGACAGTTCCAGCGTTCCCGCCAAAAGTCCGTACTTATTAATAGGGAGTAAACCGTGTTAGTTAGTATTTATCGCTACAATCCTGAAAAAGATGAAGCGCCATACATGCAGGATTACGATATCGCGATTCCTGGCAACAAGGATCTGATGATTCTTGATGTATTGGCTCTGGTAAAAGAACAGGATCCAACGGTTGCTTACCGCCGCTCTTGTCGTGAGGGTGTGTGTGGTTCCGATGGTATGAACATCAATGGCAAAAACGGCCTGGCATGTATCACCCCAATCTCGGAAGCAACTAAAGGTAAAATGGACAAGCTGGTTCTGCGTCCTCTGCCTGGTCTGCCGGTTATTCGTGACCTGGTGATCGACATGAGCATGTTCTACCAGCAGTTCGAGAAGATTCAGCCATTCTTGCAGAACGACAAGCCAGCTCCGGCGATTGAGCGTCTGCAGTCACCGGAAGAGCGTGAGAAGCTGGACGGCCTGTACGAGTGTATTCTGTGTGCTTGTTGTTCAACTGCATGTCCTTCTTTCTGGTGGAATCCGGACAAGTTCGTTGGTCCTTCTGGCCTGTTGCAGGCTTACCGCTTCCTGGCGGACAGCCGTGATACCAAAACGGAAGAACGATTGGCATCTTTGAGTGATCCATTCAGCGTTTTCCGTTGCCGTGGAATCATGAATTGTGTCAATGTATGCCCGAAAGGTCTGAACCCGACCCGGGCTATTGGTCACATCCGCGACATGCTGTTAAGTCAGCAGCTGTAAGGGATTGCCACAGACCGACCATGTGGTATAAAACGTAAGCTGGACTGGCTACACAGTCCACTTACGTTAACAATTTTTCAAAAATAGCGCCCACAAAGCGCTATTTTTAACTAAGCTGATTTTTAGTTGAGGGAACGGGGCATCCCCGGTTCAACTCAGAGGCATTACAACCTACCCGGTTGGTCCTTTCCCATATCGTTTTCAAGCGTAATGAGTCGGTACGTGCTTTCTGCAGGTGAATCCCTCGTTTTAAGTTAAAACAGGGTGGTCGTACACAATGCACGAGCAGACAATGGAGCAACTCTGGAGCACCTCGCAATTAGCGGGTGGCAACGTTGCTTACGTGGAAGAGCTCTTCGAAACCTATCTCCGCGATCCTAATGAAGTGCCAGAAGAGTGGCGCAGTTATTTTGATCAACTTCCACGCGTTGACGAGAACACTTCCGTCGACACGCCTCACAAGCCCATTCGGGAACAATTTCTTCTAATCTCCAAAAATCAGGGACGTTCACGCCCGGCATCACAAGCCAGTGTCAGCTCCGATTTTGATCGTAAGCAGGTTCAGGTATTACAACTGATTAACGCTTATCGTGGCCGTGGTCATCAGCACGCTAAGCTAGACCCGCTGGAGCTGATGGAGCGTCAACAGGTTCCCGATCTGGATCTTCATTTTCATGGGCTTTCCCAGGCTGATATGGACACCAGCTTCCAGACAGGTTCGCTGTTTATTGGCCAGGAAGAAGCCACTCTGAAAGAAATTATCAATGCGCTGGACACCACCTACTGCGGTACCGTGGGTTCTGAATACATGCACATTGTTAATACCGCAGAACAACGCTGGTTCCAGCAGCGTCTGGAAAGTGTTCGTGCTCACCCTAAGTACGGCGATGAAGTTAAGTTACATTTGCTGGAACGTCTGACCGCCGGTGAAGGCCTGGAAAAATATCTGGGTTCGCGTTATCCAGGGGTAAAACGTTTTGGTCTGGAAGGTGGTGAAAGTTTAATTCCTTTAATGGATGAACTGATCCAGCGCTCCGGGACCTACGGTGCCAAAGAAATTGTTATCGGTATGGCGCACCGTGGTCGTTTGAATACCCTGATCAACACCCTGGGTAAGAAAACCTCCGACCTGTTCGATGAATTCGACGGTAAAACCACCTTTGAATCACACGGTGACGTGAAATATCACCAGGGTTTCTCATCAAATGTGATGACCTCGGGCGGTGAAGTGCATTTGGCACTGGCGTTTAACCCGTCTCACCTGGAGATTGTTTCTCCGGTTGTTGAAGGTTCTGTTCGTGCACGTCAGGATCGTCGTGACGACGAGACCGGTGAAAAAGTGGTACCTGTGCTGATTCACGGTGACTCTGCTTTTGCTGGCCAAGGTGTGGTGATGGAAACTTTCCAGTTATCGCAGACCCGGGCTTACAAAACCGGCGGTACCATTCATATCGTCATTAACAACCAGGTGGGCTTTACTACCTCTCGCCGTGACGATAACCGCTCTACCGAATATTGCACCGATGTTGCCAAAATTGTTGAAGCACCGATTCTGCACGTCAATGGTGATGACCCGGAAGCGGTTCTGTTTGTCACTCAGCTGGCGGTTGATTACCGCAATGAGTTCAAAAAAGACATCGTGATTGATCTGGTGTGCTACCGTCGTCGTGGCCATAACGAAGCCGACGAACCATCCGGTACTCAGCCTCTGATGTACTCTAAAATTAAGTCGCAAAAAACCACCCGTGATTTATACGCGACTAAGCTGATCGGTGAAGGTGTTCTGGATCAGGCGCAGGTCAAAGATCTGGAAGAGGAATACCGTAACGCACTGGATAATGGCCTGCACGTTGCCAAAAGTCTGGTGAAAGAGCCGAATGAGAAGCTGTTTGTTGACTGGTCTCCTTACCTGGGTCACGAGTGGACAGCAAAAGCGGATACTTCGTTTGATCTGAAACGTATGCAAGAGCTGGCAACCAAACAACTGGAAGTGCCAGACGGTTTTGCGGTACAGCGTCAGGTCAGCAAAATCCTTGAAGACCGTCGTAAGATGGCGGCCGGTGCGATGCCAATCAACTGGGGCTTCGCCGAAACCATGGCGTATGCCACCTTGCTGGACGAAGGCCATCAGGTGCGTATGACCGGCCAGGACGTGGGTCGTGGTACTTTCTCTCACCGTCATGCGGTATTGCATAACCAGAAAGATGGTGAAGCTTATATCCCGTTAAGCAATTTGAAAGACGATCAGCCAGCGTTTGATCTGTACGATTCCACCTTATCCGAAGAAGCGGTACTGGCCTTTGAATATGGCTATGCGACTACGACACCAGGCGCTCTGGTGATCTGGGAAGCTCAGTTTGGTGATTTTGCCAATGGTGCTCAGGTGGTATTTGACCAGTTTATTTCTTCCGGTGAACACAAGTGGAGCCGTTTGTGTGGTCTGACCATGCTGTTGCCACACGGTTATGAAGGTCAGGGCCCGGAACACTCCTCGGCTCGTTTAGAGCGTTATCTGCAGCTGTGTGCTGAGCATAATGTTCAGATCTGTGTGCCATCCACACCGGCGCAGGTGTATCACATGTTACGCCGTCAGGTGATTCGTCCACTGCGTAAACCGCTGGTAGTGATGTCACCGAAGAGCCTGTTACGTCACAAGCTGGCAACCAGTACGCTGGAAGAGCTGGCTGAAGGCCACTTCCAGACAGTTCTGGATGAGATTGATGAGCTGGATCCGGCCAAGGTACGTCGCGTAGTGATGTGCTCCGGTAAGGTTTATTACGATTTACTGGAACGTCGTCGTGCAGAAGAAATCGATGATGTGGCGATTGTTCGTATCGAGCAACTGTATCCGTTCCCGGCGGACGACCTGGGTGAAGTTCTGAAGAAGTTCACTAATATGGAAGAAGTCTATTGGGTACAGGAAGAGCCGATGAACATGGGTGCCTGGTACAGCAGTCAGCACCATATGCGTCGCGCTATTGCTGCCATCAACAATACATTACATCTTGAATATGCAGGGCGTGACGCATCGGCTTCACCGGCTGCAGGTTATATGGCGCTCCACCTGGAGCAACAAGAGAAATTAATCCGTGATGCTTTAGGGCTTCAGGGCTAATCGCAGGAATACTAAGGAAAATTATCAATGAGCATCGAAATTAAGGCACCCACTTTTCCTGAATCTGTTGCCGACGGCACAGTAGCAACCTGGCACAAACAGCCAGGTGAAGCGATCCAGCGAGATGAACTGATCGTGGATATTGAAACCGATAAAGTGGTACTGGAAGTGGTTGCTCCGGCCAATGGTTCTCTGAAAAACATCCTGAAAGAAGAAGGGGATGTGGTTCTGAGTGATGAAGTGCTGGCCGTTTTTGTTGAGGGCGACGTTGCTGCACCAGCGCCTGCTGCCGCAACTGAAGAAGCACCTGCTGCGGAAAGCAGCGAAGACGCTATTGCTGGCCCTGCTGCCCGCAAGCTGGCCGACGAAAAAGGCATCAGCCTGTCTGATGTTAAAGGCACAGGAAAAGGTGGTCGTATCACCAAAGAAGACGTTCAGAATCATCTGAAATCTGCTCCGGCAGCGGCACCTGCTGCTCCAGCGGCACCAAAAGCAGCGGCTCCGGCAGCTCCGGCGTTGAATCTGCCAACCGGTGAGCGCATTGAAAAGCGGGTACCAATGACGCGTCTGCGCGCCACCATTGCACGTCGTCTGGTTGAAGCACAGCAAAACGCAGCGATGTTGACGACTTACAACGAAGTTAACATGAAGCCGGTAATGGAGCTGCGCGCGAAATACAAAGACCGTTTTGAGAAAGCGCACGGTGTAAAACTGGGCTTTATGTCGTTCTTCACCAAGGCGGCAACTGAAGCGCTGAAACGCTTCCCAGCTGTAAACGCATCCATTGATGGTAATGACATGGTTTACCATGGTTATCAGGATATTGGTGTTGCGGTTTCTTCCGATCGCGGCTTGGTTGTGCCAGTTCTGCGTGATACCGACAGCATGGGTCTGGCTGAAATCGAAGGCACCATTGCTGATTTCGGTAAGCGTGCCCGTGATGGCAAGCTGGGTATCGAAGAAATGCAGGGTGGTACCTTCACCATTTCAAACGGTGGTATCTTTGGTTCTCTGATGTCGACTCCGATTCTGAACCCACCACAAACTGCCATTATGGGTATGCACAAAATCCAGGAACGCCCAATGGCGGTTGATGGTGAAGTGGTTATTCTGCCTATGATGTATCTGGCACTGTCTTACGATCACCGTATGATTGATGGTAAAGAAGCCGTTCAGTTCCTGGTAACTATCAAAGAGTTACTGGAAGATCCAGCCCGTCTGCTGTTAGACATTTAATCGGATAGTTTAAGGAATTTTTAAATGAGCAAAAAATTTGATGTTGTTGTTATCGGTGGTGGCCCCGCTGGTTATGTAGCAGCTATCCGTTGTGCCCAGCTGGGTCTGGAAACCGCTTGTATCGACAAGTGGATTAATAAAGATGGCAAAGCTGTATTTGGTGGTACCTGTCTGAACGTTGGTTGTATCCCTTCCAAGGCGCTGCTGGATACGTCGCACAAATACGAAGAAGCGAAAGAGAAGTTCTCATTACACGGTATCAGCACCGGTGACGTGAGCATCAATATCGCCGATATGCTGCAACGCAAGGATCAGATTGTTAAGAATCTGACCATGGGTGTAGCCACCTTATTTAAAGCCAATGGTGTTACGCCACTGGAAGGTACTGGTAAGGTACTGGCAGGTAAAAAAGTTGAATTTACCAATCACGCCGGTGCGACCGAAACCATTGACGCTGAAAACGTGATTATTGCAACCGGCTCGGTACCGGTTGATATTCCACCAGCGCCTAAAACTGACGACATTATTGTTGATTCCACCGGTGCACTGGAATTCACCGAAGTGCCTAAGCGCCTGGGTGTGATTGGTGCGGGTGTAATTGGTCTGGAATTAGGTAGTGTTTGGGGCCGTCTGGGCGCTGAGGTTGTCGTGTTAGAAGCACAGGACAATTTCCTGCACCTGGTGGATCAAACCGTTGCTAAAGAAGCCAAGAAACTGTTCACTAAGCAAGGCATGGACATCCGTGTTGGCGCTCGTGTTACTGGCTCTGAGGTCAACGGCAGCGAAGTGACGGTAACTTATCAGGACAGCGAAGGTGAGAAATCTGAAACCTTCGATAAGCTGATTGTTGCGGTTGGTCGTCGTCCATACACCGAAGGCCTGCTGGCTGGTGATAGTGGTGTTAATCTGGATGAGCGTGGCTTTATCTTTGTTAACGAACACTGCGCGACCGATGCTCCGGGCGTGTACGCGATTGGTGACGTAGTACGTGGCCCAATGCTGGCACACAAAGCTTCTGAAGAAGGGGTGATGGTTGCAGAGCGCATTGCTGGTCATAAAGCTCAGCTGAACTACGACGTGATTCCATCCGTGATCTATACCCATCCGGAAATCGCTTGGGTTGGTAAAACGGAAGACGAATTAAAAGCGGCTGGTGAAGCATACAATGTGGGCATGTTCCCGTTTGCGGCTAATGGTCGTGCGATGGCAGCGGCTGACACCGACGGCTTTGTAAAAGTAGTGGCCGATGCTGAAACCGATCGCATTTTAGGTTGTAGCGTGATTGGCCCGAATGCCGGTGATCTGGTGCAGCAAATTGTGGTTGCTATGGAGTTTGGCTCAACCGCTGAAGATGTGGGTATGATGGTGTTTGCTCATCCAAGCATCTCTGAGGCGGTGCATGAAGCGGCGCTGGCGGTTAACAACGCAGCGATCCATAAAGCGAATCGCAAGCCGAAGAAAAAATAAGCAGTTTTAAAATTAAGTATTGGCCCGGATTTCCGGGCCTTACTTTTTATCCCTGAAATTACTGAATATTCAGTGGCTGAGGGTTGATTGTCAGTGACTGAGGAGTAATTAATAACCGACCAATCGGTTCAGGGTTAACCAAGGCCACCGGGGGTTTCCGGTGAAAATGCAAGAAACAGGACGAAAGCGATGAACCTTCACGAATATCAGGGTAAGCAGCTTTTTGCGCAGTACGGTCTGCCAGTATCGAAAGGTGTGGCAGCTAAGACTGCGGAAGACGCTGTAGCAGCAGCTGACGAGATCGGTGGTGACAAATGGGTGGTTAAAGCTCAGGTGCACGCCGGTGGTCGCGGTAAAGCTGGTGGTGTAAAGCTGGTTTCTTCAAAGGAAGAAATTAAAGAGTTTGCAGAAAGCTGGTTAGGGAAAAACCTGGTAACGTACCAGACAGATGAAAATGGCCAGCCGGTCAGTCGTATTCTGGTAGAAAGCCTGACCGATATCGCTGATGAACTGTACCTGGGTGCCGTTGTTGATCGTGCAACCCGCCGCGTTGTTTTTATGGCTTCCACCGAAGGTGGTGTGGAGATCGAAAAAGTTGCGGAAGAAACACCGGAAAAAATTCTGAAAGCCGAAATTGACCCGTTAACCGGTGCACAGCCATACCAGGGCCGTGAACTGGCGTTTAAGCTGGGCCTGAAAGGTGATCAGATTAAGCAGTTCACTAAAATCTTTATGGGACTGGCGCAACTGTTCCACGACAAAGATTTGGCGCTGATTGAAATCAACCCACTGGTGATTAAAGAAGATGGTGATCTGCACTGTTTGGATGCCAAACTGGGTGTTGACGGTAACTCTCTGTACCGCCAGAAAGCCGTGGCTGACATGAACGATCCTTCTCAGGAAGACGCGCGTGAAGCGGAAGCTGCAGAATGGGATCTGAACTATGTAGCGCTGGATGGCAACATCGGCTGTATGGTGAACGGTGCTGGTCTGGCAATGGGAACCATGGACATCGTTGCTCTGCACGGTGGTTTCCCGGCTAACTTCCTCGACGTCGGTGGCGGTGCCACCAAAGAGCGTGTTGCTCATGCATTTAAACTGATTCTGTCTGACGAAAAAGTGAAGTGTGTTCTGGTGAACATCTTCGGCGGTATCGTGCGTTGTGACATGATCGCAGAAGGCATCATTGGTGCTGTGAAAGAAGTTGGTGTCAACGTGCCTGTTGTTGTTCGCCTGGAAGGAACTAACGCTGATCTGGGCAAACAGGTTCTGTCTGAATCTGGTCTGGATATTATCGCAGCAACCAGTCTGACTGACGCTGCAGAACAAGCGGTTAAGGCAGCGGGGAACTAAGACATGTCGGTTTTAATTAATAAAGACACCAAAGTTATCTGTCAGGGTTTCACTGGCGGTCAGGGTACTTTTCACTCTGAACAAGCGATTGCTTATGGCACACAAATGGTTGGCGGTGTAACGCCGGGCAAGGGTGGTACTGAGCATCTGGGTCTGCCAGTGTTTAACACCGTTGCTGAAGCTGTGGAAGCAACCGGTGCTGATGCGTCTGTGATCTATGTGCCAGCGCCTTTCTGTAAGGATTCTATCCTGGAAGCGGCGAATGCCGGCATTAAGTTGATCGTTTGTATTACTGAGCACATCCCGGTGCTGGATATGCTGGAATGTAAAGTGAAGTGTGATGAGTTGGGTGTTCGTCTGATCGGCCCTAACTGTCCGGGTGTGATCACGCCGGGAGAATGTAAGATCGGTATTATGCCCGGTCACATTCACCAGCCTGGTAAAGTGGGCATTGTTTCCCGCTCCGGTACTCTGACGTATGAAGCGGTTAAGCAGACTACTGATTACGGTTTTGGTCAGTCTACCTGTGTTGGTATTGGTGGTGACCCTATCCCGGGCTCTAACTTTATCGACATTCTGGAACTGTTCCAGAACGACCCGAAAACCGAAGCAATCGTTATGATTGGTGAGATTGGTGGTACTGCGGAAGAAGAAGCCGCGGCATACATCAAAGCGAACGTCACCAAGCCGGTTGTTTCCTACATTGCTGGTGTTACGGCACCAAAAGGCAAGCGTATGGGCCATGCCGGTGCCATTATCTCTGGCGGTAAAGGTACTGCTGATGAGAAGTTTGCTGCTCTGGAGGACGCTGGTGTGAAAACTGTGCGTTCTCTGGCTCAGATCGGTGATGCACTGAAAGAAGTGACTGGCTGGTAAGTTACTGTTATTCAGACAATAAAAAACGCCCGGCTGCTATGCAGCCGGGCGTTTTTTGTATCTGGTCTTCGCTAAAGAATAGAGCTCTCTTCTTTATGTTACTTTTATTGTTGTATTATTATTTGAGTGCAATGTAATGCAACGCATTCAAGTGGTGTGTAAATGAAAGGTGGTGCAGATGGCAATGACAAGCGTGCGAATGAACGATGAGTTGATGGCCCGGTTAGAGGCAGCAGCGAAAAAGATGAGACGTTCTAAGGCGTGGTTGATTAACGACGCGCTGGATGAATATCTGGCAAAGGAAGAGCGTGAAGCAAAACTGCTAGAAGAAACTCGATTGGCACTGACTGATGTGGAAGCAGGTCGAGTGGTGGGTGGTGAGGAAGTTATGGACTGGCTGGAAAGCTGGGGAACAGAGGATGAAAAGGAACCGCCTAGTTTATGAGGTTAAAATTTACTGCGGTTGCTTTAAATGATTTAAAGCGATTAAGAAATTTTATAGCGGTTAAAAATCCAGATGCAGCAAGGCGCTATAGTGAGCGGTTGCAGAATTCCATTAAGCGCTTGGTCGATTATCCCGAAATGGGAATGACTATTGAAGAGCTAGCTGGGGTTAGAGAGTTAGTGGCCGGTGACTATGTTGTTCGTTATTTCGTTAAAAACGACATTGTTTATATCCTGAAAATCTATCACAAAAAAGAAGATCGTTAAGCCCGAAGGCTTTTAGTAGCAATAACAAGAACCCCACCAATATGGCTCTTGCCACTCAGGTCAGACGGGCAATGTCAGAACGGTAATACAGAAGCCAATCAACATAACACCGGCTAGACCACTGATGTAATTTTCCATTGTTTTTCTCCTGTGTTGCTGCAAACACTCAAATTGGCACAAACAAGAATGTAAACGATCCAATTTATTTTGTAAATGATAATAATTAACATTTACTGTTTTGTTTTGTCAGGATCGGTTTCATCAATCACATGTTGCAGAAAGCGGGGCAGGTGCTGGCGCAGCCGGGTTAAGGTCAGAGACGCAGTGGTGAATTTCTTTCGTAGTAAAATCAGCCAGTTACGCAGCGGAGGTGCAACGCTGATTAATAATGAAAGCCCCATCAGGATACTGATCAGGCCTAGTGGGATGGGCAATGGAGTAATAATGATGCCTGCTATCAGCAACAGTATACCTAAGGCAAATTTTGCACTACGCTTGATCATTCTCTGAATTATATGAAATCAAAAAAGTACTCTCGCATGCATTTATTGCGATGCGATGACGGCCTCTGATGTATGACTGATACCACTAAAAAACCATTACCCAAACGTAGCCTGTTGATCACTCCGGAAGGAGAGCGGCTGCTGCAACAGGAGCACGATTATCTTTGGCGCGAAGAGCGTCCGCGCGTTACTCAGCAGGTATCAGATGCCGCTAAGCTGGGCGATCGTTCTGAAAATGCCGAATATATTTATGGCAAAAAACGCTTGCGCCAGATTGATAGCCGATTGCGGTTTTTACGCAAACGGCTGGAAGCGCTGACAGTTGTTGATCGTAAGCCTGCTCATGCGGATAAGGTGTATTTTGGTGCCTGGATTGAACTGGAAGATGATGCTGAAGAGTTATACCGTTATCGAATTGTTGGTGAAGACGAGATTGACCTGAAGCGGGGTTATATCAGTGTCGATGCGCCGTTGGCGCGTGGGCTTATGGGCAAAGCGCTGGAAGAGGAGGTCGAGGTGAGGCTACCCAAAGGGCTGGAAACCTATTACATCATCGCCATTACCTACGACAAACCCGCCTGGGACATCGGTGAGGCACCAATGCATCGCTGGGCTGATAATCATTAAGCGCTCAGCGCAGCAGATGCTAGCAGGCTCTTGAAAAATGTTTCTGAGGTAGCCAGAACAAGGCACTCTTTAGAGCTGCGCAAGCTAATAATCAACGAAAAAGCGCAGTTTATAAGTAATAAATGAGCATTTGGGGATGATTTTTAACGCCGTTGTGGCAACGTAAGTAGTTTTTCAACAACCTGCTAGTCTTATTGGATGTATTATTTAATCGCAGGAAGCTCTGATGTGTAACCCTTTTATACGTAAAACAGTGATGCGTACCCCCCTTGTTCTGATGGTGCTACTGAGTCTGATCACGCCGTTCTCATTGGCCGAGGATGTTGGTGGCGAAAATGCTGGTGGTGAAAAGGTTGATGGCGAGAATGAGGTGCTGAAAGCGGTTTATAAAATGCCGGTCTGGATGGATCAGGTACAGCGCATGTGCCCTTGGAAATCCAGTGACGGCGAAGGCTATGTTCGTGTGATTCGTACCGAGCAGGCTGGCCGCCATCAATTGTATTTACAATGGATACGTAAAGGCATTGCCGGTTCTCCAACTCAGGCGGTATCAACGGTTCAGGTTGAAGAGCTGGCGCAAGATCTGGCGGTAAAAATTCAAATGCCCAAGCCCAGTCTTGAGCCGGGTTTTTGTAAGCTGACCGCCCGAGCTGAAAATATCATCACCGAGCGGCGTTACGATATGACGCTGTTGCTGAAAGGACCGGGCACATACGAGTTAAATACTACGACGTTGTTTAGTGGTACTCTATAAGACCGTGCTATTGGATAAGACAGCGCCACCTGGCTCAGCTTTAGCCTCAATCAATATTCACCACATCCAATAAGGTCTGGCGCATTCCTAAATGGCTGCCTTGCTGTTGTTGTTCTAACTCACGGAAATTAAACAATTCACCATCGGCTAGCTGTGATGGTGCCACATTGCTGATGGCGGCAAAGATATTTTCACTGCGCCCTGGATGGGCTTTATCCCACTGCGCCAGCATATGTTTGATGTTCTGACGCTGCAGGTTCTCCTGCGAGCCACATAAGTTGCAGGGAATAATCGGAAATTCCTTAGCCGTGGCAAATTTCTCGATGTCATTTTCTTTGCAGTATGCCAATGGGCGAATCAGCACATGCTTTTTATCGTCGCTTAACAATTTAGGTGGCATGGCTTTGAGCTTGCCGCCATGAAACATATTCAGAAACAAGGTTTCAATGATGTCATCACGGTGATGGCCCAAGGCAATTTTGTTAGCCCCAATTTTCTCGGCAAAGCCATACAGGGTGCCCCGACGCAGACGTGAGCATAAACCGCACGTGGTTTTGCCTTCTGGGATGATTTCTTTAACAACGCTGTAGGTGTCTTTTTCGACGATATGGTAATCAACGCCAACGGAGTCGAGGTAGGCGGGCAGGATGTGTTCTGGGAAGCCTGGTTGCTTCTGATCCATATTTACCGCGACCAGATCAAACTTAACCGGTGCGCTTTTCTGTAGGCTCATCAGGATGTCGAGCATGGTGTAAGAGTCTTTGCCACCAGACAGACACACCATGATCTTATCGCCTTCTTCGATCATATTATAATCTTCGATGGCTTTACCGACATTGCGGCGCAAGCGCTTTTGCAACTTATTAAAGTTGGTTTTCTGCTTGCGCTCTTTTTCCGCATCGACCACGGCTGGTTGGCTATCCGCTGAGGCTGCTGAGTCAGTCGGGTCGAATGTGTTTGGATCAAACGTGGAAACGTCTTGCATAGGCCGGTAATGCTCCTGAAAAGACACGGGCTGAATTGACCGGGCTTTATATCAAAATCTGCTCAAGCAGGGAACATAGAAGCGGCCTGATTGCTTATTTGGCAGTCGCTTTTTCGCTTTCAAGCACCTTGATGGTGTTAACCACAATGGCTTCTACCGGCACGTCACGCAGGCCAGTCTGAGACGTGGCAATGGCGTCGACTACATCCATTCCCTTAGTGACCTGGCCAAATACGGCATAACCATAGTCACGGAAACCATGATTCAGGAAGTCATTGCTTTTTACGTTAATAAAAAACTGGCTGGTTGCGCTATCGACTGAGCTGGTACGCGCCATGGCGATACTACCGCGCTGGTTTAATAAACCGTTTTTGGCTTCGTTTTTAATCGGTGGCAGGGTGGCTTTCTGGATCATGTTTTCATCAAAACCACCGCCCTGAATCATAAAGTCACGAATCACGCGGTGAAAGATGGTGCCGTCGTAGTGTTTGGCATCGATGTAGGTCAGAAAGTTGGCAACGCTGATCGGAGCCTTGCTGCGGTTTAGGGCCAGTTCAATATCACCACGGTTGGTTTCAATCACAACTGCTACCAGATCATCGTTACTGGCTGGTGAAGTGGCTGCCGTCTTGGTTTCTTCTGCCTGTAACTGAGTCGTTAACAGTGACGACATCAGAGTGAATAACGCCAGTACTTGCTTGGCCGTTGAGCGCATCATGGATCTCTCCTCAGAGCATTGAGTTAAAAGTCAGGAGCGCAACGCTAAAACATGACGACACATTTGTGAAGATGCTTCGTGTTATCATTCTGACTTTACCTTGCTGACAAGAACCCGAAGCGTATGCTGAAAATTGGCAAACTGACAGATTATGGCATCGTCGTGCTGGATCAACTGGCGCGGGCTGGCTCGGTAAAGTTATCGACGGAAAATATCGTTGATTCTACCGGTTTGCCGTTGCCAACCGTACGCAAAGTGATGAAGGCGTTGGCAGACAGTGGCCTGGTGATTGCTCAACGCGGAGCTCGGGGAGGGTATCGCCTGGCGTTAGCTCCCTCACAAATACGGATTCTGGATGTGGTTCAGGCCTTTGAAGGGCCGGTTGCATTAACAGAATGCAGTGTTGATAACCATCAATGCGATATTACCGCTCACTGCTCGCTATCCAGTAGCTGGGGAGGCATCAATACTCTGATGATGCGGGTTCTGGCACGGGTGACTCTCGACGATATCCGCAAGCCGGAAATGCAGGATCGGCTCTATCGCGATCTGGTTGATCAGTCTGACCGGATTCAACTGATTAATCTCTAGCCCTTGCTGAAATACCTCTGAGTTTGTCATTTTTGTGCCATCTGATTGACGTAAGTTCTGTATATTCCGCCAAAAAACCAATATGGTGTTTAAACGTTAACTGAATCACAGTTAATTATTAGGCGATAACGTATGTTGTGAATGTGCTGAGTTATCGTTCAATTCGAGGTCTATCATGAACGCAGTTAAAGCTTTGTGGATGATTGTTGGTTTGTCTTTATCACTGACCACCAATAGTGCAGAGCTGAAAGGAATCGGCTTTTTTGAAACATTAGACAAACCCTGGTTTGCCACCGCGCTGTACGTACAGCCGGCTGACAATAACACCACGGGTGAGTCGTTCCAGTTACCTGAGCGGCTTGAATTTAAAGTCGTTGAAGACAAAATCAGTCAGCGACGTTTTCGCCAGCTCTGGACTGATGTGATGGCGGTTGTGACCGATCAGTCGGTGTTCTCTGGCCAGGATTTTGAGCACTTTATGACAGCGGTTAAAGGTGCGTTACAAAAAAATGATCTGATTGTTCTGGCTCAGGAAGGTGAATTTGTTTCGCTGACCATCAACTATCATGAGCATGCGCGTTTATCGTCACATTTTCTGGGTGACCTGGTTGCGGTTTTAACCGCACGCATTGCCCCGATTCCGGAATTAAAACACGGTCTGATGGGCACGCTGCCACGATCTGAGTTACAAACCATTCAGCAGGCGTTTGATAGTGGTGAACCCAGCTTACGCCGTATTTCCCAAACCGCTCGCTGGTTGCGTAAAAAACCTCAGGTGGCCTCTCAGAAGTCCCAGTTAATTGCTGCCAGCCCTTCGGTATAAATGCCATTCTGATATACTGCGCTATCTGATGTTTCCCTGTTGTTGAGACCCTGATGAGCGCAGTACCTCCCGAATCTTCCCCTGTTTTATCGCCTGACGATTTATCACCTGCCAGTTTATCTCGTGACTATCTGGACCGTTTTGGTGGTATTGGCCGTTTATACGGTGCCGATGGCCTGCTGCGTTTGCAGCAAGCGCATGTGTGTGTGGTGGGGATTGGTGGTGTTGGCTCCTGGGCAGCAGAAGCCTTGGCTCGTTCCGGCATTGGTGAAATCACTCTGATTGATATGGATGATATTTGTGTCACCAATACCAATCGTCAGATCCATACACTCAATAATACAGTAGGGCAGCTAAAAACAGATGCCGTTGCTGAGCGCCTGAAAGCTATAAATCCGGATATTGTAGTGCATTCCAAAATGGCGTTTGTTACCGCCAATAACCAGCAGGAGTTGATTTATCCGGGGATGGATTATGTGATTGATTGCATCGACAGCGTAAAAAATAAAGCAGCACTGATCGCCCATTGTAAGCGTAATAAAATCCGCATTATTACTACCGGTGCTGCGGGAGGGCAGAGTGACCCGACCCAGATTCAGATTGGTGATTTAAATAAGACGTTTAATGATCCTCTGGCGCGTAAAGTACGTTCTTTGCTGCGCCGGGAATATAATTTCTCACGCAACCCTTCGCGTAATTATTCCATTCCCTGTGTGTTTTCTACCGAGCAGCTGTCGTATCCGCAGCCTGATGGCAGTGTGTGTCAGACCAAATCCTTCGCTGGTGACAGCACACGACTGGATTGCTCCTCCGGCTTTGGTGCCGCGACGATGGTGACGGGTACCTTTGGTTTTGTCGCAGCTTCCCGGGTGGTTGAACGGATTGCCAAAAATGCCGGTAAAAAAAGCTGAAACATTTTTCAGCTTTTAAACGATTAATCAGAGCTGTCGCGTGATTTCAGTTGTTTGACCAGTGACTCCGGCAGCTTATTGATTTGCAGACGGTTATTGACGCCATCAAAAACAATATCCTGCTCCAGCATGGCAGCGGAAAAGCTCAGGCTGATGTCTTTGTTTTTACCACTGTAGCGAATAAAGCTTTTTAATTTCTTACGATCCGGAATTAATTCCGTTTTAATCGCTTCGGCGACATCGGCGGTGGATGCCCCTTGTTCTGCCATTTGCTCGGGTGTGAGTGCCGGTTTGCTGGCCTGGCGTTCTTTTTGTTTCTCAACAATATAGTGTGAAAAGTCTTCGCCGCTGCGGGATTCGGGTTTGGACTCCATTTGTGATTCAACGTAGTCGGCCAGATCGGTGAAATCGACCGGTTCACCGCGCTTGTCTTGCTCCATGCAATAATCAACCACTTTGCTTTTGTATTCGTAGCTTTGTTCCGCCGGTAAACCCTGGCTGAACTCGTCAACAATCTGCAAAAACTCTTCAGTTTCGGCGGCGGTGTCCAGCGTATCGGTGAAACCAACAAATTCCGCGAATTGGTTCTGAGTTGGCTTATCGGAACGGCCGTAGCTGAACGTGATGTACTTGGCTTCTTCCTGTACCAGCCAGTCGGTCAGATTCAGCATCATGCCAAAGCCAGTATTGGAGAAATCAATGTAGTGCGTTTCGCTTAAGGTCATATCGGCATTAATCGACACGCTGGTCTTGCGGCGCAGGTGGAACAGGTACAAGCGATCACTGTCAGCCAGTTCTTCATAGATAAAGGCCAGATAACCATCGATGGCAAACTGGGTATTATCCAGGCTGTTAGCAAAGTGCTGACTGATGCGACGTGTTAGAGCCAAAAAGGTCTGGCGCTCTCCTTTCCAGTCCTGAATCTGAGCACGCACCAGTGTGACTTCCGGGTGAAAGGCACCATAACGTTTGCTGCCACGTTGTGTCAGGATGCCTTTCAGCTGGCTGGTGGCCTGAGAATAAAAGCGTTCACTTTGCTCGTTATCAAGATCTGCTTCGTGCTCACTGCATTGTAATGTGGCCGCAGGATCGTTGCTTTCTTTGCTGATGTGATGAGTCACAAAGTGGCGAATAGTCATGGGTTATGCTCAGAGGTAAAGGATTATTTCGGGTGCTTACAGGCCATCAAATTCACAGATGGCATAGACATCAAAACCCGCATCACGCAGTTTGCTGCCACCTTTGAGATCGGGCAGGTCAATAATCGCAGCCGTTTCCACGACCTCGGCACCCAGTTTACGTACCAGCTCACAGGCTGCCAGCATGGTGCCGCCGGTGGCGATTAAATCGTCCATCACCAGTACCCGGTCTCCGGCTTTAAAGGCATCTGTGTGTAATTCAATGGTGGCGCTGCCGTATTCAAGATCATAATCCTGGGTCACGGTTTTGAACGGCAGTTTGCCTTTTTTACGAACCGGAACCAGGCTCAGGCCCAATTCGTAAGCCAGCGGCGCACCGAGAATAAAACCACGCGCATCAATGGCGGCGATGGCATCCAGTTGCATCCCCTGATAACGGTGAACAAAGCTGTCGATCAGCATGCGAAACACCTGAGCATCCTGCAGCAGGGGCATAATATCGCGAAACATTACGCCATCTTCCGGCCAGTTCGGTACGGTACGAATGGCGTCTTTAATTTCCTGACTGTAGCGGCTCATGAGGGGCTCCGGGTCTTTCGGTTGAACAAAACCGGCTATTCTAGCGGAGACCGGCACTGACGTCTTCCTGCTGGGCCGTGAAATTCTTCATGATGTTATAAATCCTGCCAAAGTGGTCAGGAAAATAGATTAGATGCTTGGAGATTTGGCTGAATCCGTTATATGCTCCGCCGGGATCTGTTTGCTGTTCCAGATCAATCTGAATAACAGCGGCGCTAAATTATAATCATCTGAGTAACTTCTCATGCTCGAAAAACTGTTCCAGCTGACTCGTTTCGGCACCAATCCAAAAACTGAAATTCTTGCCGGGGTGACCACCTATCTCACCATGGCATATATCATCTTTATTAACCCGGCGATGTTGGCCGATGCCGGAATGGATCATGGAGCAGTGTTTGTGGCGACTTGTGTCGCGGCGGCCATTGGCTGTTTTATCATGGGATTGTGGGCCAATTTGCCAGTGGCATTAGCACCGGGTATGGGCTTAAACGCCTTCTTCACTTATGGCGTTGTGCTGGGTATGGGTCATAGCTGGCAGACAGCGCTGGCCGCGGTATTCTTCTCGGGCCTGATCTTTATTGCGCTGAGCTTGTTCCAGGTGCGTGAGTGGATCATTAATGCCATCCCAATGACGCTGAAAAAAGCCATTGCGGCGGGTATTGGTGCTTTCCTGGCGTTAATTGCGCTGAAAAATGCCGGCATTATTGTCGATCATCCGGCGACGCTGGTAAGCCTGGGCAACCTGGGTGACTTTGGCCCGGGTATGGCGCTGGTTGGCTTCTTTATGATCATTGCTCTGATCCAGCGTAATGTGCCGGGTGCGGTGATGCTGGCGATTTTTGCCGTTACCGCAATCAGTCTGTTGGCCGGTCAGGTGGAATACACCGGTGTGGTATCCGCGCCACCATCACTGGCACCAACCTTTATGCAGATGGATCTGGCAGCAGCCTTTGATCTGGCCATGGTCAGCGTTATTTTTGCTTTCCTGTTTGTCGACCTGTTTGATACCTCTGGTACCTTGATTGCGGTGACCCAGCGTGCTGGTCTGGTTGAAAAAGATGGCAAAGTGCCTCGTTTAGGACGCGCTCTGCTGGCTGATAGCTCGGCAACTGTTGCTGGTGCTGCGTTAGGTACTTCAACAACGACCAGTTATATCGAATCCGCTTCCGGTGTGGCAGCGGGTGGTCGTACTGGTTTAACCGCAGTAACCGTGGGTGTGTTATTCCTGCTAAGTATCTTCCTGGCACCACTGGCGGGTATGATTCCGGCGTATGCAACGGCGGGCGCAATTTTCTATGTGTCTGTACTGATGATGTTTACTCTGAAAGAAGTGGAATGGGAAGATTTAACCGAAGCAGCACCGGTTGCTGTGGTTCTGTTAATGACTCCACTGACCTTTTCGATTGCACACGGTGTGACACTGGGCTTTATCACCTATGCTGGTGCTAAATTGCTGGGCGGTAAGCGTGACGAGTTAAATGCCAGTGTGCTGATTATCGCTGCGTTACTGCTGGCTAAAATGATCTTTGTTGGCTGATTACAAAGAGCATTATCTCTATAAGTCGTATTCCGTCATCGTGGTCTAACGTGGCAGAATACGACTTTAGCATGACACGAATGGCCTGAATTGATTCAGGAGTGTCGTAAATTACCTTTAGAAACTCGCCTGATTATTTTATAGTCATCAAAAATATCAATTCGAAAGGATTCGATTCTATGATGACAGCCAGTATATTTGGCGAATTGGCTGACAGTCTTTGGTGGCTGTTTCCTCTCCCGGTGCTGATGGCGATGGTATTTACACCATGGTTTAAAGAGCACATCGTGAAAAAACTGCACGCTTCTACAACAGAAGAAGAACCCTTTGTTGAACTTCTGATGGCACCTCTGGACGAGCACGATGCTAATCTGAATGTACCACTGAAACCCTGTCGACAGGCGGCCTCTAAAGCTGAAAAAGCGATTGAAGAAACCGTGCATTGATCCTTTTTGCCCCTATCCGGACCTTGTCTGTTTGTATCTTAACTCTCCCTGTTAGTCGCTGATTATCCATCTCTGACGGTGATTGATACCATCTGCTGTGAATCTTGTATAATATATGTATAGGTTTTAGTTCGGCCTGTATGTAATTTGGCCTGTATATAAATTGGGAATGTGAGCATAGATTCGGAGTCTGATCATGAAATACTTCTTATCAATTTTTATCACTCTGCTAAGCAGTTCTCTGGGCGGCTTTCAGAGCAATATCGCCGTTGCTGCCACCGCTGACGAACAAGGTGCAACCTGCCCGGGCATTTTTCAGCACGCGATGAAACAGCTGCACAGTTCAAACGTACTGGATTTGTGCTCAGTATCAGATGGTCATCCGGTTCTGTTGGTAAACACGGCCAGTTATTGCGGATTTACAGATCAGTTTGCCGATCTGGAAGCTATTCATCAGAAATATAAAGAGAAAGGGCTGGTAGTGATTGGGGTCTCCTCAGATTCGTTTGACCAGGAAGATCAGGATGAAAGCAAAGCCGCTGAGGTGTGTTTTAAGAACTTTGGCGTTAGTTTTACCATGCTATCGACGGTACCGGTTCGTGGTGATCAGGCGCATCCTTTGTTTCAGGAGGTAGCACGTCAACAAGCCGCACCGAAGTGGAACTTTTATAAATACCTGATCGACCGCCATGGCCATGTGGTGAGTATTTATTCAAGCTTTACCTTGCCGAATGATAACGATATTGAAGCGTTATTAGCGGCTGATAGTTAATCATGTGGTAACCTGCGCGCTTTCTTTCTGCAAGCGCCGGTTATGACTTTTTCCTTTTCTCAGCTGAACCCCGTTCTACAGCAAGCGTTACAAACGCTGAATTACAGCCAGCCGACTCCTATTCAGCGGCAGGCTATTCCGGTTGTGCTGTCGGGTAATGATGTGATGGCCGGAGCGCAAACCGGCACCGGGAAAACAGCAGCGTTTGCGTTGCCGATCCTTGATGCCTTGCTGCAGCAAACACCATCGTCTGATTCTGCTTCTCAGGAGCTGCCTCAGGCGCATGTTCAAGCGCTGATTCTGGTGCCGACCCGGGAACTCGCCCAGCAGGTGCATCAGAGCTTTGAACAATACGCACAATATTCGTCGTTGAAGGTTGGTCTGGCGTATGGCGGTGTGAGTCTCAATCCGCAACTGGAGGCGTTGAAACAAGGCGTGGATGTATTGGTTGCCACACCGGGGCGGCTGCTGGATTTCTTATTTAAAAAAGCCGTCAGTCTCGATGCGTTAAACACACTGGTGTTTGATGAAGCCGACCGCATGTTGGATATGGGGTTTATGGATGAAATTCAGCAGATTCTGAAGCGCCTGCCAAAAGAGCGACAGACGTTATTATTTTCCGCTACTTTTAGTGACGAAATTTTTAAACTCAGCAAACAATTACTCAACGATCCGCAGCTGATTGAGGTGGATGCCCGCAATACCGCCGCAACCACGGTTGAGCAAAAAGTGTATGTGGTGGATGCTGACCGCAAGCGCGAACTGGTGTCACATTTAATCGGCAGTAAAAACTGGCATCAGGTATTAATTTTTGTCAAAACCAAACAAGGCGCGGATGCTTTGGCGGCAGAAATGTGTAAAGACGGGCTGGTCACCAAGGCCATTCATGGGGATAAATCTCAGGGTGCTAGAGAGTGTGTCTTAGAGGAATTCCGCAGTGGTGATACCCGGGTGCTGGTGGCAACCGATGTGGCGGCACGTGGTATTGATATTCCGGCATTAAATACCGTGATTAATTTCGATTTGCCCTATATTGCCGAAGATTATATTCACCGCATTGGCCGCACCGGGCGAGCAGGGCAAACGGGGACGGCGATTACTCTGATGAGTTTAGGGGAAGAGTATCTGCTGGAAGAAATTGAGGTCATTCTCGATGAGCGTTTGCCACAACAATGGCTGGAAGGCTATGAGCCGGATTTAACCAAAGAAATTCCTGAGAATCGTAAAAATACCCGCACTGCGCAAAAGCGCAGGGCCAAACAACGCGCCCATGGCCAATCTACTGGCAAGCGCCGCCGTCGAAAATAATCAGCCCGTGGGCTGGTTATGCGCTAGTCGCCAAGTATAATCGCCCGCTTTTCTATTCGTTGTGCAGGCATTGGAGTTTTTATGTCGCTGGCTTATCGCTTTCAAACCGTTGTTGATCAACTGGCTGGAGGCAATAAAAAACAATTCGCAGAAATGACTGGCAAATCCGCGTCTCATATTTACCGGATTTGTCGCGGTTCTGGTCGCCCGTCGATGGCGTACCTGCAAGACCTTTACAACGAGTACCGCATTGATATCACCTGGCTGTTAACCGGCGAACAAAGTGACGGGGCTAACCCGGCGGGTGTGCTGAATCCGGGTGATCAGGTGCTGGCCCCCATGTTTGATGTTAAAGCCAGTGCTGGTAGTGGTGCGCTGGCTGATTCTGAGGGTGTTGAAGATTATTTCACCTTTAATAAATCGTTTTTATCCCGCCAGCTGGGTGTCAGTGGTGAACAACTGGCCTTTGTCACCGTCGATGGTGACAGTATGGAGCCCACCTTGTGTGACGGCGATCAGGTGCTGGTGGATATGACCCAACGTCACGTTCGTAATAATGCCGTGTATTTATTAAACAGCGAGCAGGGGTTGCTCACCAAACGTCTGAAACAGCAGGGTAATCAGCTGACCGTTGAAAGCGATAACCGTGATTATCCGGCCTGGGAATTAGATTTAACGGCACTGGAAGATAACCCGGTATTAGGTCGAATTGTCTGGTCAGCCCGGGCTTGTTAAAGCTAAACATTCCAATGTGATAACGGATCGCGATGATGGCGTTGAAATACATTCAGCATTACCCGGAACATTTAACCCGTCAGGTTCAGCAACTGCTGGATGAGGGGTCGTTAGGTAAGGTGCTGCAAAAACGCTATCCGCAATATCACGCGATTCGTAGCAATAAAGCTTTGTATGAATACACCATCGAGCTGAAAAACCGTTACCTACGTAAATCCGCTCCGTTAAGCAAAGTAGAATTCAGCGATAAAGCACCGGCCTATAATGCGCTGGGTTTGCACAAGCGTATATCCCGCGCACACGGCGGTAAATTAGTGGCGAAAAAAGAAATTCATATCGATAATCGCTTTCGTGAAATGCCGGAAGCTTTCTTGCGTATGATAGTGGTTCACGAATTAGCGCATTTAAAAGAACTGGAGCACAACAAAGCCTTTTACCAGCTTTGTTGTCATATGGAGCCGGATTATCACCAGCTGGAATTTGATTTGCGGGTTTGGTTAACCTGGCTGGAGCATTCCAATCAAAAATAAAACAGATGCTTTATAAAAACGTCACTGCGTCATTCAACGCTGCCCGATCAGTACGCGCTTTATTGGCATCGGCCGTGTCATCAGCATAACCAAACGACATACCAAATAAAATACCTTGTTCTTCCGGCAGATTTAAAAACTCACGCACCGGCCCCGGGAATTGCCCCAGTGCACCTTGCATACAGCTATCAATGCCGCGCTCTTTTAATAATAGCGTCAGGGTTTGTGCGTAAATACCAATATCTACTGCACCCATAATATCGAGGTATTTTTCCATGGTGAAAAAGGCAACGTGGGGCGCATCAAAAAATGCCCAGTTGCGCAGCATCGCCATATTACGTTTCATTTTATCGTCACGCTCGATACCCATTGCACCATAAAGTGCATTGGCTGAACCAAACTGGCGTTCGCGGTGAATGCCCTGGTAGGCAATTTTCCAGTTAAAGTCCGGCTCAGGCGGTTGTTGCTTCATTACCTCAGCAATTAATTTGTTTTTTAACTGGTCTTTTTTCTCGCCTGAAAAAACATAGGTCTGCCATGGCTGAACATTGCAGTTGGAAGGCGATTGTTGCGCTAATGCAAAAATTTCTTCGAGCAGGGTCGGGTCAACCGGATCTTTTTTAAAGGCGCGGGTGGAATAGCGGGCATTAAGGATGTCACTGAGTGCCATGGAAGCGTCCTGTTGTTTATTTGATTTTAGGTGTTGTATTTGGTTTTCAGGAATTGTTATTCGGTGTATCAGATTCAGAATAGTAGCAGCCGGATAAGCCAGACGATGTGTGCAGATGTGACAGAAAAGGTGCGAAAACAACTCAGAGCCAAGCTAGCGGCTCCGAGCTGTTTTATGGGTTGTTTTGTGAATAGTTCAGTAACCGGCTATTTCGCCAGTAAATAATTCACCAATAAGGGAACCGGACGGCCGCTGGCACCTTTGCTTTTACCTGCGCCACCCCAGGCAGTACCGGCAATATCCAGATGCGCCCATGGCGTGCCTTCGGTGAAGCGAGCCAGGAAGCAAGCGGCGGTGGTTGCGCCTGCTAGCGGGCCACCAATATTCGCCATATCGGCAAAATTGGTATCCAGCAGTTCCTGATAGTCGTCTTCCAGTGGTAAACGCCAGACCTTATCGTTGGAGTAACGCGCTGCGTTTTGCAGCTCATCCGCCAGACTTTCATCCTGAGTGAATAAACCAGAATTAACTCCACCCAATGCGGCCATACAGGCACCGGTTAAGGTGGCGATATCAACGATAGACGCCGGTTTAAAGTGGTTGATGCCGTAGGTCAGTGCATCACACAACACCAGACGACCTTCGGCGTCGGTATTAAGAATTTCGATAGTCTTGCCCGATAAGCTGGTAACCACATCGCCGGGTTTGGAGGCATGACCGGCCGGCATATTTTCGGCACTGGTGATCATGCCAATGATGTTCTGCTTAGGTTGCAGCGCAACCATGGCTTGCATCGCACCCAATACGGATGCAGCACCACACATGTCGTACTTCATTTCATCCATTTTGGCGCCCGGCTTCAGGCTGATGCCGCCGGTATCAAAGGTAATGCCTTTACCCAGAATCATATGCGGCGCTTCATCGGCGTTATCCGCACCCTGGTATTTCATAATGATCAGCTTGCCCGGCTCGATAGAACCTTTGGCCACTGAGACAAACGCACCGGCCCCCATGGCTTCCATCTGATCTTCGTCGATGACGATGGTTTCGACGTTGGCATTGTCGGCCGCCAGTTTCTCGGCTTCTTCCGCCAGATAAGACGGCGTACAGATATTGCCCGGCAGGTTGCCTAAATCGCGGGCGTAGTTGACGCCTTGTGCAACCGCTTCGCCTTTTTCTAAGCTGCTGCTGACATCATCACCCAGCCAGATCAGGGTGTCGGCTTGTTTCGGTTGTTCTTCCGCTTCGGTCTCAGTTACAGGCTTAGTCGCGGTAAAACGATATTGCGCACGGCCAAACGCCATGGCGGTTTGTTCCGCCCACCAGGCTTCGTTCAGGGTGTTATCGGCTAAATGAGCGAGGCTTACCGCCACGCTACCGGATTGTTTGCTGGTGGCACTGGCAATGGCGTCCAGCACTTTGATGGCCGAGGTGGTGTTCAGTTCTTTGTCACCAACGCCAACCAACAGTACACGAGCAGCGCTGATGCCAGCTACGCCGGGCAGCAATAAGGTTTCGGCCAGTTTGCCGCTGATGTCTCCGGCTTCGACGCGTGCCTGTAAAAAGCCATTGCTGGCGCTATTAATTGCTTGTGCCGCGTCAGATAACTTGCCTGACTGGTCGAGAGTGACGACAATACAGCTCGCCTGAACGTCGGCGGCAGCATTGTTGGAAACCTGATATTGCATATATGCTCCTGCAGGGGTCTTAGATAGAAATAAGCTAAACAGTATAGATGCTGTCAGTTTTTTGAAATACAAGGGTATCGGTAAAGAAGGGTTATTGGTTTTGATTTTATTTCGTTATCTGGCAAGGGAATTAGCCAGCTCTATGGTAGCCGTGACATCCGTGCTGCTGATGATTCTGATGAGTGGTCGCCTGATTCGCCAACTGGCGTCTGCCGCAGCCGGAGAAGTCTCTCTGGAGATTGTCTTTTTTACCCTGCTGTTACGCCTGCCATCGTTTCTGGAGATGATTCTGCCACTGGCATTATTTATTTCCATTCTGCTGACGTACGGGCGCCTGTACGCCGAAAGTGAAATGACGGTATTAACCGCCACCGGCTTTTCTAACCTGAAACTGCTGTGTTACACCATGATCCCGGCAGCAGCACTGACATTAGTTGTGGCCAGTTTTACCTTGTTTCTCAGCCCCTGGGGGGCGCAGAAAATGGAAGATCTGTATAAAAAGCAATCACAACTGACCGAGTTTGAATTATTAGCTCCGGGGCGTTTTCAGAGCACCGAAAAGGGCAGCCGGGTAACGTACGCCGAAAGTTTATCCGGTGATAAATCGGAAATGCGCCGGGTATTTATTGCTGATGGCGAAACCTTATTGGTCGCTGAGCGCGGTACGCAATACGTCAGTGATGAAACCGGCTCGCGCTTTTTAGAGCTGCATAATGGTCGCCGTTATGACGTGCCGTTAGGCCAGCTGAATATTCAGAGTTTAGATTTTGGTTTGTACGGGGTGAAAATTGCCGATGAACCGGAAGAACGCCGTAAGCTGCGTAAAGAAGCAGTGCCGACTCAGGATCTGATTGGCTCGGCGGATAAAAAACATCAGGGGCAATTACGCTGGCGTATTTCTCTGATTCTGATGGTGCCGATCGTCACCCTGATTGCGTTTTCCTTATCCAAAGTAAACCCGCGCCAAGGCAAGTTCGCCAAACTGTTTCCGGCCATTGTGCTGTTTATGGTGTACATCTCGCTGATGATTGGCCTGACCGGCATGATCGAGAAAGGCAAAATTCATCCGGACGGCGCTATTTGGGGGCTGCATTTACTCTATTTGGCCATTGGTGTTGGGTTATTAACCATTCCGGAAATGTTACGTCGTCATAAGGTGAAGCAGTTATGAGATCCGCCAGCATGAGACGACTCGACAGCTACGTTGGCCGCAACGTGTTATTCGCCACCCTGATGGTGGTCGTAGTGATTATTGGCCTGGATGCGGTGTTTGCTCTGGTTGACGAACTAGGGCGATTAAAAGGCAGTTATCAGTTTGTTGAAGCACTGCAGTTTATTGGTATGCGCCTGCCACGCCGGGCCTATGAATATATGCCGATGGCCTGTTTAATTGGCTGTTTAGCCGGGTTGGGCTCGATGGCTGCCAACAGTGAATTAACCGTGATGCGCGCTGCCGGGGTGTCGGTGACACGTATTATGCTGGCAGTGATGAAACCGGTTCTGATACTGATGGTGATCAGTATGCTGGTGGCAGAATATGCTATTCCCTCGCTAGAGCGTATTGCTCAGTCACAACGGGCGGTGGCCCAGGGCAAAGGGGAAACCCACTCTAATAAAGGGCGCGGTTACTGGCACCGGGAAGGCAACGAATTTATGCGCTTTAACGCCATTGAACCTAATGGTGTTCTGCACGGCGTGACCTTGTATGAATTTAATGAAGATGCCGAACTGCAGCGCATTCGTACTGCCAACCGTGCGATATACCAGCGTCGCCACTGGCAGATGGAGCAGGTCACCGACGTGTATATCGACGACGATGCTACTCGCCGCGAACAGTTTGATTCACTGGATTGGGAAACCGATTTAACCCCACAAAGCCTGAGCGTGGTGATGGTGCTACCACGCGATATGTCGATTTCCGGGCTGTACCAATACACCCGTTATTTATCCGAGCAGGGCTTAAACGCGGATAATTATTTGCTGTCGTTCTGGCGCAAAGTCACGCAGCCATTAGGCACCTTTGCGTTAGTGATTCTGGGTATCTCCTTTATTTTTGGCCCGCTGCGGGCGGTCACACCTGGACAGCGGATTTTCTCCGGTATTCTGGTGGGGCTGGTCTACAAATACGCCGAGGAACTACTGGCACCCGCCAGTATTGTGTTTGGCTTTGAACCGATCTGGGCGAGTATTATTCCGATTGCTGGCTGTTTTGCGGTTGGGGTGTTGATGCTAAGGAAGGCGGGGTAGGGAACTCCCACTAATGGCTAGTTTATGGGTTAATATTTGATTTCCGTGTGTTTACAAAAATTACGTCGTCAATATCGTAATGCCTGGACTTATTTGAAACGACTATGGTAACTCCATTATCTAGCTTGCACCTAACATTTGGGATGTTTCCGGTTTCAGAAAAGCTCACGCCTTTATCAGTGACGGTACATTCAACACGCACCCTCTCTTCAGCAGAAAAGTAAGCCAATGCTACATAAAATGAAGTTGCCAGGAAGAAAGAGATGATTCCCCATCTATTTTCTTTCATTAAAATGATAAATAGTTTTAATTTATAATTTTTCAAAACTCACCTTAAAAGAACTAACGCTGTATGTGGTGGTTAGAGCAAGGCTTTTGAAAAAGCCGGGCTGTCCTGCTGAGCCAACCCAGCAAAACTCCCGGCTTTTATCTGCCTTAATAATTAACCATCACGATTAATATATTTCAGAATTTCAACCACCTGCTCCGGTGTTTCACACACAGCCATTGCCGCCGCATCCACTTCTTTTAATGGATGAGTCAGAGATGGGTCGTGCTGAACGATCACAGACTTGCCTAACGCCGCAGCGTAACCCGCATCAAAAGCGGCATTCCACTGTTTGTATTTATCGCCAAAGCGAACCACAACAATATCAGCGTCAGCAATCAGCTTGCGGGTACGCAGGCCATTAATTTTCGCGGCTTTATGATCTTTCCAGAAGTTATTTTCTTCTTTGCCTAAAATCTCATCGCCGCAGTCATCGGATGCCGCATGATTGGTATTCGGGCCGGTCAGTTCAACCTCTAATCCAGCTTCTTTTACGCCGTTGGCAATATCATCACGCCAGTCGGTGTGAATTTCTCCGGATAAATAAACCGATAATTTCATCGTTGGATCTCTCTTATCATTTTTTAAATTTTAAATATGGCGCTAGCGCTCGTCCGCTTTTTTCCAGCGGGTAAATAACATACTGCTGATAAATAAGGCGATGGTAGAAAACACCATGCTCCAGCCCCAGAGGGATGCGCCCGGGGTAAACGCCAGTAATACCGCCAGAATAAAATACAGCATGGAAACATAACTCAGCCAGGCGGCCGATTTATGAGAGCGGCTGAAAAATCCGGGCACAAACAGCAGCAGCGGCAGAATTTTAAATAACCAGATGCCAAGCCCAGATGCCAGGAAAATCAGGCCGGAGTCAATACTCTCAGGCGCATCGGAAAATGTTTCGGCCAACAGAATCACCACGGTGACCAGATAACTACTGAGCATCATGGCGTAGGCGGTGAGGGTGTTTTTACTTTCAGCGTTGCGGGTCATTTATTCAGCCTCATGCGGCAGTAACTTCTGCGCCAGTCTGGCAACACGCAGCCCTTGTGCGCGGCACAGGGCAATTTCGGTTTCGCTCAGCTCGTGGCTGTTATCAGCACCGGCCCAGTGACTGGCACCGTAAGGCGTACCACCGGCCTGAGTCTGAGTTAAACCGGCTTCACTGTAGGGGATGCCCGCGTAAATCATGCCGTGGTGCAGCAATGGCATCAGCATGGTCAGCAGGGTGCTTTCCTGGCCGCCATGTAACGACGACGAAGACGTAAAGGCGCTGGCCGGTTTGTCGATTAAAGCGCCGGTCAGCCATAGGTTTGAGGTGGTTTCGAGGAAATATTTCAGCGGTGCGGCCATATTGCCAAATCGGGTTGGGCTGCCAAGCACCAGTCCTGAGCAATGTTTCAGGTCGTCCAGCGAGCAATAAACCGCACCGGTTTCCGGCACGGGTGGCGCGCTGGCTTCACACTCCGGAGAAACCTCGGGCACACAACGCAGTCGTGCCTGCATGCCACTTTGTTGTTCAACACCGCGGGCAATCTGCTGCGCCATTTGTGCGGTTTTGCCATGGCGGCTGTAATACAGCACCAGAACGTAGGCATCGCTCATCAGAGAATCTCCAGCACTTGCTCGGGTGGGCGGCCGATACGTGCCTGGTCGCCATTAATCACAATCGGGCGTTCGATCAGCTTGGGTGAGGCAATCATGGCGGCAATAATGTCATCGTCGCTTTTGCTTTGGTCGGCCAGGTCATGCTCTTTATACGCATCTTCTTTGGTGCGCAATAATTCGCGGGCGGAGATGCCCAGCTTGTTCAGCACCTGTTTCAGTTCATCAGCGTTTGGAGTGTCTTTCAGGTACTCAATAATGCCCGGTTCAATTCCCTGTTCCTGCAATAACGCCAGTGTCTGACGGGACTTTGAACAGCGCGGGTTGTGATAAATCTGGATGTCGCTCATGCTGGTGCACCTTATCTTATGGCTCAGTTCGGTAAAAACGCGTATCAGTATATCATTGCCGCCTGAACATCGTGAGTATTGGAATTTCTGAAAAGGACCACCATGGATCGTTTATTTCGTTCAATTTATCGGGCTATTTCGCATCACGGCCGTGTGTGGCTGCAATTGCTGCTGGTTAGCCTGAAGCGCTTTGAGCAACAACAGCGCCGCCGGGATGCTGCGGCAATGACGTACACCACTTTATTTGCCTTAGTCCCCGTAATTACCGTCAGTTATTCAGTGTTAAGTGCCATTCCGGCGTTGCAGAACTGGGGTGAGGATGTGAACCAGCAGCTGCTGGGTTATGTGTTGCCGCAGGGAAATGAAGTGATCAGCGATTATCTGACACGTTTCAGCCAGCAGGCGCGCAAACTCACCTGGATTGGTGTTGCGGTATTATTTATTACGGTCTTGCTGTTATTACGCACGATTGAAGAACAATTTAATCGCATCTGGAATGTTAAACAGTCGCGCTCGGGTGTCGCGGTGTTTTTACGTTATTGGGCCATTTTAAGCCTGGGGCCGTTATTTTTTGGTGCTGCCTTTGCGACCTCCTCGTTAATTGCCGCGGCGCCTTTGTGGGCGGATGCAACACAACATATTCCGGATATTGCCCGATTATTACCCTGGTTTTTCAGTACCGTGGCGTTAATGGCGCTGTATTTATTGGTGCCGAATTGTAAAGTGCCGTGGCAACACGGGTTATTTGCGGCATTGTTTGTGGCAACGGTATTTGAAACAGCAAAATACGTGTTTGCCCAAATTATTGGTTTATTCCCATCGTATCAGCTGATTTATGGCACCTTTGCGGCGGTGCCTCTGTTCCTGATTTGGGTGTATTTCAGCTGGAATTTAGTGATTTATGGTGCTGAATTAAGTTTTAATTTTGGCCATCTTAATCGCCGTGAAGTGCAGGGGCAGACGTTATTATTGCGCTTAAAAGTAATCGAAGCGCTGGTTAGTGCTCAGCATCGTGCAGAGCCTTTATCACAGGCTCAGCTGGAGCAGCAAACTCGTGCGTTTAATGCCCGTGATATTGATCAGTTTTTGCAGTTAGCACGACACAAACACTGGTTGTTGGTGTCCGAAGAGGGTGGTTTATGCTGGTTGCCAGACCCTCAGCAGCAGACGATGACAGAATTATTGGCCGACCTGCCGCTACAGCAGTTAACCTCGGCTGCGGCACAAGGTAATGAGTTGGATAAGCCAATTCACAATTGGCAACAGGCCTTGATGGAGCGCATGGAATCTCAGGTTAATCAGCCGATTGCTGGCTTCATCACAACGAATACCGATAGAATGCCGCCAAACGAATAAAGCCTGCTAGGGATAGGTTATGAAACACGCAATTCAGGAAATGCTGGCCGATCCGGCGGAAGACAATTCTCCGGATATTGGTGCCTCGTCGTTAACGCTAAAAGTGCATCCATGGCGTTCTTCTTTGTATGAAGAGCTGCATAACCGGCCGTCGCCGATTATTCATGGCAACTGTCAGGTTGCCCATTTTACGCTGTTATTAAACGACAATCGTGAAGCCCTGCATGAGCATGTGGTGGATTTATGTAAGCGTTTTTGTGTGCCTGCTCCCGGCCCGGATTCCTCATGTTTGTATCAGGATTTTGGTGGTTTTGAATTGCGCTGGGAGCGCCATCTGGAATTTTCTAACTTCACCTTTATCTGCCCGGATGTAGAGCCATTTTCCGCCGATGCGCTGAACTTTATCCCCAAAGACTGGCTTGCCAGTTTGCCGGGTGAACTGGTGGTGGCGGTGCAGATGGCAGTGATTGATCAGCCACCTACCGAGCAGCAGCGCCATCGCTGGTTGGAAGGGCAGCGCGCCTCTGGTGCTCAGGTGGCCGATGGCCGTGCTGAAGTCTGGACCGCCTTTAAACTGCATAACGATGGTTTTGGCCGCATTATTACCTGTAATAACGAACTCACTCCTTATCAGATGGGGCGTTTGGTGCAGCGTTTATTTGAGCTGGAAACCTACCGCTTGATGTCGCTGATGGCGTTGCCGGTAGCGCGCAAGTTAGGCGGCGAGTTGAGCCGTATCGAAGATGGTTTGGCGCGCTTAAATGAAAGTATTTCAGATATTGAAGCCGATAAAGACGAACGGACTCTGCTGCAGGAATTGTCGATGTTGGCGGCGGATGTGGAAGGCCATCGCTCGAATACTAACTTCCGTTTTTCGGCCGCCGTGGCCTACCACGATCTGGTGCGTGACCGGCTCGATCAACTGCGAGAAACCCCAATTAATGGGGTGCAGAGTTTGCGTGAATTCCTTGAGCGCCGGTTAACCCCGGGTATTAAAACCTGTAATTCCGTGCGTGACCGGTTGGAAGATTTATCCCGTCGTATTCACCGCACCACCAGTATGTTGCGTACTCGGGTGGATTTATCCATTCAGGAGCAGAATCAATCGTTATTAGCATCGATGGATCGCCGCAGTCATCTGCAATTACGCTTGCAGCAAACGGTTGAAGGCCTGTCGGTGGTGGCGATTGGTTATTATATTCTGTCGCTGCTGGAGATTGGTTTTGACGGCCTTAAAGCAGCCGGTATTGAATCGATAAATTCCGATTTATTGAAAGGTGTAGCATTGCCGCTGGTATTGGGGACTGTTTATCTGGGTGTACACAGTTTGCGCAAATGCATCACCAAAGACACGGATAAACTGGATGCCGAGGCTTTAAAAAAGCCAGCCGAATAAACCAAAGCGGCAAACGAGGAGGCCTGTTTTGGCCGCTGTTTGCCGCTTTTCTCGTTTTTCTTCTCTGTTTTCTTCTCTGTTTTTCCCTTAATTTTTGTCCTTCAGAGGGCTGGCCTGTTAATTGCTGATCAGAACATTATTGTTTTAATCAGGTACACAGGTATGGATATTAATCCCGGCGCTTCCGGTTCGGGTTCATCCGGACGACTGAATTCATTTTCTAACGGCTCTGATGCCAGTCTTAATAGTGCCGGGCGTGAGAAATCAGAAGAATCTGCCGCCCGACGCTTTATCGACCAGCTGAACAGCAGTAATGCTGACCGTGTGTCGCTGTCTTATAAATCCCGGCAATTACATTCTATTCAGGCGGAATTTTTCTCCGGCCCGATTCGCTCCGATCAGATTCCTGAACTGACCCAGCGTTTGTTTGAGGGCGGCTTACTGAGCTCCAGCGAGTATCAACAATTGGGTGGTGTATTACCCAATCAGAAAATATCCGCCGTTTCTGAATCCGTGCATTTTTTAAATCGCTTTATTCTGGATGAGTCGGTTGATGGCGATACCGAAGGCGCTAAATCGTTATTAACGGCGTTGTCAGCTATCGAAGGCATGAATCTGCCCAGCAATGCTGAGCGCCGGGCTCAGGAGCAGGAAGCACTCCAATACGTGTCGGCTTATACCGACATGCTTAAGGAAACCGGTGCTCCGGCCGATATTGTTGAAGGGTTCGAAAATGTCACTGAAGTGCTGCAGGCACTGGATAAGGTTCGTAATAACGAAGCCCGAACCGGCGCTTTGGCCAGCTATGCCAGTGTTGAAGATACCCATAAAGAATTATTTGATAAGTAAGGCTGATAAAAGAATGTTGATGATGGGCAATCAGGCGAAAAATGTTGTGCGACGCAGTGTTGCTATGTTGGCATTACTCGCGAGTATGCCGTTGATGGCTAATACGGCAGGTTTGCTGGTGACATCCGAAGGGCCGGGGTCGCCGGAGTCCGGCGCTGGCGATGAATTTTCCAGCAGCCAGGTCAGCTTAACCCTGCCGTTGGAAGATCGTGGCAGTCGTCAGGAAAAAGTCCGTACGTTTTTCCATATTGATCAAACCAAGTTTGATCTGGAAGGTACAACGGCTGCTCAAGGTGAATATTATTGGATATCGCTGCCGTTGCAGTATCAGCAGCGCCGCAGCCGTAAAAACGAGTTTCTGGTTAACGCCGAACTGGGCTTAATGACGGACCTGAATAAAATTGAATCCGATGCCCTGGCGCTGAATCTTGAATTATTGGGCCGTCGTTATCGTAATAATGGCAGCTTCTGGCAGTACGGCGTGGTGGTTGATCGTTCTTTTGGTGATTACAACCCACGCCCGGCGTTGGCAGTTTCGTGGGAAGCCAGTCGTCATACTCAAGTGCTGCTGGGTTTTCCGCGAACCCGAGTCGATACCCGCTGGAGCAAATCATTGTCTACCTTCCTGCATATCCGTCCGGCCGGAGGCGTCTGGCGTGAAGAGATTGAAGGTCAGAGTAAATCGGCCAGCCTGAATTACCGTAACTGGCGTTTTGGTATTGGTGGTGAGTTTCACTGGCGCGGTCATTTATGGCTCACCGGTGAAGTGGGTCAGACCCGGTTACGCACGATTGAAGGGCGGGATGAAACCAATGCCAAAGTGACCAGCCGCCCGGGCGACGATGCTTACACCCAGATTGGCGTCCGGGTGCGTTTCTGAACCCGTTCGCTCTGTATCTGGTTAATCCGGCCTTTAATCTAACAAATACTGTTCAGCACTAAAGGCCGGAACCGCTCCCAGTTTTAACCAATCACTGATCACAACTGCTTGTTCAGCATGAGCATGTTTTTCCTGAGCTTGTTGCAACAGCGAAGCAATATGCTGGTAGCCCATAACGGTTTGCAGTGTGGTAGCCGGATTGTCTTTAATCTCACGAATTATCTGCTGAACAGCAACTTCATTTAAATTGGTATTTCTCTGCAAAAAGCTGGTCGCTTGTGCAACTGGCCAGCTTTTACCATGAAGTCCAAGGTCGGTAATGGCCGAGGCGATTTCCTGAATCATTTGACGCTGAAATAACAGCTGCAATAACGCCTGCTGCTGCGTGCTGTTTTCTGCTGCCAGTTGGATGGCATATAAACGCCAGCCGCTGTTAAATTCTGCCATGGTCGGCTGATTGCGAAACTCTGGTAATGACGGATTTTCATCAGCCAGTGCCATTTGAATAAACTGACCCGGAGTTCCGTACATCATATTATTTAACAGGATGTCGTGGCTGTTAAAAGTAGGAAACTGGCGCTCAACGGCTGTTGGATAAATCGTATGAATATCCAATGGTGTTTGTGGAATGGCGGCTAAATAATAAGGCAGCTCATTGGCTAGCTGTTGCAATGACTGGCGCTGAAATCCACGACGCTTTTGACGGGTTAAATCAGGATCGTCAGAAGCAAACGATTGTGCCTGTTGATCCAACCAGGCAAATGCCTGCGGCAGTTGAGTCAGTGTATGTGCCTGAGTATCTTTTTCGTTGGCGTCCGTTTGATTTTCGGCACCAGCAAATCCCGATGCCTGCGCCAGATTAATAAACTGCTGCTGGTGGTCGATTAATTGCTCAGATAATTGTTGAAATAAATGGTGAGCATCCAGTTCGGTTTGAGAATAATGCGCCGCTAATAACTGGTAGTAACGCATGCCTTGTGGTTGTTTGCTCAGGGTATTTTCTTCGGTTGCAATGCTGGCCAGACGTTCCAACTCATCCGCTAGTTTCTGATAAGCCGGTTGTGCTTTTTTAGTCAGTGTTTTATAGAGTTTATTCAGCAGCACTTTTTCGGATGAAGGGTACAGCGACAGTGCTTTAACTTTGCGATTAAAATCCAGCCAAAGCTCACTGTTGCGGGCATTTATTTTCTGATATTGATTGCTGAATTGTTGCGCCCGCTGCTGATTTTTCAGCAGTAATGCTTTTTCTGAAATAACTCCTTGCTGCTCACGCCATTGCAGCCATTCCTGCCAGCGTTTAAATAATTGTGGCAGCGCTTCAACCCGGTCAATGTAATCGTGCGCGTCTTCGACGTTACTGATGGCATGATGGTGTAATAAAATATCCTGGCTAACTAATAACCAGTTTTGATTGCTGCTAAGGCGGTAGAGGCTGCTTGAGTTGGCGCTATCTGCCAGTGGCTCCTGCAAATAGGCCAGCGGTGAGATTAAGCGTTCAAACTCAATCTGGTGTAATAAAGTCTGGTAACTGGCTGCTTGTTGTTTGTCTAATGCCTGTTCATCGATGGCGGCCATGCGTTGGTGAAATTGCTGCAGCTGGTTGTTGCGCTTCTGATGCGCCTCCAGCGAAATATCGTCCCAGTTAAATTGCTGCGCTACACCCAGCTGACTGGCTAATACCGGACTTTGTTCAACTTGCCACTGGCTGTATTCCTCAAAAAGCTGGCTGGCCTGCTGGCTGAATTGTTGTTTTTCGGCAGCGCTGAATACTTTGGCTGGTTGGATTTCGACTGCGGGTTGGTCGTTTTTTTCCGCTAATGACTGGCAGCCGGATAGCAGCGCCGACAAGGTGATGGTTGAAGCACATAACAGCAGAATTTGTTTTGCAGATACCGTAGGCATATTCGCTCGCCAAGAAAAATCAATCGTAGAAAGCGAGCGAGTGTAACAAATTATCGCCTGAGCGGAATCAGCGACGCAGATTGGGCATCACAAACGCAGACTGATTGGCGCTGAATGAATGCTTGCTGATGATATCGTGAACATGACCGCATTGATCGCAGTACACCACATAAAACCATGGGGTGCCGTTTTTAGCGGTTTCGGTGCTGGGTTTGGATGCAAAATGTTCAATACCTTCGCAATCACATTTCGGGCATCTCGGGTCAGACATTCGGATCTCCAGAATAAAGCGTAAAAAAGTGAATATAACGTTCTGGCCAGTATAGGCAGTATCCCAATTTGATGACAGACTGGGGCTTAAGTTCCATAGCGTTATTTTGAACAGGCAGCCGTTAATGAGCATCACCCGGATTGTTGTATTGGTTTTAAGTGCATTCAGTATAAGTGCATTGAGTGTTCCGCTACATGCCGATACATCGGTATCGGTTGATGCGTTTCAACCCGCGCGGCTGCTACAAGACAGCCAGTCGGATGTGAATCATTACCGGCTGGTTCTGTCAGAGCTCAAACGCACACGGGCAACAACCTATGGTGAACAGGAAAAACGCTTAAGTGGCCAGCTATGGCGACGTTACTGGGCGGTTGAACCAGAGTTTTCACTGAACGAGGTAAGCGATTATTTTGCCGCTCAGTTCCAGCCACTTGAGCGTTTATATCAATGCCGTGGACTGGATTGTGGCAGCAGTCATTTCTGGGCTAACGATGTGTTTGATAACAGCCGTTTAGTGGGGCGTGAAGCCAATCAGCGTTATTGGGCTGCCTTGCAGACCATGGAGAATGGCCTGAATCGTGTTTGGGTTGCATATGTGGTGCAGCGCGGTTCTGGTCAGGTTTATGTGGCGCTGGATCGTTTTGATACAACAGAAGAGGTCAGTCTGAAGCTGGTCACTCAAACTCAGATTCAGGCCGCCTTACGCCATAGTGCCGGTTGGCTCCCCGGGCTGGTGGTTGACAATGGCATGTTGCAGCAGGAAGACAGTGGCAATCTGATTCAGGTGCTGAGCGGCTTGTCGGCCAGTGATAAGCGTCGTTTGTATCTGATGGTGCATTGCTACGACGCCAGCCAGATGAGCGATAATCTGCGTTGCTCCGAACGTCTGGCAAAGCAATTGCGTGTGGCGACCTATAACGGTCAGCGAGAGTTAAATATTCTCGGCCAGGGAGCGTTGAGTCCGGCACCGGATTCCGGGTTGGAGCCTAGGTTGCGCTACGTTTTCTGGCCTCAACGCTAATTGCTCTATAGCTTGTTATTGTTTACCTCAAGGACTTTTTACCTTAAGGACTTTGTCGATGAATGATCAATCATCTATGCAAACAAACGGAAAAACCGTCTCTTTGTGCCTCGGCAGTGGTGGGGCAAGAGGTTACACCCATATTGGTGTGATTGATGAAGTGCTGGCACGGGGATACGACATTACTTCAATCTCCGGTTGTTCAATGGGGGCCATCGTTGGTGGTTTCTATGCCGCCGGGCGGCTGGAGGCTTTTCGTGAATGGGTCACTGATCTGACGTATCTGAAGGTCTTAAAGCTGGTGGACTTTAGCCTGGTATCGAATGGTGCTATCCGTGGCGACCGCATTTTTAATACGCTGGACGATATGTTGGACGGCGTTCAGATAGAAGATCTGCAACTTCCGTTTACTGCCGTAGCGACTGATCTGACGCATAAAAAAGAATTGTGGTTTCAGAAAGGTTCCTTAAATAAAGCCATTCGGGCGTCGGCGGCCATCCCCAGTCTGCTCACACCTGTGATCAGTAACGGACGTATGCTGGTGGACGGTGGCGTGTTGAATCCATTGCCGATAGCGCCGTGTGTTTCAGCCCACGCGGATTTTATTATGGCGGTGGATCTGAATGCGGATATTCCGATGCCAGCGGATTTTGCACCTGAGCCGCAGCCCAGCCCGGAGCAAAAAAGTGATTGGTTTGACGGTGTGGTGAATACAGCCTTGGATAAAGCCGGGCAAATTCTGGATCACTTTGATAATAAACCCGCCACGTCAAAAGAAGCGTTGGCTCCGTCAGAAGACGCACCGGTTAAACAGAGTGCACCGCATCTGGCTCAGGAGAATCTGGGTAAGCTGGAAATTCTCAATCAGATGTTTGAAGTGATGCAGGCTTCGTTATCCGGCTTTAAAACCGCTGGTTACCAGCCAGACTTACTGATGCGTGTTCCGGCAACCTGCTGCGAGTTTTATGAGTTTTACCGCGCTGACGAGATGATTCGATTGGGGCGCCATATCGCCAGTGAAGCGCTGGATGCATTTGAACAGAAGGGTGCCAGTAGCTTGTATGGCTTAGGGCAGAGGCCGTAATTACGTAGTTGAATGAGATCTGGCGATCTTTTCACGAATGGCGTCACAAACAAAAGCATTCAGACTTTGACCTTCTGCGGCAAGCACTGCCTCACGGTGTAGCTCTTCTCCAGTGCGGATATTAAATGAGCCTTTGCAAGGAATCTGAGGTGTGCGGCCAAGCTCCTCGCACGATATTAGGTATTCATCGACAGAGCGCTGAAATTCTTTCTCTAACTCTTTCAGCGTGATGGCTTCATAGGTGACCGTATCCCGGATAAACGCCAGCTTGCCGAATAAGGTGTTGCTTTCCAGCTCAGGCTCGATGGTGCCTAAATAGTTTTTATAGCGTAAATAAGTCATAACCAGCCTTCTTGCTTGAGATGGGCTTTAACCGATTTTAAAGCGCCGCCTTTTATTTCATTTTCAGGATGAGGCTTATGTAGCAATAATAAAGCATCATTCCTCTGGTGATAAAAGCGAACCCGAGAGCCAGACATTTCCTTTTTCTCATAGCCAAGTTGTGACAGTAGCGTCACCAGATCACTCCAGGGGAAAACCTTTCTTGAATCGCTAAGCTTACTCAATAGCTTCTCTTGTTTGCCCATGGCTAGCTCTTTTTCGTCCTGAAAAATCAGAGTATAGAATTCAAACAATTGATCTGCAACTATGGTTAGTTGCAAGGGGTGATTGTCTTCAACTATGTGCTGAATATCAATAACCACCTTGGCCTTACATCGCCCAATCGCTATTAAGCCGAACTTGCTGATAGCGAAAGTGCGTTGTTAGGGCAAACAAGGTACACTAGCGCGCTTTTCAGTGATCCAATCAACAGGAATCCCGGTGTCCGTACTCGAACTTCAGAGCGATGATCTTTCCCTTCAGCAACAGGCCGTTGAAGCCATTGAGCAGCTGCTTACGGTGCAGGATTTGGTGCGTTGGTCGGTGAGCCGTATGGCGGAAGCGGGCATTTATTTTGGTCATGGTACGGACAACCCGCAGGATGAGTCGGTACTGCTGGTAACCCATGCATTAGGGTTGCCCTGGAATCAGGCTGATCAGTGGCGCGACTGTCGCTTAACCCGCAGTGAGCGCGAAACCGTGGTATCTCTGTTGGTGACTCGTATTGAACAGCGCGTACCAGCGCCGTATTTGGTGGGTGAAGCCTGGTTCTGCGGCTTGCCGTATCTGGTGGATGAGCGGGTGTTGATTCCGCGTTCCCCAATTGCTGAGCTGATTGAGACTAACTTTCAGCCCTGGCTGCAACATCAGCCAAAGCGCATTATGGATTTATGCACGGGCAGCGGTTGTATTGGTATTGCCTGCGCGATGCAGTTTCCGGACGCCGAGGTGGAGTTATTGGATATCTCCTTTGATGCGCTGGCGGTTGCCGAGGAGAATATTCAGCGCCTGGAGGTTCACGACCGGGTGGTGGCATTGCAGTCGGATTTATTCTCAGCGGCACATGGGCGCTATGATCTGATTGTGTCGAATCCACCGTATGTGGATGCCGATGATATGGCGTGTTTGCCAGATGAGTTTCACCATGAGCCGGAGCTGGCATTAGCCGCGGGCAACGATGGCCTGGATCTGGTGCGGATTATGTTAAAACAGGCGCGTGATCATTTAACGGATGATGGTGTGCTGGTGGTTGAAGTGGGCAACAGCTGGCCTGCGCTGGCGGATGCGCATCCGCAGCTACCATTTCAGTGGCAGGAATTTGAACGCGGCGGCCACGGTGTGTTTGTATTACGCGCAAAAGACCTTGATGCCTTATAAGGCGAGCAGTAAATCGGGCGCGGAATAGATCAGGCATAAGGTAGCAGCCTGATCGGACGATTCAGAATATAACGACAGAATATAAGTTTGCAGTGAGTTGATAGAAGTATGTCTGGAAATACCTTCGGCAAAAGTTTTACCGTAACCACCTTTGGTGAAAGTCATGGCCTGGCATTGGGTGCCATTATTGATGGCTGCCCTCCGGGTATTGAGTTGACCGAAGCCGATCTGCAGGCGGACCTTGATCGACGCAAGCCGGGTACCTCAAAGTTCACCACTCAGCGCCGTGAACCGGATCAGGTGAAAATCCTGTCGGGTGTGTTTGAAGGCAAAACCACTGGAACTTCCATTGGTTTGCTGATTGAAAATACCGATCAGCGCTCTAAAGATTACTCCAATATTGCCAAAACCTTCCGCCCGGCCCACGCGGATTACGCCTATACCCAGAAATACGGTTTCCGTGATTACCGTGGTGGTGGCCGCTCTTCAGCCCGTGAAACCGCGATGCGTGTTGCTGCCGGTGCCATTGCTAAAAAGGTACTGGCCGCCAAAGGTATTGAAGTGCGTGGTTATTTGTCACAACTGGGCCCAATTAAAATTGATGACGCTAACTTCGATTGGAATGAAGTGGCGAACAACCCGTTTTTCTGCCCGGATGCCAGCAAAGTATCTGAGATGGAAAGCTATATGGATGCGTTGCGCAAAGAGCAAAACTCCGTAGGAGCCAAAATCAGCGTTGTCGCTTCCGGTATGTTGCCGGGATTAGGTGAGCCGATTTTTGATCGTTTGGATGCGGAACTGGCCCATGCTCTTATGAGCATCAACGCGGTGAAAGGTGTGGAAATTGGTGATGGCTTTGACTGCATTGACCAGAAAGGCACCGACCATCGCGACGAGATGACCGCGGAAGGCTTTTTAAGCAATCATGCTGGTGGCATTGTTGGTGGTATTTCAACCGGGCAGGACATCATTGCCCATATGGCGCTGAAGCCAACGTCCAGCATTACTATCCCGGGTCGTTCAATTGACAGTGATGGCAACGAGATTGAAGTGGTAACCAAAGGTCGTCATGACCCGTGTGTAGGGATTCGTGCCACACCAATCGCTGAAGCCATGATGGCGATTGTATTAACCGATCACCTATTACGTCATCGTGCCCAGAACGCCGATGTGCAGTGTGAAACGCCGGTTATTTCTGCCACCGTCAATAACGATTAATTCGCTGCGGCGACGATAAGAAGTTATCTCAGTACGATGAACAATACGCCGTCTGATATCCCTTATCGTCGCCTGTCCGGCTTCTACTTCCTGTATTTTGCCCTGTTGGGCTGCATCGCTCCGTTCTGGGGCTTGTATCTTCAGTATCGATCCTTTTCTGCTTTAGAAATTGGCAGCCTGATGGCGGCGTTTGCCGGAGTGCGCATTGTGGCTCCCAATCTCTGGGCCTGGTGGGCGTGTTATTTCTCTTCTCCCATTAGTATGGTGCGTGTCTCCGGGTTAATGACGGCCGTGTGTTTCAGCGCCGTGTGGTGGGCGAACAGCTTTGTTGCCATGTTGCTGGTGATGGTGGCGTATGGCTTCTTCTGGGCAGCGATGTTGCCGCAATACGAAACCATCACCATGCAATCGTTGAAAAACCGCATTGATGATTACTCCCGCATCCGGGTTTGGGGGTCATTGGGCTTTATTGTGGTTGTGTTGGTACTGGGCTGGTTGTTTGAACTGGTGGGTATTCAATGGTTGCCAGCAGTGATGTTACTGGTGATGGTGCTGATTTTACTCAATAGCTTGTTGTTCCGCTCCGGGCGCTTTCGTACCCGTAAGGCAGCGAGTGATGATCAGACATTTCTGACGCAGATGATGCAGCGCCCGGTGCTGATATTTATTGTGATGACCATTCTGTTGCAGGTGAGTCATGGCGCTTATTACACCTTCTTTAGTATTTATCTTGAAGCGGCAGGTTACAGCAAAACCGGCATTGGGTTTTTATGGTCGCTGGGGGTGTTTGCTGAAGTGATTCTATTCTGGCAATTTCATCGATTGATGCATTGGCTCAGTTGGCGTGGCTGGATTTTGTTGAGTCTGGTAATCACTGCAATACGTTGGCTGATGATTGCTGAATACGTTGAGGTGTTGTCTGTTTTGTTACTGGCGCAGCTCATGCATGCTTTTAGTTTTGGCGTGATGCATGCCGTAGCGATGCGTTATGTGCAGCATTATTTTTCAGCAGAAGCTCAGGCGCGCGGTCAGGCATTGTACTCCAGTGTTGGCTTTGGATTGGGTGGTGCGATTGGTGCCTGGGGTTGTGGGGTTCTGTGGAGTCGTATGCCGGGTGATACCGTATTTTTAATCAGTGCGGGTGTTGCTCTGATTGCTTTGCTGATAAGTTGGGCTGGATTGCGGCCGGATGAATAGCTATTTTATTTACTGAAAGTGAATTCATTTTTGACAGGAAATTAATAATGAAAATAAATGTGACTTTCGATATGACCCCAGATGAATTTCGTCGTGTAATGGGGCTGCCTGATGTGCAGCAGTTTCAGCAGGAATTGTTTAATCAGATGATGGAAAAAATGCAGTCGGGAGAAGAGGGTTATGATCCTTTGTCTTTGTATCAGCCGATGATGAAGGAAGGGATGAATGCCATGGGGCAGTTTCAGAATATGATGTTTAATATGATGTCTGGCGGTAATTCACCCGAAAAAGAGGGTTGAGAAAAAGAAGGATAGTTAAGTATCTGAAACTTCTATCTTATATTTTTATTAATAATTAGCGTTAAATAAAACTCTCCAATTGTTTAATAAAAATGCGGTAGACCATAGGGCAAAAAAAGCCAGTTTCAGGATATAAAAAAGTGAATTTTTTTCTATTGTTACCTTTGCGTGTGGGGTGTAAGAATAAAGGCTGATTTTAATCAAGAAAGTGTTACTTTAAGTGGCGAATGTCATGCAACTGTAAGATAAATTCTCCTACTATTAACGGAGTAACACCGCGATCAGACTTTTTGTTAAACCTTGAAGGAGCAAGACCATGCAAGAAAATATCCTGAATGCTTTCGCTGAGCAGGCTAAAACCATGTACTCACCAATGTCCAAATTCAACTCGCTGTTTGTTGAAAATATGGAAAAAATGACTGAGTTCCAACTGAACGCCATTAAATCTTATGCAGACCTGAGTCTGGAGCAGATGAAAAAGGCATCAGAAATTAAAGACGCAGACACTATGCGTACTTTCTCAGCCTCTCAGGCAGAAGTAGCCAGTTCTCTGAACAAAAAAATCATGGATGACGCGAAAGCAATGTCTGACATGGCGATGGATTTCAAATCTCAGGTTGAAACCCTGATGGAAGAAGCGCGCACTTCTGCTGCAGCGACTACCACAACGGCGACTAAGCCTGCAGGCAAAACTAAGGCTGCGTAAGCTTAGTTTGTGCCAAAAGAAGCCACCTGAATAGTTGTCTGTTCCGGTGGCTTTTTTATTTCTTAAAGCGGTTTATCGATTGGCAAAGGAAAGGTGAAGTATGAAAGGGTTTTCTAGCGAGAGCATGGAAACAGCGGTCAGTGACTTTTATGAGGTGGCTGGTCAGGCAACTGAACAATATGGGCGAATCTTAGAAAAACTGGTTACACGGCCAACCTCGGCAGAAGATCCGGCGGCTTCGGTAATGACTGACTTTACTGAGTCATTGCGCGAGATGGGCGAAGCAATGCTGGCTCACCCGGAAAAAATTGTTGCTGATCAAATGGATATGCTGAAGCAACAACAAGAGCTGTTCCAGCAAACGGCTCTGCGCTTTATGGGCAAAGAAGTTGAGCCGGTGGTTGAGCCTGAAAAAAGCGATAAGCGTTTTCGTGACGATCAGTGGTCACAAAATCCGGCTTTTGATTATATAAAGCAGCTGTATCTGCTTCAGGGCAAAACCCTGATGAAGATGGTCGACGATACCGAAGGCATGAGTGATCACTCCCGTAAGCAAGTTGAGTATCTGATTCGCCAATATATTAATGCGTTATCTCCTACTAATTTTGCCAACCTGAATCCGGAAGTGATTCGTAAAACCATGGAGACCGGTGGTTCGAATCTGGTTTCTGGTATGGAGCAACTGGCAGAAGATCTGGAAACCAGTGTCAGTGGTGTGCTGAATATTCCGATGACGGATACCTCTGCTTTTCAGGTTGGACGTAATCTGGCGACCACGCCGGGAAAAGTAGTGTATCAGAATGACCTGATGCAGTTAATTCAATATACGCCGACCACCGAAAAAACTTATAAGCGCCCACTGCTGATCGTACCGCCGTTTATTAATAAATATTATATTCTGGATATGCGCGAGAAAAACTCGTTCGCAAAATGGTTGGTGGATCAGGGACATACCGTCTTTATGATTTCCTGGATTAACCCAAGTCCGGCATTACGTGATAAAGGCTTTGATAATTATATGCTGGAAGGCCCGGTTGCTGCTGCTGAAGCTATTGAGCAGGCGACGGGTGAAAAAGAAGTCAATGCCATTGGTTATTGTTTGGGTGGCACCTTGTTAGCGGCAACCCTGGCTTATCAGAAGAAAAAGAAAAAAGAGACCATCAAAGCGGCTACCTTTATGGCAACGCTGACCGATTTCTCAGATCCGGGTGAAATTGGTGTATTTATTAATGAAACCGCTATTTCCGCGTTAGAAAAACAAATGGACGCACTGGGTTATTATGATGGGCGCCAGATGGCTTTCAGTTTTAATACCCTGCGTGAAAATGATCTGTTCTGGTCGTTTTTTATTAATAATTACCTGAAAGGGCAACGCCCGGCGGCATTTGATTTATTGTACTGGAATACCGATGCCACCAACTTGCCTGCAGCCATGCATTCGTATTACCTGCGCAATATGTATCTGAATAACAGCCTGATTGAAAAAAATGTGCTGGAACTGGATGGCGTTAAGATTGATTTAAGTGCTGTAAAAGTTCCGGCTTATTTTGTCTCGACGGCTCAGGATCACATTGCGTTGTGGCAAACCACCTATAAAGGGGCTCAGGTGCTGGGCGGTAAAAACCGCTTTGTTCTGGGTGGCTCTGGTCATATTGCCGGGATTGTTAATCCGCCAGAAGCCAATAAATATGGCTACTGGACCAACGACACTCTGGCCGATACACCGGATGAGTGGTATCAGGGCAGTGAGAACCACGAAGGTTCCTGGTGGCTGGATTGGCAACAGTGGGTACTGAAGCAAGGTGACATGGATATGGTTGCGGTCCGACAGCCGGGTGATGGCAAGCTGGCTGCGATTGAGGATGCTCCAGGCCGTTATGTTAAACAACGCATTTTTGATGTATTGAAAAAATAACCGTTTGCTCTGCCTTAGCAATTAGAAGCCTCCGCCCTGGTGTATTCTCCAGAGCGGAGGCTTTTTCTTTTAAAAATCAAATGCTTGAGAAAACTTCCGTTTGCCAGAAAGATCACAAAACAAGGGTTTTGTGTTGCAGGCCTTTCCGCTATGATGCAGTGAGCTTTTGTCGTAGCCCTAAGGACATCGTGTGTCTCAATTCGATCAGGAATCCGTTGTGTATGGCGTGATTCGTCATATTCCCGCCGCTGATGAGTTCAGTGCCAGATTACAACGCCGTTCTAATTGGAGTGCGATTCAGAATCTGCCTTTGGGTGTTGATGACGATTGGTCTTTCCTTTGCCGGGAAATGTTCTCCATGCCTGGCGATGATATTTTCAGCGGCACCTACCAGACTCAGCTGATTCATTTTGCGGCTTCTTATAAGGCCGTTGAATACGAATGGGAGCATTGGTTGAAGCAATTTGAAACCTTGCTGAAGCGTATGTACTGGGTTAATGCGACGGTACATCTTGAAACCGAACTGTCTGGTAAGCACACCTTCCACTGGCAGGCTGATAACGGCACTCACACTCCATCGGATGCAGAACTGCGCATGAGTTGCGAGTGGGAGCGCGAAGCGAGTTTCGCTGGCTGAGCTGATGTCTGATATTCCTTCTTATATGGATGATGCCCCGGAGCAGGGTGTTATCGCGATTCCTTTCCAACAACTCAGTGCTGATGCCCTGGATGCCATTCTGGAAGACTTTGTCGGCCGTGAGGGCACGGATTACGGTGATTACAGCTACTCCCTGACGGATAAGAAAAACCAGGTACTGGCTCAGTTGCAGTCAGGCCAGGCGACACTTTTATTTGACCCGGTGCAACAGACCTGCCACATTGAAATGACACAGGTATTGAAACAGCACGGTTGGGATCTTTGAAAAAAGTCAGCGAGATTCAACAGGTCAGACTGCGGCGGCGTATTTCTGATGCCATGCAGGATGTCGATTCACTCAAGGCGCAACTGGCGGAGATTCGCCAGTGCTGTGCGGAGCTTGAGCAAACCATGCGCGACATTCGTGAAAAGGGCGAGCAGGCTCAGGTTAATGCGCGGGCTGAGTCGCGCCGTAGGCAGCTAAAACGTGTCCAGTAATTGCGCCTTAGCTAATTTTGCGGCGCATCATATCTCTGAGTAAAAAACGTCCGGGCCACAGTGCCGCTTCAACTTCCTGAGCAACGGGTTTACCACCATTTGTTATTTGTGCGGCCAATAACTCCGCACATAATGGCGCGGATGCTAATCCACGTGAGCCATGGCCAATATTCAACCACAGACCGGCCATTACCGGCGCTTCAGTTTTTGGAATCTGCTTGGCGTTTTTGACCATCGGCCGGAACGCTTCAATAAAGCGTTGAGTATCCGGGATACTGCCAATCATCGGCAGGTAATCCGGTGTGGTGCAGCGAAACCCAACCCGCCCCTGAGCAATACTCTCCGCATCCGTTTGTGCCCATGCCGGGCCAAAATCCTGAAGGTGGTCCAGATTGGTCATATGATCCTGGGCGCGCACCTCTAGGTCATCATCGTTCAGGTTATAGGTTGCCCCTAAGCACGTGAGTCCGTTTCTGGTCGGTGCCATATAAGAACGCGCACACAACACCGTCTTAATGTCTGGTACCAGTGAGCTATCAAGAATGCTGAGTTGGCCACGAATGCGTTTAACTGGCAGATACGCGTCAGGCAGTAACTGTTTGGCATCATAGGCGTTAGCAATCACCACTTGATCCGCCTCGTGGCTTTGATTGTTGCTGTCATGTAGTTGCCAGCGGTGACTGCCGCTGTCTGCTGGCTCAAGCGACTGGATATCCCGCTGTGCAAATGTGATTAGTGGGTGTTGGATCAGTTGCTGGCAGAATTCTCCGGGAGCTACCCAGCCCGCCTGCGGGAAATAGAGTCCGCCGGTTTCTTGCGGGCAGCCTGCCAAATCTGAAGCCTGCTCGGCGTTTACAGCAGTAATTAACGCCTGCGGATACTGTTTGCTGCGCAGGAATTTTTGCTGTCGTTGTTGTTCTTTGTCATCGTAGGCCAGCTGAAGTACGCCGCAATTATGCCACCAATCGTCACGATTGCTGCAGTTCGTGGTGTGTTTAACCCGCTCTAAGCTGTGCTGGAATGCCGCCAAATAAAACTGGGTGTGCATGGCGTTATCACCCGCAGCCAGTTTAATGTACAAGCCTCCCTGAGGGTTGCCGGACGCCGCCTGGGCGATGCCTTGGCGGTCGATCAGGGTAACGGCATGACCACGTTCTGCCAGCGCCCGGGCGGTGGTGCAGCCTGCCAGACCGGCACCAATAACAATGACGTTCTCTTTTGCATCAGCATGGAGAGTGGCTGCTTGAGAGATCAACCAGGGTTTTTCGCGATAAAAGGCAGGTTGTTCCGGGCCGCAGCTAAGGTTGAATTCACCGGCCAACATTTCACGTTTGCGACCAAATCCCGGCACTTTATTAATACGAAAGCCTGCACCTTTGATGCCCCGGCGAACAACTCCGGCCGCAGTAAACGTAGCAACCGTGCTGCGAACATAAGGGTGGCGATTATTGATTCGACGCATCTGTTGAAATAGGGCATCCCCCCACATTTGTGGATTTTTTGAAGGGGCGAAGCCATCCAGATACCAGGCATGTACTGGCCCACTGAGCTGTGGCAGGGCGTTGTGAACGTCGTCAAAAATCAGTGTGAGGCGCACCTTATGCTCCGGCCAGATAAGGTGATGAAACCCCGCAATGGTCAGTGGATACTGCTGCAGTAATAAGCGGGTGAGATCCGCCAGTTCCGGCCAAAGGCTCATGGCTTGCTGTAATTCAGCTTTATTCAGTGGAAATTTTTCAATACTGGTGAAGTGCAGCCAATCGGTTGCTGATGCTGTGTTTTTTTGCTCGGCAAAGCTTTGCCAGGTCATCAGGAAATTGAGTCCGGTGCCAAAGCCAGTTTCGACAATATTAAATTCACCCTGCGCTTCTTCCCAGCGCTGAGGGAGCTGGTTGTGCTGAAGAAACACATAGCGGCTTTCATTCAGGCCGTCTTCAACCGAAAAGTAAGGGTCATCAAACTGACGGGAAACCGGAAGGCCCTGATCGTTCCAGCTCAGATCAGGGCTTGTGAGGGTGTGTTGTTCGGAGGTGTGTTGTTCAGGCGTTGTGGGATCAGACACGGCGTTACTACATGGTGATATTACGACGCGCCATCATACCGCGTTGTTTGTCTTACGCCGAGTATTGTGATGTTGCTCCGAGTACCCGATCCCAGTGACGATAGATCCGCTGGCTTTACAGCCAGGTAATGGCTCCTTTTAATGGCTGCTGGATGGTCTCGTGATAACGACCTTCGAGCAGATGGCGACGAATTTTCAGCGTTGGCGTCAGCAGGCCGTTATCGGGTGTCCAGCTTTCCTGAACAATAATCAAACCATCAAGCACGGCATGGCTTTCCAGTGTGTCATTAACCTTGGATAAGGTTCGCTCAAGGCTATGGTTGATGTGACCATGATCGTGTGATTTGGCATCTTCTGCTAATACCACCAGAGCAATCGGTTGCTTCAGGTTGGTGCCAGTGACGCAGACCTGTTCAATCAGCGGGTTTTCCATCAGCTTGGATTCAATCGGAACCGGTGCGACGTATTTGCCTTTGGCCGTTTTGAAAATTTCTTTCAAACGTCCGGTGATGGTGACATAACCTTCGGCATCGACCGAGCCTTTGTCGCCGGTTTTCAGGAAACCGTCATCGGTAAATTCTTCAGCCGTTTTTTCCGGCTCCAGGTAATACTCCTTCATCAGGAAATCACCGCGCAGCTGAATTTCCCCTTCATCTGATAAGCGAAGTTCGACGCCGGGGTAGGGGCGACCAATTGATCCGACTTTATCTGAGCGGAACGGGTGGCTGATGGTACCCAGCGCATTGGTTTCCGACATACCCCAGGCTTCGGTGATTTTGATGCCAATACGTTCAAACCAGCGAATGGTGGCCGGTGATAATGGTGCCGAACCGCTGCCAAAAAGGCGGACACTGTCTAATCCCAGTTGTTGGCGAATTTTTCGGGCAACAATCTTATTGATGATTGGAATACTGAGCAGCAGATTAAGTTTTTTGGGAGGCATCTTGGCGAGAACGCCCATCTGGAATCGGGTCCATAAACGAGGCACCGAAACAAATAGGGTTGGGTCGGTGTCTTTCAGGTTATCCGTGAAGGTTTCCAGGCTTTCGGTAAAGGTGATTTCACAAGCTGAATACATGCTGGCACCTTCAACCACGGTTCGCTCAGTGATGTGGGCCAGAGGTAAATAACTTAACGCCCGGTCGCTGTCGCTCAGATTGACGGTTTTGGCAAACTGCTGGCAGGCAAACGCATAAGAGCCGAAGGTATTCACTACGCCTTTAGGGTTGCCGGTGCTGCCGGAGGTGTAGATGATCGTCATGGTGTCATCCAGTGCAGGAATCGGGTTGCCCGGGTGTGGCGGCTGCGCCTGAAGTTCAGACCAAGGGTAGTCGAGTTTTACTTCCGGACGTTCAACATTCGGATACGGAAAACCGAGACGTTTGACGTGTGCAGGAATCGCGTCGCACTGGTTGTTGGTGTCGTCCAACTTGCCAATAAACACCGCCTGACAATTGCTGTGATTCAGAACGTACTGAATGGTTTCCTGCCCGGCAGTGGCATAAATGGGTACAGAAACATGCCCGGCCATCATGATGGCTAAATCAGTCATAAACCACTCGGCGCAGTTCTTTGACAGGATGGCGATATGACTGCCCTGATCAAAATTCTGAGCAATCAGGGCGCTGGCCAGGCGCCGGACTTTCTGGCCGACCTCGGCCCAGCTGTACTCGTGATACACGCCTTCAACCGGTTGGCGCAGGTAAATCTTATCGGCCTGGGTTTTTTCCCAGTGATACAGCATTTCCAGAGGGGTATTCAGTGCTCGTGTTGTCATAACGATAAAGATCCTTGTTATTTTTATAATGCTCACAGTAATCTGAGTTCAGGCATGAGTCTGTTACAAAACGTAATTTCTGAACAGTCGTAGTTTTGTCTGGTTTTTAGCAAGAATGGAAGTAAAGAAAGATAAACCCTGAAGTTTGTCGGTGTTAAGGTGTTATAGCCTCAGCTACAATCAAATTTATAAACAGATCCTAACAGGAGCAGGAAATGAGCAATCGTCCCGATTACTTAAATATGAAACAAGGCAGCGCCCAGGATGTTGCGGCACAGCCTGTTGATTTTCAGCAGCAGTCTGAGGTCATCTCCCATGATGGTCGCAAGGTGCTGCGTAACACTTACGCACTGTTATCCATGACGCTGATCTTTAGTGGCATCATGGCGGCAGTTTCTGTGGCATTTAACGTTCCACACTTTGGTTTGCTGACGCTGGTGGGCTATTTTGCCTTGTTATTCCTGGTCGAAAAGACTAAAAACAGCGCGATGGGTTTAGTATCCGTCTTTGCTCTGACTGGCTTTATGGGGCTGACTCTGGGGCCAATTATTTCATTTTATTCCAGCCTGCCAGGTGGTTCTGAAACCATTGCTATGGCGATGGGAACAACGGGTCTGATCTTTATGGCGATGTCGGGTTGGGTGCTCAGCACAGGTAAAGACCTGAGTGGCTGGGGCAAAACTCTGACCGTTGGTATTCTGGTGGCCTTTGTGTGCTCACTGGGGGCGTTCTTCTTCGAGTTGCCGGCGTTATCCCTGGCTGTTTCTGCGATGTTCATCATGCTGATGTCTGGTTTAATTGCTTATGAAACCAGCGCGATTCTGCACGGCGGTGAAACCAACTATATTTCAGCAACTGTTACTTTGTATGTTGCGATTTATAACCTGTTCTTGTCTTTGCTACAGATTCTTGGCGTGATGGGATCAGATGATTAATTTCTGATCACTCGGTAATAAATCGTTAAAGCCCTGCTGGCTGAGCCAGCAGGGCTTTTGTTTTATTGGTGCCTCCATTTTCCGGGATTGGTGCCGGCACTTTCCGGGAAAGTAAGGGTGAGACAGAGGTAAGTTATTGTTTTAGAGAAATATTTTTCAAAAAAATGAAAAAATAGTGTTGACAGTTTTGAAGCTCAGCCGTAAGATGCGCCCACGTTTTGAGACGGGGCCTTAGCTCAGCTGGGAGAGCGCAACACTGGCAGTGTTGAGGTCAGCGGTTCGATCCCGCTAGGCTCCACCAAATCTCAAAATCAGTCTTAGTGTCCCCATCGTCTAGAGGCCTAGGACACCGCCCTTTCACGGCGGTAACAGGGGTTCGAATCCCCTTGGGGATGCCATTTCTTTTCTGGCTATGTTCATAGCTTTCATGAAATGACTATCAAGCTTACTCCTGCTATTAATCCATTAAATCTGTCTGTTACGATAGAATACACTGTGGTTTAAGGAGTGTCTTATGGTTCATATTCCCAATGCGGTTAAAGAAAAAGCACGTGCCATCGAATTGGTTGTTTTTGATGTTGATGGTGTTTTAACAGACGGAACACTCAGCTATTCAGCCGGTGGTGAAGAAGTAAAACACTTTAATGTTAAAGATGGCGTTGGCATTAAGTTGTTGGCTGACTATGACATTGTAACAGCCATTATTTCCGCAAAAGATTCTGCCCCGTTAACCCGCCGCGCTTCCGATTTAGGGATTGGCCACTTTTATCCGGGTTGCAAAGATAAGTGGGCTCAATTATCAACACTGATGGATGAATTGATGTTGTCGCCACAACAGGTCTGTTATGTTGGTGATGATGTGATTGACCTTAAGGTTATGAAACGCATTGGTTTAAGCATTGCCCCTAAAGACGCGTTCTGGCTGGTTCAGGAGCACGCTGATCTGATTACCGATGCAATGGGTGGTAAGGGGGTTGGCCGTGAAGTCGCTGATATTATTCTGGGCAGTCGTATGCCATTGGATGAAGCGTATATCAAAGCCATGTTGCCTGACTTCGAAAATGCTCGAAGTGAATAACGGATAATCGAAGTAAATAAGAGTTATTGGTTGTGAAAATATTAGTTACCGGCGCGGCCGGATTTATTGGGTCGTTTACCAGTAAGCAATTTGTTGAGCAGGGACATCAGGTCGTTGGTATTGATAACTTAAATGACTACTACGATGTTTCTTTGAAAGAAGGTCGTTTGCAGTGGTTGGCTGAGTTAGATGGCTTTGAGTTTAAAAAAGTCGAGCTGGCCAATCGTGACGAAGTGGACGCAGTTTTTGCCGAGCATAAATTTGATCGGGTGGTGCATTTAGCCGCTCAGGCGGGAGTGCGCTACTCCATTGAAAATCCACATGCCTATGTCGACAGTAATCTGGTTGGGTTTGTGAATATTCTGGAAGCATGCCGACACAATGATGTTGGACACCTGGTTTATGCTTCGTCCAGCTCGGTGTATGGCTTAAATACCGATATTCCGTATTCGACGTCAGATCGGGTTGATCACCCGGTTTCTTTGTATGCTGCTACTAAAAAATCCAATGAATTAATGGCACATACCTATTCCCATTTGTACGGTTTACCAACCACAGGGCTGCGTTTCTTTACTGTGTATGGCCCGTGGGGACGTCCGGATATGGCGTATTTTGGTTTTACTAAAAAAATTCTTGGTGGTGAAACCATCGACGTTTATAACCACGGTAAGATGCAGCGAGACTTCACTTATATTGATGATATTGTTGAAGGCGTGACTCGCATTGCGCAAAAAATTCCAACCGGCGCTGGCGCTGACTGGACGCCGGAGTCGGGTGATACCAGTCGCAGTTCTGCACCGTATAAAATTTATAATATCGGCAATCATAATACCGTTGAGCTGGGTGATTTTATCCAGACTATCGAAGATGTGTTGGGTGTTGAAGCCAATAAAAATTATATGGATATGCAGGCCGGTGATGTTGTGCGTACGTATGCCAACGTTGATGACTTAATTGAAGACGTGGATTTTGCTCCTAATACGCCTCTGAAAGAGGGTATTGAGAAGTTTGCAGTTTGGTATCGGGACTATTACAGCGCCAAATAATAGCCATGGTGCCAAATGATTTAAGGAAAATGTATGTCGGATTATAAGATTGTTATTCCAGCGCGCTACGCCTCTTCACGCTTGCCTGGGAAGCCGCTGATTGAGCTGGCAGGTAAAACCATGATTCAGCATGTTTACGAACGTGCTGTTGAAACTGGCATTCAAGATATTGTGATTGCTACCGATAATGAACGAATTCAGCGTGAAGCTGAATCGTTTGGTGCGGAAGTAGTGATGACATCGCCAGATCATGAAAATGGTACCGAACGCATTGCCGAAGTAGCCGAAATCAAAGGCTGGGATGACGATGTGGTGATTGTTAATCTGCAGGGTGATGAGCCACTGATTCCGCAGGAATTGATTGAAAAAACCGCTGCAAGTTTGATTAATTATCCGGATGCAGGCATGAGCTCGGTATGTACACCATTATCGGGAAATCATGATGCCTTTGACCCGAATGTGGTTAAGGTTGTGTTGGATAAAGATCAGTTTGCTATGTACTTTAGCCGGGCTTCTATTCCCTGGGATCGCGATGGTTATAAAAACGGTACCAGCGAAATGACAGCGAAAATGCCGGTTTACCGCCATATTGGTATGTACGGCTATCGTGTTTCTTTTCTGCGTCAGTATCAGAATATGGATGTGTGTGCGTTAGAAACAACCGAAGCGCTGGAGCAGTTGCGTGCGCTTTGGTATGGCGTAAAAATTCATATGTCGATTATTGATGAGCCTCCGGGCCATGGTATTGATACGCCGGAAGACGTTGAACGGGTGGAGCAATTGCTGCTACAGCAACAGAGCTAACAGAAAGGCCATATCAGGTAGCTGATATGGCCTTTTTTGTTATTGGCGCTGTGTGGTTCGCACGTGGCGATCGTAAAAGTAAAGCTAAGAGTACAACATAAGAGCAAGTATATGATGTTAACAACGGTGACTGAGAGACTGGGGTATGCTGGTTTAATTCCATTTGTTGGCTGTGGTCTCGCAGTTTATTTGGACATTGCAGACGCGAGTGGTCTCTTCCAGCTTTATTCGCTGGTTATCCTGGCTTTTATGGCGGGGGCTTGTTGGGGAGTTGTGCAAGCTGGTTCCGACGCGCCGGAGTCATCGCCACAGGTATGGTCAATTGCCATTTGCCTATGGGGGGTGCTGGCGTACTTTATGCCATACGCTCTGTCTTTGGTAATGTTGTTAGTCGCTTTTCTTGCCTTGCTGTGGCTGGAGAGGAGCCCTCTCTTTCAAGGTGCTTATTCACCCAGCTATAAAAAACTGCGGTTAATTCTGACCGTTGTTGTCTCGTTGATGCATATGTGGGTTATTAGTATCACTATTTAAATTCTGAATTGCCGGGCTTCGCGTGTTGGTCGTGCCGTGCGCCATAAATCAGCAAATTCGCGTTTGTGGCGGATGGTAATCACACGGTTGTTAAAGCAGGCCTTAACGTGTGGGCCGTTGATAAGTAAATAGCCATCCGGATCAAATAAAGCGCCATGGAATTTAAGACCTTGGTGTACCCGAAGTGTGATGCGGCTGCTGATGCGGTTGCTTAACTGAATCAGGGGATGGTCGCTGATACCTGGATATTCATGGCTGATTAGCAAGTCAATCTGGCGCCGGTTAGAGCTGCGCAGATAGCGTTTGATGGAGTCTAATGTTCCCTGTGATGACCACATAGGATGCTGTAGCTCAGTAATGCCAATAAATAATTTACGCGGTTTTTGTTGGCAGGCAATCTGAAATAAGCCTTCAATGGCTGCTGCGTTGTCCAGCTGATACAGCTCTGTATCTTTACCCATTTCAAAGATGGAAGAGGACGTTGTTGCGCCGCGGCTAACCACTTTGGTCATGGTCAGGTGTGGAATATTGGCATCCCAGAAAAACTCAACCTGAGGGGTAAAGCCATTGTGAAGGTAAAAGTTATAAGCCTGTGCTTGCACAGAGGCTTTTAGCTGGCGCCCTTGGTGTTCACGTTGATAGTAATCACCCAGAGCGCGAATCAGGCGCGAGCCCCAGTGGTTGTGTCTGTGCTCGACTAGTACAGCCATGCGGCCAAAATAACCATCTTTAAACAAACGGGCGCAACCGACTGGGCGCTTGCCGTCAAAAGCAATAAAGTGTGTGGCCTGAGAGTCTTTATCATCCCATTCTTCGTCGGCCGGGACCCCTTGTTCTTCGACAAAAACTTTCTGGCGAATATCTCTCAGTATGTTGCGATAACTTTGATCCGACCAGTCGACCACTTTAACTTCCAACAGTCTGCTCCTTATTCTTGTATGTACAGCAGTTGTTGAGCCCAGAGTGTTTGCAGCAGAGATTGGCCGTTATTGGTCACGGCAAGTTGCACCAGTTTCTCTGTCTCATAATGTCCATAATCACTCAGATATACGACTAATGGCAAGTCATTCTGGTCTAGTTCAATGGAATGACCCTGATAGAAAAACTCACAGATGTTTGTGTTCTGGCTGTAAGCAAAGCGGGCAAATTCTGACTTATGAATGTCTGGTGATTGTGCCAGTAACTCACTCAGTTGATTCCAGCTGGGCTGTTCCTGGGCTTCTGGCTGATGCTCCGGGTATTTGGCTTCGGTCATGAGCTTGCCCAAAATGCGTTGGCAAGTGGTATCGTCTTTCAGGGCGGCTTTCAGGGTGTTGCGTAATCGCTGCGCGGCTTGTGAATCGATCAGACCGGGTGATTTCAGTGGTTGTAGGTCTGGGTCCTGATAACGTTGATCTTCATCGGCACTGACCAGAATTTCATCCAATGTTGCCTGGGCCAGTTCCAGTTGCGAGGGTGCACGAAAGCCGATGGAGTAGGTCATGCACTCGCCGCGGGCAATGCCGTGATGTGCCAGTTGAGGTGGCAGATACAGCATGTCACCCGGGTTCAGTACCCAGCTTTCGGTTTCATCAAACTGCTCCAGAACACGGATTTGAGGGCCTTGTTGAAACGGAGTTTGCTCATTGCACATCTGGCCGATGGACCACTCGCGCTGGCCTTCGGCCTGTAACAAAAACACATCGTATTGATCGTAATGTGGGCCAACATTGCCGCCGTCGACGGCGTAGCTGATCATCAGGTCGTCGATGCGCCAGGAAGGAATAAAGCGGAAGTGTTCGAGTAGCTCTGCTGCTTCTGGAATCCACTGGTCAACGCCCTGAATCAGCAGTGTCCATTTGTTTTCAGGAAGAGAGCGGAAGTCTTCTTCACTGAATGGCCCGCGCTTTAGTTGCCAGGGGCCACTGTCTTTGTCGCCGGGGATGCCATCTTCAATGATCAGGCGGGATTCAATTTCTTGTTCCAGGCTGAGTCCCGCTAATTCATCGGCGGGTAATAAGGGTTCAAAGTCAGGCCAGGCGTTGCGGATCAGAACGGGCTGTTTTTGCCAGTAGTCGCGCAGGAATTCTTCAATGGATAAATGACCTAGGACGTGCATAGAGTTAGCCTCTCAGGATTTCAAATCCCACAAATATGGCTTTCTTTAGCCGTCGCCCCGAAGGGACATCCCTGTCCCTGCCGGGCGAACGCGACATCCTGTCGCTGCTAAAAAGAAAGCCATATCTGCGGAATTTAAAACTAGCAGTGGGCTGTTTGTTCGAGAGCAGCAACATGGATGTTGCGGTAGGATCTAAGGCCATGGATGGCCTACAGATCCTGCGGCAGAACAAATTGCCAGTTGCTAGTTGGGGTGTTGTTCAACAAAAAAAGCCCCGACGAATCAGGGCTTTTACCGTTCACTTCAGCAAATGTTTAAACAGCTTTTGCCTGCGCTGCCGCATTACCAATATAAGCTGCTGGGGTCATGGCGTTCAGCTCATCTTTCACTGCTTGTGGCAGTTCCAGGCTGGCAATAAAGTCGCCCATGGCATCCTGAGTGATGGCTTTGCCACGAGTAAAGGCTTTCAGCTTCTCATATGGCTGTTCGATGCCATAGCGACGCATCACGGTTTGAATTGGCTCAGCCAGTACTTCCCAAGCGTTGTTTAAATCTTCAGCTAAACGCTGTTCGTTGACTTCCAGCTTGCTGATGCCTTTCATGGTTGCGGCATAAGCAATCAGGCTATAACCAGCACCAACACCCATGTTGCGCAGTACGGTAGAGTCCGTCAGGTCACGCTGCCAGCGAGAGATTGGCAGTTTTTGCGCCATATGTGCCAGAACCGCATTGGCCAAACCCAGGTTGCCTTCGGAGTTTTCGAAGTCGATTGGGTTAACTTTATGCGGCATGGTGGAAGAGCCCACTTCGCCAGCAATGGTCTTCTGCTTGAAATAACCGTTAGAGATGTAAGCCCAGATATCGCGGTCGAAGTCGATCACAATGGTGTTGAAGCGAGCAATCGCATCAAACAGCTCAGCGATGTAATCGTGTGGCTCGATTTGAGTGGTGTACGGGTTCCAGCTAATGCCTAAAGAAGTAACAAATTCTTCGGCATTCGCCTGCCAGTCAACATCCGGGTAAGCCGAAATATGAGCGTTGTAGTTACCAACTGCGCCATTGATTTTACCCAGCATCTGCACGTCTTCGATCTGTTTGATCTGACGTTCCAGACGAGCCACGACATTGGCCATCTCTTTACCCAGAGTTGAAGGAGAGGCTGTTTGGCCGTGAGTACGCGAGAGCATAGGCAGCTCGGCGTGCTCGTGTGCGAGTGCACGGATAGCGTTGGCGATTTCACGCATCGCTGGCAGTAATACCTCATCACGACCGGCGCGCAGCATGATGGCGTGTGACAGGTTATTGATGTCTTCAGAAGTGCAAGCGAAATGAACAAACTCATTAACCTTGTTCAGTTCTTCGTTATCTGCAAACTTTTCTTTAATAAAGTATTCAACCGCTTTTACGTCGTGGTTGGTCGTCGCTTCGATATCTTTGATGCGTTGTGCATCAGCCTCGCTGAAATCGCTGACGATGGCATCCAGCTGAGCCTGAGTTTCAGCAGAAAAAGCCGGTACTTCGCTAATGGCTTCGTGCGCAGCAAGACGCTGCAACCAGCGGATTTCTACTTCAACCCGGGCGCGAATCAGACCATATTCAGAAAAAATCGGGCGCAGAGCGGCGGTTTTGCTGCCGTAGCGACCATCAATAGGAGAAATTGCAGTTAACGCAGACAGTTCCAATGAGGTGGACATACGTAATCTCAACGAGGCAGTGAATGAAAAGGCGCAAGATTCTAACGGATTTTTACACTGAACTCAGCTGTTGCAGCAAAATTCTCTGTCATTATTTCGACGTACAAAGGTGATAAACTGGCCTTGTTGTTACTTATTGAATGTCTGTTTTTATGCTTGATTCACTTTTAACTTACTCCAGTCACCCAGCCTGGATCATCCTGATCATCATTGTTTCCACCTTTATGCTGGAAGATCTGGCCATTATTGGCGCAGCGTTGCTTGCTGCCAGTGGTAAGGTTGCACCCGAAGTCGCGTTTGCCGCAACGTGTTTAGGGATGTTTATCGGCGACAGTGCTTTGTATCTGTTTGGCCGGGCTGCACACTTTTCACCATGGCTGGCGAAGCGCTTTCAGCACGATATGATTCAGCGTCAGGTAACACCACTGCAGAAAGCGCCATGGCATCAGCTGGCACTAATTCGCTGTATGCCGGGTTTGCGCACCTTTGGTTATATTGCTTGTGGATTAGCCAAAGTGCCGGGCTGGACCTTCACCATTGCCAATGTGGTATCAATCTGGGTGTGGGCTGCCGCTATTTTTAGTGTGGCTTATGTGTTTGGTAAGCAATACGCCGACACGATGGCGGAGTGGTTGTGGTGGCTGCTGCCAGTGGCGTTGATTGTTTTTGTTCTGGGGCAGCGCAAGCTGCGCCAGAATATGGAAGAAGAGGGGCTTGAAAGTACTCAGGCGTAAAAATGATACTTCTTCTTGGAATCATGCAGCTCGATTAGTTTTCTAATAGAGCTGCATAAATGATTATTTATTGTTTGAAAAGTGGAGCGCTGTCAATCTCGCTTGGGTAGCCATCAATGCCGTCATTCTCACCACCTGTAAATAACTGGTTGCCATTCACAAATGTGATATCACGCAGTATGGGTTGCTGGAATGGATTAAACTCCTGACACGCTGAAATATTATAAGCTACGTTGGCACGCCAATCCGTAAAGCCACAAGCTCTGTCTTCATTCAGTGCATTAGCAATTTCTGAAGAGGTTGGCATCATTGAAACAGAACTAATGGTGTGTTCAATGGTATTTGCAGTCATGCCTGAGGCTAATAATTTATTGCCGGTAACCTCGTAGCCTGTTTCCACGGCAATCTGTAATCCAAAGCCTGTGCATGAGGGACTGGCGTAGGCACCGGATGAAAGGCGTGCATTGGATGAGGTAAATTCGGCCACAATATTAATGAAAACGCCTTCCGAGGCATCAAACAGGCAGCTGGATTTCCAGGTTCCCTGCATTTGGTTAGGTGTGCCAGTATCTGCTAAAGGTGCTGTTGTGTTAACAACTCTGTTGCTGTTGTCTGAATTGCCACCACCTCCGCCTCCACCACCGCAAGCGGTCAGTGCTGAAATAGTGATGAGGACTAGTGCGGACTGTTTTTGAGCAAACTGCATGATGCTTCCTTGTTATATATTAAACGATCGTTATTGTATCATTTTAGTTGATAGAGTTGTGAATTTAACGGTTAGATAATGGCAATGGCGCCTTTGTTAACACCTTCAAAAGCTTGTGCTTTTACAGTGGAATCGGGGTGTTGTTGCTTAATCGCCTGAGCCAGATGATTAGCAATAAACTCGACCGTTGTGTCAGTGTTCATCAGGTAACAATGGTCTTGTGGCATCCATAACTCGAATTCACCTTGCTGGGCAATATAGCGATAATGAATCTCGCCGTTGGCTTGTGACACAATATCTTCCTCACTGCCCAGATAAATATCGGCCCACTGTTGTGCCCATTGTTGTTCCAGCCCGGCTGAGCGATGGTTGTCGAGGAAAATTTTGATGCGTGAACGGTGACCATGAGCAATACGCTGGCAGTTGCCATCGTGCTTTTTCAGGCCGTGGCTGTAGTGGTAAAAAGCACCGTCGATGGCTTCAGCTTCAAAGCTCAGATTTAATTGCTCAACGTTGACCGGAAAGAAGGGGCGTAGTTGTTCGCGGCACCACTCTGCAACGGATTCGGCATTAATTGCTTCTGCATCCACTAGCGCAACCGCTTGTCTGGGCGCTTTCATGCGCAGGGTTTTGCCATCAGCGTATTGCCAGCTCATATTAATGCGGTCACCTTCCAGGGTGTAGTGCAGATTCGGGCTTTTGATCGGCAGCAATAAACGGTGATCAACATCGTCATCCAGCCAATTGCGCAGCACTTTTTTCACTATGCCAAAATCACAAATCATGCCTTGCTCATCAAGTGCACCATCCAGTAGGGCTGATGCCCACCAGGTTTCACCCACCATGCCACGCTGGGCATCCAGGTAGCTGAAATCGACATTGGTTAACTGATCAACAAATAATTGCATAAGGCCTCCGGAAAGCGGCAGGCATTCTAGCCAAAAAGCCCTGGTCTGTTAACACTGCAGCAAGGCTTCTGACCAGTCAGACAGAATAATTTCAGGTATTTACTAAACCTTACGGCACGAAGAGCAAACACACGGAAATAAACCCTGTTATGATAGCGGCCATTTTATGTATCTGTGCCCTTGGCTGACACCTGATTGTCGGCGGAATTACAAATAGGATGGTTTAGAGACGTTATGCAAAAACATGGGTTAATGCCTGCTGCCGTTATTTTGATGGCAACACTGGTTGCGGGCTGTAGTGATGATTCGGATAGTGGCTCGACGATCACCACCTTAGATATTAATGTTCAGGTGAATCAGGAAGATATTCAATTCGGACTGGTGCGTTCTCAACTGATTACCGATGCGGGTTTGCCGTCAGCCGATTTTGAATTGCAGCCCATTGTTGCCTCTGTTGAAGCCAATAACGAAGGCCTGGCGACTATTCCAATTCCGGAAACGGATATTCATCAGTTTCAGTTAACTGGGCGTGAAGCCGATGATTCCCGCGGTGTTACGGGTACAACACGCACCTGTCAATGGGTTGAAGGCTGTGCCAATAACGTGGCTTTTGGCGCTACGCACCCGGTGACCACAGGTATGGACTGGCGCACGGTTGCGTTTGGCTTGCAGGATAATGAACACGTTCGCTTAACACCGCTGACCGAACTGGCGGCAGAGTTGGGTATACAGCTCGTCTACAATGAAACCTTCCAGGGTGACAGCAACCTCGGTATTCCGGGTCAGCAAAATGTCTGGACGGAAACCGGTTTCTACTCGCCCAATTCGGTGGTGCAATCGGTCTCTCAGGTGAGTCGGTTATTTGATATTGATGATATTCAGACCCGTGAGCCGGCGGACTTAACTCAGATTAATGAGTGGGCGACGGTGAACACCGGCGCAGCGTTATATTCAATTCGTTACGGCGCGATTCTGGCGGCCTGGCAGAAGCTTTCTCAGGACTATGTAGCCGCTAACCCGGCAGCGGGAACCTTTGCTCAGGCCGTTGCGGCGGATCTGGTGGCTAATGATGGTCAATTGCTACAGTCCGGCAGCTCGCAAACCACATCACTGGCGCAGATCTACACGCTGGCTGCCGATAACCTGAAAAAAATTGAAGGTGTGAATGCCGAAGTCACCGCTTTTATCAGCTCCGTTGTTAATTCACTGGAAGCTGAAGTCGCTGAGTTGAATAACAATTCAGAACAATTAACTGACATCCGGCCGGAAGCCTTGTCGAATCTGTTAGGCCAAAGCACGCTGAATGATATTGAGCTGGGTATTGAACGCTCTAAAGCCTTCCTGGAGCTGTTGCTGCCGGGCAATGGTAACACCGGCTTTTTTGAAGAAGGTTATCAAGAACGTATCGTTGCCTATCGTGATGAATTACGTCAGATCGGTACGGATCAGCAAGATAACTTTAATACTATTGTGCAGTCCTTTGTCCTGACGCGTCAGCTGTATATTGAATGTTTGTTGGCGAATGGTGCTTGTCCGACTCATGAAGGTGAAGCGGGTTGGGAATGGCTGCAATCGGCCAGCTTCAGTAACAATGTACTGACGATTAACGATGGCGCGATTGTGGTGTCTCAGGCAGTTGCTGATGTGAACCCATCCGATGCAGACGATAATCCAACCCAGTCACAGGGGATTGACCTGCTGATTAAGGGCACTTACCAGCATAACGAACTGACGTTTGTGGTTGATCATACCTACACTGACGAAGATGAGCGTGACGAAATTTTAATTCCGGCCGGTATTCGTATTTTCTATCCGCAAGCGGTGTCTGAGATACAAGATCCAGAAGTGATGGAAGAAATCGCTTATGAAATCCGTTGGGCAGACTTTACCTTCTCTGCAAACGAAGGGCAGAGCGATGAATTTGAGCTGGAAGGTGCCTTCAGTCAGTTTTATCGGGGCGTGTTAAACCCGGACCTGGATGCTGACGACAGTGGTAATGAACGTCGTTTTAATATTGAAACCATTACCTTGCGTGGTCGTATTTCCGATCAGATTGGTGATGACGATGCGAATGATGATGACATTACCACGCTGAGTGTGTCTGCTCGTTCGTTAAATGCCGATACCTTTTATCCGGAACTGAAGTTTGCTTCCTTTAATGGCTTCTTATCAGAGCGCACTAATCCGGCACACCCGGATGGCAGTGTTGAAAATGATCTGGTGATGTACCGCTTTGGCCAGGAACAGCTGCAGGTGCAGATAGCAGACTATTTCGACTTTATTGTGCCTCTGGGTGAGTCCGTGCGATATCGCTTCCTGCCAACCCGTTCGGTTGAAGATGATACTGATCTGGATGAAGATGGCGACCGTGATGACTTTGTTATCACCCACGACTTTGAGCGCTGTACGCTGGAAAAAAATCAGCAGGGTGAATGGCTGGTTGACCGTTGTGATGGCCGTCGGCGTTTGTTAGGCGAACGTGATATTCAGCAATCTCTGAATGACTTGTGGGAAGTGGGTGAGTTGTCCCGTGTGAATATTGATAATCGTGGTACTTACTTTGTTGAATGGCCAGCGGTTCAGAATCCGGATAATCAGCAGTGTCTGATTCTGGATGAAGTCAGCGGCAGCAATAGCATGAGTGGTACCTTATATGCACCGGTTGTACTGGGACTTAACTCATTGCGTTTTACTACTGAAATTTCGCTGGATGATAACGATGACAACACCAGTGATCCGCGCACTTTGCTGGATGCTTCCCTGTTGTTATCAACACCGGACGAATATCAGGTTAATGCGGCCTTGTCGCATGATTACAGTGCCATTGATAGCAGTAGTGGCTTAAACCTGGGCACTGGTGATGGTCTGGATCGGGTGTTGATCAGCTACGATACCCGCGGTGATATCGCTGACTCAGGCAGTGTTACCATCTTCAAGGATGGTGTTTCTCTGACATTGGATGATGGCACCGAAGAGACGGTTGATAGCACATTGGTTGCTTCGGTACGCCAGCTCAGCAGTGCCATGCCGTTGCCGTATAAGTTTGTCAGCGACCGGGAAGGTAATTTTGATCGCTGTGTATTACGTAATGAAGCCGAGTTTAATGATGTCTCAACGCTGGAAGACGCAATCATTCCGATCAATTTCCGTGGCGTGGTGTACGGCCAGATTCGCCAGGAAAATGGTGTTTGGGTAGCACGCTTTGTGAACGGAGAATTTATCACGGTTGGTGGTTGATTCTCCCTTGCTTTAGAAATGCATAAATCTGCATCTCTCCAATAGATTGCTAATTAGAAGCCTCTTATTTGTTCTGAATAAGGGGCTTCTTTTATATTAATCCCTGTTAAATCGTCAGGCCCGGTGCAATATGATTGGGCAGCTTGACGACCGTGCTGGGTCGATCGGTTACCTTGCCGGTCAGCCAGGTGTGTTTTTCTCCGGTTAAGCCAGACTTAATTTTTTCTATTTTCCCGCCATGTTTAAGAAAACGTTTGATGTCTTCCTCCAGCTCTTGTTGGCGTTGCTCTGCGGGTGCTTGTTTCTTGTTACTCATACATGACCTCTCAGAATTCATACATGATGTATCTTTTGTGTATAAGTATTGTATAGATAATATATGCAAAGAGAAAAGTATGAAAATGTCAGGCTTGTGCCGGGTAGTGGAGGTTTGGTGTCATGCCTTTTAAAACGGGATGAATATTGCTCATATTTATGCGCCTTATCCCCGACATTAATCTGGCTTATAGCCGATAACGGTGTCGAAAGGTATACTTCGGCCACTTTATATTGAGCCTGCTTAGCGGGCTTTATGGAAACGGATGCTGCTTGTCAGTATCCATTATCAATTTGAGGCTTAATCATGACTGCATACGTTCAGAAGGGTGGCATCCAGGTCGCTCAGGAACTGTACGACTTCATCAACGACAAAGCGATTCCAGGCACCGGCGTTGACGCTGACAAGTTCTGGGCAGATTTTGACACCATCGCAAACGAACTGGCTCCTAAGAACAAAGCGCTGCTGGCTAAGCGTGACGATCTGCAGGCTAAAATCGATGCGTACCACAGCGAACGTCGCGGTCAGGCTTTAAACTTCCCGGAATACAAAGCATTCCTGCAGGAAATTGGTTACCTGCTGCCAGAAGGTGAAGACTTCGCAGCAACCACGGTTAACGTTGAGCCAGAAATCGCTCAAATGGCTGGCCCTCAGCTGGTTGTGCCTATCATGAATGCTCGTTTTGCTCTGAACGCTTCTAACGCGCGTTGGGGCTCTCTGTACGATGCTCTGTACGGCACCAAAGCGATTTCTGAAGAAGATGGCGCAACCAAAGGCCCGGGTTACAACCAGGTTCGTGGCGATAAAGTGATTGCTTATGGCCGTGATTTCCTGAACGAAGCCGCGCCTCTGGCCGCTGGCAGCCACGTAGACAGCACTAACTACGCGATCGAAGGCGGCAAGCTGGTTGTGACGCTGAAAGACGGTTCTGTGACTGGTCTGAAAGACGAAGAGAAACTGCAAGGTTTCACCGGTGATGCGAGCGCACCGACCGGTATCCTGCTGAAAAACAACGGTCTGCGTTTTGAAATTCAAATCGATGCCAGCAGCAACATTGGTGCATCCGATGCTGCCAGCGTGAAAGACATCCTGATGGAATCGGCTCTGACCACCATTATGGACTGTGAAGACTCGGTTGCCTGTGTTGATGGCGCCGATAAAGTGATTGCTTATGGCAACTGGTTAGGTCTGATGAAAGGTGACCTGGCTGAAGAAGTGTCTAAAGGCGGTAACACCTTCACCCGTACCATGAACGCTGACCGTGAGTACACCGGTTTAGACGGCGAAACTTTCTCTGTGAAAGGTCGTTCTATGCTGTTCGTACGTAACGTAGGTCACCTGATGACTAACCCGGCAATCCTGCTGGCTGACGGTTCTGAAGTACCGGAAGGCATTATGGATGGCATGATGACCACTCTGATCGCGATCCACGACCTGAAAGGTAATGCACCGTTCCAGAACTCAACCACGGGTTCGGTAAACATCGTTAAGCCTAAGATGCACGGTCCTGAAGAAGTTGCGTTCGCGAACGAACTGTTCGGTCGTGTTGAAGATGCACTGGGTCTGCCACGCTTCACTATGAAGATGGGTATCATGGACGAAGAGCGTCGTACTACTGTTAACCTGAAAGAGTGTATCCGTGCTGCCAAAGACCGTGTTGTATTTATCAACACTGGCTTCTTAGACCGTACCGGTGACGAGCTGCACACTTCTATGCTGGCAGGCCCATTTGTTGCGAAAACTGTGATGAAGCAACAAACCTGGATCAACGCTTACGAAGACTGGAACGTAGACACAGGTCTGGAAACGTCTCTGTCTGGTCGCGCGCAAATCGGTAAAGGCATGTGGCCGATCCCGGATGAGATGGGCATGATGATGGAGCAGAAGATTGGCCATCCTAAAGCCGGTGCTAACACCGCTTGGGTTCCATCGCCAACTGCAGCCACTCTGCACGCTATGCATTACCACAAAGTAGACGTATTCGCGGTACAGGAAGAGCTGAAGCAGCGTGAACACGCTAACGTTGACGATATCCTGACTGTGCCTCTGATGAGCCAGGAAGAAGCTGATGCGCTGACGCCAGAGTTCATCCAGAACGAAATCGACAACAACTGTCAGGGTATCCTGGGTTACGTTGTTCGCTGGGTTGACCAGGGTGTTGGCTGTTCTAAAGTGCCAGACATCAACAACGTTGGCCTGATGGAAGACCGTGCAACTCTGCGTATCTCTTCTCAGCACGTCGCTAACTGGTTGGAGCACGGTATCTGTACTCAGGAACAGGTTGAAGACAGCCTGAAGCGTATGGCGGCCGTTGTAGATGGTCAGAACGCGAACGATCCTGCTTACATCGCCATGGCGCCAAACTTTGATGGCATTGCGTTTAAGGCAGCTTCTGACCTGATCTTCAAAGGTAAAGAGCAGCCAAGTGGTTACACTGAGCCACTGTTGCACGCTTACCGTCTGAAATTCAAAGCAGCTAACTAATATGTAAAGCTACGAAAAAACCCGGCACCTGCCGGGTTTTTTTATGTTTTTTATCAGGATGACGGTGTAAAGTGAGGGCAATAAAAAATACAGAATAATAATTATGTTCCGATCTCACCAAGGCGCACTGAGCCGCGTTTCGTTGTTGGCTGTCAGCAGTCTGTTTCTTGCTACCCTGTCCGGGTGTAGCGGTAATTCCTCCAGTAGTCGCTCCTCTTCAGGCAACCAGTCGGTTGAACGGGTAAGTGGTTATGTTGGCGCTGCCAATATCACCAAAGCCAGTATTCAGGCCGTGCCCATTACTAATCAGGGTCAGCCTGAAGTGGAAGTGGGTCAGGATAATGAAGTGTCGTTCGCTGGGGTTAAAACCACCTCGACACCGCTTGGCGCTTATCAGGCCGTTATTGCCAATGAACGGATAGGTTATCCAACGGCTTTAATTGCTTCTCCGGTTGAAGGCACCACGGTATTGCGTTGTGAATCGGTTGCCGGCTGTGATGGGGTTGCGTATCAGGGCAGTGTGTCGCTGGGTGACGATTTTGAATACCGGGCCCTGGTCACGGATATTGCCGCCAATATGGCGATTAATATTAACTGGCTGACTCATGTTGCCAATGCGTATGCGTTTACGGCGTATATCGATACCACGGATGATGGCATTAATAATCCGGATACCCCTCAGGAAGGTGTCTACAACCGTTATCGTATTGATCTGGCTAATAAGCAGATTTCAGCCATCTTCACCGTGCCGGATATTATTTCGGTGCAGCCGATTGCACCGTCTCAGGTTGCTGAAACCACTTCGCTGAATCTGGCGCTGCAAGAGCAGGGAATTTATCTGGGGGCGTTGTTATCGTCGATCCAGCGACTGAAGCCAGCACAACAGAGTTATAACCAGTTTTTAAATGGCATTATTGAAGAGGTGAATCTGCGTCAGGCGTCCTGGCTGATGAAGCGTGCTGACGGTCAGAGTGGTGTCGCTTTATACGATGTTTTCAGTGCGGCACAGGCAATGCTGAGCGAGAATATTGAATTCTTGCGCAATCAGGGTCGTCAGGTGCCGGCGATTGCGGATCGGGTAGTGGCGACACTGGCGAACCGGGTGGCAGTACTGGAAAACCGCGAAGGCGAATATCTGCCTGCGCCACAAATCGAATTATCCGAATCGGCTCAGAATGAATTTAACCGCATCAGCGAAGCAAAATTCTTTATTCAGGATCTGAATGATCGCTTCCTGAACTTTACCGGGCAGGATGCTGATAAACCTTCGTTTGTTGATCGTGAGTATGTCGGACACGTCAATCGTTATATCAATGATGTGAATGTTGCGTTGAGAACCACGTCTCCGGATCTGATGAAAAGCTTTGCCACTCTGCGTGATGGTATTAGCTATTACGCTTCGGTATTGAATGGCGCGCCGGATGCTAATAACCCGCTGGCACTGGCAGGGCGTGTTCAGGTTGAGCGCATTCAGTTGCCCGACAATGAGGGGATTGAAGATGAAGCCGGTGTCTCGGATAAGCTGGCCATTCTTTCGGGTAATGAAAAGCTCTACCTTAGTCTGGTAGGCGATGACAATACGCCACGACAACCGGAAGACGGGCAGTTCTTCCTGTTTCGCCTGTATATTGAAGGGGTGCTTCAGGAAGGTGATACCCGCTTTGAGTTTAATGTTGGTAACGACAGCAATAACCGTCAGACTAAACCTTTTATTGAAGTCGAATATGAAGAAGACTTTGCGACCTTGCCGCCTTTTACGGCCGCAGAACCACTGACCTATCAATTAATCTGGCCTGAGGTGAAAAGTACCAAGGCGGGTGGTGAAACAAACTACGATCTGACTCAGTTGTTTGAAGCCGAGCTGGTGGGTATTTCTGATCCTCTGCAACCGGATAGTGAATTCCGTTATAACGCCAAATCACTGCGTTACCGTCTGTTAACTGATGGCCCTGAGCTGAATAGCCCGGCTGATCCGGAGGATGTACTGCGTGATTCTGCTGAAGGGGTGGTAACCCTGACATCCTCATCCTGGAGTCTTTATTATCCGGAAAATAAATGGCCATCGGTGAGTGATTATCTGACTTTCCGTCCGGGTTTTGATGTCACCCAGCAGGAAGATGCCGTGTTCCGTTATTTTGCGGCGACAGAAACTATGGGTGATTCGGTAATCAATTATATTGACGTGTTATCACTCGATAATGGCGGCGATGTGCAACAGGCACAGCGTTATCGCCAATATCCGGACAACAGCGATGCTACCTTGTTCGCTATGCAGCGCTGTGAGCTCGATGTTGCAGATATTAATAACCCGGTTGTGGGTGCTTGTGATGCCCCGCAGGATCGCAAAGAACCTGCACCAGCAGGAGTTACTGCCGCTGTTGTTGAGCAACTGGCACAAAAACTGGCGCGCAATATTTATCCGCTGGCCGGGCGTGGCCACTATCGGATTGCGTTCCCAACCGCCGCTTCCGGTGTGATCGCGACACTGGCACAAAATCGTTGGGTTGAGCTTAAAGGACGGGTTGTGCGTTTGGATGCTGGCTTATTTGAGTATCAATCCGGTGAAGAAACACCAGAAGGGGCTGATACCAGCAATGAGTACCTCGATATTGTATTAAAAGACGAGAACGGCGAGCCTGCTATTTTACAACGCTATCGTCTGCTGTTGATTGATGGTGAGAATGAACGATATAACCTGCAACGTTGTGCATTAACTCTGAATAGCGGCAATCGTGAGGTCAGTGGTTGTGATGCTCAGATTGAAGTCAGTGGTGAGCCGTCGCTGCAGAACATGCTCAGCACGCTGTCGGACTTGTCGTTTATTGTGCCCGGACGTGGCAGCTATCAGATGCAGCTGAATAAACAATATGACGTTGTTAACGACGTGGAAGTGGCAAGTGTAACGGACTTTCAGGCCAATACTGCCGTTACCCTTGATGGTACTTTAGTAGCTCCGATCAGCCTGGGGGTGGACCTGTTAACCGTGCGTCTGGCCGCTGATTTACACAACCGCAATAGTGGGCAGGAGCAGGAAAAAATTGGCCCGCTGATTATTGATGCCAACCTGAAAGTGCTGGCTGAAGATGCGTACGATGTTGCCCTGAGCTTTGGTTATGACTATCAGTATCTGGTGGATATTGTGCCAACCGGTGAAGACGCCCAGAGCTTTTATATCGCTTACCAGACAGGCCTGGTTGGCAATGGCGCGCCACAGGAAATTGGCAGCTTTCTGGTATTCCGGGGCGGTGTTTCTATTGCCGGAGGAGAGCCTGAAAGTATCGGTGTGTTTGCCACCAGTATTGCAGAATATGAGTTAACCGAAGAAAATACCGGCGAAACCGCCTGTGCTGTGGCTAATCGTGATCAGAATGTGAACGACTGCGATACCGTTGCCTATATTGGCTACAAGGGCTCATTGATGGCCATTGTCCGGGAAGAGCGCGATGACGTATTTGTTGCCCGCTTTTTTAACGGTGACTTTGTGATTCTGGGGCAATAAGTAAATTTTCAGATCTTTATTATGTTGAAACATATCTGCCTGTTGGTGCTGACACTTAATCTGATGTCAGCACCTGTTTTCGGGCTTGAGACAAGTGAACTCCGAAACCTGGATGCACACCACAATAACTCGGTATTCAGTGGCTTTTCGATTGAAGCCAGCGCTGAGCCGGTTCCCATTTCCGATATGATTTCTGGCTGGGATGGCCCGTTTCAGCCGGGTGAATACGCCTATGGTGATGGCCGTATTTTCTTTGGCGTTGAGTATCAGGGCTGGACGCTGAAGCGTGAACAGCGCTGGTATTATTATCTCGAATTTTCTGAACAGACTTCCCGTACATTTAACGCGTTGGAGCGTGGTACCGATGTGGGTGCCGGTGGCGTTGACCTGGAAGCCTGGTCATTTGAATCTTACGGCTTTTCATTGGCAAAAGTATTTACCCCGCTGGAGAATCTGGTTATCGAGCCTGAGCTGGCTCTGTACCGGGTTGGGCATTATCAGTTTGGTACGCTGAAGGGTTTTACCGAGAGTGGTACTAATGAAGACGACCTGAAAGCGTCCGCAATTCTTGATTATCACTTTGACGAAGACAAAATTCTTGAATTTGATGGTGATCAGGACAAGGGCCAGGGTATCTCTCTGAATACCCGGATTGCCTATCAATTTAATCCGCAGTGGTCGGTGGATGTCCTGTTGCTGGATCTCTGGAATCAACAAAAGTTTGATCAGGCCTTGTTTACCGAAGGCTGTATCGAATTCAGTAACCCCGACAACCCGGTGTGTGATGCCATTGGTGTGAGTAGTGGGCGCTCCGGGGTTGAATCATTTTCTACCTCGATTCCGGTCACGCTGGACTCGGCCGTTTATTATCAGCCCTGGGATACTCAGGTGTCCTATTTTCATCATGGTCGCTATCGTCGCTTCGGTGTCGAAAAATTCTGGCAGCTGGGCAGCCAGCGTTTCTCAATTGTTGGTTACTCTGACAAGCAAGTGGGTATTGGCTGGCAAAGCCTGTGGCATAGTCTGGAATTATCGGCGGATGAAACCGAAGCCGCCCGTATCCGGGATTTACGTGCATCACTTACGCTGCGCTTTCCATGGTAAATCCGGGAACTGAATTACCGGGTAAAATCCGCTATGATTCGCCGATATTAATTATTGGCTGTGACCTCCCTGTACCGGCATGTATCTCGAACACTTTGGCCTGACCCGCTTTCCTTTCAGTATCGCCCCCGATCCTGACTTTTTGTTTCCCACTCAGGGGCATCAGGAAGCACTGGCGCATCTGCACTATGCCTTTACCGGCATGAGTGGTTTGATGTGCCTGACCGGAGAAGTTGGCACCGGTAAAACAACCCTGTGCCGGACCTTTATTAATGCCGCGCCAGACAGTGTTCATATTGCTTATATTTTTAACCCGCAGTTATCGCCGGTTGAGCTGTTGCAATCCATTTGTGATGAGCTGGGACTGAGTTACCCGGCGGATGCTTCGTTAAAATCCTTGTATCAGATTCTCAATCATCGTCTGCTGGAGTTGTACAGTCAGGGTGACAAAGTTATTTGTGTGATCGACGAAGCGCAGGTGATGCCAGCTCCGTTACTGGAGCAGATCCGGCTTCTTACCAATCTTGAGACCAGCAAAGAAAAGCTGCTGTCATTGATTCTGGTAGGGCAGCCGGAACTGAATGAACTATTGAGCCGACACGATCTGCGCCAGTTGAATCAACGTATTACCGCTCGTTTTCATCTAAAACACCTGACGCTTGCGGAAGCGCGTGATTATGCCCGTTATCGGGTGCGACAGGCCGGTTCTGAACAAGACTTATTTCATGACAAAGCCATTGCCTACTTGTGGAAGGTCAGTCAGGGCGTGCCCCGAATTCTGAATACCTTATGCGACCGGGCATTGCTGGGAGCTTATGCTCAGGGGCGCGATCAGGTAGATCTGGGGCTGGCTAAAGGCGCGGAGCAGGAAGTGCTGCCTGGCTCAGGCGCTTCTCAGGTGTCAGCTGGGCTTAATCAAAACCACAACCATAGCCAGATTAGGGCAGCCAGTGGCACTCAGCGTCAGGGGTTTTTTACTGTATTTCTGGCCGTGCTACTGGGCGTTATTCTGGGAGCAGGCACCCTGTTAGCGGTTAATACACCGTCCAACCAGAAACTGTCTCTGGATACCGTGGTCGATTTATTTCAGCCTGCTGCCGCAACACCGGATACGCCGCTGGCCTTGTTGACGCAACATTGGTCTCAACCCGTACCCCGTTGTGAGCAGCTCAGTGTTGATGAGCCTCAGTGTTTATGGGTCGATTGGTCTCTCAGCAGTCTGCAACGCCTTGGTTTGCCGGTGGTGATTAAACAACAGGTGTATGGTTCGGATGCTGCACCCCAATGGCAGCTGATCGAGCAGTTTTCTGTCCGTCAGGGTAAGTATCTGAATGAGGCGCTGGTGTTATGGCAGGTGCCGCAGGGTTACGAGGGTATTATTCGCCCGGGCGAGCAATCGGATGTTATTTTCTGGGTGCGTGAACAATTGGGTTCGGCCTGGGGAGCCGATTGGCAGGTAATTGCGCCTTCAGGCTCCAGCGCTATTCCCAGGAGCAATGTTTACGATCCGATTCTGGCGCAGCAAGTATTCGATTTTCAGCAACAGCAGGGCTTAAAGGCCGATAAAATATTGGGGCCGCGAACGTTGATCGCCTTACAGCAACAAGAAGAGCAGCAACAAGACAAGCTGCAAAAAGACAAATTGCCAGGCAGTGCCGGGGAGGGGAGATAATATGTCGTATATTCTCGATGCCCTGAAGAAATCCGAACAAGAGCGCCAGCAGCTGAATCCTCAATCCGGCGCAACCAACGGCCTGATTAATCCTGAATGGCAGCAGACTACGTCAACATCAACACCGTCTTCGACTTTGTTACCCGGGTTGATTCTGGGTGCGTTGATGGCTTTGCTGGTGGCGGCCGGTGTTTGGGTTTTTCAGGATGACGAGGTGGCGTTGCAGACTCCGGTGGCAGAGCCGGTGTCATTAAAGTCAGTGCAATCAAAGTTAGTGCAATTAGAACCTATTCAATCAGAGCAACAGAAGGAAGCTGTCGTTGCCACCACGGATTTGTCATCTCAGGTTGAACCAGTGTTGGCTAAAGCCGTACCTGTTAAGACCACATCCATTAAGACAGAGCCGGTTAAGACCGTTACTAACACTGAGGTTAAAGCAGAGGGGGAACCAGTTTCCGCTGTTCAGGCAGCCCCAGCCCAGGTAACTCCAGCCTCAAGCCCAAACGTGACTCGTTCGCAACGTACCTTGCCACCGTTATCGGTATTAAGAACGGTGCCGGACTTAATTATTACTGGCCATATTTACAGCTCAATGCCAGACAAACGCAGTGTCAGTATGAACGGTCACGAATGGTCAGAAGGTGACTATGTGAATGGCAATCTGTTTATCAAAGAAATTACCCCCGACGGCATTATTGTCGATGTGGATGGCTGGAGCCTGCCGCTGAAACGTAATAAAGGCTGGCAAGCCATTCAATAATCCGGCTGACTTAAGACTATGCTGCAAAAAGAAACCAAAGAGCGCATTCAGGCCTTATACCGTGAATGCATACTACTTCCCCACCGACGCAGCACCACAGTTTCTTTAGAAACTACCCCTTCATACCTTGTATGTAGTTTCAGAATTTTTATCGGTTTAAATTAAGGCTATTCGAGTCGCCTTTTACGTGATGTAATCCTTAGCAGTAGCTAGGAATGATTATGTATTATTCTCGCATTTTGATTGGTTCTTGCCTATGATCTATTAGAGGACAGACGCACGATTGACGTCACCATCAGCTTTTTATGCGAATAAAGTTTGATTCTTTATTGCTGGCGAGATTTAGCGAGGCAGCATACTATTCTTGACATTAGCCAAAAAAACCAAAATTTGAATGTAAGATCGGAAGCATGCGCAGTCGATTGTGGTGGGTTATGTCTATTATCCGGGGTATTGATACCCGAAATAACGTCACGTACAGGTGATGGAAGGGAATCCTTTTACAGTCACAGCCTTCTACTCGAGTACTTTTCCAGTGGGTCGTCATTGATCATCATTCAACCGTATATGTTCAGTCTTTGACCACCGAGTCAAATTGTTCTTCAACTTCTTCAACCTTTGAGTGAAGAGAAAATCAGTTCCCGAGCTAGACCACGAGCAGTCGTCCTTATTTCCTCAGAGTCGCGCACGACGAGTGAAATTATTATTTTATGCAAATTAGTGGTGAAAACGGGGCGTGTCACGCAATCGCGCGCTCAACTGTGTCATTGAAAAATAAGAGACTGTTCCCAGTCTATTCTCAAGCACGACAATAAATTTAAATTGACATTTGTTCAACTACGCTTGGCCTCCCACGCAAACGTTCTTACGGGGTTTTCACTCTTTTGCTGAAAAGGAGCCAGAAATTTGAGAACAGAAGTTTAAATTCAAAGAATGAAGTGACATGCCATTATTTTGAAATTATCCATTTGCTTATAAAATAGTAACGCCTGCGACACATACTAAAGATATGCACACCTTTTTTTGCTTTTTAAATATTCACGCACATTTCCGGTATCCTCTTTCTTTAAAAATTTGCAGCTGTTTTAAAAAAAAATACCAGTTACTGCTCCCAGTTTTCACGCCAGGGTCCACCAGCACTCACTTTCTCACTGAAACTCCTAGTTATATAAAACAAATAGATTCCATGTTGCCGTGCGTCTGTTCAGTAAAAGATCACAGAAGACGTCAAAATGTGGTAAGAACATCAGTGACACACTCGGCTATCGCCCCGTATGCCACCTTTTTGTTCTTCCCACATATTTGTGGAATGTAAGATCGGAAGCACAGCCTTCGAGTCACGTACTTTTCCAGTGGGTCGTCATTGATCATCATTCAACCGTACCATCATGTTCAGTTTGAACCTCTTACATTTGACCGCCGAGTCAAATTGTTCTTCAACGTCTTCAACCGTTGAGCGAAAAGAAAATCACTTCTCGAGATAGACCACGAGCAGTCGTCCTTCTTTAGCCACGCACGACGGGTGAAATTATTAGTTTTAATGCAAATCAGTGGTAAAAACGAGGCGTGTCACGCAATCGCGCGCTCTGCTATGTCAAAGACAAATAAGAGACTCTCAAGCACGCCAATAAACTTAAATTGTCGTTTGCTCAACTACGCTCAGCGTTTCTCAAAAGGTAACTATTTCGCTGAAAAGGGGCCAGAAATTTCAGAAGAACAGAAGTTTAAATTCAAAAAATGAACTGACATGTCGTTGTTTTGAAATTATCCCTTTGCTTATAAAATAGTAACGCCTGCCGATATGCACACCTTTATTCGTTCTTTTAATAGTTTCAGGCACATTTCCGGTACCCTCTTGCTTCAAAAATTTGCAGCTGTTTTAAAAAAAAATACCAGTCACTGCCTCCCAGTTTCCACGCCAGCACTCACTTTCACACTGAAACTCCTAGTTAATAATAATAATATAATCACTTTATTTAACTTTCATGCTTACAGTAGGTGCCCCAGAAATTGAATAATGAATATGTAGTTGACCACTCCCCTAGGGGCTTCAGGTGTCAATGAACAACACTTTGTGGGGGACTTTGCCAGACTGCCTTTATTGCCCAAGTTTACAAATTATCTTAGTTGAATAACAAGTAGTTTACACAGGTGCCTCTACAACAGAATGAGTTAGTGACCACCACACCGGGGACTATTTCCCCTACTCTTCTTACAGTGTGTGGGTTCTTTAATCATCCAGCACAAGAGTGGTCACAATGTTGCCCTGTGATGACGAATATCGTTGTCGATAAGAGTACAGACAAAGAAAAGACAAAGCCTTTATTCCAAAATGACTGCCGAGTGATAAAGCACGATCAGTGTTTGTATTTTGGAGTTTTACAGTACTAGCTTCGTTTGATTGTCATAAAGCAGGAGCGCATTTTTTTCCTTTTTAACAAAAATTAAAATAACTTTATTCAGGTATCTCCTAAATATCCTGCGCCCATAATTTCTGGTATAATTTTTAGTGAAACTTACGTTTTGTTAATGTTGATAAATGTTGTAGCGCAATCTTTACCGCGCGAAAGTAGTTGGGGACCGCTAAGAATGTATTCCTGAAAAGCAATGTGAGAAAACAAAGCACATGATCAACAGCAGCAAAACGTTTGACCACACGCCACCGTAATTCCCTCCTTTCTGAGTAAGCTTATTAAATGCGCAAAATGAGGGAAAGAGACAATGACAACTTTCTTGAAGCTGTATAAAGGAACCCCGGAACAAAAGGGGACCATGCAACTGGAAAAGGCGACGCCAATATTCAGATTCAGTTCTCACCCTCTACGTTTTTTCAAAACCGAGACGGCAAACTTCACTACGCGATTGAGGGCTGAGATACCTAAAGTTTAACTAGAGAAGAGACTAGAAACACAACAACTTGACGAATTCAGCTTCTCCAATTTAATGTAGTAAACTTTAGACTGGCCACCGTGTAAAGCTGTTTTTAGTCGCAGAAGGAAAACAGAATTTCTTTGAAAATTCCACAGAAAACGTAAAGACAGCACTCCCCGAATATTACCTGAAAGTGATGGGTCAAATCTGGTTATTGACGAGCGAATATCAGTCAGCTGTACCAGTGCGATACAGGTCCGCACAGCCTTCTTTTAGGAACAAAGGAAAGATGCTCACAGTGAGCAAAATCGTAGTTTACATAGAAATATGCAAGAGGACAATAGTTGAACGGAATTTAACAAAAAAAAAAAACTTATTATTGGCAATTTAAAGAATTACTGGAGATTGTGCAAATGCCATATCAATTAACGGAAAACCAACAACACTTAACTGATTAGAGTGTAATGTGAAGTGCTAGTTTTTTACCCCATATGAATCATGTGAGCGTTAGCCCTACTAATGGAAATGGGCCCACACAAGGAAAGAGATTGGGTTAGATCACCGCTGCTCTACCGACTGAGCTACAAGGTCAGACGGGAGCAGGCCGTGGGAACTGAAGATGTTAAAGTCACTAGCACTTCCAGGAGCACTTCACATTACACTCTAATCAGGTAAGTCTGTTCAAATATAAGTGCTAAACGGCCAACGTTTGCAAGAACGTAATCCTTCCTTGTACTTGCAACAATAACACTGCCTCTCCAAGCGGAAAGCGCGCCAGATAACACCGATTATTATTGCCAAATCGCTGCATATTTTTACCAAAAGGGAAACCCTTCATTCCTAATAGGACGCAGACACAATCCGTCTGTTTAATCATAAAAATATATATATTTAAGGAAATTTATGAGATTCACAACAGGATTCCTCTCATAACTTCTGAAATCAGAAGACACTGGATTTTTCCCGAGTAAGCCAGAGATCATAGAAAACTCATAATGGATTATCCACTTCATGTCATCATAATAGGCTCAATCCCATGAGCATTTTAATTTGTGTTGCCTTACATTCTATTTGAAGAAAACAGATGCGACACTGATGCAACTTACAGCAATTTGGGGAGTAATGTTCGAGAGGCAATGAGAAAAAGCCCAGTGATGCAGGATTTCCTTTCCTCAAAAAGTCCGTGCAACTTGCAAAGC